>JBEKJP010000093.1:0-35401 GCA_050011155.1 Streptosporangiaceae bacterium
ACGAGACCGCATGGGATGACTACATCTGGTGGCAGCAGCAGGACCGTAAGGTCCTGAAGCGGATCAACGCCCTGATCGCCGATATCCAGCGCAACGGCAACGAAGGGATCGGCAAGCCAGAGCCGCTCAAGCACGGCTTTCAGGGATACTGGTCGCGCCGGATCACCGACGAGCACCGCCTCATTTATAAGGTCATCGAGGACGAGATCCGCGTCGCTGCATGCCGGTATCACTACGAGCGCTGACCGCGGCTGGCGGTGTCGCGACGGTCATCTACCGGAGCTAGGTACTTGGGCAATGAGCTCCTTGAGTTGCTCTCGGTTGCTGACATCGCGGGACGGCGTGCTCACGACAACAGGCCCCAGCCCATCAGGACAGGGCGTCGAGACCCCAGTTAGATGACGATCGCCGGTTCCCGCCGCGCGATCATTCACCACCGAAGCCGCCGAGTCCGTGTTCGAGCAGCGCCAGGGCCCGTTGCGCCTGGGAGCGCACGTCATGCGCGAGACCTGGGTTAGGTTGGCCAGCCAAAGCCTTGCGGCGGACAGCGTCGAGCACGGCGTGGTGCACGCCCATCAGGGCATTGGCGACGACCCAGGGCGTGATGTCATCAGCGTCGGCCTGCGTCTGCTCGGCGAGCAGGGCGGCGAGTTCCGCTGTGGCCTCGGAGAAGACCTGCCGCTCCCTGGCCAGGAGGGCAGGGCTCGCGGTGACCATGCGGGCCATCGTGGCGAGACGCTGGCTGTCTTGCGTGCCGAGGCGGTCAGGCTGCGGCCGGAGCAGCAGCTCCGTGAGCGCCGCCAGCGCCGACGTTGCGGGGTCGCGGTTCCGGATCGCATCGATGAGCCGGGCTTCGTAGGCTCCCATCCGGCTGTAGACGAGATCTTCCTTGGTGGAGAAGTAGTTGAAGAGGGTCGCCTCGGAGACCTCGGCCTCTCGTGCCACCTCGGCCACGGTCACCTGGTCGAAGCCGCGCTCAGTGAACAAGCGCAGCGCGGTGTCGGCGATCTTCTGGCGAGTCTGCGCCTTCCTGCGCTCACGCAACCCCGGAACAGTGCTCACGCTGCCAGCATAGCAAAAGCTGGTCAGACCCCAAACTTAGAGCTGCTATAATTTTAGAGTGACAATGGATTATGCCGAGGCTGACGCCGAGGCAAACCGAGCCAGGCAACTGGCACCCCGGCAGTAGCCGGACCGGACAGGAAGGCTGACCGCCATGGCAGTAATCGAGTTGCACGACCTCACCAAACGATTCGGCGGGCTGGTCGCCGTCGATCATCTGGGCTTCGAGGTCGAGTCAGGTCAGGTGGTCGGCTTCCTCGGCCCGAACGGGGCAGGGAAGACGACGACGCTGCGCATGCTGCTCGGCCTCGCCACCCCCACCGAGGGCAGCGCAACCATCAACGGGCGCCGCTACCAAGAACTGGACCAGCCGCTGCACGTCGTAGGCGCCGTCCTCGATGCCTCCGAGGCCCACCCGGGGCGAACTGCCCGGAACCATCTCCGCATCCAGGCGCTGCTCGGCGAGGTCAGCCCGTCCAGAATCGATGAAATGCTCGACCTCGTCGACCTGGCCTCGGCGGCAGATCGCCGGGTCGGGGAGTTCTCCCTCGGCATGCGCCAACGGCTCGGCCTCGCCACCGCGCTGCTGACCGAACCGGAGATCCTCATCCTCGATGAGCCTGCCAACGGGCTCGACCCCGAAGGCGTCCACTGGCTCCGCCAGCTGCTGCGCGACCTGGCCGCCGAAGGGCGGACGGTGCTCGTCTCCAGCCACGTGCTCGGCGAAGTCGCCCACATTGCCGACAGCGTCGTCATCTTGGACCGCGGCCGGCTCGTCACCCATTCCACGCTCGGTGAGCTAACCGCCGGGTCCGCTCAGGTCGTCCGGATCCGCACCCCCAACGCCGGCGAACTGCGCCTCGCCCTGGAAGCCGAAGGCGCCCACGTGCAGCCAGTGGCCTCAGACCGCCTTGAGGTCAGCGGCGCCAGCCCCGAGCAGATCGGGAACCTGGCCGCCAAGCGCTCCATACCGATCTTCGGGTCCGTGACCGAAACCAGCGACCTCGAAGACATCTTCCTCAACCTCACCAGCCACACCGGCAGCATCGAGGCACGGCAATGACGCTCCTGCTCCGGGCAGAGCTCCTCAAGCTGCGCACCGTCCGCGTCCCCTACGGCCTGCTCCTCACCGTCGCCGCGCTCACCGCCCTGTTCGCCGTCATCGAATCGTCTCTGGCCGGCAAAGCCTCCGGAACATACGCCGTGGCATCGCTGGCAACTGTCGCGGGCCAGACGACGGTCACCACCCTGACCAGCTGGTCCATGATCCTCGCCGCGGTACTCGGAATCCTCGTCGCAAGCGGCGAGTTCCGCCACTCCAGCGCCACCCTCACCTACCTCGCCACCCCGGACCGCAACCGCGTCCTGCTCGCCAAAATGCCCGCGGCAGCCCTCACCGGAGCGGTCTTCGGCCTGGTAGCCGCCGCCATCTCGACCGGCCTCGGACTCGCTTTTACCGTCGGCCGCGGCGACGCCATAGCAGTCGGGACCTCGACGATGCTCGGACACGCCGCCGGCGCCATGCTCGGCGCCGCGCTGCTAGCCATGATCGGAGTCGGACTCGGATCCCTGATCCGCTCCCAGCTGGCCGCAATCATCGCGATCTTCATCTGGGCCCTCGTGATCGAGTCGCTCATCGGCGGGCTCTTCACCTCGATCCGCCCTTACCTCCCCTACACCGCCGCGACCACCCTGGCCGGAATCAAACTCGGCGGCGCCGCCTTCGGCCCCGCGCACACCGTTACGAGCGGCTCACCACTGCCCTTCGCGGCCGCAGCAGGGCTATTGATCGCGGTAGCCGCGCTGGTCAGCCTGGCAGCGACCCGCACCACCCTGCAACGCGACATCACCTGACAATCATGGGCGGGCGCAGCGCCCCACGACTCACCCGCCGTTCCACCGCCTCCGCCAATAGCCAGGCGGGGGCTACGCCGCCGGACGAGAAAATGACAACTTCCCCGCGCCAGAGACCTGGTGTCCAGACGCCCTAGATGACAACAAGGCTTGCGCGGGAATGACATCTTCACCGAGTCCCTACACTGCTCGAAGGCCAGCGAGATCGTCGGTCCTACCGCCAAGTTGGCGGCGACCGTGTCGGTTGACTCCCGCCGTTTCTTTCCCGCTGATCCGCGGCTGCCTCGCCCCGCCGCCTGCCTGCTTCCCGCGTCACGCACCTGCCCGTGCCAGGCCCTCGCTCTCTGCTCAAGGATGAGCACGCGCTTCAGCGCACGGGCGGGAGTCGGACCGCGTCGCTGTCCGGCTCCCTGTCCTGAGAAGGAGACCGTGGGCTTTATATGTCAGCGTGCATCTCCGCCGCGCCATCTACGATTGTTTTACGAGCTATGCGCGTATATAAAGTCTGGGAGTCCACCGGAAGGTTTATTTCCGCCGGGTCCCGCGCATTCCCCGCAGTCAAGTTACTCCGACGTAAGCGGTATACGGAATTGAGTACGGATTAGCTGGCGGCCCGGAAGGCCAACTGGTGGGCACGGGGCGGATCTGCTTGACCGCTCGGCACGCATTGGCCATTACCGCCTGCGTGCCCGCTCGCTGGCAGTCAGGCCGGTGTAGCGGCGCCTGGCGCGTCGTCTGCAGAACTCAGCGGGCCTGGCGGCAGGCAGCCCATGATTTGGCGGCTTGTGCCATCTTGGTTGTCCAGTCGCTCGTGCTCGACTGCGCGATCTCGTCCCACAGCCGGACGTTGGCGGCAGCGAACAGATCGATATGGGCGGGTCCGGTCCAGGTGGCGCCGAGCATCGGCCAGATCCAGTAGGTCAGCCACAGCTCCGGCGTCCGCCATCACCTGCAGCAGCGGCTCGCAGCCTGGCCCGTCCATGCCAGCGAACATTTTCCCCCGTGGTTAGCAGTGCTCGCAGTCGTTTTTCTGAACCATCGGCTGTCTGATCGCCTACCGCCATGAGACGACGGTTTGGCGTTGACGAGGATGACGGCGGGGATGGTGGTGACGAGGAGGATTCCGGCACCCCAAGCCATTGCGACGGCATAGCCGTGGGCGGTGGCCGTCGGGGCGGTCGCCCCAGCGTGGGCGGCGAGGTAGGCGGTGGTCGCGGTGGCGGCGATCGTGCTGAGAAGGGCCGCGCCGATTGATGAGCCGAGCTGGTTTGCGGCGCTGCTGACTGCGGCCGCGGCCCCGGTGTCGCCGGGAAGCACGGCCCGCAGGCTCGTCTGCAGCATCGGCGGGCCGCCAATGCCGGTCCCGATGCCCTCGATGACCGTGGCGGCGAAGACGAGCGGGAAGTAACCGCTGGCTGGCGTGAGGGCGATCAGCGGCACCAGCCCGGCGGCGCTGAGGACAATGGCCGCCGCGATCAGCCACCGCGGCGCGATCCGCTTGCCCAGGCGAGGCGCGATCACCGCAGCGCCGAGTGCGCCCCCGATCGCGAAGGGGAGCAAGGCAAGGCCGGTGCGCAAGGCTGAATAGCGTGTGATCGTCTGAAGCTGGTAGGTGAGGATGAGCAGCATCCCGAAGGTGCTCAAGTTGTTGACGATCAGGGCCAGCAGCGCCCCGCCCCGGTTGCGGTCACGGAGCACCCGCAGCGGCAGGAGCCGATCGGGCTTGCCGACCTGACGGGTCACGAAGGCGACCAGGGCCACGGCCGCGCCAGCGAGCGAGCCGGCCACCGGGCCTGACCCCCAGCCGTCCGACGCTGCCGCTCCCAGCCCGTAGACGAGAGCGGCCATCCCGGCCGAGGCGAGCATGGCGCTGGGCAGGTCGATGTGGATCTCGCGGCGGCTCGGAGTCGCGGGCAGCACCCTCGGGCCGCCGATGATGGCGACGAGGGAAAGGGCAACGTTGAGGTACATGCACCAGCGCCAGCTGAGCTCGCTGGTGAGAACACCGCTCAGGACGAGCCCGGTGGCGCCGGCCGCGGCATTGGCAGCGGTGAAGATGCCGACGGCCCAGGAGCGTTCCTCGTCGCCGGTATAGACGGTCACCAGGAGCGACTTAGTCGATGACACCAGGAACGCGGCCGATGCGCCTTGCCCGGCGCGGGCGGTCAGGAGCATCGGGCCGGTGACCGAGGCCCCGCCGACGGCCGAGGCCAGCGCGAAGCCGATCACGCCGGCCAGGAGCGTACGGCGGACGCCCAGGCGGTCGGCCAGACGGCCTCCGACCAGCAGGAGCCCGGCGAACGCCAGCGTGTAGGCAGTGATGATCCACTGCCCAGCGGCCGTCGACAGCCCGACAGCGTGCTGGGCCGACGGCAGCGCGACGAACATGATCGTGGTGTCAAGGACTGCCATCAACTGGGCGGAGGAGATGACCAGCAGCGGCCACCAGCCGTGACCCGGCGTCCGCCGCTCCGCGTCCGCCGCCTGGGTCGCACTCGTCATGGCCGCATCCGCCCTCTCTATAAGATGCACGTAGCATCCTAAGTAGAGGCTAGTCACCCTCGGGTTTAAGATGCAAGCTGAGTCTTAAATGTGGAGGGTGGTGACCCGAGATACCGCAAGCATCTGACCGAGGCGAGGATGTCTCGCGCACGCTGCCGGGCACGCGCAGGCGCGGTCCAGCACTGGAAGACGCGCTCCTCGACGCCGCCTGGGACGAACTCCGGGAGGCCGGCTACGCCAGGCTGACCATGGAAGGGGTCGCTCAGCGGGCCGGAACAAGCCGACCGGTACTCGCCCGCCGGTGGCCGACCAGGCATCAGCTCGTCGTCGCTGCCCTGCGCCGCCACCGTCCCATGCTCTCGGGAGAGGTCCCCGACACTGGGAGCCTTCGCGGGGATGTGCTCGAGGTGCTGTACCGGGTCTCCGCCAGGTTCGCCGACCTCGGCCCTGAGACCTTCTATGGCCTGGCCGCTGACTATTTCGCCGATCCCGCCCTCGTCCCTGACTTCCAGGCCCAGCTGGTGCAGGCCGGAAACCAGATCATGGCGGCCATCCTCAAGCAAGCCGCCGAACGCGGCGAAACACGCGACGACATCTCCCCGCGAGTTGCCGCTCTCCCCTTCGACCTCCTCCGCAGCACGCTCTTGCTCAGCCCTGGCGACTCCCGCGCCATCACCGAGATCGTCGACCAGGTTTTCCTTCCCCTCGTCAGCCGGTGAACCCGCGTCGAAGTTCGTGATCCCTGAACAGCCCGCTGGTTCACGGAAAGGGCTCGTCCGCTGGGCTGCGCTAGTGCCATGGCTGGTCGAACCTACGCCGAGAACCGCCCCTACCTGCTGCCCGATACGCTGGGCGAGCTGGCCGGGCCGGTTTGCGGTGCCGTCCAGCTGCCGCTGCGGCTCGACTGGTCGGAGCGGGCAGTGTTCCACCTGGATGACCCCGCCGAGCGGAACGTGATGTACGAGCGGGTAATCAGGGAGGCTACTGCGGCTGATGATCTGCGCTCGTACCTGAACGAAGCGGTCCTGCGCCGGGTATGGCCGCGGCTCTTCCTGCCGCGAGATGTCCGGCGCAGCTGGGAACAACGATTCCCCGACCTGCGGCTCGCCGCATAACGGCGGAAACAGGGATCAAGATGGACCCGTTCCACGAGCGGCTCGCCCGGGTAGCGCTGGACGTGGCCGCCTCATACGGGTTCGCACTGGCCGGCGGGTATGCCGTTCAGGCTCACGGCTTCCTCGACCGGCCATCGGCCGACGTGGACCTCTTCGCGGAGGCCAGCGCCCAGTTCGACTTCTCCGAGGCTGTCGCCTTGAGGCGGACGCCGAGGTAAGAAGCTCGACCTTCGCGCGGCTCAGTGTAAGCGGCGGCGAGGAACGCGCGAAGGTGGAACTGGGAGTGGACTGGCGCAAGAACAAGCCGGTCCTGGTCGCAGTCGGCCCCGTGCTCCACGCCGACGACGCCGTCGCGAACAAGGTCTGCGCCCTGTTCGGCCGGGCGGAAGTCCGCGATTACGTCGACGTAGCCGCCATCTTGGCAAGCGGTCGATACTCCGAACAGGATCTAGTCCGCCTGCCATGGACCTCCGCTGTGCCCAGGTGGGCCGAAGACAGGGAAAGCTGACACCGGGCCGCCACCCACAGAGAAATTGGTCTAGACCTATGACGCACAGGTATCAGCACCGATTCAGCACGGGGTCCGGAAACAACCGGCACGAACCGGGTAATCCGGGCATGAGAACGGGCCACTCGACTCGGGAGTCTGGCGGCCTATTTCACGAGAGACGGTTGCGAGAAGCCGCAGGTCAGCGGCCGAATATCAGCCCTTCAGCAGCTGCCGGGCCATCACCATCCGCTGGATCTGGTTGGTCCCCTCGTAGATCTGGGTGATCTTGGCGTCGCGCATCATGCGCTCGACCGGGAAGTCGTTGACGTAGCCGTAGCCGCCGAGAAGCTGGACCGCGTCGGTGGTGACCGACATGGCCACGTCGGAGGCCAGGCACTTGCAGGCGGAGGAGAAGAAGGTCAGGTCGGGGATCTTCTCGCCCGCCATGGCGCGCTCGGATCTGGCCGCGGCGGCGTAGGTGAGCTGGCGGGCCGCTTCCAGCTTCATGGCCATGTCGGCGATCATGAACTGGAGGCCCTGGTTGTCGGCCACCGGGCGGCCGAACTGCTTGCGCTCCTTGACGTAGCCGAGGGCGTAGTCGAGCGCGCCCTGGGCGATGCCGAGGGCCTGGGCCGCGATCGTGATCCGGGTGTGGTCCAGGGTGCGCAGCGCGATCCTCAAGCCCTCGCCCTCGGCGCCGATCAGGCGGTCGGCACCGATGGCGCAGTCGTCGAAGTAGAGCTCCCTGGTGGGCGAGCCCTTGATGCCGAGCTTGTGCTCCGGGGCGCCGAACGTGAAGCCCGGATCGCCGTCCTCGAGGACGAACGCGGAGATGCCGCTGGCGCCCGCCGACGGGTCGGTGACCGCCATCACCGTGTAGAACTTGGACACCCCGGCGTTGGTGATCCAGCGCTTGACGCCGTTCAGCACGTAGCCGTCGCCGGTGCGCACCGCCCTGGTCTTCATGGCCGCCGCGTCGGAACCCGCTTCGGGCTCGGACAGCGCGTAGGAGAACATCGCCTCGCCCCGCGCCACCGGCGCCAGGTACGTGGCCTTGACCTCCTCGGACGCGGCGAGCAGGAGCGGCACGGTGCCGAGCTTGTTCACCGCCGGGATGAGCGAGGACGAGGCGCAGGCCCGGGCCACCTCCTCGATGACGATCACGGTGGCGATCGCGTCGGCACCGGCCCCGCCGTACGCCTCGGGGATGTGGACCGCCTGGAAGTCCGCCTTGACCAGCGCCTCGTACACGTCCCAGGGGAACTCGGAGGTGCGGTCGACCTCGGCCGCGCGGGGCGCGATCTTGTCGTCGGCCAGCGCGCGGACCGCCTCACGCAGCGCCTCGTGCTCCTTGGACAGGGCGAACGCCGGAAGATCATCGCTCATCCCTTGATGGTAAGTCTCCCCGCCGGACCGGTCAGGGCTGGCCCTGGACCACGATCTTGTAGACGCCCGCCTGGTAGTGGCCAAGATTGTCGGGCGGCAGCTTGGTGAACCAGATGAGCAGGTAGCGGACGTGCGCGGGAGCACCGGGACTGAGCCGCACGGCGCCGCCCGCGCCGGCGGCGCTGGCCACCTCGGGCAGCCAGCGGGGCAGCGGCTTGGCGCCCGCGCGAAGCTGCAGGCCGGCGCCTGAGCTGGCGGTCAGCCACACTCGCACCGAGGTGACGGTGACGGTGCGGCCCATGTCGACCAGCAGGCCCGTCCCGGTCTTCAGGCCGGAGAACTCCGGGGTGGCGTACCACTGGCTGTACCAGGGCGTGGCCCGGCTGCCCGCGAGAGCCTGCGCCGCGAGCTGGGGGTTGTCGCCGCTGCCGGCGCCGGACGGGCCGAACGCGGTCACGCCGGCCGGGGTCAGCGCCCGCACCGTGACCGGCGTCGCGGGGGGGGACGACGGGGACGAGGAGGAAGCGGACGGGCTGGCCGCGGGGGACGACCGCGCGGCGTTGGCCTTGCCCGGGCTCCCCGGGCCAGCCGGGGAGGGGTGCGGGCGGGCCGCGGCCGCGGGGTGCGCCTTGTCCACCCCGGCGACGAACTTGTAGCCGGCCAAGCCGATCACCGCCAGCACCAGCACGGCCAGGACGGCGGTCCAGCGCACCCGCCGCCGCTCCCGGGTGCGGAGCGGAATCGACGGACCGAACGCCTCCACGGCGGTGCTCTCCTTAGCTGACCGCCAGGTCGAGTCGAACTCCTCGACCAGCGGCGCCGGGTCCTCCCCCACCGCCCGGGCGATAGCACGGATGTGCCCCCGGGCGTAGAAATCGCCGCCGCATCCGGTGTAGTCGTCGTGCTCGATGCCCTCGACGATGGGCTCGGTGACCCGGGTGCTCTGGCTGACATCGTGCACGGTAAGCCCGGCCCGGCGGCGGGCCGCAGCCAGCGTCGCGCCGATGCTCACGTGGGGAACGTACCCGCCACCGGTTTCTGTTATCCGGGGCACGCGGGGTTATGTGGGTGAAAGGCCCGCGCCGTTCGTTCCGGAACTACGGACGGAGGCGGCGCAGGGCGGCACCCTTGGCGCGGGCCTGGTCGGCCAGCGAGCCGGCGAAAGCGGTCAGCTTGGTGCGCAGCTCAGCCCCCCCGGGGCCCCCGGCGGCGCCGAGGATGCGGACGGCGAGCAGGCCGGCGTTGCGGGCACCGCCGACCGCGACAGTGGCGACCGGGATGCCGGCCGGCATCTGCACGATGGACAGCAAGGAGTCGAGCCCGCTGAGGTTGGCCAGCGGGACCGGCACGCCGATGACCGGCAGCGGGGTGACCGACGCGAGCATGCCGGGCAGGTGCGCGGCGCCGCCGGCGCCCGCGATGATCACCCGCAGGCCACGCCGCTCGGCCGACGAGCCGTACTCGATCATCTCGTGCGGCATCCGGTGCGCGGAGACCACGTCGGCCTCGTAGGGCACGCCGAACTCGTCCAGGACCTCGGCCGCGGCCTTCATCACCGGCCAGTCCGAGTCGCTGCCCATCACCACGCCGACGAGCGGCCCGCCCTGGGTGTCACTGCCGGTCATTCCCCATCCTCCCGGCCCCAGCGCAGGTAGCTGGCGGCGCGGCGGGCCCGGTCACCGAGCTCGGCCGGGTCCTCGCCGGCCACGGTGACGTGGCCGATCTTGCGGCCGGGGCGGACCGGCTTGCCGTACATGTGCACCTTCACGGCCGGGTCGGCCGCCATCACGTGGATGTACCGGTCGTACACGTCGGCGTCGTCGCCGCCGAGCACGTTGGCCATCACCGCGGCCGGGGCGGTCATGGCCGGGGAGCCGAGCGGCAGGTCCAGGACGGCCCGCAGGTGCTGCTCGAACTGCGAGGTGCGGGCCGCGTCGATGGTCCAGTGGCCGGTGTTGTGCGGCCGCATCGCGAGCTCGTTGACCAGCAGCCCGTCCCGCGTCTCGAACAGTTCCACCGCCAGCAGGCCGGTCACGCCGAGCTGCCTGGCGATCAGCAGCGCCAGCCGCTGGGCCGCGGCCCGCCGGCCGGGGTGCAGCCCGGGTGCGGGCGCGATCACCTCCCGGCAGATGCCGTCCCGCTGGACCGTCTCGACCACCGGGTAGACCGCGCCCTGCCGGTGCGGGGACCTGGCCGCGACCACGGCGAGCTCGCGTTCGAAGGCGACGTGCTCCTCGGCCATCAGATCGATGCCGTGGCTCAGGACCTCCTTGGCCTCGGCGGCGGTCGCGCAGACCCAGACGCCCTTGCCGTCGTAGCCGCCGCTGACCGCCTTGAGCACCACCGGCCAGATCCCGCCGGCGAACGCCTCGACCTCGGCCAGCGTGCCGACCGGCGCGAACCGCGGGCAGGCGATGCCCAGGCCGGTCAGCCGCTCGCGCATGGTCAGCTTGTCCTGGGTGAACCGGAGGGCGGCGGCGCCCGGCCTGACCGGGACGCCTTCCTCCTCCAGCGCGGCCAGGTGCGCACCGGGCACGTGCTCGTGGTCGAACGTGACCACATCGCAGCCGGCCGCGAAGGCGCGCAGGTCGTCAAGCGAGCGGTAGTCCCCGAGCTGGGTCCCCGCCACCACCTGGGCCGCGCTCTCGTCCGCCGCGCCGGCCAGGACCCGGAAGCCGATGCCGAGGCCGGTGGCGGCCTGGCTGGTCATCCGGGCGAGCTGGCCGGCCCCCACCATGCCGGCCACCGGGGGGGCGGGGACGGCGCGCGGCGTCTCCGGGTATTCGGTCACGCTCCGTACCCTATGGGACCGGCGCCTGGACCGGCACCGCGGCCGTGGCCAGGATGTAACGCAACCGTTTCCTGGCGGGCAAGGTTTTCCTGCTACGAAACATGAGAGCCTTTCACCCTGCATATAGCGGGGTAATAAACGTAATGAGCAAAAAAGCCCGGAGGGGAGCGCGCAGATGGCGACACGCGATCAGGACGTCACGCATAGCGGTGACGCCGGCCCAGGCGTTCTCGTCCGGGAAGGCACGTACGGTTCTACGGTCTTCGAGGTGGAGCCGGGCGGGGCGGAGTTCATCCCGCTGAACGAACGGCACGGCCGTCCGCTCCAGCTGTTCTGGACCTGGACCTCGCCGAACATGGAGTTCGCCACGATCTTCGTCGGCGTGCTCGCGGTGGCGGGCTTCGGCCTGAGCTTCTGGTCGGCCGCGCTGGCGCTGCTGCTCGGCAGCGCGATCGGCGGCGTCACCCAGGGCCTGCTGTCGCAGCGCGGCCCGAAGTACGGGGTGCCGCAGATGGTGCTGAGCCGGCTCGGGTTCGGCTACTGGGGCAACATCTTGCCGGCCGGGCTGAACTCGGTCACGGCCGGCATCGGCTGGTTCGCGGTGAACAGCGTCAGCGGTGCGCTGGCGCTGAACGTGCTCACCCACCTGCCCGAGGTGCTGTGCCTGCTCATCATCGTGGCGATCCAGCTGGCGGTGGCCTTCTTCGGCTACAACCTGGTGCACGTCTTCGAGCGGTACGCGTTCCCGATCCTGGCCATCATCTTCGTCATCGCGTCGGTCGTCATCTTGAGCAAGGCCCACCCCGGCGCCTCCCACCACACGATTCCCGGCGCGTGGCTGCTGACGTTCGGCGCCGCGTTCGGCTACGCGGTGGGCTGGAACCCGTACGCGTCGGACTACACCCGCTACTTCAAGCCGGACACGAACAAGCGGGCCATCGCCCTGTGGGCCGGGCTCGGCCTGTTCATCTCCTGCGCTTTCCTCGAGATCGTCGGCGCGGCCGTCGGCACCGCGGTCAAGCCGGGCGACGCGCTGGGCGGCCCCGGCGGCATGACCAGCCTGCTGGCCACCCCCCTGGCCGACCTGACGCTGCTGGCCATCGCGCTCGGCGCGGTCTCGGCCAACGTGCTCAACATCTACTCGGGCGCGCTGTCGTTCACCGCGCTCGGCATCAGGCTGCCGCTGTCGCTGCGCCGCGCGATCGTGGCCCTCGGGTTCGGCATCGTCGGCTTCTTCCTGGCCTGGAGCGGGCTGAGCAACGCGGGCACCAAGTACGAGAACTTCCTGCTGATCATCGCGTACTGGATCGCACCGTGGCTGGCCGTGTTCTTCTGCGACCAGCTGCTGCGCAAGGACCCGGACGAGACGCTGCTGTTCGACAAGCGGCACATGAACTGGGCCGGGCCGGTGGCCATGCTCGTCGGGATGGGCATCTCGATCGGGTTTTTCTCCAACCAGACCGAGTACATCGCGCCGGTGCCCGCGCACGTGGGCTCGGTCGGCGACCTGACCTTCGAGGTCGGCTTCCTGATCACGGCCGCGGTCTACCTGACCTGGCACGCCATCGCCGGGACGGGACGGGAGAAGACGCTCGCCGCCACCACCTGACGGCCGGCCGGCCGTTGCTGTTCTGTGGCCTGTTTCATAGCTCCCTTCCAGGGAAGGCGAAGGTCCTGCCGAGTCACGGCCGGTAGCATGTGCGGGTCTTGTGAGAGACCTGTACGGGGGTCATCGCGCAGGCTTGATGCTTTTTCGATGCTGTCGTCCCGAAAGGACGTTTCGTATGCCCAGGCTGGTGAGCCTACGTAAACGCTTCGCCGAACTGATTCCCGAGTTGGCGAAGTTCGGGGTGGTCGGCCTGATCGGCTCGGTCATCGACCTGGGCGGGGCGGCTTACCTGCACGCCGAAGGGGTCGAGGCGCTGGCCGCCAAGGCCCTGTCCCTGACCGCCGCCACCGTGATCACCTACCTGGGCAGCCGGTTCTGGACCTTCAGGCACCGGGTCAACCAGGCGCTGCTGCGCGAGGGCCTGATGTTCATCGCGCTGAACCTGGTCGGCCTGGTCATCGCCGAGGCCGTCATCGCGTTCGTCAGCTACGGGCTGGACATGAAGAGCGGGCTGGCCTACAACGCGGCCAGCGTGGCCGGCACCGGGCTCGGCACGATCTTCCGGTACTTCTCCTACAAGAAGTGGGTCTTCCTGGCCGACACCCCGGCCGCCACCGTCGCGGCGGGCGAGGCCACGGTGTCCGGGCTGGTGGACGTGGCCGGGACGAGCGAGGAAGAAGCGCTGCTTGACGAGCTGCTGGGCGCGGCCGAGACGTCGCGGCGCTAGCGCCCTTGGTTACGCCGGGCCGCGGACCGGCTGGCTGCGGGTGCCGGGCTGCGGCGGGTTCCTGGGCAGGAAGACCGCGAACGTGGCGGGCTTCGCCTTGATCAGCACGACCCGGCCGCCGTCCGCCGCCGCCATCGTCCGGGCCAGCGCCAGCCCCAGGCCGGTCCCCTCCGGGCGGCCGCTGACGCTGCGCTCGAAGATCCGCGGCACCAGTTCCGGCGGGACGCCCTTGCCCTCGTCCCTGACCTCGATCACCACCGAGCGCGAGTTCTGCGAGGTCTGCAGGGTCACCGGGCCCCCGCCGTGCATGAGCGCGTTGTCCAGCAGGGTGGCCAGCACCTGGGCCAGCCCGCCGGGGGTGACGTAGGCCTGCAGGCCGCGCACGCCGATGACCACCAGCTTGCGGCGCACCCGGCGGAAGGCCGGCTCCCACTCCACTACCTGCTGCCGCACGATCTCGTCGATGCCGGTCAGGGCGGCCGAGGACGCGGTGGCGCGGCGGGCCGGGCTGAGCAACTGGGTCACCACGTCGGCCAGGCGCTCGGCCTGGGCCAGCGCGGCGCTGCCTTCCTCGCGCACGACGTCCGGGTCGTCGGCCGAGGCGATCATCTCTTCCAGCCGCATCGACAGGGCGGTGAGCGGCGTGCGCAGCTGGTGCGACGCGTCCGCGGTGAGCTCACGGTCGGCGGCGAGCATGCTGCTGAGCCTGCGGGCCGAGGTGTCGAGCCCGTCCGCCACCTGATCCAGGTCGGCCACCCCGTACCGGCGCCCGAGCGGCCGGGGGTCGCCCCGGCCGAGCCGGGCCGCCGCCTCGGCGAGTTCCCCGACCGGCCGGCCGAGCCGGCCCGCGAGCACGGCGGCCAGCCAGCCGGCCAGCGCCACCGCGGCCGCCAGCGCCACCGCGGCCACGGTCAGCGCGGATCCCCCGCGCCGGGCCGCGATCACCAGCGCGGGCACGCCCACGATCAGGACGGCGATCACCGTCACGGCGAAGCTGAAGAACCACAGCCGCTTACGCATGACTGTTTCTGGGGGCGCCGGAGTGGTTAGTCGCCGCGCTCAAAGCGGAACCCGACCCCACGGACCGTGGTGATGTACCGGGGGCTGTGCGCGTCGTCGCCGAGCTTGCGGCGCAGCCAGGAGATGTGCATGTCGAGCGTCTTGGTCGACGTCCACCACTTCGCGTCCCAGACCTCGCGCATGATCTGCTCGCGGGTGACCACCTTGCCCGCGTCGCGGAGCAGGATCCACAGCAGGTCGAACTCCTTGGTGGTCAGGTCGAGCTCGGTATCGCCGTGCCAGGCCCGCCGGGCTTCCGGGTCGATCCGCACGCCGTGCGCGGCCGAACCCTCGGCCGTCCCCCGGCGCAGCAGGGCGCGCACCCGGGCCAGCAACTCGGCCAGCCGGAACGGCTTGGTGACGTAGTCGTCGGCGCCCGCGTCCAGGCCGACCACGGTGTCCACCTCGTCGGCCCGGGCGGTGAGAATCAGCACCGGCACGGCGTACCCGCCGGCCCGGACCCGGCGGCAGACCTCGAGCCCGTCGAGTTCGGGCAGGCCGATGTCGAGCAGAATGAGGTCGACGCCTTCGCCCAGGGCCTTGTCCAGGGTGCTGGGGCCGTCCGCCGTGACGTCCACCTCGTAGCCCTCCCGGCGCAGCGCGCGGGACAGCGGTTCGGAGATCGACGTATCGTCCTCGGCGAGCAGCACGCGGGTCATGAGTAAATAGTAAAGGAACAGTAAAAAATTAACGCCTTCGGGCTCGGATCGCGGGACGTGATTCCCGGCACTGTGTCCTCGATACCGGGACGAGTGAGACAGATGGGGCTGGCCTGGCGAGGACAGGCAACGCGCCGTGAAGGGTGTGGCGCACGGCCTACGTAAGGAGCAGCAACCGGACAAAACGGGCAGCTGGCAGGGCTACTAGGGGTGATTGCGCTGGTCCCGCTCCAGCCGGTTCTGTTCCTCCTCGACCAGCCGGTACAGCGTGCCCTGGGTGGCCTCCACGCGCGGGATGTCGGTGAGCACGATCTGGCCGTGCTCACCGGCCGACTCGACCACCAGCCGCCCGCTGCCGAGCAGCCGGTCGAGCAGGCCCTTGCTGAACGAGACGTCGTTGATCCGGGCCAGCGGGATGTCCCGGCCGTGCCGGGTGATGATGCCGTCGCGCATCCGCAGCCGCCGGTTGGTCAGCTCGAACACCGTCGTGCGCCAGCGCAGCACCGGCACCATCAGCCAGATCATCAGGACCAGGATGGCGACCGCGGCGATCGCGAGCCGGCCGATGTCGCCCGCCTTCCCGGACGGGATCAGCACCTCCGCCACCAGCGCGATCGCGATCACCAGGACCGCCACCGCCAGCGGCCCGATCAGCGTCTTCCAGTGCGGACGCAGCCGCAGCACCAGGTGCTCGTCCTCGGTCAGCGAGGGATCCGACGTCATAGGCAAATACTGGCACGTCCGGCAGGCCGGCCGCTCAGCACGTAAACTCCGCGCGTGGGCGTGCTACGGCGGGCGCGGGGGCACTGGCTGTTCGGGCTGGTGCTGCTGGCCGCGCTCGCGTTGCGGGTGCTGGCCGCGCTGGCGTTCCGGCCGATCATGTGGTTCGGCGGGGATTCGGCGTCATACCTGGCCACCGGACTGCGGCTGATCCCCGACCCGAGCCGGGTGGGTGGCTACGGCTTCATGCTGTGGGCGCTGAAGCCGCTCCACAACCTGGCCGTTGTCGCCGCCGTCCAGCACGTGATGGGCCTGGCCATGGGCGTGCTCATTTACCTGCTGGCCCGCCGCCACCGGCTGCCCGCCTGGGCCGCGACGCTCGCCGCCATCCCGGTGCTCTTCGACGCGTACGAGCTCCAGCTCGAGAGCGATGCGGTGCCGGACATCCCGTTCGGCTTCCTGGTGGTGGTCGCGCTGTACCTGCTGCTGCGGTCACCCGGCCAGCGGCGGACGGTGGCGCGGACTTCCCGCGGGGGTTTCGGGGGGGCCAGCCCCCCCGAAATAAGCGGAGCCGCCTTCCTCCTGGGGGTGTCGGCGCTGCTGTGGCCGGTCGGGCTGGCGCTGCTGGCGGTCCTGCTTGTCGTGCTGCTGGCCGCGCTGCTGGTCCGGCGGGCGGGCACGCTGACGGTGCTGGCCGCGCTGCTGGCCGGAGCGCTGCCGGTGGCCGGGTACTCGGCCTGGTTCAGCACGCACGAGCACCAGTTCAGCCTGACCAGGAGCGACGGGGTATACCTGTGGTCGCGGACGATGTCGTTCGCGGACTGCGCGGTGATCAAGCCGCCGGCCGGCGAGCGGGTCTTGTGCCCGCCGCCCGGGCCCCGGATGGCGGCGTCGCTGTACATCTGGGACGGCAACTCGCCGCTGCTGAAGCTGCCCGGCGGGCGGTTCTCGGCCCGGACCAACCGGCTCGCGCTGCACTTCGCGCTGCGGGCCATCGCGGCCCAGCCGGCCGGCTACGCCGCCGCGGTCGGGCACGACGTCGCGCTGAGCTTCTACTGGCAGCGGCCGGTCCACCCGGACGCGGCCATCGTGGACCGGTACCAGTTCGCCGACGCCGCCACCGCCTGGGTCCCGGCCACCTTGCGCACCCCCGGCGGCGGGACGGTGGCCGGTGACCAGGCCTTGTACAACGGTGGGGGGCTCAAGGGGCCGGCGCCGACGCGGGTGGTGCAGCCGTACGCCCGGTGGCTGGTGGACTACCAGCGCTACGCCTACCTGCCGGGGACGCTGCTCGGGGTGATCCTGCTAGCCGGGCTGGCCGCGATCGTGATCCGGCGCCGGGTGCGGGGCATCTACGGCGTCTCCGGGCCTGGGCTGCCGTGGACGTTCGCGGTGACGATCCTGGTCGTGCCGCCGCTGGTGGCCGACTTCGACCTGCGCTACCTGGTGCCCGCGGTGCCGGTCGCCTGCCTGGCGGCGGCGCTGGCCTTGGCGCCCCGGGCGGCGGATCAGCGCAGGTGGACGACGTCGGCGGCGGCCACCGACACGGTGCCAGCGGAGGAGCGGACCAGCAGCCTGCCGTCCGCGTCGACGCCCACGGCGGAGCCGGATAGCGCCTGACCACCGGGAAGTTCGGCCCGGACCTGGCGGCCGATCGTGCCGGACCTTTCCACGTACGCGGCGCGCAGGCCGCTGCGGTCCTGGTCGCCCGCGGCTGCGCACCAGGCCAGGTAGCGGCGCTCGAAGGCGTCCAGGATGGCGAGCAGGAGCCGGCCCCGGTCGAGGGTTCCCGGCTTCGCCCCGGCGGTGAGCAGAGACGCGGCGGGGAGGGCGCCGGGGCCGCGGTCGGGTAGCTCGGCCGCCGCGGTGGACACGTTGAGGCCGATGCCGACGACGATCGCGTCGGCGGCCGCCTCGGCCAGGATGCCGACGAGCTTGCCCTGGGCGGCTAGGACGTCGTTCGGCCATTTCAGGGTGGCGGGGACGCCGGTCACGTCCGTGATCGCCTCGGTCACCGCCACCCCGGTGAGCAGCGGGAGCCAGCCGCGCCGGGCCGGCGGCACTGTTTCCGGGCGGACCAGCAGGGAGAACGTCAGCGCGGCGCGCGGCGGCGTGATCCAGGTGCGGCCCATCCGGCCGCGGCCAGCCTGCTGGTGCTCGGTGACCAGCACGGTGCCCTCCGGCTCGCCGTCACGGGCCCGGGCCAGCAGGTCGGCGTTGGTCGATCCAGTGCTCTCGACCACCTCGACCTGGTGCCACAGGCCGCCGGGGCGGATCGCGGCGCGGCGCAAGGCGGCCGGATCCAGCGGCTCGCGGAGCGGCGTTTCGTTCTCGGCTTTCATACTGACCAACTATTGTTCAGGTGCCAGGAGGAGGGATAATCGGTGACCGACCTCGGAACCAGCCAGCGTAGCGGCGGCGCGCCGGAGGGGACGGCGGCTGCCCGGGAACGGCGTTTCCGGCTCTGGCCGCCGGAGCTGGACGCGGCACCGTTCGAGGCGTGGGTCAGAGGCACCGCGGCCGGGCTCAAGCCGACGGCGCTGTGGCGCAACCACCGGTGGTTCGTGATCGCGGCCTGCGTTTCCGTCATCCCGCGGGTGATCGCCGCGCTCGGCTTCAAGCCGGCCCTGCTCATCCAGGACTCCTTCTCCTACATGAAGCAGAGCGTCCAGCTGCTGCCGCTGGCCGAACTGCGGCCGGAGGGGTACCCGCTGATGCTGCACGCGCTGCAGCCGTTCCACAGCCTGCTCCTGGTGACCACGGTGCAGCACGTGATGGGGATCGGCCTCGGGACGCTTATCTACGCCGTGCTCCGCACCCGGGGGCTGCCCGCCTGGGGGGCGGTGCTGGCGGCCGCGCCGACGCTGTTCGACTCGCGGCAGATCTGGCTCGAATCCTCGATCCTGCCCGACACGCTGTTCACGCTGACGCTCATGATCGCGGTGGCGATCCTGATCGTCCGGCCCAAGCCCGCCATCTGGCAGGCGATGATCGTCGGGCTGCTGGTCTCCTACGCCTCGGTCATCCGGGGCAACGGCGCGCCGGTCTTCGCGGTCATCTTGATCTTCATGCTGATCATGCGGGTCGGCTGGAAGGTCTTCGTGGCCTGCCTCGCCGCGTTCGTGGTCCCGCTGGTCGTGTACGTGGCCATCTTCTTCGGCGAGCACGGGCAGCTCAACATCACCGACAGCTCCGGCCTGTTCCTGTGGTCGCGGACCATGTCGTTCGCCAACTGCTCGGTGATCAAGCCGCCGGCCAACCTGGTCCCGCTGTGCCCGCAGAACCAGCCCGGCCATCCGACGGCCTCAGCGCCCGCCTGGTCCATCCCGGCCCTGGTCACCGAACGTACCCCGGCCGACTACCTGTGGGACGCCGGTGCCTGGTACCGGGTCGACGCCCACCCCGGCGTCAACGCGTACAACAACAAGCTCGCCATGCAGTTCGCCGAACGGGCCATCCTCGCGCAGCCGGGCGCCTACCTGGCCACCGTGGGCAAGGAGGTGCTTGAGACCTTCTTCATCACCGACCGGCAGACCGACTACCTGGCCATGCAGTTCACCACGACGCCGCACGTGAACCCGGAAGTCGCGTACATGGCGTACTGGGAGAACCGGTACGGGTACACCAAGGAAAACACGCACCTGCACCAGCCGTGGGCGTACCTCATGTTCCTGTACCAGGAGCCGGTGTGGTTCCCGGGGGCGGTGTTCTTCTTCGTGGTGGTGGCCGGCCTGGTGCTGCTGATCAGGCGCTGGCGCGGCTGGGGGCGGTACGCGTTCCTGGCCTGGGGGGTCGCGATCGTCAACCTGGTGCTGCCGATCGCGGCGCACGAGCTCGACTACCGGTACGCGATCTCGGCGGTACCGTTCGCCTGCCTGGCCCTGGGGCTGACGTTCATCCGCAAGCCGTCTGTGACTCCTGTGGCTCCGGACGTGGCTGCTCCGGACGTGGCGGCTCCAGCCGTGGCGGGCCCGGCGGCGGACTAGGCTTCGGCCATGGACGACACGCAGTGGCGCACGCACCGGCTCGAGCTTGACGACCAGTCCCTGCGCGAGTGGGATGCCCAGGTGCTGGCGGCCGGTCCCGAGGGGATCGTGCTGGACCGTTCGGCCTTCTACCCGGGCGGGGGCGGCCAGCCGCCGGACCACGGCGTGCTGCTCTGGGGCGGCGTGCAGACCCGGATCGTGGACGCCCGCAAGGGCGATGACCTGTACCTGGTCCCGGCCGAAGGCGACCCGCTGCCCTCGGTCGGCTCGGCTGTGCGCGGGGCGGTTGAAGATGACCGCCGGACCGCGCTGATGCGTACCCACTCCGGCCTGCACGTGCTGTGCGGCGTGGTGTTCCGGGACTTCGGGGCGCTGGTGACCGGCGGCAACATGGAACCGCTGACCGCGCGGATGGACTTCAACCTGCCCGACGTCCCGCCCGGCTTCCGGGAGGCGGTCGAGGCGGCGTGTAACGCCGAGGTGGGCGCCGATCGCCGGATCGACGTGCGTGTGCTGCCGCGCGACGAGGCCTTCGCGCTGCCCGACATCATCCGCACCGCGACGAACCTGGTGCCGCCGGAAGTCAAGGAAGTCCGGATCATCGACATCGTGGGCCTGGACCAGCAAGCGGACGGCGGCACCCACGTCGCCTCCACCCGCATCGTCGGCCGGATCGAAGTCGTCAAGATCGAGAGCAAGGGCAAGGGCTTCCGCCGCCTCCGCATCCGCATCGCCGACTGAGCGGCGCCGCGCCCTCCGTTAGCCCACGCTGCTGTGGCCGGTGAATGGGTGGATCCGGGTTACGGGGCGGATTCGGGACCCCATAGACACCCAAATCCACCCAAGAAGCCGAATCCACCCCGTTCGCGGCTGGCGGGGGCTGGGACGGGAGCCGGTCAGCCGGTGTTCTGGAGGCCGGCGGCTACGCCGTTGACGGTGAGCAGGAGGAGGCGCTCGAGGCGCTCGCGGTCCTCGGGTTCCGGGTTATCCTCGCGCAGCGCGGTGAGGGCGCGGAGCTGGAGGAAGGACAGGGCGTCCACGTACGGATCGCGCAGGGTGACCGCGCGCGACAGGACGTGCCGGTTGGCCAGCAGCCGGTCGTGGCCGGTGACGGTGAGGACCAGGCGGCGGGTGAGGTCGTACTCGGCCAGGACCAGCTCGGTCAGGTCCGGGCGGCCGCCGAGGGCCAGGTAGCGGACCCCGATCTCGCGGTCGGTCTTGGCCAGGCTCATCTCCGCGTTCTCCAGCAGCGAGCCGAACAGCGGCCACTCGCGGTAGGCGCGGCGCAGCACGTCGGGGCCGTCGGCGTGGGCGATGGCGGCCAGCCCGCTGCCCAGGCCGTACCAGCCGGGCAGGTTCATCCGGGTCTGCGACCAGGCGAACACCCACGGGATCGCGCGCAAATCGGCCAGGTCCATAGCCGGGGCCCCAGAACCGGAAGAAGCGAGCCCGCGCTTGGCCGGGCGCGAGCCGATGCGCAGGCCGCCGATCTCGCCCAGCGGGCTGATCCGGGCGAACCAGTCGGCGAAGCCGTCCGCTTCGGCCAGCCGGCCGAAGGCGGTACGGGCGGCCTCGTCGATCCGGAGCGCGACCTCGGAAAACGCCTCGGCAGCGGCCGCCGTACGCGATGCGATCCGGTCCGACGAAGCCAGCAGCACGGCCGAGCCGACCTGCTCCAGGTGCCGCTTGGCGATGGCCTGCTGCCCGTACCGGGCGAAGATGACCTCGCCCTGCTCGGTGACCTTGAACGAGCCGTTGACCGAGCCGGGCGCCTGGGCCAGCACGGCCCGGCCGGCCGGGCCGCCGCCGCGGCCGAGGGCGCCGCCGCGGCCGTGGAACAAGGTCAGCCGGATCCCGTGCTCCGACGCCCACGCGGCCAGCCGGGCCTGGGTGTCGAACAGCCGCAGGGTGGCGCTGGCCGGGCCGAGCTCCTTGGCCGAGTCGGAGTAGCCGAGCATGGCCTCGAGCTCCTGGCGGCGGTCGGCCACCCGCGCGGCCACCTCGGGCAGCGCCAGCATCCCGGTCAGCACGTCGGGCGCGTTGGCCAGGTCCACGGCGCTCTCGAACAGCGGGACCACGTCGAGCACGGGCATCCGGCCGCCGGCGGTGGCGTACCGCGCCAGCTCGAACACGGCCGCGACGTCATCGGCCGAACGGGTGAAGCTCACCACGTACCGATGGCAGGCCGCGATGCCGAACCGGTCCTGGATCCAGGCCACCGCGCGGAAGGTGGCCAGCACTTCTTCCGTGCGGTCTGACCACGACCCGGCCGACGAGGCGGGCTCGACCCCAGGCGGGCCGGCCGCGCGCAGCTCGGCCAGGGCGCGGGCGTGGACCTCGCTGTGCTGCCTTACCTCCAGGCCGGCCAGGTGGAAGCCGAACGTCTCCGCCTGCCAGATCAGGTCCTGCAGCTCGCCGTGCGCCTGGGCGGCCGCCCCGGCCGCGGCCAGTGACTCTCGCACCACGCGCAGGTCGGCCAGGAACCCGGCCGGGCCCGGGTAGGCCAGGTCGGCGTGCCTGGTCCTGGTCGCGGCCAGCCGTTGCGCCGTATAGAGCAGGTAGGTCCGGTACGGCTCCTGCGGCGAGCGCGCCTCGATCTCGGCCAGCAGTTCCGGGTGGGCGGCGTGCGCCGCGGCCAGCGCGCGGCGCAGCCCGGCCGACGGCGGCGTGGTCGTCGCGTGCAGGGTCAGCGCCCGGCCGATCCTGGTCGTGGCGTTCTCCAGCGCGCGCAGGATGTGGTCGGCCTGGATCGTCGCGGTCTCGCGGGTGACCTGGGCGGTCACGAACGGGTTGCCGTCCCGGTCCGCGCCCACCCAGCTGCCGAAGCGCAGGAACGCGCGCACCGGCGGCACGTCCGCCTCGTCGTCGGCCGCGGCCACCGCCCGGTCGAGTTCCCGGTACACCGCGGGGACCACCCGGAACAGGGTCTCGTCGAACGCGATCATGACCGTCCGGACCTCGTCGATCGGGTCCATGGCCTTGACCCGCAGCTGTGATGTCCGCCACAGCAGGTCGATCTGCTCGCGCAGTGCGCGCCGGGCCTCCTCCCGGTCGGTGGCCCCGGTGCGCTGGTCGTCCAGCCGGTCGAGCAGGACGCTGATCCGCCGCAGCGCGGCGACCACGGCCCGCCGGCGCGCCTCGGTGGGGTGCGCGGTGAGGACCAGGTGGACCCGGAGCGAGCCGAGCAGCTCGGCTAGGTGCTCCGGCCCGGCGTCGTGGCTGACCTCGGCCACCGCGGCGGCCAGCGACTCGCGCACCGGCTCGCCCCCCGTATCGCGTTCTCGCAGGTTGCGGATGCGCTGATGTTCCTCGGCCAGGTTGGCCAAGTGGAAGTAGACGGTGAAGGCCCGGGCCACCTGCTCGGCCGCCTCCAGGCTCCACGACCCGACCAGCTTGACGATCTCGTCCCCGGCCGGATCGGCCTCGAGGGCAGCGCCGCCCCGCTCGTTGTGCCGCGCCTCGATCACCGCGTGCCGCAGCCGTTCCACGTCGCCCAGCAGCTCGTCACCGGCCGAGTGGCGGATGACCTCACCGAGGATGTCACCGAGCAACCGCACGTCACGGCGCATCGGCCCGGGCAGCGCGGCGCGATCGAGCTCTCGTTCTCTGTTCACGGCTAGAGCGTAATCCGCTCAGGTTACGGGCCGGTTAGCCTGTTCCCCATGACGACTCACCCGGCCGAGGACGCCGCGACGGAACCCGACCCGCACACCACCGCGGGCAAGCTCGCTGACCTCGAACGGCGACGGCAGGCGGCGGTGCACGCCGGCTCCGAGCAGGCGGTCGCCAAGCAGCACGAGCGGGGCAAGCTGACCGCGCGCGAGCGGATCGACATGCTCCTCGACGAGGGCTCGTTCACCGAGTTCGACGAGCTGGCCCGGCACCGGGCGTACGACTTCGGGATCGAGGCCAACCGCCCCTACGGCGACGGCGTGGTCACCGGCTACGGCACCGTGGACGGCCGCCCGGTCTGCGTATTCAGCCAGGACTTCACGGTGTTCGGCGGCTCGCTAGGCGAGGTCTACGGCGAGAAGATCGTCAAGATCATGGATCACGCGCTGAAGACCGGCTGCCCGATGGTCGGCATCAACGACGGCGGCGGCGCCCGCATCCAGGAGGGCGTGGTCGCGCTCGGCCTGTTCGCCGAGATCTTCTACCGCAACGTGATGGCCTCCGGCGTCATCCCGCAGATCTCGCTGATCATGGGCCCGTGCGCGGGCGGCGCGGTCTACTCCCCGGCCATCACCGACTTCACCTTGATGGTCGAGGGCACCAGCCACATGTTCATCACCGGGCCCGACGTGATCAAGACGGTCACCGGCGAGGACGTGAGCTTCGAGGATCTCGGCGGAGCCGAGGCGCACGGGGTCAAGTCCGGCGTCGCGCACTACCAGGCCAAGGACGAGCAGGACTGCATCGACTTCGCCCGGGACCTGCTGTCCTACCTGCCGTCGAACAACCTGGAAGAAGCGCCCAGGACCGAAGCGCCCGAAGTCGGCACCGAGCCGGACGAGACCGACGCGGAACTCGACACCATCATCCCGGACTCGCCGAACCAGCCGTACGACATGCACGGGGTGATCACCCATGTGCTCGACGACGGCGAGTTCCTCGAGGTCCACGCCGGCTTCGCGCCGAACATCCTGACCGGCTTCGGCCGGGTCGAGGGCGCGCCGGTCGGGGTGGTGGCCAACCAGCCGATGCACCTGGCCGGCTGCCTCGACATCGACGCCTCGGAGAAGGCGGCCCGGTTCGTCCGGACCTGCGACGCGTTCAGCATCCCCATCCTGACCTTCGTCGACGTGCCGGGCTTCCTGCCCGGGGTGAGCCAGGAGTGGCGCGGGATCATCCGTCGCGGCGCCAAGCTCATCTACGCCTACGCGGAGGCGACGGTGCCGAAGCTCACGGTGATCACCAGGAAGGCCTACGGCGGCGCCTACGACGTGATGGGCTCCAAGCACCTGGGCGGCGACGTCAACCTGGCCTGGCCCACGGCCCAGATCGCGGTCATGGGCGCGCAGGGCGCGGTGAACATCCTGTACCGCCGTGAGCTGGCCGCGGCCGACGACCCGGACGCACTGCGCGCCCGGCGCATCACCGAATATGAGGACACCCTGGCCAACCCGTACATCGCGGCCGAGCGCGGCTACGTGGACGCGGTCATCCGCCCGGCCGAAACCAGGCTGGCCGTCACCCGCGCACTGCGCACCTTGCGTACCAAGCGGCAGACCCTGCCACCCAAGAAACACGGTAATATTCCACTCTAGATGCAAGTGCGCCAAGCAATTGCTTACCAAGCGTATCCACCGATATTCAATCCGCCGGCCAAAGTAGAACAACCGGCACGCGCACCCCGCTGACTGGCCTAGGCTCTGTGATGATGACCGAATTCGCTGCCCCGCTCCCCATCCTGGCCCGCTACGCGGTCATGGTGGATGTCGGGTATATCTACGCGGCGGCCGGCGAACTGCTGTTCGGTACCAGCTCGCGGCGGGATTTCCGGGTCGACGCCGTCCCGCTGATCCAGGTGGTCACCAAGCACGCCGACGAGATCATCCGCGGCGAACTCCTCCGGGTCTACTGGTACGACGCCGCCCGGGACCGGGTGCCGACCATCGACCAGCGGGTCATCGCCCAGATGCCCTGGGTCAAGCTCCGGCTCGGCAACCTGAACGCGCGCGGCCAGCAGAAGGGCGTGGACGCCCAGATCCGGGCGGACATGGAGGCACTGGCCCGGCACCGGGCCATCACCGACGCGGTGCTGATCGCGGGCGACGAGGACATGGTGCCCGCGGTCGAGGCGGCCCAGGCGTTCGGGGTCCGGGTGCACCTGTGGGGCATCGAGCCGCCGTACGGCACCAACCAGGCCGAGCGCCTGGTCTGGGAGTCGGACACGGTGGACGTGCTTGAAGGCTCGTTCCTGCGCCCCTACTTCACCAAGAACCTCTCCGCCCCCGACCCGAGGTCCGACCCGACCCTGGGGTCGATGGGATCCCTGGGCTCCTCGCCGACGGCGCCCACCCCGGCCCAGATCTTCGGGGAGCGCCCGGTCCGGCCGGCGTCACGGAACACCGGCAGCTTCCCGGCGCTGCGGGACACCGGCAGCTTCCCGGCCATCAGGGACACCGGTCCGATGCCCCGGCTGGGCCCGGACCGGTCCCGGGTCGAGGAAGCCGGCGAGCACGTGGCCCAGAAGTGGATCCTGACCCGGGGCCGCGACAACATCAGGGACCTGCTGCCCGGCCCGATCCTGCCGCCCGTCATCGACAAGGAACTGCTGGTCGACGCCGAGAAGGAACTCGGCCAGTCGCTGCGCCCCTACCAGGAGGCCCGGGAATGGCTGCGGGACGCCTTCTGGGAGCGGGTGCATAGGGAGTTCGGCATCAGCCTCGGCAAGTCCCGCGGCTAGAAAACCTTTCGTACCGAACGGGGCAGCATGACACGCACCGCTGACGACGATCAGCCCGGCCGCCCGTTCCTTCGCGTGGTGCGCGGCGACGCTACCCCGGAAGAAATCGCCGCCCTGGTCGCCGTCCTAGCCGCGCGCAACGGTGATGACAATGCTCCCGGCCCGGCCCGTTCGGTAAAAAATACCTGGTCGGACCGGTCACATTCGCTCCGACGGCCATTGTCCCCCAGCCTCGGCGCCTGGCGAAGCTCGGGCTTGCCCGGCTAGCTCGCCGAAGCAGCCCGCCGAAGCGGCCCTCAAGCGCATGAAACCCGGGATTCAGTGCGCTCGAACGCGCTGAGATCCCGGTTTCATCGCGTCGCGCCGGGCTAATCGCGTCGCGCCGGGCTCTAGCTGAGGCGTTCCAGGATCAGGTCACGGGCGCGGTTGGCGTCGGCTTGGCCGCGGGTGGCCTTCATGACCGCGCCGACCAGGACGCCGGCCGCGGCGGTCTTGCCCTCGCGGATCTTGGTGACCACGGCCGGGTTGGCCGCGATGGCCTCGTCCACGGCGGCCGTGAGGGCGCCGTCGTCGCTGACCACGGCCAGGTTGCGGGCCTTGACGACGTCGTCGGGACCGCCCTCGCCGGCCAGTACGGCGTCGATCACCTGGCGGGCCAGCTTGTCGTTGAGGGTGCCTTCGGTGACCAGGGCCGAGACCCGGGCCACCTGAGCGGGGGTGATCGGGAGGGCGGCCAGCTCGGTCCCGGTGTCGTTCGCGCGCCGGGAGAGCTCGCCCAGCCACCACTTGCGCGCGTCGGCCGGGGAAGCATCCGCGGCGACGGTCTCGGCCACCAGGTCGATCGCGTCGGCGTTGGACAGCGCGGACCACTCCGCCTCGGACAGGTTCCACTCGGCCCGCAGCCGGGCCCGGCGCGCGGATGGCGCCTCGGGCAGCGCGGCGCGGATCCGCTCCACCCACTCGGCGGGCGGGGCGACCGGGACCAGGTCGGGCTCGGGGAAGTAGCGGTAGTCCTGGGCCTCTTCCTTGGACCGGCCCGAGGTGGTGGTGCCGGCGTCCTCGTGGAAGTGCCTGGTCTCCTGGACGATCCGGCCGCCGGCGTCGAGCACCGCGGCCTGCCGCTCGATCTCGAAGTGGACCGCGCGCTCCACCGAGCGCAGCGAGTTGACGTTCTTGGTCTCGGTGCGGGTGCCCCACTCGGTCGCGCCGCGCGGCGCGATCGAGGTGTTCACGTCGCAGCGCAGCGAGCCTTCCTCCATCCGGACGTCGGAGACGTCGAGGGAGCGCAGCAGGTCGCGAAGTTCGGTGACGTAGGCGCGGGCGACGACGGGCGCGCTGGCGCCGGTCCCGGTGACCGGCTTGGTCACGATCTCGACCAGCGGGATGCCGGCCCGGTTGTAGTCCACCAGCGAGTACTCGGCGCCGTGGATGCGGCCGGTGGCCCCGCCCACGTGCAGCGACTTGCCGGTGTCCTCCTCCAGGTGGACTCGCTCGATGCCGATTTTCACCGTCCGGCCGTCCACCTCGATGTCCAGGTAGCCGTCCGTGCAGAGTGGCTCGTCGTACTGGGAGATCTGGAAGTTCTTCGGCATGTCCGGGTAGAAGTAGTTCTTCCGGGCGAACCGGCACCAGCTGGCGATCCCGCAGTTCAGCGCCAGCCCGATGCGGATGGCGTACTCGATCGCGGTGCGGTTCACCACCGGCAGCGAGCCGGGCAGGCCCAGGCAGACCGGGCAGACCTGGGTGTTCGGCTCGGCCCCGAAGGCGGTGGTGCAGCCGCAGAACATCTTGGTCCTGGTGCCCAGCTCCACGTGGGTCTCCAGGCCGATCACCGGCTCGTAGCGCTCCGTCGCCTCGGCGAACGGGACCAGCGTGTCCGTCGTCATGGTTGGTTACAGCCCCTTCGCGTCGGCGAGCAGCGGGTGGCCCCAGCGTCCGGTGAGGCCGGCCTCGGCCGCGGCGGCGACCCGGTAGAGCCGGTCGTCCGCCATGGCGGGCGCCATCACCTGCAGCCCGACCGGCAGGCCGTCCTCGTCGGCCAGGCCGCACGGCACCGAGATGGCCGCGTTGCCCGCCAGGTCGGACGGGATCGTGCACAGGTCGGCCAGGTACATGGCCATCGGGTCGTCGGCGCGCTCGCCGATCCGGAACGCCGTGGTCGGCGTCGACGGCGACACCAGCACGTCGACCTGGCCGAAGGCGTGGTCGAAGTCCCGGATGATCAGCGTCCGGACCTGCTGCGCCTTGCCGTAGTAGGCGTCGTAGTAGCCGCTGGACAGCGCGTACGCGCCCAGGATGATGCGCCGCTTGACCTCGGCCCCGAAGCCCTGCTCGCGGGTCAGCGCCATGACCTCCTCGGCGTCCCTGGTGCCGTCGTCCCCGGTGCGCAGGCCGTACCGCATGGCGTCGAACCGGGCCAGGTTGGACGAGCACTCGCTGGGCGCGATCAGGTAGTAGGCGGGCAGCGCGTACTTGAAGTGCGGGCAGGAGACCTCGGTCACCTTGGCGCCCAGGGACTCCAGGAGTTCCACCGCCTCGGCGAAGCGGGCCAGCACGCCGCTCTGATAGCCCGCGCCGCTCAGGTCGGTGACCACGCCGATCCGCATGCCGCTCACGTCGGCCTCGCGGGCCGCGGCCACCACCGGCGGCACCGGCGCGTCGATCGAGGTGGAGTCCATCGGGTCGTGCCCGGACATGGCCTCGTGCAGCAGCGCGGTGTCGAGCACGGTCCGGCCGAACGGGCCGGGTGTATCGAGGCTGCTCGCGAACGCCACCACGCCGTACCGTGAAGATCCGCCGTAGGTCGGCTTGGTGCCGACGATGCCGCAGACCGCGGCGGGCTGGCGGATCGAGCCGCCGGTGTCGGTGCCGATCGACAGCGGCGCCTCGTAGGCGGCCACCGCGGCGGCCGAGCCGCCGGACGAGCCGCCCGGGATCTTGTCCAGGTCCCACGGGTTGTGGCTGGGGCCGTAGGCGGAGTTCTCGGTGGAGGAGCCCATGGCGAACTCGTCCATGTTCGTCTTGCCGAGGATGATCGCGCCGGATTTTTTCAGGCGGGTCGTGATCGTCGCGTCGTAGGGCGGGTGCCAGCCCGCCAGGATGCGGCTGCCGCAGGTGGTGGGCATCCCGGTGGTGGTGAACACGTCCTTGACCGCGATCGGGACGCCGGCCAGCGGGCTTCTTACGGTGCCCTGCTTACGCTCTTCGTCTATCTGTCTTGCCTGTTCGAGCGCCTTGTCCGCGGCGACGTGCAGGAAGGCGTGCACCTTGTCGTCCACGGCGGCGATCCGGTCCAGGTGGGCCTGGGTCACCTCGGTCGCGGTTGTATCGCCTTTGCCGAGCGCGTCCGAGAGCTCGGCGGCGGTCATGCGGGTGAGCTCGCTTGACATGGCTTAGTCCTCCCCCAGGATCCGCGGGACCTTGAACCGCTGCTGCTCGACGGCGGGCGCCTGGCTGAGGGCCTCTTCCGGGGTCAGGCAGGGGGTCGGCTCGTCGTCGCGGTAGACGTTCGTCAGGCCGGTCGCGTGCGACGTCGGCGGGATGCCCTCGGCGGCGACCTCCTGGACCTGCGCGACGGCCGTGATGATCTGATCCAGCTGGGGCGCCAGATGGTCGAGTTCGGCGTCACTGAGCGCGATCCTGGAGAGCCGCGCCAGGTGCGCGACCTCGTCACGGGTAATGGGCATGCATGCATCCTAGGGTGGTTAAGGGAGCAGGCTGTAAGCAATAACGTCCGGAGCGATGATTCCCGGCCTCACCTTTTGTCGTACCTATGCGATAAGGAGGAGCGGTGCAGTACTTGCTGCTGATCCGCGGGGACGAGAGCGCCGCGGCCCACGCTGACGACGGCTGTGACGGCTGGCCGCAGTGACTACTGATGCTCAGGCGGCCGTTGACGCGGCGTTCCGGGAGGAGTGGGGCCGGGTGGTGGCCACGCTCATCCGGGTCACCGGGGACTGGGACCTGGCCGAGGAGTGCGCCCAGGACGCCTTCGCCATGGCCCTGCAGCGGTGGCCCGCCGACGGGGTGCCGCGGCGGCCGGGGGCGTGGCTGACCACGGCGGCCCGCAACCGGGCGATCGACGTGCTGCGCCGCCGGACGGTCGGGGCGGCCAAGCTCAGGGAGGTCGCCGCGCTGTCGGTTGAGCCCGACTCCGGTTCGGCGTTCGGGCTTGAGACCGACCACGGCGGCGTCCCCGACGACCGGCTGCGGCTGATGTTCACCTGCTGCCACCCGGCGCTCTCGCTCGAGGCCCGGGTCGCGCTGACGCTGCGCACGCTGGCCGGGCTGACCACGGCCGAGATCGCCCGGGCGTTCCTGGCCAGCGAGGCGACCATGGCCAAGCGGCTGACCCGGGCCAAGCAGAAGATCAGGGATGCGGGCATCCCCTACCGGGTGCCGCCCGCGCACCTGCTGCCCGAACGCCTGCCGGGCGTCCTCGGCGTGCTGTACCTGCTGTTCAACGAGGGGTACTCGGCCTCGGCGGGGGCGGACCTGATCCGGCAAGGGCTGTCCGCGGAGGCGATCAGGCTGGGCCGGGTGCTGGCCCGGCTGATGCCTTCCGAGCCGGAAGCGGCCGGGTTGCTGGCGTTGACGCTGATGCACGACGCGCGCCGGGCCGCCCGGATCGACGCCGGCGGCGAGATCGTGACCCTGGAAGACCAGGACCGTTCGTTGTGGGACGCGGCCTCGATCCGCGAGGGCGTCGCGCTCCTGGAGGGCGCCTTGCGGCACGGGCGGCCGGGGCCGTACCAGGTGCAGGCGGCCATCGCGGCCTGCCACGTCACCGCGGCCAGGGCGGGCGACACCGACTGGGCCCAGATCGCCCTGTTGTACGGCCAGCTCGCCCGGTTCCTGCCGACGCCGGTGGTCGAGCTCAACCGCGCCGTCGCGGTGGGCATGTCCGACGGCCCTTCGGCCGGGCTGGTACTGGTCCAGGCGCTGGAGGCGGCGGGGAAGCTGATCGGCTACCACCTGCTGCCCGCCACCAAGGCGGACATGTACCGGCGCCTGGGCCGGGCGGCCGAGGCGGCGGCCTGCTACCGCGAGGCGCTTGAGCTGACCAGCACGGATGCCGAACGGCGCTACCTGGGCCGGCGGCTGGCCGAGGTTGGCGCCGGAACTGGTCCCGGCTGAAACGTCCATTTCCGAGGTCGCCCGGTCGTCGCTGGCACGTAGACCCCTTCTGCACGAGGAGACGTGACCGCGATGGACACCATCAGGGACATGATCGCCGCCCAGCGGACCGAACTGGCCGAGATCCTAGCCGGGCTGCCCGAGCCGGACTGGGACGCGCCCACGCTCTGCGCGGGCTGGCGGGTACGCGAGGTCGTGGCGCACATCACGATGCCGTTCCGGTACGGCCGCGGCCGGTTCGCGCTCGAGCTGGCCAAGTCGCGTGGCCGCTTCAACGAGATGGCCGACCGGCTGGCCCGGCGCGACGCGACCACGATGTCACCGGCGGACCTGGCCGGGGCGGTCCGGTCCAACGTCGGCCACCCGTGGCAGCCGCCGGGCGGCGGGTTCACCGGGGCGCTGTCGCATGACCTGATCCACGGCCTGGACATCACGGTGCCGCTCGGCCTTGACCGGCCGGTGGTCCTGTGCGGCCGGACACTGCCGCCCGGACGCCTGTCGGGCCAGCCGAGCACCCGGCTCTGACCGCGGGCCTTTGCCGGCAGTTTCGGGTGCTATGACGCCCGAAACTGCCGGCAAATCGGCATCCGCTACGGCTCGGGGGCGGGCTCGGGCGGGGTAACCGCGTCCGGGCCCTGGGCGAGGAGGACAGCGAAGGCGGCCTCGTCCAGGACGGGGACGCCGAGCTCCACCGCCTTGTCGTACTTGGAGCCGGCGTTCTCGCCCGCGACCACGAAGTGCGTCTTCTTGGACACCGAGGACGTCACCTTGCCGCCGGCCGCCCGGACCGCCTCGCCCGCCTCGTCCCTGGTCATCCCCTCGAGCGTGCCGGTGATTACCACGGACACCCCGGCCAGCAGGCGGGCGGCGGCGCGGTTCGGGTCCCAGTCCGGGTCCTCGAGCCGCACGCCGGCCTCGCGCCACTTGGCCACGATCGCCCGGTGCCAGTCCACGGCGAACCACTCGCGCAGCGACGCCGCGATCGTCGGCCCGACCCCGTCCACCGCGGCCAGCGCGTCCACGCTGGCCTCCTCGATGCGGTCCAGGGAGCCGAACTCGCTGGCCAGCGCGCGGGCCGCCGTCGGCCCGACGTGGCGGATGGACAGGGCGACCAGGATCCGCCACAGCGGCCGGGTCCGCACCTCGTCCAGGTTGGCGAGCAGCCGGATCGCGTTGGCGCTCAGCGTGCCCTGCTTGACCATGAAGAACGGGCTGGTCTCCAGCTTGTCGGCGGTCAAGTCGAAGACGTCGCCCTCGTCGGCGACCAGCTTGCCGTCGAGCAGCGCGGCGACCGCCTCCCAGCCGAGCACCTCGATGTCGAAGGCGCCCCGTCCGGCCAGGTGGAACAGCCGCTCGCGGAGCTGGGCCGGGCAGGACCTGGTGTTCGGGCAGCGCCAGTCGACCTCGTCCTCCTCCCGGCTGAGCTTGGTGCCGCACGACGGGCAGTGGGTGGGGTAGACGTACTCGCGCTCGTCCCCGGTGCGCAGGTCGGCCACGGGCCCGAGGACCTCCGGGATGACGTCGCCGGCCTTGCGCAGGATCACCATGTCGCCGATGAGCACGCCCTTGCGCTTGACCTCGTCCGCGTTGTGCAAGGTGGCCCGGTCCACGGTCGACCCGCTGACCTTGACCGGCTCCATCACCGCGAACGGGGTGACCCGGCCGGTACGGCCCACGTTGACCTGGATGTCGAGCAGCCGGGTGGTGACCTCTTCCGGCGGGTACTTGAAGGCGATCGCCCACCGCGGCGCCCGGCTGGTCGAGCCGAGCTGGCGCTGCAGCGCGATCTGGTCGACCTTCACCACGACGCCGTCGATCTCGTACGGCGGACCTTTGGGGTCGTGCCGGTGCTCGCCGTAGTAGGCGATGTACTCGCGGACCCCGTCCATGTCCGGCACGACCTTGTACAGCGTGCTGACCGGCAGGCCCCACTCGCCCAGCCGCTGGTACCAGCCCGACTGGGAGTCGGGTGCGCCTTCGAGGTGCCCTTCCTCGCCCGGCCCGGCTGCTTCTCCGCTGATGCCTTCGCGGCCGGCTGAGCCTTCGACCCGGCCGATGCCGTGGACGATGGCGTCCAGCGCCCGGGACGCGGTGACCTTGGGATCCTTCTGCCGCAGCGAGCCGGCCGCCGAGTTCCGCGGGTTGGCGAAGGCGGCCTTGCCCGCGTCGAGCAGCGACTCGTTGAGTTTGCCGAACGCCTCCACCGGCATGAACACCTCGCCCCTGACCTCGAGCACGGCCGGGTGCCCGGTGCCCTTCAGCCGGGCCGGGATCGAGGAGATGGTCCTGATGTTCGGCGTGACGTCCTCACCGGTGCGCCCGTCGCCCCGGGTGGCCGCCTTGACCAGCGCGCCGTCCCGGTAGACGAGGTCGATGGCCAGCCCGTCGATCTTCAGCTCGCACAGGTAGGGCCCGGCCCCGCCGAGCTTGACGACACGGTCCGCCCAGCCGCCCAGATCCTCCAGGGTGAAGACGTTATCCAGGCTGAGCAGCCGCTCCAGGTGCTCGACGGGGGTGAACAAGGTGGAGATCGCCCCGTGCACGGTCTGCGTCGGCGAGTCCGGCGTGCGCAGGTCCGGGTACTGTTCCTCCAGCGCGCGCAGCTCGCGCATCTTGGTGTCGTAGTCGATATCGGAGATCGTCGGCGAGTCGAGGATGTAGTACCGGTGATCAGCCTCGGTAATGTCCAGGCTGAGATCGGCATGCCGCTTGCGCGCCTCAGCCGGCGCCTCGGCAGGCTCGTTTTCACTCATCAAGACTCCCCCGTCTCCTCGATCAGCTCAGCCAGCATGCTCGCGGCCTCGCGGCACTGCGTCAACGCGGCCCGCGCCTGGCCGGGCGAGGCGCCGGCCAGCCCGCAGGCCGGGGTGATCACCACCTGTTCGGGGCAGGTGACCAGCGGGAGCCCCACCCGGTGGTACAGCCGGATGATCCGTTCCGCGGTCCGCCGCGCCTCGGCGCTGCCGTCGCCCGGCCCGGCCGGGCCCCGCGGCGGGGCCACGATGCCGGGACCGCCGGTCCCGGCGTCCGGATCAGGGACCGCGGGCACCGCGCCGATCAGCAGCCCCAGGCCGGCCTCGGCGGCCTCGGCGATCGCGTCCTCTTCGCCCCGCCGTAGCTGGCTGAGGTCGAACGACAGCGCACCGGCCCCCGCCATCCTGATCAGGCCGAACGGGACTCCCGTCGCGCAGCTGTGTACCACCGTGTAGCCCTGGACGGCGGCGATCACCTGCGCCAGCCGCTCCCTGACCACCTCGGCCTCGACGGGACGCAGGCGCGACAACCCGCTCGCGGTCGGTATCTCGCCCCCCGCCACGGCGGCCAGGGCGGGCTCGTCGAACTGGACCGCGACCTGGGCGCCGGGCAGCCGCTTGGCGAGCTCGGCCACGTGGGCGGCCGCCCCCTCGGCCAGCGAGGCGGTCAGGTCGGCCACCGCGCCGGGATCGGCGATGGCCACGTTCAGCGTGTGCGGCAGCTCCAGCGTGGCGGCCAGCGTCCACGGCCCGCACAGCTGGACCTTGACCAGCCCGCGGTAGCCGTCGAGGACCTCTTCCATGACGTCCAGGTCGGAGGAGAGCGTGGACCGGGCCCGGTTGAGGTCACGTCCGGGACGATCGGCCAGCCGCCACCCGCGCGGGCTGACCTCGACCGGGATGTCGACCAGCAGGCTGGCGGTCCGGCCGGTGAGATCCGCGCCCGGCCCGCGGTCGGGCAGCTCGGGCAGGTGCGGGAAATCGGGGAGCTCGCCGGCGATGACGCGCATCGCCTCGGCGGAGTTCGTCCCGGGCATCGAGCCGATCCCGGTGGCGCTCCCCTGCGGCCAGGGGTAGCGCGGTCCTTCATGGTCGTCAGGCACATACCGAGCTTAGGACGGCCCGGTGACAATCGGGGGCGGG
>JBEKJP010000094.1:0-31590 GCA_050011155.1 Streptosporangiaceae bacterium
CGGCTTACCGGAGGCCCCGGAGAGCAGCACGCGGGTACCACGCGGGGTACAGCGTGGCGTTCCGCAGCCGCGGCATTAGCGTGCCACCCCAGATCCTGGAGTTAAGCGACAGTCTCCATGGTGCACCAAAATCACCCGGAAGCCCCGATCCACCCCGTTAACTTCCAGCTAGGCGGATAAGTCTGCGCCTCATGTCGCGGGTGGTGCTCTCGGGGCTGCTGCGGCCGTCGTGAGGGTCGCACCGGTGACACCCCGCACGGCCGGCACGCCGCGATTCCGAAACAGCCCGAAGAGCGTCCCCGGTGGCACGCCGACATTCCCCTGGCTGGCGGGCTGGGCCGGAAATTCCGGGTAAGTAGGTATCAGGACGTCCGCATGGTGCCTCTGTACACTCCAGAGCCCCCCGTCTGCCCAGGCGCCCCGGGTATCCGGGCCGCGCGCCCCGGGTATCCGGGCCGCTTAACGGCGGGGGTTCCGGCCGGGCGATTCGTCCCTGGATGGGTCACTCCATCTGTTGTAGTCTGTGCGGAACGGCAGGTAGGAGTCAGATATGGGCAGCGCGAACGCGTGGATCGCGGGCAGCTACCAGAGTGACTTCGCGCGGAACTACGCGCGCGAGGGCCTGGAGATCTCCGACATGATCGCCGAAGCGGTGGCGGGCACGCTCGAGGACGCCCGGGTCGGACCCGAGGACGTCGAGGCGATCCACGTCGGGAACGCGTTCGGGCAGCTGTTCACCGGGCAGGGGCAGCTGGGCGCGATGCCGGCCACGGTCGAGCCGCGGCTGTGGGGCAAGCCGGCCGCCCGGCACGAGGCCGCCTGCGCCTCGGGCAGCGTCGCGATCCTCGCCGCCACCGCCGAGATCGAGGCCGGGCGCTACGACTGCGTGCTGGTGCTCGCGGTGGAGCAGGAGCGCAACGTGCCCGGTAAGGACGCGCCGAAGCACCTCGGCGCGGCCGCCTGGATCGGGCACGAGGGCCAGGACGCCACGTTCATGTGGCCGTACATGTTCAGCCAGCTGGCCGACGAGTACGACCGCCGGTACGGCCTGGACAACCAGCACCTGCACGCCATCGCCGAGCTCAACATGCGCAACGCCAAGGCTAACCCGCTGGCGCAGACCCGCGCCTGGGAATTCGGCCCGGGCGGCTTCGCGGAAGACGACCACGATAACCCCATCGTCGAAGGGCGGCTCCGCCGCACCGACTGCGCCCAGGTCACCGACGGCGTAGCCGGCGTGCTGCTAGTCTCCGACCGGTTCCGCGCGGCCCGCGCCACCACGAAACCGCTACCCCGGATCTCAGGCTGGGGACACGGCACGGCGGGCCTGCCGCTGCAGCCCAAGCTGGACCGCAGCCGCGGCGAGAAATACGTCTTCCCGCACGTCAGGAACGTCGTCACCGACGCCTTCCGCCGCGCCAAGGTGGAAGACGTGCACGCGCTCGACGGCATCGAGACACACGACTGCTTCTCCATGTCGGAGTACATGGCCATCGACCACTTCGGCATCACCGAGCCCGGCGAGAGCTGGAAGGCGGTCGAGAACGGCGACCTCGAGCGGGACGGCGCGATCCCGGTCAACCCGAGCGGCGGGCTGATCGGCGTCGGGCACCCGGTCGGCGCGACCGGCGTGCGGATGCTGCACGACGCCGCCCGCCAGGTCACCGGCCAGGCCGGCGAAACCCAAGTCGAGAACGCCAGAACCTTCGCCACGCTGAACATCGGCGGCAGCCTCACCACCACGGTGAGCTTCGTCGTCACCCGGGAGGACTGACAAGCATGGCCGACGTCGAGGTCTACGCCAAGATGCTCAGCACGCTCCCGGATGACGACGACCACCCTTACCGGTCCGGACCCTGGCGGCCGCAGAACATCGAGTACGACGCGGACGAGCTGGAAGTACAAGGCGAGCTGCCGGACGACCTGTACGGCGTCTACCTGCGCAACACCGAGAACCCGCTGCACCCGGCCATCGTCAGGTATCACCCCTTCGACGGTGACGGGATGATCCACAAGGTCTCCTTCCGGGACGGGAAGGTGTCCTACCGTAACCGGTTCGTCCGCACCGACGGCCTGCTGGCCGAGCAGGAGGCGGGCCGCTCGCTGTGGGCCGGCATCGCCGAGAACCCCGCCGCGGCCATCAGAAACGACGGCTGGGGCGCCCGCGGCCGGATGAAGGACGCCGCGTCCACCGACGTCATCGTGCATGCTGGCGTCGCCGTGGCCAGCTTCTACCAGTGCGGCGACCTCTACCGGCTCGACCCGCTGACCCTGGACGACCTGGGCACGTGCACCTGGGGAGGGGCATTTCCAAAAGACCTGGGCGTGTCCGCGCACACCAAGGTCGACGACCACACCGGCGAGCTGCTGTTCTTCAACTACGGCACGACCGCGCCCTACCTGCACTACGGGGTGGTGGACCAAGAAAACCGGCTGGCCCATTACGTGCCGGTCGACCTGCCCGGACCGCGGCTGCCGCACGACATGGCGTTCACCGAGCACTACGCGATCCTCAACGACATGCCGCTGTTCTGGGAACCCGAACTGATCGCGAAGGGCCTGTACGCCAGCCGGTTCCACCCGGAACTGCCATCCCGGCTCGGCGTCATCCCGCGCCGCGGCGCCCCCGGCGACATCCGCTGGTTCGAGTTCGACCCGACCTACGTGCTGCACTGGGTGAACGCCTGGGAAGAGGGCGACGAGGTCGTCATCGACGGTTTCTACCAGGGCTGCCCGGAGCCGACGGCCGCCGGAGCAAACGGCCCCGAGGGCCGGATGTGGCGCTTCCTGGCTCAGGACGCCATGCAGACCCGGCTGCACCGGTGGCGGATGAACATGGTCACCGGCGCGGCCAGCGAGCGGGACCTGTCGGATACCTGCACCGAGTTCGGCACCATCAACAGCGGGTTCGGCGGGCGGCCCTACCGGTACACTTATGCTGCCACCAACGAGCCGGGCTGGTTCCTGTTCAACGGGCTGGTCAAGCACGACACGCTGACCGGCGGCGAGGAACGGTACCAGTTCGAACCGGGTGTTTTCTGCAGCGAGGTCGGCGTTGCCCCGCGCGTAGGCGGGACGGAGGAAGACGACGCGTATCTCGTGACGCTCACGGTCGACATGCATCGTGACCTGTCCGAATGCGTCGTGTTCCGTGCTAACGACGTGGGCCGGGGCCCGATCGCGCGGGCTCAGCTGCCCGAGCGGATCGCCAGTGGCACACACAGCTGCTGGGCACCGGGCGAATTCCTCCGGGGCTGGTGAACAGCAGAGGGACATCTGACCGTTAGTCGGAGTATGAGGCCTGATCCTGCCGTGGCACCCCAGCCCATGGAAACTGAGCCCAAGGAGCTCTCCGGGGTCTCCGGGCTCTCCGGGGTCTCCGGGGTCTCCGGGGCCACGCCCGCGGAGAACTCCAACGCGATCGCCGTGGGGCTGATCGGCGACGAGTGGAACCTGGCCATCACCCGGCTGGCCATCATGGCCGGGGTACGCCGGTACAAGGATTTCAGGGACCGGCTGGGCATCGCCAACTCGGTGCTGACCGCGCGGCTGCGCCGCCTGACCGAGGCCGGCGTCTTCACCACGTCCCAGTACTCTGACGCCCCGCGCCGGTTCGAATACATTTTGACCGAACGAGGTCGGGACTTGTGGAAGGTACTGCTCACCATCTGGTCGTGGGAAGCGGTCTGGGTGACCGAGCATGCCGAGCCGCTGCCGCCGATGTTCCATACCGAGTGCGGTGCGGAATTCTCCCCGGTCATGCACTGCCGGGCCTGCGGCCAGCCGGCCGGGATCCGCGACGTGAAGGGGACGTTCGGCCCGAGCGGCGGCTTCGACCGGTCGGTGCCACGCGCCACCACCAGGCGCCGGTCCACCGGCGGCACGACCGCTTCCGGGAACGCCGGCCCCGGCCTGGTGCCGCAGACCATCGAGCTGATCGGCAACCGCTGGTCGGCCTCGGCGCTGGCCGCCGCGTTCCTCGGCGCCCGCCGGTTCACCGACATGCTGGTGATGATGGGCGCGCCGCCCACCATCGTCTCGGACCGGCTGCGCACGTTCTGCCAGATGGGCGTGCTGGAGACGGTGGCGGCCAAGACCGGCTCAGGCCGGGTCGAGTACCGCCTCACCGACAAGGGGCGCGCCTTCTTCCCGCACGTCATGGTGATGCTGGAATGGGGTGACAGGTGGTTCCGCGCCCCGGAAGGGCCGGCCACCCTGCTCACCCACACCACCTGCGGCGGGGAGTTCCATCCGGTCCTGTTCTGTTCGGTCTGTGCGCGTGAACTGCACGGATCAAGGATCCAGGTCGGCGGGGACCCACCCGGAGCCCGCACCTGACGACACGCTCCAACCGATCTTCACAGGATCCCGTACGTCCTGCAGGCTGTCGTCAGAGCAGCCTGCCTGGCTGCCGTGACGGCCGCCGGGCCTGCTCTGGCCGCGGCGCGGGAGTCACCATTGTCGAGGCCTAGACGCCGAGTCGAGTACCTGCATATATATCGATCATCAAAGGGCACGCCATATCGTATTTTTCGATCGAGGCTGACCGATCATCGTCACGAGATCTCTGCGACGAAGGGCGCGCAGTATCTGGATAACCTGCGTGGATTCAAGTCCCGTCTGCGCTATTATATCCCGCCGGGAAGCCCGGCCGGCTTTGAGCACAGCGTAGACTTGACGTTGGAGATCGGTCAAATTCCTGCTGTCGTCTCCGTCTTCATCAGCCGGGCTGTCTTCGTCGTAGTCATCAATATCGGAATTACTTATTGCCAGTTCATAATAAGTAGATCCTCGTGTTCCGTACTGATCGATCAAGCCGCGGTCGACGAGTTCTTTTAGTTCCTTGTAGGCAGTCCTGCTATCTTGAACGCCTGTAGCAGACCTGAATGAATTGTTGGTCAGCTGGTTCCCGTTCCGCATCAATACCAGAGCGGTCATCTGGGCGCGGGTCAGCGGGGTGCCATCTAGAGAGGTCAACCACTCAACCGCTTCCTGATCAAGCAGCGTGTGGTTAGGGAATTCGGCCTGGAAGATGCCGATATCGTCAATGAATGTCGGTGCCTCCATTCCTGCTTCAGTAAGTGCCGAACGCATCCTGGCGATGCCCGTACCGCGGTTTTCGCATACCATGTGGCCATCTCCGAGGGGCGTATCCTCGAGAATCTTCAGCAGCCCGCGATTCCGTGAAGACGAGATAGTGTTTGTTCCTAGGGAGGTTATCTCTACCGGACCGTACAGGCCGCCGGGGTTCCTGACGACCAGGCGATCCGGGTAGAGCTCTACCTGAACCTGCATGCCGCGTGCAAACTCGGAGTAGTCTCTATGGACGAGAGAGTTCACTATAGCCTCGCGCAGGACCTCTTCGGGGTACTCCCACTCATCTGTCCTGAATAGGCCGCTGACAACACTTCTTCTGCGCATGTTGCGTTTTAGTATCCGGATTGCTTCAACGACCATTATCGGTATGGATCCGTCGACGGCGCGGTTCTCGTTGAATCGCTCGCCTCTGGGGCCAGGATCGCCGGCATTTGTCGTGGGGTACGCGACTACCGTCAGGTTAAGCTGAGGCTCGTACTGCTGGGGGTAAACGCCGAATGCGAGGAGGCCACCCAGAGTGGGGACCAGATTTCCTTCGTGTGAAGTGAGAACATTAAGCATCATGAGCACTTGAGTGTCATCTCTGGTGCCGAAAATTACTCCCCGGGTATCGCGGATCCTGCCAAGGAGCCCGGCAAGTGCCCGCTCGTCAAGGTCGGCGATAGTCGCCAGAGGTACCGGAGATACGTCGTAACGCTGTTCGGCGCGATTCGCGAGAAGAACAGAAATCTCGTAATCGGTCAGCTTGCGATCTCCATCTGATACTCGCAGGCGAGACCCAGCCCACGGTCCCAGAGAACGCTTATGGCATGGACGTTGGTCGCGAGCAACTGGAGGTATCTCTGCAATCACTACTGACTTGTCTTGAACAAAGAGCGTATGAATATCGGCTCGAACTGTCGGTTCCAGTTCATGGCATACGCTCCCCAGGGCGCTTTCTATGGCACGGGGATCCCGAACACCGACAACCGCGAAGTCGTGCTTCTCGTCTACGCCGAGGATAATCGTTCCCCCCTGGGCGTTGGCGAAGGCGCTGATAGTCTCCCACATCGAGACCGGCAGGCCGCCCTGAGATTTCTTAACCTCACAGGTAGAGTGATCCGCACCAAGTCGGCGCAGTCGCTTGAGATGTCCCTCGAACTCTGCCTCGTCCATCGATCGGATCCCTCGCTGCCGTCGAGCCGGTCTGTTGCGCCAATCCCACATCTGTTGTGTCTATCGTACATCTGTTGTGTCTCTAGCGTGTCTGTTATCCTATGCCGTGCCCTGTTAACACAACAGATGCCTGACATTGCGGAGGTGAGCGATGCCGCGCCCCAGCAAGGCGGCTGGCTCGGTGGCCCTGGTCACCGGCGCGAACCGCGGTATCGGCCGGGCGATCGTCGCCGAACTGGCCGCCCGCGGCGCCAAGAAGATCTACGCCGGGGTGCGTACCCCGGCAGACCTGGCCGCGGAGTTGGGCGCGGTCGTCGAGGTGGTGCGGCTCGACGTCACCGACCGGGATGAGGTCCAGGCCGCCGCGGCCGCCTGCCCTGACGTGAACCTGCTGGTCAACAACGCGGGCCGGTTCGAGAACCAGCGGCTGGTGCTGACCGGCGATCCGGGCGCGGCCCGGCGCGAGATGGAGGTCAACTACTTCGGGGTGCTGAACATGACCCGGGCGTTCGCGCCGGTACTCGGCGCCAACGGCGGCGGCTACATCGTCAACGTGCTCTCGGTGGCCGGCGCGTTCCCCGCGCCGTTCATGGGCGGCTACTCCCCGGCCAAGGCGGCGGCGCTGTTCCTGTCCAGCATCACCCGCTCCGAGCTGGCCGACCAGGGCACCGAGGTGACCGCGCTGATCGTCGGCTCGGTCGACACCCGGATGGCCGCGCACGTCCAGGGGCGCAAGGAAGACCCGGCCGACATCGCCCGGGCGGGCCTGGACGCGCTGGACCGCGGCGAGCACGTGGCCGACACGGACTTCATGGCGGTCGACGCGCGGGCCAGGTACGCGCGGGACCCGGCCCGCTACGAGCGCGGCATGACCAAGCTGCTCAAGGCCACGACCATGGACACCGGCCGGTGAGCCCGGGGCAGTGGGCGGAGCTGCGCCAGGTCGGCTTCGCCACTCTCGATCACGAAGCGGCCGTGCGGACCGCCACCGACCTGCTCGCGCTCGGCCCCGGCTTCGGCGACCCGCTGCTGGCCGCCATGGGCCTGGCCGACTTCACCGCCCCGGTCGGCCCGGACACCTACGTCGAGATCCTCGCCCCGACCACGCCGGACCACTCGGTCGCCCGCTGGCTGCGCCGGGTCGGCGGCGCGTCCGGCTGGGTGCTGTCCACCCAGGTTCCGTCGCTGGATGGGGTACGGGAACGAGCCGCCGCCCACGGCGTCCGGGTCGCGGTCGAGACCGAGGCGATGGGCCACCGCATCGTCCAGCTGCACCCGCTCGACGTCGGCGTGCTGCTCGAGCTCGACGAGTTCCTCCCGCGCGACGCCTGGTTCTGGGACGAACTCCCCGGGGCCCAAACCGCCCACGCCGCCCGCACCAGCCGGGCCGACGACATCGTCGCGGTCGACGTAGCGGCCGCCGACCCGGCCGCCATGGCCCGGACCTGGGCCGCCATCATCGGCATCGACCCTGCGGTGGACACGGAGCACGGCCCCGCGGACGGCCCCGCGAACTGCGCTGCGCTCGCCTTCAGCCGCCGGACCATCCGGTTCGTCCCCGCCCGCGACGGCCGCACCGGCATCGTCGCCGTCGACGTGCACGCCACCGACCGCGACCACGTGGCCGGCTCGTCCGGCCAGCTGTGTAACACCCAGATCCGCTTCGTCTGAGCCGGGCCGCTTCGGTCAGGACGTCGGCGGACCCGGTCGACCGTCGAGCCACAGCGCCCAGGGCTCGATCTGAGCCCCACCGACAATGCTCTTCCATGATCACGTGTTGTTGTGGGTCGCCAGTGACACCAAACAACACGTGATCATGGGTGCGCGATTAAGGTCGCCGACATGGATTCCCTTCCGGCTGACCGGGACGTACGGGACGTGATCGAGCTAGAGCTGCGGCTGCTTCAGGTCCAAGTGCGCGCCGAGCCGTCAGCGGTGGAAGCGCTGCTGCACCCGGGCTTCTCCGAATTCGGCGCCTCCGGCCGCCGGTGGGGAAGGACCGAAATGATCGCGGCCCTGGCCGCCGAGCAACCAGGCGGCGAGGAGCCACTCGTCTCCGCTACACAGATGGCCGGCATCCGGCTCGCGGACGACGTGATCCACCTGACCTACGTCAGCCAGCGCGGTGAACGCCGCGCCCTGCGCAGCTCGGTCTGGCTCCGGACCCCGGACGGCTGGCGCGTCTACTTCCACCAGGGCACGCTGGCCAGCACCGACTCCAGCACCGACTCCAGCACCGACCCCGTTTCCGCCACCCCGGCGGCGGCCGCGTACCGACCCCGTTTACGCTAGCCGCAAGCCGGCCCGAGGAGGACGACGATGGGTGACGACGAACGTTTCTTCGCCGAATTGCGCGCCAGCACGGCCGAGCTGGCCGAGATCATCGACGGCGACCTGGAACGGCCGGTCCCGGCCTGCCCGGGCTGGACCCTCCGGCAGCTCGCCACGCACGTCGGCCGCGGTCACCGGTGGGCGGCCCAGATCGTAGCCACCCGCGCCACCGCGCCCATCCCCACCCGAGATGTACCGAACGGGCGTATGCCCGACGACCCCTCCCGCCGTGTTGCCTGGCTGACCGAAAGCGCCGACCTGGTCGCCGAAGCCGTCACGGCCGTCGGCGACGACCCGGTGTGGACGTTCACCGGGCCGCGCCCGGCCCGGTGGTGGGCGCGCCGCCGCGCGCACGAGGCCGCCGTGCATCTGGCCGACGCCCAGCTCGCGACCGGCCGCGAGCTGGGCGTCGGCCTGGCCCCCGGCTTCGCCGCCGACGGGGTCGACGAATGGCTCGGCCTCGTCGTGGCCAGCACCGCCGACCCGGCCCGGGCGCGGGACCTGGGCGGCGACGGCCAGACCCTGCACTTCCACGCCACCGATCCCGGCCTGGACGGAACAGGCACGGGGGAGTGGCTCGTCACCCGCACATCGTCCGGCGTCACCGTGGCGCCCGGGCACGCTAAGGCCGACGTCGCGGTCCGCGGCCCGGCCGCTCGCCTGCTGCTCGTCCTGACCCGCCGTATCCCGGCGGCCGACCCCGCGGTCGAGGTCCTCGGCGACCAGGCCCTGCTCACCCACTGGCTCGAGCACACGCCGTTCTTACAGGTACTGGCCGATCCCGGTCTCCGCCGGGCGTCCCGCGGAATGACCGTTCCGCATGGCGTAGAGCTCGGCCAGCGTGATCGGCGTCGCTACCGGCTGGCCGAGCAGGCTGCTCGCCTCGGCCGGAGCCAGCGGCCCGATCTCGATGTGCGCCAGGCAGCGGCCCGGCCGGACGACGGCCGGATGCAGCTGGCGCAGGTCCTCGTTCGTGGTGATGGCCACCAGCACCTTCCGGCCCTGGCCGAGCATGCCGTCCGTGAGGTTGAGCAGCCGGGACAGCGGCTGCCCGGTCTGGCTCTTGATCAGCTCGTCGCAGTCTTCCAGGATGAGCAACCGCCACGGCGGCCCGTCCTCGTCTTCGTCCTCGTAGCCGATCGCCACGTCCATCAGGTAGCCGGGCTCGCCGAACAGCGTCTCGGGATCGAGCACGCAGTCCGCCTGGCACCAGGACCGCCACTGGCGGGCCAGCGTCCGGAGCGCGGTGGTCTTGCCGGTGCCCGCCGCGCCGTGCAACAGCACCAGGTGGCCGTGCACGGTATCCGGCGTGACCGCCATCAGCTTGTCCAGCGCGGCCCCGGCGGCCCCCGGGTAATTGGCCCGGATGTCCGCCCATGACGAGGCGGACAGTCGCCGGCCCGCCCGGTGCGGGCCCCGGCGCGGGCTGCGGTGCCAGAACCCCATGCTCACCGCCTCGTCGACGGGGTTCGGTTCCGCCGCCGCGTCCTTGGTCGCCTGGGCCAGGACGGAGTGCGCCAGATCCTCGGCCACGGCCGTGACGCTCACCTCGGCGCCGCCGCTGTGCCAGCGGATCACCCGGACCGTCCACCCGGCGCCCGCCGCCAGGCACGCGTCCCGGTCCGGCTCGACCGCGCGGCGCAGCACCGCCGAGCCCGGCGGCAGCATCGACGCACCGGTGCGGACCTCGCTCAGCCGCACCGTGACGGCGTACGGCTGAGTGCCGGCGGTGAACGGCGCCAGGGCGAGCGCGTCCACCATGTCGGCGGGCGTGTCGGTGTCGTCGGTCCCGAGCACCGGCGGCAGCAGCCGCGCCGGATCGAGGCTGGCGGAACCGGAAACCGCCGCCAGCCTCGGGATGGCCTGGCCGGAAGGAGTCACGAACCTATGGTGAGGGCTGCGCCCGGCCATGTACACCCAGTTTCGCCGGGTGCTTGCGAACCGTGCATACGATGAGCCCGTGAATCAGGACCGAGAGCTCGACGTGGCGGTGTTCGGCGCCACCGGTTTCACCGGACGGCTGGTGGCCGGATACCTGGCCGCGCACGCCCCCGGCGGCGTCCGCGTCGGGCTGGCCGGGCGCTCGGCCCAGCGGCTGGCCGAGGCCAGGTCGCGGCTCCCAGAAGCGGCGTCGGCCTGGCCGCTGCTGGTCGCCGACTCGGCCGATCCCGCGTCCCTCGACGCGCTGGCCCGGGCGGCTCGCGTCGTGGTGAGCACGGTGGGTCCCTACCGCCGTCAGGGGCTCGCGCTGGTCGAGGCCTGCGCCGCGGCCGGCACCGACTACGCCGACCTGACCGGGGAGGTGCTGTTCATCCGGGACAGCATCGACCGCTGCCACCAGGCGGCGGCCAGCACGGGGGCGCGCATCGTGCACTGCTGCGGGTTCGACTCCATCCCGTCCGACCTGGGCGTGCTGCTGCTGCACCAGGCCGCTGGCGCGGACGGCGCCGGGGACCTGCAGGACACCACGCTGGTGCTGACCGCGCTCAAGGGCGGCGTCAGCGGCGGGACCATCGCGTCGATGATGGGCCAGCTGGACGAGGTGCGGGCCGCGCCCCGCCTCGGCCAGGTGGTGGACGACCCCTACGCCCTCAGCCCCGACCGCGGCGCCGAGCCCGACCTGGGCGACGAACGCGACCTGACCTGGCCCAGCTACGACGCCGCGCTGCGGATGTGGCTGGGCCCGTTCGCCATGGCCGGCATCAACACCCGGGTGGTGCGCCGCAGCAACGCCCTGCGCGACTGGGCCTACGGCCGCCGGTTCCGCTACCGGGAGACCACCGGGTTCGGCTCAGGCCCGGCCGCGCCGCTCAAGGGCGCCGCCGCCAGCGCGGCCCTCCACTCCCTGGGAGCGGGCCTGGCGTTCGGGCCGTCGCGGGCACTCCTCGGTATGCTCCAGGGGCGCCTCCTGCCCGCGGCCGGCCAGGGCCCCGGCGAAAAGACCCGCCGCAACGGCTACTTCCGCATCCAGGTCCACACCCGCACCGCGGCCGGGACCAAGTACGTGGCCCGGGTCGAGGCGCAGGGCGACCCCGGCTACGCCGCCACCTCGGTGATGCTCGGCCAGAGCGCGCTGTGCCTGGCGCTCGACCGGGACCGGCTGCCCGGCCTGGCCGGCGTCCTGACCCCCGCCACGGCGATGGGCGCCGCGCTCATCGGCCGGCTCACGGACGCGGGCCTCACCCTGACCGCCGGTCCGGCGTAGCCCGCGGCACCCTGATGCGCGGTGCCGGGGCGGGCGCGGCACCCCGTTCGGCGTGATGGTAGGAACGTCTTATGTTGCGCGTCGGCAAGATCAAGCTGCGGGCCCGGGTCGAGGAAGACGTCCCGATCCTGCACGCCGAACTGTACGAGGACGTCGCGATCCGCTCCCAGGCCGACTCGCGGCCGTGGCGCCCGGTCTCGCTCGGCACGGCCGCCTCGCCGTACGCGGTCGGCGAGCCCAGCGACGACGCGGCCATCTTCTCGGTGGTAGAGCTGGCCGGTGACGAACTAGCCGGCGACGCCCTGCTGTGGGGCATCGACCTGCACAACCGGGCGGCTCATCTCGGGCTGGGCCTGCGGCCCGCCTTCCGCGGCCGCGGCCTGGGCACCGACGTGGTCCGGGCGCTGTGCGAGTACGGCTTCGCCGTCCGCGGGCTGCACCGCCTGCAAATCGAGACGCTCGCCACCAATACCGCGATGATCACGGCGGCCGAACGAGGTAGCTTCACGCACGAGGGCACCCTGCGTCGGGCCGCGTGGGTGACCGGCGAATTCCTCGACGAGGTCATCTACGGCCTGCTCGCCGCCGACTGGCCCGGCGCTGTGAACCTGTGAGGCCGCCGGTCCGTAGCCTCCAGTAGCGGAGGTCAGATGGCTGTCCAGCAGATTCAGGTCCGGGCCGGGAGTCGTCCCACATGGTGGCGACGGCTGTCACCTGCTTCGTTCGTGCTGGCGGGTCCTCGGCGCCGGGCGGGCCGAGCTCGCCGCACCCCTGCTGGTGGCGCTGGTCGTGGTGACCGGGATCTGCGAGCGGCTCTGGCCCGCCGAACCCCGCCCGGTGCTGGCCCGCGGCCACGTCCAGGACGCATGCTACCTGGTCCTGCACGCCCTCGTGGTGATCCCGCGGGCCAACTGGCTGGCCCACTACGCCGACCACAAGCTCGATGCCCGATCGCGCGATCGCCCCGGTGCTCATCACGATCTTCATCTGCGTCGGTACCCTCGGCGTCGTGTTCACGATCTGGGATGTCCTGGCCGGCTTGGCCGTGTTCCCCACCCGCCGCGACGCCGTGGGCCGCACCGGCCTGGACGGCCGTCCAGGCCCGCGACTGATCGCATCATCAGGACTGAATGGTCCCGTTCAGTACGCCCCCGTTGGCGGCGTTGAAGCTGGCCAGGGCCGTATTGCCAGCCGTGATCTCCTGGGCCGCCTGGGCGGGGTTGTCGTCCTGCTGGTTCATGTTGTCGCCGGTGTAGTCTTCCCCGGCCGTGACGTAATCGTTCATCGCCGTCGTCCAGTCGGCGTCGTCGGCCGGGGGCGGGTCGTAGTTGGGGTCCAGGGCGGCCTGCGCGTCCTGCTCCAGCTGGGAGCCGTCCAGGCTGAGGTTATCCGGCGCGCTGCCGGTGTCCGAGGAGATGCTGCTGAGGTCCTGCTGCACGTTCTGGAGCGCCCCCTGCACCTGCGCCAGCCACCCGCTCTCCCCGCTGGCGACCGGGTCCGTGCAGTCCACGGTGCACGATGCCTCCGACGTCGCGGCCGGAGTGGCAGCAGAGGTGGCGGCGGGGGCCGCGGGTGTCGTGGCCGGTGCGGCCGCCGCGCCGCACTCGTTGTCCGAGTCGGTGACGACGTGCTCGAACTGGGTGTTCACGGTACCGCCCTCGGCCGCGCCGTACTTGCGGACCAAGGCCGCCTTGACCTGGGCGGGCGACATGCTAGAGCTCGAGGCGGGGTCCACCGACACGACCGCCATCGCGCTCCCGAACGACATGTCCCGCTCGAAGTACCCGGTGATGCACGAGTCCTGGCTATCGCCGGCGTCCGCCCCCGATGCGGCCTCGAACTGGCTGATCTCGGCCTGCGTCCACTTACCGGCGGCCGCCCCCTGGGCCGCGGCCGCTCCGCTCCCGCCGCCGCAGGCCGTGACCATGAACGCGGTCACGGCGACGGCCAGCGTCCCGGTCAGGAGGAATTGCTTGCTGTGCTGCCTGATAAAAACCATGGTTCTCCCCTTTGTCTGAGCCGGTCCAGTCCGGACAGGCATCGTCCTTTCGGTCATTAATGGATGCGGCAACGGCCAGCCCGGTATTCGCCGGGGTCGCAATGCCGCGTTCCGGAGGCAGTGAAACCGGGCTTCCAGTGCGTTAAAACGCACTGGAAGCGGGATTTCATTTGTATGGCGGCGGCTGGGATTGCAGGGATCCCACCAGGGCTCCGCACCCCTGGCAGAAACTGTCGCCCGCGATGATGCGGGTGCCGCATGTGGCGCAGAAGTTGGAAGGCCGCCCGGGCGCCGGTGCCGGTGCCGGTGCTGGTGCCGGTGCTGGCGCTGCTTGACCCACCTGCTCGGCCGGCGCCTGCCGCCCCAGGATGGCGTCCTTGTGCTTGAGCGCGAGCAGGACCGCGGCGGCGACCAGGCAGATCAGCGCCAGCCAGCCGGAAGCCGTGTGCAGGAAGCTCTGGCGTTCTATGCACCCGCCGCTCGAATTGAGTGCCGCGATGGTGTCGCTGCAGGACGGGAGGTTGGAGCCCGACGCCAGGTAAATGATCGCGAATACCGCCGCGGCGATAATCGACTTCGTGAAGGTGGGTGTTCTGGTGAATTTGATTTTCATAAACCAGAACGTAAGGTCCGGGCCCGGTCCGGCGGCAGGGGCCGGGCGGCCCACCGCGCGCCCCGCGTGTGGGCCGGCCGGCCTACATCAGGAAGTGGTGATGACGGGTTCGATACCCGCCTGCAGGGCGTACCGGGTCAGTTCGGCCCGGTTCCTGGCGCCGGTCTTGTCCCTGATCCGGTCCAGGTGCGTCCGCACCGTGTTCGGCGTGACGAAAAGCGTCGCGGCGATCCTGGCATTGCTCGCGCCGCCGGCCAGCAGCGCCTTGATCTGCGTCTCCCGTGCCGACAGCGGGCCGGCCGCCGGGGCGGTCACGGCGGGCGCGGGTTCCGGATCTGGCTGGGCCGTGCTCAGGGCCAGGGCTACGGCGTCGGCCTGGCTGAGCGCGCGGCCGCACTGGCAGGCGGCCTCGAACGCGGCCTGGCCGAGCAGGTCGAGCAGTCGGGCGTGCCCGGTGGCGCGCAGTCTCAAGTCGAGGGCATCGTAGGCCTGCCCGGCCTGCTCGTAGAGATGATCGGCGGCGCCGTGCAAGGTGGCGGCGACGGCCGGGTCACCGTCCGCACTGGCCACTAGCGCGAGGCCAAGGACGGCCACGTGCACGAGCGTCATCTCACCGGTGGCGCGCGCCCGGTCCAGGACGCTGATGAACGGACGCCGGGCGCTGGCGGCGTCTTCCTCCATGAGGTGGACGTACCCCAGGTTCGCCGTTACGACGGAAGCCATGTGCTGGTAGCCGTGGGCGTCGGCGACCCGGAGCGACTCCTGCAGGTAGGTCGTGCCCGCCCGGAGTTCTCCGGCCGTGATCTGATCGACGCCCAGGTTCATCAGGGTGAGGGCGAGTACGTAGTTGTCTCCGGCCGTCCGGGCGAGGGCGAGAAGCTCCTGCTGGTCGACCGCGGCCGCGGCCAGGTCGCCGGACTCGCCGTTGAACGTCGCGCGATGGCTGAGCGCGGTGGTCAGCAGATGGGGGTCTCCTGATGACCTGGCCAGCGCGACGGCCTCCTCGACCAGGGCCAGCGCGGCGGGCAGATCGCCGGACATGAAGGTGAACCAGCACAGCGCGCACAGGGCATCACCGGCGACGTAATCATCGCCGAGGCCGCGGCCAATGGCGACGGCTTCCTCCGCCATCGCGAGGATCGCCGGGCTGGGGCCGAAGTTATTGAGCAGGTGGCAGCGTGCGGCCAGGGCCCGGGCCCGGTCGCGCGTGGGCTCGCGGACGTCCGGCCGGGCGAGCAGAGCGCCGAGCGCCTCGATGATCTCGCCACTGTGGCCGCGCATGAAGCAGAACCACTTCAGCCCCGCCGCCAGTCGCAGGCCGGGCCCGGCCTCGCCCGGATCGGCCATGCTGAACGCCAGCGCGGCCCGGATGTTGTCGAACTCGGCCTCGATCCGGTCCAGCCAGCGCACTTCCTCGGGACCGCGCAGCCGGGTGGCACCAGTCTCGACCAGGGACAGGTAATAGTCGCGGTGCGCGACACGAACGTCGCGCGGGTCCGAGCCCGGCCGCGACGCGAGACGTTCGGCGGCGTAGTGGCGGACCGTCTCCAGCAGCCGGTAGCGGGTCGACCCGAGGATGACATCGGCTTGGACCAGGCTCTTGCCGACCAGCGTGGCCAGCAGGTCGAGCACCTGCCAGTCGGCGACGTCGCCGCCGTGGACAACCGCTCCGACGGCATCCAGGGTCCAGCCCCCGGCGAAGACGGAGAGCCGTTCGAGCACGATCCGCTCCTCGGGGCTGAGCAGGTCGTAGGACCAGTCGATCAGGGCTCGCAGCGTCTGATGACGCGGCCGGGCGGTGCGGTTCCCCGTGGTCAGCAGCCGGAACCGCTGATCGAGGCGGGCGTTGATCTCCGACGCCGAGAGCGAGCCCAGCCGAGCGGCGGCGAGCTCGAGGGCTAGCGGGATACCGTCGAGCCGGACGCAGATCGCCGCCACCGGCGCCGCGTTGGTGTCGTCGACGACGAAGCCCCGCCGGTACATCGAGGCGTGCTCCGCGAACAGCTGCACCGACTCGAACGCGGCCAGCCGGTCCGGAGCGGCGAGACCGGCGGGCGGGACGGCCAGGCCGGGTAGCCGGAAGACGTGCTCCCCGATGATGCCGAGCGGCTCCCGGCTGGTGACGAGCAGGCAGACCCGGGGGCACGACCGGATGACGGCATCGGCCAGCTCGGCGACCGCGCCGAGCACCTGCTCGGCGTTGTCGAGGATCAGCAGCAGGTTCCGGTCGGCGGCGGCGTCGATCAGCGTGTCGAGCATGGGCCGCCCCGGTGCCTCGCTGATCCTGAGCGCGGCGGCCGCGGTCCGGGTCACCAGCTCAGGTTCCGTCACCGGTGCCAGCTCGACGAGCCATACTCCGTCGCCGGTGCCATCGAGGGCATCGGCCGCTACCTGCAACGCCAGCCGGGACTTGCCGATCCCGCCCGGACCCGTGATCGTGACCAGCCGCGACCCGCCCGACACCAGCGCGCGCAGCTCGGCCAGCTCCGCCGTCCGGCCGACGAAGCCGGTGGCCTGCGACGGCAGGTTGTGCCGCAGTGCCGGGTCGTCCAGTGAGCGCAGTAAACCGAATTCCTCGGCCAGGCCAGCGCCGGTGACCTGAAAGACCCGTTCGGCGCGCCCCAGGTCTTTCAGGCGCTGCTCGCCCAGGTCCCGGAGCCCGATGCCGCCGGGCAGCCGGCCGGCGAGCAGCGCGTACGTCGCCGCGGTGACCAGGATCTGACCACCGTGGCCGATGTCGAGCAACCGGGCGGCCCGGTTCACGACCTGGCCGGCGTAATCGCCGTCGCGCTCCACGCAGGCACCGGAATGCAGCGCCATGGACACCCGGATGGCCAAGCCGCGGGCCCAGGGCTCGGCGCCGACCACGCGCTGGATGGCCGCCGCCGCCGAAAGCGCGGCCACCGGGTCGGCGAACACCGCGCGATGGGCGTCGCCCACCGTCTTGAAGACGCGGCCCCCGCACGCCTCGACCTGCTGGCGGACCATGCGGTCATGGCGGGTCGCCGCCGCCGCCATGGCCTCGCGGTCAGCCTCCCACAGCCGGACGGCGTCCTCGATATCGGTGAACAGCAGCGTCACCATGCCAGTGGTACCCCCCCACTTACTTATTGTGACATCCCGCCCTGCCGCTGGCCATAATGTCTGGGTGATGGATTGGGCCGCCTGGCATCAGGGCTACGACGATCCGGCGTCGCCGTTGAACGCCCGGCTGCGATGCGTCCAGTGGCACCTGGCCGAGGCGGTCGACCGGGCCCCCCCGGGCCCGGTCAGCCTGGTCAGCCTGTGCGCCGGGCAGGGCCGTGACGTCGTCGGGGTGCTGCCGGACCATCCCCGCCGCGACGACGTCCGCGCCGTGCTGGTCGAATGGGACGAACGTAACGCCGACCCGGCCCGGCAGGCGGCTGCGGCGCGCGGGCTGGCCCAGGTCGAGGTGCGGACGGCCGACGCGAGCCTGGTGACCAGCTTCGCCGACGCGCTGCCGGCCGACGTGCTGCTGCTGTGCGGCATCTTCGGCAACGTGAGCGACGCGGACATCGAGCGCACCATCGCGGCGGCGCCCGCCCTGTGCCGTCCGGGAGCCACCGTGATCTGGACCCGGGGCCGCCGCCCGCCCGACCTGACCCCGCAGGTCCGGGCCTGGTTCGCCGCCAGCGGCTTCGAGGAGATCGCGTTCGACGCCCTGGAGGCCTTCGATACCCCCGAGATGAAGCCCATGATGGCCGTCGGCGTCAGCCGGCTCGCCGTCGCTCCGGCCGCGGGGGCGCCCGTCGGCCGGCTCTTCACCTTCCGCAAACCGTGAACGTCACGGACGGATGGCCGCGCGGATCGGGTCGCCCGCACCGGCCGCCATCGCCGGGCAGGTCCGGGCCCTGCTCGACGGCGCGGTGGCCGGCGAGTTCAGCGCGCGGCGAGAAACTTGACGATCGCCGCGGCCAGCGCGGCCGCGATGCCGCGCTGGACGCCCGGCCGCACCAGCAGGGCGGCGTCGGTCACGTTGTGCATGTTGCCGCATTCGACCAGGATCTTCGCCATGGTGGTGAGGTTCAGGCCGGCCAGGTCGTCGCGGCTGATGTAGCCGTTGCGTCCGTAGTAGTCGCTGACCGGCAGCTTGGTGTCGCGCAGCAGCATGGCGTGGACATCCCGGCCGAACCGGGCCGAGGAGCCGATGACCTTGTTGTTCGGCCCGTCGGCGACCGGTTCCAGGATGGAGAAGCCGCGCCCGGCGGGCGGCCCGTAGTCGGCGTGGATGTCGACGGATACGTTGGCATGCGCCTGGTTCAGGATCCGGGCGCGCCGGTCCACGCACGGTCCGAGGCCGCGGTTGCCGGACCGGGTCATCACCACCCGCGCCCCCATGGCCACCAGGTCCGCGCGCAGGTACGTCGCGACGTTCCAGGTGAACAGGGCTTCGGTGTAGCCGCCCGCGGTCCGGGTCCCGGTGGTGTCGCAGCCTTCCCACTCCCGGCCGTTCCAGACTTTGCGGTTCAGGAACGCCGGGTTGGTGTAGTTCAGGCCGTTGTGCCCCGGGTCGATTCCGATCACCCGCCCCGCCAGCCGCCCGCGGGCCGCGGGCGCGGCTGACTTCCCGGCGCTGGCTAGTCTCCCGGTAATGGCGGCCGCCGCATCAGCCGCCGCGACCAGGGCCAGTATGAGCCCGGCCACCACGAGCCAGGCCAGGACACGGCGGCGACCGGTGCGGCGGGCCCGGCGGTCGGATTCCATGAGCCTCGTCCTTCCATCATCGGCCCGCGAGGAAACCCGGCGGCCCCCCACCTTCATGAGGACCCACACGCGCAAGCGGTACCGCCTCGGGCCCGGCGGCTCGCTGATCCCGGTCACCGACTGACCCGGCCGGGGGACGCCAGATAGGCTTTGCTCGCCCTGGGCAACAGGTACGATCCGGGAGGATCGGGTTAACGGGAGGCTGACGCCGTGAATGGCATGTCGCCGACGGACGGTGAAAGCGGAACGCCCCAGCTCGATACCGGTGAAGCGCACTCGGCCCGGGTATGGAACTACCTGCTGGGCGGCAAGGACAACTTCGCGGCCGACCGCGCGACCGGCGACCTGATCCTGAAGATGTTCCCCGCCATCGCCCACAACGCCCGGGTGCAGCGCCGGTTCCTCGGCCGCGCCGTGCGCTACCTGGCCGGGGAGGCCGGCATCCGGCAGTTCCTGGACATCGGGACCGGGCTGCCGACCGCGAACAACACCCACCAGGCCGCCCAGCAGGTGGCCCCGGAATCACGGATCGTGTACGTCGACAACGACCCGCTGGTGCTGGTGCACGCCCAGGCCCTGCTGACCAGCGCGCCCGACGGCATGACGAGCTACATCGAAGCCGACGTGCGCGACCCGGACCGGATCTTGCGCCAAGCCGCGCAGACCCTGGACTTCGGCCAGCCCGTCGCCCTGATGATGCTGGGCATCCTAGGCCAGATCGAGGACTCCGACGAGCCCGGCTCGATCGTGTCCCGGCTGCTCGCCGCGCTGCCGTCCGGCAGCTACCTGGCCCTCGTCGACGGCACCGACACGAACCCCGAGATGAACCAGGCCATCGCGGTCTACAACCAGAACTCGGCCAGCTCCTACCACCTGCGCAGCCCCGAACGGATCACCGCGTTCTTCGGCGGCCTGGACCTCGTGCCACCCGGCGTAGTCAGCACCTCCCGCTGGCGCCCCGACATCAGGGACGCCCAGGAAGAGCCCCGCGAAGTCGACAGCCACGCCGGCGTCGCCCGCAAGCCCTAACCCAAGCAGCCGCCTTAGCCCAGCAAGCGGGCCCGGCACGCCAACTGAAGCGCGAGCCGCTGATCAGGATCGTCGAGATCCACGTCGAGCAGTTCGGTAATGCTGCGCAGCCGGTTCGTCACCGCGTTGCGGTGCAGGTGCAGCCGTTCGGCGGTCTTGACGATCGAACCCTGCTCGTCCAGGTAGGCGGCCAGCGTCCGGATGGCGGTGCCGGCCCGGGCCGGGCCGAGGTTCTCCAGCGGAGCGAGCTGATCCCGCACCGACAACCGGACCGTGTCGGAGGCGTACCACTCCATCAGCATCCGCCGGATCCCCACCGCGTCGTGCGCGGCGACCCCGGCCGGCCGGCGGGCGGCGCGGGCCGCGGCCAGCGCCCCCCGCGCCTCGGCGGCCGAGGCCCGCAGCCCCGTCGGGCCCTCGTGTGCCGTCCCTACTCCGGCCCGGAACCGAAGCGCCGGCAGCCGCTCCCCGATCGCCTGCAGCGCCCGCTCGGCCGAACGCGCCGCCCGCACCCCCGCCTGCGGCCCCGGGTCAGATGTCGTCACCCGGATCAGCACGATGGCGCGCGCGATCCGGGACAGGTACCACGTCTCGCCGGTCGTGGACACGGCCTGCAGCGCGGCCTGGCCCGCCGCCTCGAGCAGTTCGAACCGCCGGACCTCGTCCTGCTCCGCCTCGTCGAGGTCGTCCGCCTCGACCCGGACCGCGAGATGCCAGCCGATCACCGGGATGCCCAGCTGCCGCGCCCGCTCGAGCAGGTCCTCGTTGATCGCCGACTCCGACATCAGCAGCTCGGCCAGGAGCTCGCTGCGGGACCGGACCGGCGTCTCCCGGGCCCGCCGGGCCAGGTCGAGGTGCCGCGCCGCCACCGCCGCCGCGGCGTGCAGGACCAGGCTGGCGGCGATGCCCGCCTCGCCGCCCGCGTCCGGGGCGGTGAAGTAGCCGGCCGGGGTCTGCTCGGTCAGCACCGGCATGCTCACCCCCGACCTCCCCGCCGACCGGGACGGCAGGTGAGAGAAAACCACGGGGGTACCCAGCGCCCGGCTGGCGATCTGGGCGAGTTCGGCCGGGCCGGTACCGGCCGACTCGGCCCGCTGCACCGCGTCGAGGCCCTGCTGGGCGCGCGCGAGCGCCTGCGCGGCGCTGCCGCCGATCTCGGCGTAGATCCCCCGGGCCAGCGCGACCAGGTCGGTGCCGTCCGGGATCGAGATGAGGGCGATCTCGGCCGGCCCGGCGATGTCCAGCGCGGTCACCGCGGGCTGCCATTCCTCGGCCGCGAACGCCGCGACGGCGGCCACGCCGTTGATCGCCGCCCAGCGCAAGGCCATGTCCAGCCGGTAGCCGGTGATCTCGGCCGAAGCCACCCGGGACAGCACGACGAAACTGTCGGCTGTGGCGTCGTCGAGCTCGGCGAACTGCTCGGCCAGGCGGACCGCGGTGACCTTGCGATCCCCGCCGCGGCGGCTGATCCGCCGCAGGCCGGCCAGCGGCGAGCCCGCGAGGATCTCGTCTACGGAAGTCATGGCACTGCCGATCCCATGGGCCAACCCTATGCGGATCGCACACATCGGTGTCCATCGTGGTGCAATCTGCCTATTACCTTCTGGCTACCGCGTCTGCGAGCATTGCTGTGCATTCCCAGCTTCCGCATGCGGCGTGACCCCGGTCTACAGCCCCGGTCTACACCGCAGATCTAGGTGCTTTCCAAGGGGCAGCGATGGAACGCGACACCGAATCCGGGTCGGAATCCGCGCAGGACGCGGCGGTGCTCCCGGAGTGGCGGCCCTATGCGCGCGAGTTCCCGCAGTGGTACGTCTGGCGGGGCGTCGCCGGGCAGTACTACGCGCGCGTGCCCCGGACCAGCCCGCCGCGCGTGGTGCGGGCCCGGAACACCGAGGACCTGCGGCGTGAAATCAGCCGGGCCGAGATGGCGCGCCTGGCGGTGCCGGCCCGGTCACGTTTCAGGGATTATTGCGCGTAATCCCTGACCTGGCCTTCTTACGCTGAGATCATTAGCCCCGATTATGAAACGCCTGCTAGAGCCTTCCTCATTGCGTGCCATGGCGCGCGGCTGCGCGGTGCTCGGCGCCGGCGGCGGCGGCGACACGTACCTCTGCCTGCTCCAGACCCTGCAGGCGACCGAGGACTACGGCCCCGTCCCGCTGATGGACCTGGACGAACTGCCTGACGATGACCTGATCATGTCGTGCGGCGGCATCGGCGCCCCCACGGTCAGCATCGAGAAGATCGAGAACGGGGACGAGGGCGACCGCCTGCGCCACCACCTGGAGGAGCTCACCGGCCGCCGGGTCGCCGCGCTCATGGCGGGCGAGATCGGCGGCGGCAACGGCCTGCTGCCGGTCACCTGGGCCGCGCGGCTGGGCCTGCCGATCGTGGACGCCGACGGGATGGGCCGCGCCTTTCCCGAGGTGAACCAGGTCACGATGAACCTGGCCGGCATCTCGCCGAGCCCGGCCGTGATGACCGACGAACGCGGCAACCTCCTCATCCTGCGCACCGTCTCCGGTAACTGGATGGAACGCCTGGAACGGGCCGCGGCCGTCGAGTTCGGCGGGGCCGCCAGCTCGACCGAGTACCCGCTGACGGCGGCGCAGGCCCGGACGGCCACGGTGCGCGGCTCGGTCTCGCTGGCGATCAGGATCGGCGAGGCCATCGGCCGCGCCGCGGGCGACCCGGTCGCCGCGCTGATCGCCGAGCTCGGGGCGTCCCGGCTGATCGGCGGCAAGGTCCAGGACGTCGAGCGCCGGACGACGAGCGGGTTCGCGGCCGGTTCGGTGATCATCGAGGGCCTGGGCCAGGACTCGGGCCGGCTGGTCCGGCTGGAGCTGCAGAACGAGAACCTGGTGGCCCTGGAGCGCGGCCGGGTCCTCGCCTCGGTGCCCGACCTGATCACCGTGCTGGACACCGAGACGGCCGACGCGATCGGGACCGAGCGGATCGCCTACGGCCAGCGGGTCACGGTGATCGGCTTCGCCTGCGATCCCATCTGGCGGACCGGGCCGGGCATCGCGCTCACCGGGCCGCGTGCCTTCGGCTACGACTTCGACTACATGCCCGTGGAGGAACTGGCCGGTGCCACGCCCTGACTACCGTCTCGGTCTCGACGTCGGCGGGACCAACACCGACGCGGTGATCATGGACACCGCCGACCGGGTGATCGCCAAGGCCAAGGTGCCCGGCACCGCCGACATCACCGGCGGGATCGTCGCGGCCATCGACGCGGTATTGCGGATGCTCCGCGACAACCAGCAGGGCCACGACCAGCAGGGCGCCGACCCCGGCCGGATCACCCACGTCATGCTCGGCACCACCCACGCCACCAACGCCGTCCTCGAGCGGGTGAACCTGCGCCGGGTCGCGGTGGTCAGGATCGGCGGCCCCGCCACCCACAGCATCAGGCCCATGTTCAGCTGGCCCCAGGACCTGGTCCGCGCCGTCTCGGTGGGCGCCGTGATCGTGGACGGCGGGATCGAGTTCGACGGCCGGGACCTGTCGCCGCTCGACACCGACGCCATCGCGCGGTTCCTCGGCCGGGTCGGCGAGGAGGCCGACGGCGTCGCCGTCACCAGCGTGTTCGCCCCGGTCTCGGCCCGCCACGAGCTGCTGGCGGCCGAGGTGGTCAAGCGCGAGCTCGGCGAGGTGCACCTGTCGCTCAGCCACGAGATCGGGTCGATCGGCCTGATCGAGCGGGAGAACGCCACGATCTTGAACGGGGCCCTGGCCGGGGTGGCCCGCGACGTGGCCCGGGCCATGCGGGAGGCGCTGGCCGCGCACGGCCTGACCCCGGTGACGTTCTTCGCCCAGAACGACGGCACGCTGATGGGCCTGGACCAGGCCCTGCGGTACCCGGTGCTGACCATCGGCAGCGGCCCGGCCAACAGCGTCCGCGGCGCAGCCTTCCTGACCGGGATGTCCGACTCCCTGGTGGCCGACGTGGGCGGCACCTCCACCGACGTCGGCGTGCTGACCAACGGCTTCCCCCGCGACTCCTCGCAGGGGGTGGAGATCGGCGGCGTCCGGACCAACTTCCGCATGCCGGACCTGGTCACGATCGCCCTCGGCGGCGGCACCGTGATAACGCGGACAGCGACATCGGGGGAGGGGGGCGGCGTCCAGCTCGGCCCGCGCAGCGTCGGCTACCGGCTGACCCAGGAGGCCCTGGTCTTCGGCGGTCAGACGGCCACCCTGACCGACGCGGCGGTGGTGGCCGGCCGGGCCACGATAGGACCGGGCGAATATGCCGAACGGGCTCATGCTCACGCCCCGCTCCTGGCCGAGGCGCTGTCCCGGGCCGACATGATGCTGGCCGACGCGATCGACCGGGTGAAGACCTCGCGCGACGACCGGCCGCTGATCGTGGTGGGCGGCGGCAGCGTCCTGGTCCCGAGCCGCATCCCCGGCGTCAGCGAGATCATCAGGCCCGAGCACTTCGACGCGGCCAACGCGGTCGGTGCCGCGATTGCGTCGGTTAGCGGGCAAGTAGACCGGATTTTCCACTACGGAGAGGAAGGCCGGCAGGCCATACTTGAGGAAGCACAGGACGAGGCGCGCGAGCGCGCGGTCGCGGCCGGCGCGGATCCGGGAGCGGTACAGATCATCGAGGTCGAGGAGATCCCGCTGGCCTACCTCACCACCCCGGCGGCCCGGGTCAGGGTCAAGGCGGCCGGGACCCTGGGCGGCTAACGCAGTACGCACAACGGAGGCATCCATGAAGCGCCATCGCGGATGGCTGGCCGCAGCCGCCACCGTGCCCGTCCTGACGCTGGCCGCCTGCTCCGGTTCGAGCAGCCCGGCGAGCACCCAGCAGCCCGCCAACCAGGTCTTCACGTACGACACGACCGCGCCGGTGATGGTCGACGGCTGGGACCCGGCCACCGAGTACTCGGACGGCATCATCGCGATGAGCGAGATGTACGAGACGCTCACCCGCTACAACCCGGCCACCAAGACGATCGAGCCGCTGCTCGCCACCAGCTGGTCGTCGTCGGCCGACGGCAAGACCTGGACCTTCCACCTGCGTCACGGCGTCTACTTCCACACCGGCCGGCTGATGACCGCGCAGGCGGCCAAGGCCGCGATCCAGCGCACGATCAAGCTGGGCGGCGGCGCCTCCTACGTCTGGGGCGCGGTCACCACGATCGACACGCCGGATCAGTACACGCTGGTCCTGCACCAGAAGTACCCGTCCCCGCTGGCCATGGAGGCCTCGGCCGACTACTCGGCCTACATCTATGACACCCAGGCGGGCGGCGGCGGCAGCAAGCTCACCAGCTGGCTGAACGCCGGGCACGACGCGGGCACCGGCCCCTACACCGCGCAGACCTGGAACAAGAACCAGGAGCTCGAGGTCATCCTCAAGGAGTACCCCAAGTACTGGGGCGGCTGGCCGGGCGCGCACTTCACCAAGGTCGTGTTCCGCGTCGTGCCGCAGGACAGCACGGCCGCCCAGTTGCTGCGGTCCGGGCAGGTCAGCTTCGTCGAGCAGATCAGCCCGGCGCTGTGGTCCTCGTTCAAGGGCGACTCCAGCATCAAGCTGGTGCAGGCTGCCTCCTGGCAGAACCTGCTGGCCCAGTTCAACGTCAAGGCGCTCAGCCTGCCGGTCCGCCAGGCGATCTCGTACGCGATCGACTACAACGGCATCCTCGACGCCCTGCGCGGCGCGGGCGTGACCGCCAGCGGCCTGGTCCCGCCGGGCATGTTCGGCCATTCCACCGACCTGCCGTTGTACTCCACCGACAAGGCCAAGGCAGCCACGCTGCTCAACCAGGCGGGTTACGGCCCCGGCAAGAAGGCCCTCAACCTGAGCCTGACCTACACCCAGGGCGACAGCAACGAGCAGGTGGTCGCGACGATCATGAAGTCCGACCTGGCCGCGCTGAACGTGAACCTCTCCACCCAGGCGCTGGCCTGGCCGACCCAGTGGGCCAAGGGCAAGTCGAACAACGCCACCCAGCACCAGGACATCTTCATGGAGTACTGGTGGCCGGACTACCCCGACCCGTACTCCTGGTTCCAGGGCCTGCTCGAAACCGAGAGCCCGCCTTACTACAACATGTCGTACTACTCGAACCCGTCGCTGGACAAGCAGATCAACTCGATCGAGCAGCTCGTCGCGACGAACAAGGCCGCCGCCCTCCAGACGTATAAGAATATGCAGGTGACGGTCTTGCAGCAGGCACCGCTGGTACCGGTGTACGACGACAACTACCAGTACGCGATGCTCAGCGGGATCTCGGGCCTCACGGTCAACCCGGCCTATCCCAACGTGGTCTTCGTGCACGACCTGAAGCCGTGACCTGAGTGCTTCATACTCTGTGATCCTCTATGGCACCCGCAGGGTGGCGCTGGCTCTCGTGGTCGTGGCGGGCGTCGTCGTCCTCACGTTCGTCATCGCCGACGTGGTGCCCGGCGACCCGGCGGCGTCCTGGGCGGGCCCGCACGCCTCGGCCGCGCAGCTGGCCCGGGCCCGCCAGTACCTGGGCCTGAACCAGCCGCTGATCGTGCGGATCGGGAAGTACTTCGGCGGCATCGTGACCGGGAACTGGGGCACCTCGATCCACACCCACCGCCCGGTGCTGTCCGACATCGGCACCACGGCGCCCGCCACGCTGGAACTGGTCATCGCCGCGCTGATCCTGGCGGTCCTGGCCGGCGTGCCGCTCGGCCTGGTGGCCGCCCGGTGGCCGGGCCGCTGGACCGACCACGTGATCCGGGTCGGCTCGGTCCTCGGCGTGTCCATGCCGATCTTCTGGCTGGCGCTGATCCTGCAACTGGTCTTCGCCCAGCGGCTGCGGCTGCTGCCGGTGGCCGGCCAGTACGACCCCAACCTCATCTTCACCCACCCCCTGGTCACCCGCACCCAGCTGCCCGTGGTCGACGCGCTCATCAGCGGCAACTGGCCGATGCTGACCAGCACGCTGGAGCACCTGATCCTGCCGGCCCTGGTCGTGGCCGCCTACCCGGCCGGAGTGATCGCCCGGATGACGCGGGCCCAGGTGCTCGACACCGTGGGCGAGGCGCACATCCAGATGGTCCGCGCCCTCGGATTTCCCGAACGCAGTGTGTTCGGAGCCTTCGCCATGAAGCTCGCGTGGAACCCGGTGGTCGCCGTCCTGGCGCTGGTCTTCGCGTACTCGCTCGTCAACACGTTCCTGGTGGAGTCGGTCTTCGACTGGCCCGGCCTGGGCAGCTACGCCGCGGCCGCGATCTCCACCCTGGACACCCCGGCCATCGTCGGCGTCACGCTGTTCATCGCCATCATCTACGTGGCCGCCAACCTGGTCGTGGACCTGGTCCAGGCCGCGCTCGACCCGAGGATCAGGCTCCGGTGAGGCGGCTGCTGAGGCTCTCCGGGGCCAGCCCGCTGATCACGACGGGCGGGGCGGTCGCGCTGCTGATCGTGCTCGTCGCGCTGCTCGCGCCGCTGGTCGCCCCGTTCCCGGCCGACGCCGGGTCGGCCACCCACCCGGAGTTCGCGCTGCAGGCGCCGTCGCTGCACCACCTGTTCGGCACCGACCAGGTCGGCCGGGACGTCTTCACCCGGGTCCTGTACGGGGCCAGGGTGTCCCCGCTCATCGCCCTGTTCGTCCTGGTCATCGCCTGCGTGGTGGGGATACCGCTGGGCGTGGTGGCGGGCTACTTCGGCGGCGTGCTCGACGAGGTCATCATGCGGGTCACCGACGTCTTCCTCGCCTTCCCCTCGCTGCTGCTGTCGCTGGCCTTCGCCGCCGTCCTGCCGCCCAGCCTGACCAGCCTCACCATCGCCATCGCGATCACCTGGTGGCCGTGGTACACCCGGCTGATCCGCGGCCAGGCCGCCTCGGTGGCCGGGCGGCCCTACGTGGAGTCCTGCCGGGCGCTCGGCCTCCCGGCCTGGCGGATCCTGCTCCGGCACGTGCTCCCCAACGCGGTCACGCCGCTGATCGTGCAGGTGTCGCTGGACTTCGGCGGCGTGATCCTGACCGCCTCGGCGCTGTCCTTCCTCGGCCTGGGCGCTCAGGACCCCACTCCCGACTGGGGGCTGATGGTGGCCGAGGGCCAGAACTACTTCACCACCCAGTGGTGGCTGGTGACCTATCCCGGCCTGGCCATCCTGCTCACCGCGCTGGCCTTCAACCTGCTCGGCGACGGCCTGCGCGACGTGCTCGACCCGCGGCGGGTGATCGTGCGGTGAAACTGGAGCTCCGCGACCTGGAAGTGAGCTTCGCCGGTCAACGGGACCGGCCGGTCGCGTCGGTGGGCGAGCTGGCCGTGGACGCCGGCGAGATCGTCGGCGTGGCCGGGGAGAGCGGCTCCGGCAAGTCGATGATGATCCTGGCCGTGCTCGGGCTGGCCGGGACGGCCGGGGCCACGGTCACCGGCTCGGTCCGGCTGGACGGCCAGGAGCTGATCGGGATGTCCGGGGCCGGCCTGCGGGCCATCCGCGGTCGCCGGATCGCGGCCATCTTCCAGAGCCCGGCGCTGGCCTTCAACCCGGTGTACCGGGTGGGCCGGATCGTGCACCGCACCCTGCGGCTGCACGGCCTGTCCGCGGCCGCGGCGGGCGCCCGGGCCGAGGAGGCCATGCGCAGCGTCCTGCTCGACCCGCACCTGCTGCGCCGCTACCCCTCCCAGCTGTCCGGCGGGCAGCTGCAGCGGGTGGCGATCGCGCTCGCCCTCGCGCTGCGGGCCGAGGTCCTGCTAGCCGACGAGCCGACCAGCGCGCTGGACGTCACCGTGCAAGCCGAGGTGCTCGAGCTGCTGCGCGAGCTGCGGGACGAACGCGGGATGGCGATCCTGTTCGTCAGCCACGACCTGGCGGTGATCGCCGAGCTGTGCGACCGGGTCGCGGTCATGCGCGCCGGGCAGGTGGTCGAGACCGGGCCGGTCGGCCAGGTCACGACCGCGCCGCGGCACGACTACACCCGCGAGCTGCTGGCCGCGGTGCCCCGCCTGGAGGTCCGCCCATGACGGTGCAGCCCACGACGGTGCAGCCCACGACGGGCGGCCCCCTGCTAGAAGTACGGGACCTGAAGGTCAGCTTCGGTCCCGTGCGAGCGCTCGACGGCGTGTCCCTGGAGCTCGCGCCGGGCCCGTTCGGCCTGGCCTTGGTGGGAGAAAGCGGGTCGGGCAAGACCACGGCCGGACGGGCTATCCTCCGGCTGGTATCCGCGGCGGGCGGGACGGTCCGGTTCGAGGGGCAGGACGTGCTGGCGCTGCGCGGCCGGCGGCTGCGGGACTACCGGCGCGCGGCGCAGATCGTCTTCCAGGACGCGGACAACAGCCTCGACCCGCGGATGCGGATCGGGACCGCCATCGGCGAGGTGCTCAAGGTCCACGGTGATCGCGGTACCGACCGGGTGGCAGCGCTCCTATCCGAGGCCGCGCTGGACCCGGCGCTGGCCTCCCGCTACCCGCACCAGCTGTCCGGCGGCCAGCGGCAGCGGGTCGCCATCGCCCGCGCGCTCGCGGTCTCGCCCCGCCTGCTGGTGCTGGACGAGCCGACCAGCGCGCTCGACGTGACCGCGCAGGCCCGGATCCTGGCCCTGATCCGCCGGCTGCGCACCGAACGCGCGCTGGCCTACCTGCTGATCACGCACAACCTCGCGATCGTGCCCGAGCTGTGCGAGCGGACGGCCGTGCTCTACCTGGGCCGGGTCGTCGAGACCGGCCCCACCGCCGACCTGCTGGCCCGCCCGGCCCACCCGTACACGCTGGCGCTGTGCTCGGCGGTGCCGGAGGTCGACCCGGCGACCCGGCGGACCCGGATCATCCTGCCCGGCGACACCCCGCGGGCCGGCTCGCAGCCGGGCGGCTGCCCGTTCCACCCGCGGTGCCCGCTGGCCGTCGACCGCTGCCGCGTCACCGTCCCGCCGTCCCACGAGGTAGCCCCCGGCCACCACGCCGCCTGCCACCGAGCCGAAGAAGTCCTAGCCGGCCTGCGCCCGCCAGGCGCCTCCGCCCAGCTAGCCGACGGCGGCTAACCCGCTCGGCCAGCTGGGCGCCCGGCCGCTAGCTGAAGTGCACGCAGGACATCCCGAACGAATCGTCCGCCGCCAGGCACACCGCCGTGAGCCCCGTGAACACCCGGTGCAGCCCGAAGCCCCAGAAGTAGTCGCCCCGGTTGAGGGTGAACGTCTGGTTGGCCACGGTCACGCCGCCCGGGTTCTGCGTGGTGAAGACGATCACCCGCCAGGTCTTGGTCGCCGTGGCGTTGTACTGGACGAACTCCACCACCGTGCCGATGCACACGCTGGTGCCGTCGCCCGCGAACCGCCACCACAGGTGGCCGCCCTGGCTACGGCTCGGGTTGGTGATGAACCCCTGGGCCGGGAAGACGGCCGGCGTGACGCCCTTGCACCCGGCCACGGCGGCCGTCCCGGGCTGAGGCGTCGGCGCCTGCTCGATCCCGTTCTGGTTCTGAGCGGCCAGCGTGGCCGCCTGAGGATGGGCGGCCGGAGCCGACGGGCTGGCCGTGACATAGCGCACGCCCGGCGCCAGCACGGCCACCGCCCCGGTGATCACCGCGGCCATCAGCCACTTGCGCGACAGCCGCCCGATGTGCCGCGGCTGCCTGATACTCGTATGCGAAACTCGCCTCACGCCTGGGTCTCCTTCTCATCCTGCACGAAGGCTTCCGGCGCCCGGGCGATCTCTCACCCATCAGAACGGTCACGCAAACACCACGGTTCATCCCGCTGTGTTACCAAATCCTTAAGCCGTCTCCGCGCCTCCCGAATCCCAGGCTGCCCCGAACCCGGCTCTCACGTGCCATCCCGGCCGACGCATCGTGGCGTTGCCACCCACACCTTCACAGGGCTCGCCAGCAACACCAGCCTCAGGCGCCGAGTGCTTACGGGGTTGATTCGGGTTATCGGGTGGATTAGGGGCTGCAGGATCATGGTGTCTCGTGGTCGGCCGGCTGGCTAGCTGGCGTGCCGCGAGGTGGCTGTGGTGCGCTGGAGGCCGGTGGTGTGCCGGAGGCCGATGGTGCGCTGTCCCGCGGGAATAGCGGGGTGAGTTCGGGCTCCGGGGTGATTTTTGTGCACTATGGTCCCCCTTATTCACCCGGAAGCCCGGATCCACCCGGTTAACTTGCCACTGCGCGTGCAGGTCCGCGGCTGACGGTGCTCCCGCGCCTGGCGGGACACGACGCGGGGCGTCATGCCCCGGGTGTCATGCGCCAGCCGTCGTCCCGTCGGCCTCGCTCGCGCAGGACCCACCCGCCCCATCAGCAACATTTCGTTTCAATGGTCGTGGCAACGTATTTGATAGGAAGATATGGTTGCGGCAACCACTGAATCCGCAGCCCGTCCTAAAGAGCGCCAGCCCACGTCCGCGACCTCGGCGGCGAGCAGCGCGCCCAGCTCCCAGCAGGCTTCTAGGTCGGGCTTCGCCGGCGGGCCGGTGACGACGACCGGCGGTCGAATCGCGCGC
>JBEKJP010000095.1:0-31318 GCA_050011155.1 Streptosporangiaceae bacterium
GATCTGGCTGAGGTGCGACGTGAGCTGCGGGCGGATGCCGGAGTGCGGGCCCGGCTGGACGAGCTGTGGCCGTTGCTCACGCCGCAGCGGCTGCTCTCGGAGTTGTTCGGCGACCCGGCGCGGCTTTCTGTTGCGGCACCTGCTTTGTCGGCGGCGGAGCGCGCCGCGCTTGTGCGCGAGCCCGGCGGCTGGACCGTGGCCGATGTGCCGCTGCTCGACGAGGCGGCCGAGTTGCTCGGGCAGGACGAGCGGGCCGCCCAGGTACGTTCGGCGCGTGAGCAGGCGCAGCGGGTTGCCTACGCCCAGGGGGTGCTGGACATCGCGGCCGGCTCGGCCGATTCCGGCGACGAGGTGCTGGGCGTTGCTGACCTGCTGGACGCCGGGGAACTGGCCGCGCGCCATGAGGCCCCGGACCGCCGGACCATGGCCGAACGGGCCGCCGCCGACCGCACCTGGACGTTCGGGCACGTGATCGTGGACGAGGCCCAGGAACTCTCGCAGATGGCCTGGCGGCTGCTGGCCCGGCGCTGTCCCATGAGGTCGATGACAATCGTCGGTGACGTCGCGCAGACGGGCGGCCCGGCCGGCACCACGTCCTGGGAACGGGTCCTCGAACCGCTGGCCGGCGACCGGTGGCGGCTGGCCCGGCTGACCGTGAACTACCGCACCCCGGCCGAGATCATGGCGGCCACCGCGGACCTCCTGGCCGCGATCGATCCCGGGCAGCAGCCGCCGCAGTCCGTGCGCGAGACCGGCGTGCGGCCCTGGCGGATGGCGGTGACTAGCGCCGGCGCGCTTCTTCTGGCCCTCGCCGAGGTCATTGTGCAGGAGGCCGCGGGCGCCGGACAGCTCGCGGTCATCGTGCCCGACGCCCGGGTGCGGGAACTCGGGGACCTTGTCTCCGGCGCCGTACCGGGCGTGTCGTTCGGCGATCACCCCGACCTGACCAGCGCGATCGTCCTCCTCGGGGCCGGGCAGGCCAAGGGGCTTGAGTTCGACTCGGTGCTCATCGCCGACCCGGCCGCGATCCTGGCCGCCTCGCCGCGCGGGCGCAACGACCTCTACGTGGCGATGACCCGCAGCACCCAGCGGCTGGGCGTCCTGCACGTAGGGTCGCCGCCCGCGGAGATCGCGGGGATAGCGGCTTCGCGCGACTGACTATTGTCGGTGGCAGCTGAGAGGCTGGGGCCATGACAGCGATCACCACGCGGCGGTGGACCGAGGCCGGCACGACCTGGTTTGCCGTCGGCGGGGTAGGACCCGAGCTGGCGGCGTCGGCCGAGGGCGTCCTGATGGACTACGAGCGGGACGGCGGCGAATGGCGGCGCGGTTATCCCGCGAGCACCCCGGGACTGGATACCTGCTGGCGGAACCTCGCCGGCTGCGCCGAGCTGATGCTGCGGCAGGCGGCCGGGCTGGAGCCCGTCCCATGGCGCGAGACGCTGCGCGAGCTGTGCCGGCGCACCAGCGGACGGGAGTCGAGCTGGTGGCTGGCCGGCAGCACGGCCCTGGCCGTGCGCGGCGCGGGCATCGAGCCGGGCGACATCGACCTGGTCTGTTCGGGTGAGGGCGCGCTGCGCCTGGGCGCGATCTTCGCCGACGCGCTCATCGAGCCGGTCGCCTACGACAGCGGCAGCTTTCTCGGTGATTACTGGGGCCGCGCGTTCCTGGGGGCCCGGCTCGAGTGGGTCGGTGCTCCGAAGGCGGGCGTCGACTCACCCTTGCCGACTGACTTCGGGCCTTTGGCCGCGTCCCGGCTCGAGACGGTGACGTGGGAGGGCTGGCCGCTGCGGGTGCCGCCGCTCGACCTGCAGCGGGCGGTCAGCCAGCGGCGGGGGCTGACCGCCCGGGTGGCACTTATCGACGCGATGCTCGCCGGAAACGTTTAGCCGGTGGTGCGGCGGCGGTAGAGGAGGGTGGCGAGCGGGGCGAAGATCAGCAGGAGCGCGACGGACCACAGCAGCGAGGCGGCGACCGGGTGCTGCATGGGCCAGGCGTGGATGGTCGCGGAGGGATTGGGGTTGCCCCACAGGTGGCGGGCGGCGGAGGTGACGGCGCTGACCGGGTTCCAGTCGGCGACGAACCTCAGCACGGCGGGCATGCGCTGGGTGGGGACCAGGCCGTTGGAGACGATGGCCAGCGGGAACAGGATGACGAGGCCGACCCCCTGGGCCGATTCCGGGCCCTTGCTCACGATGCCGAGGCAGCCGCAGCCCCAGGACAGGGCGTAGGCGAAGAGCAGGAACAGGGCGAACCCGCCGATGACGTCCAGGATGCTGGCGTGCGGGCGCCAGCCGATGACGAGGCCGGTGACGGCGACGATGAGGGTGCACAGGGCGGCCGTCGACAGGTCGGCCAGGGACCGGCCGACGAGGACGGCGGATCGCCACATGGGCAGGGTGCGGAAGCGGTCGATGACGCCGCTGTTGAGGTCGTTGCTCAAGCCGACCGCGGTGCCCATGGCCGAGGTGGTGAGGTTCAGCGCGAGCAGGCCGGCGATGGCGAAGTCCGTGTAGCCGCCGCCGCCGGGCAGGACCACCCCGGAGCCGAACACGTAGACGAACAGCAGCGTGAACAGCACCGGCTGGATGGTGACGTCGGAGAGCTGCAGCGGCTCGCGCGCGATGTGCACGATGTTGCGGCCGGTGAGGACCATGGCATCAGAGAATCCCGTCATGACCGGGCTACCTCCAGGTCTTCTTGGTCGCGTTCGGTGGCTGGCTCCGCCTCGGCGGGACGGCCGGTGAGCGCGAAGAACACGTCGTCGAGCGAGGGCTGACGGACTTCCACGTCGTCGACGGTGATCCCGGCGGCGTCGAGGGCGCGCACGACCGTGCTGGCCAGGCCGCCGCCGCCGCGTACCGGGGCCCGTAGCCGCCGCCCGTCCTTGCTCACGTGGACGGGGCCGGACGCGAACGGCTCCAGGGCTTTGGCGGCAGCGTCGTCGGCTTCGGTGAGGGTGACCTCGAGCCGGGCTCCCCCGGTCTGCGTCTTGAGATCGGCGGGCGCCCCTTCGGCGATGACGTGGCCGTGGTCGATGACCACGATCCGGTCGGCGAGTTCGTCCGCCTCGTCGAGGTACTGGGTGGTGAGCAGCAGGGTCACGCCGCCCGCGACCAGCTCGCGGATCACGTTCCACATCCGGAGCCTGCTCGCGGGGTCGAGCCCGGTGGTCGGCTCGTCCAGGAAGAGGACTGGTGGCCTGGTGACCAGGCCGGCGGCGAGGTCCAGCCGCCGGCGCATCCCGCCGGAGTACTCCTTGAGCATCCGGTCGGCGGCGTCGGTGAGGTCGAACTGGTCGAGGAGCTCGGCCGCGCGCGTTTTTGCCTGGCTGCGGCGCAGGCCGCTGAGGCGGCCGATCATGACCAGGTTCTGGCGGCCGGTCAGGACCTCGTCGACGGTGGCGTCCTGAGCCGTCACGCCGATGTTGCGCTGGACGGCGGCCGCCTCTTTCACGACGTCGTAGCCGGCCACCCGGGCCCAGCCGTCGTCGGGCCGGGACAGCGTGGTCAGGATACGGAGGGCGGTGGTCTTGCCCGCGCCGTTCGGCCCGAGGACGCCGAGGATGGACCCGGCCGGGACCTGCAGGTCGATGCCGGCCAAGGCAACGGTGGGGCCGTACCGCTTGGTCAGGCCTTCGGCTTCGATCATGAGAGAACTCACTGGCATCCCCGCTTACTTGTCAACTAGTAAGTACCTATATCCTGGCATGGTAATCGCCACTACTTACTGGTTGTCAAGTAAGATGACGGCCATGCCCCGTCGTTCCGCCGCCGCGCCCGACTCGGGTGATACGCGCGATCGGATCCTCGACGTCGCGCTGGACCTGTTCATCGAGCAGGGCTACGACAAGACCTCGCTGCGGCAGATCGCCGAGCCGCTCGGCTTCACCCAGGCCGCGATCTACTACCACTTCGCCGCCAAAGAGGACATCCTGGTCGCGCTGCACCTGCGGCTGCACGAACTGGCCCGGCCCGTGCTCGAGCAGCTGGCTACGCAATCAGGGCCATCGGGATGGGCCGCCGTGCTGCGGGGGCTGGTGGACACGGTGCTGGCCAACCGGCAGCTGTTCGTCCTGCACCAGCGCAATCAGACGGCCCTGGCGGGCTTGCACATCAAGGGACACGACGGCGACCACGAGGAGCTAGAACAGCAGTTCCGGCAGGTCCTGGGCGACCCGTCGATTTCCGCCCGGGACCGGATACGGCTGGGGTGTGCCCTCGGGGCGCTGCTGAGCGTGCTGATGTCGCTTAACAACCTCGCGGATCTCAGCCCCGAGGTCTACGGCGACCTGCTCCGCGAGGCGATTACCGACCTGCTCGAGCCGCGGGGTAACGGGTAGAGCGTGTCATGGGGTACCAGGTGCCGTAGCCATGCTGGGGGCCGGCCGCCAGGGCAGTCAGGATATATACATATATCAATCACCTACGCATGGCAACCGTCAGCTGAGCGCGCTGCTTGGACGCGCTGGCTGTACCACTCCGGGAACGAGATGCGCGACCCGCTGGCAGCGGATTTCTCGGCGTCGTACTGGCAGAGCAGGGGATACCAGTCCCCGGGTTCGAACTCCATGGCGCCGGTCCGGACGGTACTGCCGTCGTCGGGGTCCCGGCTGTCGCGGCCGGCGGCGCGGACCTGGTCGTTGGCCAGGCAGGTATAGATGGCGTAGTCCAGGTCCAGGCGCTCCCCGAACCACGGCGGGATGATCGTCTCCGGGGTGATGTCCGCGTCGTGGACATCGGCGATGTCGCCGTCCGGGGGCGGCAGCGGCGGGCATGGCGGCAGGTACGTGCGGTCGGGCCGGATGAAGGCGAAGGTGCCGTCGGGGCGGGCGGCGATGAGATAACCACGGTCGTGGATGGCCATATGGTGCCGCTTGCACAAGCAGATGAGGTTCTCCAGGCTCGTCCGGCCGCCGTTGGCCCAGAACTGGATGTGATGCAGGTCGATGCGGCGAGACTCGCAGCCCGGGAACTGGCACCGGCCGTGGTCGCGTTCGCGCGCCGCCTTGCGCAGGGCGGCGTTGGGGCGGCGGCGTTTGCGGCCCAGATCCAGGATCTTGCCATCGCGGCCGTGGAGCATCCACGACAGCGCGGCGGTGCAGGTGACCATCTGCGCGGTGGTGACGCTGATCGCCTCGCCGTCCTCGACGTGGCAGCGGCCCGGGTCAGCCGGGCTGGGCACGGCGGCCGGGGCAGGCGGGGGCGTTTCCGCGTCCGTCCGCTCGGCGGACTCGGCCGCGATGGCGTCGGTGCCGACATGCAGGACGACCTGGTATACCTCCGCGTCATCGGCCCCGGCTACCTTTCCCGCCAGGAACGCCTCCGCCATCAGCGTTAGCGCATCAGCCAGGTCCGAAGAGGTCACCACCACCCGGCCCGCCGGGGGCGGGGGCGTTTCCGCGGAAACGTCTGCCGGCGGCTGGTCCAGGTCGGCCGCCGCCGCGCGCAGCGCCTTCAGCAGCACCGCTCCTGGCAGGGGCGGGAGCCGGAAGGTGCCGGACATGGATCCGTCGTCCTCGAACCGCCAGGTCAGCCGGCGACGGATCCGGGCGGCGGCGTCATCGGCGGGTGAGCACTGGCGGTGCGCCCGGACGAACCGCTCCAGCTGGTTGCCCGTCATCGGCCCCGCCATTTCCGCCAGCTGCTCCTCCGTCGCCGGCGTCGCGATCCGCGTCAAGGCGCGCACCTTCGCGTACGACAGCCGGGCCGCCGCGAACTCGCGCCGGATTACCGGAAGGTCCCGCAGGGCCCGGGCGACCCGGACGTGCTCGCGGGCGGTACCGGAGGACATCTGGCACTTCCACGACAGCCACGCCGCGCAGCTGTTCACTTCCCATGACGCCCAGCCGCGGCGGGCGTCGAACTCGGCCAGCAGCACCAGGAACTGGCAGGTGGCCGCGGCTAGGTGACCGGCGACCTCGCAGAGCTGCGCCTCCAGCCGCTCCAACGGCACCGGCCCAGGTGGCCCAGGTGGCGGCGCAGCTGAGGGCGGCTCCAGGGCCACACCGCCGACAGCTTGAGCAGGTACTTTTGTATCGAACATGTGTTTGATGCTAGCGCTAGGGTCCGACATTCTCGGATAAGGCGAGGCGCGGACGCCTGAGCCGTTTGACCTTGTCGCGGCGTCATGGTGTCTCCTGGGGGTATGCGGATTGGGGAACTCGCCGGGCTGGTCGGCATCAGCACCCGGGCCGTTCGGCATTACCACCGCATCGGCTTGCTGGCCGAGCCCGGGCGCACGGCGAACGGCTACCGCGAGTACTCGCTGGCCCGCCAAGAGGCGGACCTGGGCCGACGCCGGCCATGGCGGCGAAGGACCGCGAGCTGATGGCCCTGCTCGAGACCGCTCGGTCGGGTAGTTGACGAGCCCGGCGGCGTGGAGGGCAGCGGCCAGGATGGCGCGGTGGCGGCGGGCTTCCCCGCCGACCGAGGGATGGCCGGTATAGCACGCGCCAGCCGATTCCTCGGGGCTGGCGTTGACCGGGGTGCCGAGGTCGAGTTCAGTCCCGTCGCTGGCGCAGCGAGGTGAGGTACTCCTCGAAGTAGCTCCGCTGCAGGGCGGGCGGCCGGTAACCCTCGACCAGCAGCAGGTGGATCCCGCGCGGGAGCAGTTCCTGCGCCTGGGTCAGCCGGGCCGCGAGGCCAGCGCGGATGTGTGCGTAATCCCCGGCGTCGTCGGCCACGAGCGAGGACACGCGAAGATCACGGTCACGGACATCGGCGAGATCGCGGGTCGCCCATCAAGACGATGCCGTGCGACGAGGCCGGGTCGCCGGGCGAGGTCATGCCGCCATAGTGGCATAGCCGGGTGTGCTGCTACGGGCGCTGGCGGGGGTCGTGGGTGAGCGGCGGTGCTGGCGTTGTGCGCGGACGCCGGCCTGGCGGTGGTTCCCCAAGGGGGGAACATCGGGCTGGTCGGCGAGGTGGTGCTGAGCCTGACCCGGCTGGACCAGCTGGGACCGGTCGATCAGGAGGCGGCGCAGGTCACAGCGGGGGCGGGGGGCACGCTGGGGCGGGTGGCGGAGGCCGACCCGGAGCTGGATCTGGGGTCCTCATCGCCAGCCGGGACAGCGCCACCGTCGGCGGGACAGCGCCACCGTCGGCGAGGCGGTGGCGACGAACGCGGGCGCAGCTGCGCGGGATCGAGGGGGGTCGATCTCGGCCGAGCACGGGATCGGGGCGCTCAAGGCACGATGGCTGCCGCTGGCGCGCACGGAGGCGGAGCGGGGGCTGTTCGGCCGGATCCGTCCGGTAAATTCTGGTTATGCCTGAGGAGAAAGGACCTCCTCCAGAGGACGAGATCGACCGCCAGCTTCGTGAGCTGACCGAGAACCTGATGGGCGAAGCCCAGTTCAAGGAGCCGACGGCGGCCGAGCGCGCGCAGCGGGCCGCCCAGCACCGGAAGCAGGCCAAGCGCGACCAGCGCAGGCAGCGGCGGCGGGCCAGGCGCGGACGGCTGATCACCGGGGTGATCGCCATCGTGGTCCTGGCCGCGGCTGGGGGTTTCGTCTGGCTGCGTTTTTCGCATTCGCCGGCGGGCAGCGCTGCTGGCGCGCCGCCGACCGGCAGCCAGCCGACCGGCAGCCAGCCGGGGGGCGGGCAGGCGCCGGCTGACCCGTTCGTCGGCAGCGAGGCGGGAACCTGGGCGGATGGCACGGCCGGGATCACCGTCCCGGCCGCCAAGCCGGTCGGGACCTTCACGACCACGCAGGTGGCGGCGGCCTACGCGGCGACCAGGCAGCTGCTGGTCGCGGCGAACCTGAACCAGCAGACACTGCGCGGCGGCGCGCCGACCGCGTTCGCGGATCTCCTCGCCAAGTCGCAGCGGAATCAGTTCCTGGCCGGACTGAACACGAAGGGGACGAACAAGGGCGGCTACCCGCTCAGCACCCGCAAGTGGGTCGCCTCGTTCGCCCCGGGCAGCGCCCAGTTCATCGGGAACGTGATCAAGGCGCACGGCACGATGAGCGCGCAGACCGCGCACGAGGCGAACGGCACGGTGCTCGCCGTCCAGGTCAACTACCTGTTCGCCTACGCGGTGGAACCGCCCGGCCAGCCGGATGACTGGATGCGTGTCATCGATCACCAGTACGGCAGCTTCGACTTCGCCCACTGGGACACCCCCAGCGGCCCGCTCGAGCCCTGGGATCAGACGATCATCGGCAACGCCGGCATCCAATGCGGAACCACTGACGGCTACATCCACCCGGCCTACCCGAGCGAGCGGTCGTCCGGTGCGACTGAGTCGGGGCCCGCGGTCAATCCGTACTCGTCCGCCACGTCGGTGGCGGGCGGCGGTGCCGTCTGCGGGCGAACGTCCGGGACCTAGAGTGACTCTGCCGAGCGCGCCTTACCTGCCGGAGCCGACCGGACCTTACCCGGCCGGCACCACGTCGTTGTGGCTGACGGACACCTCGCGGCCCGATCCCTGGGCCGCGGGGATAGCCACCCGCGAGCTGATGGTCTCGCTGTGGTACCCGGCGCTGCCGTCGGACGGGCCGCGGGCCCCGTACATGACGCCGGCCGAGTCCGAACTCCAGCTCACCAGCCGGGACATCACCGTCGTGCCGCCGGACACGCTGAGCAAGGTCCGGACCAACGCGGTCAGCGACGCCCCGCCGGACGGGCCCCGGCACTCCCTCCCCCTGGTCGTGCTCTCGCCCGGCTTCACCAACTCCCGCAGCATGCTCACCGCGCTGGCCGAGGACCTGGCCAGCCACGGCTACGTCGTGGCCGGGGTCGATCACACCTACGAGAGTCACGCCACCGCCTTTCCCGACGGGCGGGTCGCCACCGCCCTGGCTCGCCAGGCCCGCCGCCGGGGTACGGATTTCTGGGAGACGGTGACGGCAGGCCGGGCCGCGGACGTCTCCTTCGTGCTGACCGCGCTGACCGGCGCGCACCCCGCCTGGCCGGGCGCCGGCCTGATCGACCCGGCCCGGATCGCGATGGCCGGCCATTCCATCGGCGGCGCCGCCGCCATCGCCGCCCTGGTGGCCGACGCCCGCATCCGGGCCGGCATCGACATGGACGGCACCACGCACGCCCCGATCGGTGACCAGGGCTTGTCCCGGCCGTTCCTGTTCCTGGGCAAGCAGGCCAACTACACCCCGGGAAGCGGCGGCAACGTCACCACCTGGGAGCGGGACTGGAAGCTGATGACCGGCTGGAAGCGGTGGCTCGTGGTGGCGGGCGCGATCCACGCCTCCTTCACCGACCTCGCGCTGCTGGCCGATCAGGCCGGTATCGACGTCGACGCGCACGTGCCCGGCGCCCGGTCCCTGGACATCACCCGGGCCTACGTCCGGGCCTTCTTCGACCAGCACCTGCGCGGCCAGCCGCAGGCGCTGCTTGATCAGCCGTCACCGCGCTACCCCGAGGTCAGGTTCTGCGATCCGCGTTAGCCGACGGTGCTTTTCTGGAGCTTGAACCCCCAGTTCAGCAGCTTCGCGGCGTCTTGGGCGCCGGCGTTGACGCCGGTGGCCGGGCTGTCCAGGACGACGCCGATCAGGGTCCGGCCGTTCCTGGCCGCCTCGAACAGCAGGCAGTGCTTGGCGTCGTCGGTGTAGCCGGTCTTGATCCCCAGGGCGCCCTGGTACGAGCCGATCAGCCCGTCGGTGTTGTCCCACCAGTACTGGTGGTGGCCGTTGCCCTTCGGCAGGTGGTAGAAGCTCAGGTCCACGATCGACCGGAAGACCGGGTACTTCATCGCCGCCAGGCCGAGCGCGAGCAGGTCGGACGGCGTGGAGTAGGTCGCGGTCTCGGTCGGATAGGGCAGCCCGTCGGGCGAGGTGAAATGGGTGTGCAGCATGCCCATCTTGGCCGCGGCCGCGTTCATCTTGGCGACGAACGCGTTCATCCCCGGACCGTAGGTAGTGGCCAGGGCGTACGCCGCGTCCGCCCCGGACGGGAGGAGCAGCGCCGCCAGCAGTTGCTGGGCCGTGATCGTGTCGCCCGGGTGCAGCGCGGCGGTCTCGCCGCCGTACTTCCAGGCGTAGGTCTCCGCCGCCTTCGGTATCCGGATCTCCTGGCCGAGGTTGCCCGCCTGCAGCACCAGGAGGGCGGTCATGACCTTGGTGACGCTGGCCATGGGCCGTTCGGTATCGAGATCGCGGCTCCACAGCACCTGGCCGGTGGCCGCGTCGGCGAGGACTGCCCCCTTGGCCTTCACCCCGCCGGGGGCGCCGGTCACCTGGATCGTCGGGGTGACGGAAGGGCTTGGGCGGGCTGATGTGGCGGCCGGGCGCGGCCGGGCCGACGTGGCCAGCTTGGCCGGGTGGTCGCCCGCGGACGCAGCCGAGCAGGCCGCGACGCCGCCGGTGACGACGGCAACCGCGATCAGCGAGCCGATCCGCTTCCTCAGCCGCATGCCCCTAACCCTCGCATTAATGGGTGGCTGGCCGGGTCGAGGATATGTCACAGTCGCGTGGCATGGATACGTATGACACCGCTTTGCGCGCACACTACGAGCAGGGCATGGAGCGGGACCGGCTCAGCGACGGGCGCGGGGACCTCGAGTTCACCCGGACCGCTCTACCATCTGACCAATCGGGCCGAACGGGTCGATGCGGTGCGGGAATGTGCCCGGATTGTCCGCCCGAGCGGACCGGTGTTCGCCGCGGCGATCTCACGCTGGGCGGTCCGGATCGACGGCATGCTCCGGGAACGCCTCGCGCGGATGGCGGATCCGGCCGACCGGTCCGCCGCGCTGGACGTGGCGCGGGCCATCGAGCGGGTACCCGAACTCATCGGCTTCGGCCCCCACCTCATCGCCACCGGCATCCGGCCTTAACAAAGCGGCGGGTGTTGTGGCCCACAACGGTCGAGGGCTTTGTGCGAGGGACTGGTGTGGTCACTGATGCTATTAGGGAGGGGTATCGAATGGGAAAACGTGCAGGAGCCACCCATATCTCACAGGTCACGCAGGTTTCGGGAAGGCGCGCAACCCGGATCGATCATGAAGCTGTCCCGTCGGGCCGGGCCGCTGGGTTAGGCGGGTTGCCAGAGTTCGACGCGGTTGCCTTCGGGGTCGGTGACCCAGCCGAAGCGGCCGACGCCTTCCATTTCCTGCGGCTCTTCGGCCATGTTCACTCCCTTGGCGCGCAACTGGGCGAGCATCGCGTCCAGGTCGCGGACGCGGAAGTTGAGCATGGCCTGCTGGGTACGGGATCCGAAGTAGTCGGTCCCGGACTCGAACGTCGCGAACACCGTCGGCCCGGTTTCGGTGTGCCACAGGCCGTTCTCGTCGGCGTCCAAGCCCAGGCATTCGCGGTACCAGGCGCCCAGGGCGGCCGGGTCGGACGCCCGCATGAAGTAGCCGCCGATGCCAAGCACACGTTCCATGCCGCTATCTTGCCAGCACAGCAGCCCGGGCACGGCTGCAGGCCCGCGAGCCGGTACAGGTGATCGCGTTCGGCCCCGGACAGGCGCAGGGCACGGGCCAGGGCGCTGACCACCTGCGCGGACGGGGTGGAGGCACGGCCTTGCTCCAGGCGGACGACGTAGTCCACCGAGACTCCGGCGGGCATGGCCGGACGGGAGACCCACGTCGGCCGGGGACAACCGGTCGCGCCAGGCACGGATGGTCGCGCCCAGACCCGTTTGGTCCGTGGTCATGTTTTTATTATCCGGGCGGGGCGGCGGGCGAGGGTGGTACGGGTTTTCCTACCGTCGCGGCGTCCCTGGCTGTCCTGCTCGTGGCCGGCGAGGGTGGAGGCATGACCACTTTTATTACCGGGGCGAACAAGAGCCTCGGCTACGAGACCGCCCGCCGCCTGACCGAGCTGGGGCAGACCGTCATCCTGGGGCGCGGGACCCGGAGCGCGGCCGGGCGGCCGCCGGACGACTCGGCGTCCGCTTCGTCCAGATCGACGTGACGGATTCCGCGTCGGTGGCGTCGGCCGCGGCCGACGTCGAGGCGCACGAGGGGCACGTCGACGTGCTCGTCAACAACGCCGGCGTCGTCGGCAGCCACGCCAAGGCCGGGGACCTCACCGGTGACGACGCGCTGTTCGCCACGAGGGGACGCACGTGTTCCAGAACAACTTCGGGGCGCTGGACGAGGCCGACGAGGCGCTGGACGAGGTGACGCGGTTCTTCGCGCGGCACCTTAGGTAGCAGTTACGCGATCGACCCGGTCGATCGTGATCATGTCATCGTCGATGGTGTAGATGATCCGGTACAGGCCAACGCGAAGCCGGTGATACCTGCCCCGGTGGAAAGCCTCCGGCGGATAGGGATCACCGGTCAGGGCGGCGACGGCAATACCGATGGCGCGCATCCCGTCCTGGTCATGCATGTACCGACGCGCTAAGGCCGCGGCGGCAGGAGTCCACTCGATCTTCACCGGCCACCGCCCAGGAGCTCGGCCATGACATCTTCGTGTGATCGCGCCCCTGGCCGCCCGGCGGCGACCCACTCGTCGTGCGCCGCGAGGGCGGCCTCGACCTCGGCCTCCTCCCGGGCTTCCGGAGAGGCGTGCCGTTCCACCGCCTGGAGTCGTCGCAGTTCGCCCAGCGGGACGATGGCGGCGGCCTCCCCGCCGAGGTGGATCACCTCGTACGGTCCGGAACGGCCAAGCGACTGGACGGTCATATCGACAACGATACCGGCGATCGACCCGGCGGCCCGGGAACGTGCTCACGAGTCGCGGCCGGAGCCCGGCGGCTGGCTAGGTTCTCCCGTCAGCATATGCTGACGAGGACGCCAGCGGACTGGGAGGCAGCCATGACCGATATTTCGGCGGCGAGCACTACCTGCTCGCCCTGGCCGGCGCCGCCCAGCCGGCCGGCGGTGTCCTGCGCGAGCACGGAGTCACGCCGGGGCGCGTCGAAGCGGAAATCGTGCGGCTCGCCGGGGGCGGCCTGTTCGGTGACCTGGGCCGGGGTCTTCTTGCCGCACGGCCCCGGCGCCATGCAGGCCATCCTCGGCGCCCGCCGCCGGGCGCAGGCGCGGCCCGCCACCCCGGCCGCCGATCAGCCGGCCGGGGTCGAGGACCTCGCCCTGGGCATTCTCGCCGTCACCGAGGGGCTCGTGCCCCCGATCTTGTCGGCCCTCGGCGCGTCCGGGGCAGCTCTGAGCGCCGCGATCCTGGACCGCTCCCATTCGGCGCACTGACGCGCCAGCTCCGTTCGCTACGGAGTGAAAACGCAGAATTCGTTGCCCTCGGGATCGGCGAGGATGTCCCACTCGATGTCGTCGTCGCGGGCACGGACCAGCGTCGCCCCCAGGCCGAGCAGCTCCGCCTGGTCGCCGGTGACGTCCAGGTGCATCCGGTTCTTCACCGACTTCGGCTCGGGCACCGGGTTGATCCAGATCAGCGGCCCCTGGCCCGCCGGGTCCACGATCGGGATCGGCCAGTCCGGCGGACGAGGCTCCTCGCTCTCGTGCCGCACATAGCCGAGCGCCGCGCACCACCAGTCGGCCAGGGCCTGATGGTCGCGGGCGTCGAGGCAGAGATCTTTGAAGCGTGCTGGCATGTCCCGAGGCTAACGCTGGCCGCGCGGCGGACCGGGTCGAGGTGACCTCGCGCCGTGCTGTAGAAGTCGGTGAGCTCCGCACCTTTTCGTTCCACGCCCGGTAAACGCGCGGGCGCCGCGATCGCTTTACCTGTGCCGCGGGAAAATAGCTCGACGGCTCCGCGGGGGTCATGGCACAGTGGCCGATCATGGGTGACGTCGACCTGCTGACCGCGCCGGATGTGGAGCTCATGCAGGGCCTGGCGCAGCGGGTCACCGCGGTCCGCCCGGACCTGGTCAACAGCGATGCGAGCTTCGGCGAGCTGGCCTGGATCTGGGGCAAGGGACACGCCGCCCACGGCTCGACCTGGCGGCGCCGGCTGTGGTTCTCCGGCGACGAGCTGGTGGCCTGGGGCTGGGCTTACCTCCCGCATCAGGTGCGGCGCAGCGACGGCTCGGTGACCGACGTGACCAGCGCTTACCTGGGCTATCAGGTCCACCCCGGCCACGCCGCGCTGGTCGACGACGTGATCGGCTGGTACGACGAGGTAGCGGCGGGCCTCGAGCGCACGGTCATGCCGCAGGCCGGCGACGAGCTCGGGCTCGAACGGTGGGCAGCGCACGGATACGTGACCGACCCGGCCGCGCTCGGCGACGCCGGCTCCTGGAGCCAGCTCAATCAGCGGGACCTGACCGAGCTAGAGCCACCAAGACTGCCGAACGGGTTTCGGTTCCGCACCGCTGACGAGACCGACCCGCGGGCCGTGGCTCAGGCGCACATTGACGCCTGGGCCCCGTCGAGCTACTCGATCGAGGCTTACGAAGGCGTCAGGCACACGCCCACGTACCGCGGTGACCTGCATGTCCTGGTGGAAGCGGCGGACGGGACCATGGCCGCGTCGACGATCATGTGGCTCGACGAGGTCAACCGGACCGCCGAGTTCGAGCCGGTCGGCACGCACCCGGGCTACCGGCGTCTCGGGCTCGGCGTCGCGATGCTGCTGCGCGGCATGCACCTCGCGCGGGCGGCCGGGGCCAGGCACATGACGGTGGCCTGCACGGGGGCACCGGGGCGGCCGGCGGCGCGCCGCCTTTACTACCGCGTCGGGTTCCGCAAGTTCAGCCGGGACGCGCCGCTCATCAAGCCCGCGGCCTAGACCGGGCGGTAGCAGAGGTAGACGGTGCCGTGGCCGAAGCGACGTTCGTCGGCCAGGGTCAGGTCGAGGCGGGCCTGATCCGGCAGGGCCCGGGTGCCGCCGCCGACCACGGCCGGGACCAGGAAGAACTGGTACTCGTCGACCAGGCCGGCCGCGATGGCCTGGGCGGCGAGGTGCGCGCCGCCGACCGTGAGGTCGCGGTCGGCCGTTTCCTTCAGCTTCCGGACCTGGTCCGGGTCGAAGTCGCGTTCGACCCGGGTCCGGGCGGTGTCCACCGCGCCGAGCGTCGTGGAGTACACGATCTTGTCGGCGGCCTGCCAGATCCGCGCGAAGTCGAGCGAGGTGGCGGGCAGGCCCGCGATCGTGTGCGCGGTTTCCCAGTAGCGCAAGGTCTCGTACATCCGCCGCCCGTAGAGATAGGTGCCGACCGGACGCTCGAGTTCGTTGACGAACGCGTGGACCTCCTCGTCCGGTGCCGCCCACTCGATTCGTCCGGCGGCGTCGGCGATGTAGCCGTCGAGCGACATGATGGCCGAGTAGATCAGCCGGGCCATGTGGGGCCTCCTTGAGTGTGGTGTCCCGGTACAGACGGCGGGGGAACTGGAAAATCAGCGCCCACGACCGGTACCCCGCCTGACGTCAGTACCCCAGGGCGCGGACGATGCGGACGATGGCGGAGCGGACGAACGGGGAGACCTCGAACTCCCAGCTGCCGCCATCGGCGAAGGTGATGGTCAGGTTGGAGCGCAGGAAGCCGCGGCTCACCACGGCCGAGGTGACCTCGCTGCGGGGCATCCGGCCGAGCACCTCCACGAGCCTGCCGTGCATCCCCTTCGCTCCGGTCTTGATCAGGGCGACTTCGCGCTCGTTGACCGCCAGGAAGGCGGTGTGACCGAACTTCGGGGTCTGCGACGGGCGCCGGGCGGTGTACCGCGCGGCCGCGTACTCCAGGGCGACCGCGCCCACAAGACCGGTCCCGTGAACCCGGGCCGCGTGCCGCATGCCGCTCCCCCGCGCGGTCACCACCGCGCCGGCCAGCTGCTGCGATCCGAGCAGCTGAGATGAGTCGTGTGCCATGACGCCCTCCAAGGCTGGCCGTGATCCGGGCCGCCGTCCGTCGCGGACTCCGGCCTTCACCCAGCCTTAGAGGAGGGTTGGTATCGCTTGATACAAAGAAAGTCAGTGGCTGCGGCTAGCGTCTGAACCATGCGCGACCTGGAAGGCAACGAGTTCTGCGTCGCCTGAATACTCACTGGGCCAGCCGGGGCCACTGGGCGATGGGGCGGCCGCCGGGCCACTCGGGGACGGGCGGCCAGTGCGGCCGGGTTCGACCTGGTAGAGGACTTCGCGGCCCTGCTTGCGCCGGCTGATCAGGCCCGACCGTTCCAGCACGACCAGGTGCTTGGACACGGCCTGGCGGGAGAACGGCACCTGCCCGGCCAGCCAGCTGGCGCTGACCTCGCCGTGGCTGACCAGCAGGTCGAGGACCTGGCAGCGGGACGGGTCGCCGATGGCCGACCACAGCTCGTCGCCGCCCTGGGCCGGGACAGGATGAACGCTCTACGCTGCACTGCATCATTCTGCATCAGACTTCTTGCCTTGGCCGATTGGCGCGTGATATGCAGTGATTGCGCATGAACAGGTGACTAGCCGTTCACGGAAGGCACCTTCGTGCGCGCCACAGGGGGGGATCGATGCTGTTTGACCCACCTTGATTCAGGCTGATCGCGCTTGAGATCGGGAGGCCGGATGCTGGCCCGGGAGTTGGATGTCCTGCTCGTCCAGCGGCGGAGGCTGAGCGTCGAGCTGCGGAGGCTGCGCGAGCAGGCGGGGCTGTCCGGGCGCCAGCTGGCCGAGCAGATCGGCATCAGCCAGTCGAAGATCTCGCGGATCGAGTCCGGTGCGACCATGCCGACCATCCCTGAGGTCAATGGCTGGGCGGCCACCGTCGGTGCACCTGCCAGCGCGACCGAGAAGCTGCTGATGCTGACCGATGCGGCCTACACCGAGGTGCACCCGTGGGACACCGCTATGCGCGGCCGGACCCACCTGCAAGACGATATCCAGGAGATCGAGAACCGGGCCGGAACCAAGCTGGTCTACGAGCCATCGGTGGTCCCCGGACTGCTGCAGACCGCCGAGTACGCGCGCCGGGTGTTCACCATCTTCGAGCCGACGTACGCCGAACTCGATATACCGGCTGTCGTCGCGGGGCGGCTCGACCGCCAGATCGCCCTGTTCGACCAGGGCCAGCGATTCGGTTTCCTGGTCACCGAGGCGGCGCTGCGGCTGCGGATAGGGCCGGCCGCCATGATGGCCGCCCAGCTTGACCGGATCGGCTCGCTGAGCACGCTCGGGAACGTCTCCATCGGGCTGATCCCGCAGGATGCCCGGGCGGTCACGCATGTCCCGCACGGTTTCGTCATCTTCGAGCCCGCCAGCGGGGAGAAGGGGGATGCCCTGGTCCTGGTCGAGACCGTGCACGCCAACCTCACCGTGAGCGAACCGGGGCACGTCGAGCTGTACCGGCGGCAGTGGTCGCTGCTCGAGGAGATGGCGGTCTACGACGACGCGGCCCGCGAACTGCTCGCAACGGTCTCGGCCGATAGCCGCGCGGCTCGCCGGAACGACGAGCCATTAGGAGCAGGGGCCGCCTGGGTGCCCGGCGTCCGCCGGGCACCCAGGCGCGGAGGCGCCCGCGGCGCTTACCGCCAGATCTGCGCCAGCAGGTGCCGGACCAGGCGCGCCACGTATACCGCGGGCTGCGCGAGCAGCAGCACCTGCTTCACCAGCCGGAGCAGGGCCTGCGGCCAGCTGCTCTCAAGGACCTGCCGCCGGTGGGCGGCATACTCCCGCCGGCTGAACACCAGGCACTGGCCCGTCTTGGTGTCGGTGACGACGTATACGCCCGCTATCTTCCGGACCACCATGCAGCCACCGCCGCCATTGCATTTGGCCCGATTGACTTCCGGCCAGTTTTCGTTTCCGATCATTTCGGATTACCTCCGCTACTCGTTTGTTCCCCGTTTTCTGGGGCCGAGTCAAATCTGCGGCTATTCCTGTTTTCTGGACGTTCGCTAATGGCACGCATTACGTTCGCACGGAGTACGATGGTTAACTTCACGGTTCTCGGCGACGTCACCGCAAGCTGGGACGAAGACGCGGCTACTCTCCAGCCGCAGCAAAAACACCTGCTGGCCCGGCTGGTATATGCGGGCGGTAGACGGGTGCCGCGGCCTGACCTCATGCGCGCGCTGTCTCTGCGGGGTCGGCCGGACCTTCCCGACGGAGGACTCAGGCGTGTCGCGGCCGAGTTGCGAAAGGCGTTGAAGCCGGTCATGCCCGACCAGGATCCAGTTCCCAGCGGAGACCAGGGCTACCGGCTGGTGCTGCAGGAACAGCAGGCGGACATGTTCCGGTTCCGTGCCAAGCGTGATGAGGCCCTGCTGACCGCTGGCCCAGCAGGCGTCACGCTGATGCGAGCCGCGTTGAAAGAGTGGGGCTCAGCCGAGGTCGGGCTGTTCGGGAGGTGCGCGCTCAGGGGATTCTCCGGTGACTGGGCGGCCCGCACCCGCGCCGAACTGGAAGACGAGCACCGCCGCGCGGTCATCTACTGCCTCAGGCAGCAGTTCGACGCGGGTCACTATCGCGAGGTTCTCGTGGAATGCCACGGCCGGGCCACGGAGGACGACCAGGAGCAGCTGAGCCGGACGGGTCCTCAGCTGCAGGTAACCCTGCTCGACCTGGACTTCATCGAACTCTGGATGCGGGCGGCGCACCGGTGCGGCCAGCCCACGGAGGCCGAGGATATCGGCCAGCGGGCGCTGGGGGCAGCCGAGCGCTTCGACAAGCAGGCGGATTTCGCGCTTAAGCGGCTCGTGGAGCGAGTCAGGGAAGAAGAAACCAGCGACGCTGCGAATACCAGACCGCGCGCTTCGGCGAGAAAGGACCGGGGGGCAGTGAGCGAAACGGGCAGCACTTTCAATTTCTATAACGACGGCGCGACGATCCAATCTTTGACGGGACAGGTCGGGACGGTTAACTACTACGCCCGCCCGGAGCAAGCTGGGGAGAATTCGCGGGCCGACAATGACGAGGCAGCCGACGGCGATTAGTAAGCGATACGTACTAGCGGGAGGGGCGGACCGTGAGCGAAGGATTCAGCCGGGACGGCAACCAGCGGGGGAAGCCTGGTGGCAGCGGGCCTGGGAACTCTAGGTTCGACAATAAGGGCGCCAAGATCGGCTGGCAGGCCGGCGTCGTCTTCGGTGGCGTCAACAACTACGCGGTAAAAGATTCCGCACCGCCGGCGGAGCGCTTCGAGACGGCACTCAGGCTGCTGGACGGGAACATGGCGCGCCGCGCCTCGGAACTGATCCAGGAGGCGGTGGAGGGCGGTTACAAGTCGAACCGGGTCGCCTATTACTGGACGCTGTCGGTTCTGAGCGGGCGCCCGTTCGACCGGGTGCGACCGGACGAATACGACACCCTGCAGAACTGCTTCGCCATGGCGGACTCGGGAAGCCGGGACGAGTGGCTTACGGCACTGGCGATGATCATGCAGCTGATGAACTGCCTGACCCGTCAGGAGCGCGACCAGATCGACGATGACGAGTACGACCAGATCGTCTGGGCCTTCGACGAACTGGGCAAAGAGCGACGCGAAGAGATCCGCCGTCACCTGGACCTCATCATGACCGGCGCGCTGCAGGATCAGCTGGACGCGAGGTACGCAGCGGAGATCAGGCAGAACCGGATGTCCGATGACCGCGAGCGGCGGGCCTGGAAGTTCTTCGAACCCAACCCGGAGCCGCCGCGCCTGGAAGAATTCGACGAGCCCGACGTCGGCCCGGGCAGTCAGGTCGCGGCCGCCATCGGCGCGGCCATCGCGGGCGCCGGGCTGCTGCTCGCGCTCGTCCTCAGCCTGCCGCATGCGCCGTTGCTCGCACTCGCCTTCGCGGTCGGAGCCGGCGGCGGCGGATACCTGCTGGCCACCGTCGGCCGGTCTTGGCTACTGGCCAGGGAACGGATCGCCGCCGACGACGACAGGCACGGCGGATACCGCACAGCCCAGGCCAAGGCCGAGTCCAGGCTCCACGGGAACATCGTTGTGGCCACCGTCAAGGAGAACGGCGCTCACGCACGGCCCAGTCCCGGGCCCAGGACCGGAGCGCGGCCGGGAAACACCACGGCGACCGCCGGCCGACGTTACCGGGTGGAATCGCCCGAGGAACAGACCCGCGATGATGACGACCACGAATACGGCCATGACATCACGAAGGATGAAGAACGATGGGAGGAAAAGAACCAGCGCGAGCTCTTCGACTGGACGCTTGATGCCTACATCGATTACCTGTTCGCGGCCGAGGGTTCCCGGACCAGCCTGAACAGCTGGACCGAGTGGCGGGCTGACAGCGCCGACTTCCGCAAGGTGCTGGCGGACCGGCTGAGGCATCAGTACGCGGACTCAGGCGTCGACGCCAATCGGCTGAAGTGGCTTGTCGCCTGGCACGCGAAGCAGGCCAAGAAACGCTGGGACGCCAATACGCTCAGGGCGCACCGCCAGGAACTGCAGGCAGCCGCTCCGCTCGGAGCGCTCGTCGCCCTCGGAGCGCTCGCGGCGGCGGTCGGGTTCGTGTGCGGCATGATAGGAGTGTTCGGCTGGAACGTGCGCTTCGGGCTCATAGCGCTGGCGGCTACCGGCATCGGCGGATGGATCCTGTACCTCAGCCGCTTCGACGCCTACATCGTGCGGCGCGACTTTTACCACGCCGAGTCGGAGATAGCAGAGAAGCGCCAGGCCGAAGAGCAGGCGGAGTTCGACCGGTGGACAGGCGTACTCGCCGACCGGCCGTCCGACGAGCTCATGGCCCGCTGGCTGGACTACGACAAGCTCTTCATCAAGAACGAGCTCATGCAGGAACTCAGCCTGGCGAACCGGGACATCGTCGCGCACGCCATCCTGACCGAGGCCCAGCATCCCTGCCTGAAAGCGCGCGTCCTTTTCGGCCCGCCACGCTACTCCGATTACCTGGTGACGGTGATCTTGCTGAACGAGAACGGCGTGCGGAAGATCGCGAAGAGCCTGAATTTCCTGAACGGGGAGATGGGAATCGTCGAGGGCGGGCGGTTCTTCCAGTACGGTTCGATCTCCTCGGCCGAGATGGTGAAGGTGGAGGTCAAGTTCAAGGGAAAGAACCGGCAGATAATCGCGGTCGGCGATGATGACGGCGAAGATGGCGCCACGGAGGACGACGGAGCACGACGCTCCCTGGGCGGGCCGGATCGCCCTCAGCCATCCAGTTCGGCGCGGGCCGGCCAAGGCTCGGCGAAGGAGAAGGAAGAGAGCCGCCGCTCGATCGTCTTCGGCCAGGCGCTCAGGGTCCACCTGACCAACGGCTCAGACGTGGATTTCATCCTGGAGAACCTGGACCAGGCCTTTCTGGATCGTGACAAGGAAACGGCCGAATACCTGTTCCGGATCACGATGGATACCTCCGGCATGGAGGGGGCCCTCAAGCTCTTGCAGGACGTGGCCGTGGAGGGCGGCGGCTGGATCACCGAGCAGCGTCGCCGGCGGGAACGAAGGCTCCTGGACTTCAAGAAGAAGACCGACATGGCCAGCCGGCAGCTCGGAGGCCGGCCCGCCTACCAGCCGACGCCGCAGCTTGTCCCGGCCACGACGCGCGAGGACGTGCTTGAGGTCCCGGTCAGCGGGGGGAATCTGGTCGTCGAGCGGGTCAAGGCCGGCACGGCGCCGGTCCTGGCCGTGCACGGATTCATCAGCCAGCGACGGCAGTGGACCTGGCTGGGCGACGCCTGGCCGGATCTCAGCCTGATCATGCCGGACTTGCGCGGTCGAGGCGACAGCAGGGACGTCGGCGGTCCCTCATCGGTCGCCCAGCACGTCGAGGACCTAGTGGCCGTCCTCGACGCCCTGGGAGAGAACGAGGTCTACGTGTGCGGTGCGTCGATGGGTGCCGTCGTGGCTACTGAGTTGGCCGCCGCCTATCCGGATCGGGTTCTCGGCCTCATCTTGCTCGACGGCGGCTTCCCGACCGCGATGAGATCACGGCTGACCCCAGAGGTCGCGCCCAGCATCGTCCGCGAGCGAAAAAATAACAGGCACCGGACGTGGCTATCGTCCTACGAGTACGCGCGCTTCTTCGCCGAGCGAACCTCGCCCCTGCTGGATCCCTCCGACCGGGACTTGATCGACTGCCTAGAACACGACCTCCACCAGGACCCCGACCTCGATGACAAAGTCATCCGGCGGCTCAACTGCGAAAGGCTCCAGGAGGACACGGACAGCGTGCTGCAGGCGGACCGGGCTAGCGGCCTGTCCAGCCAGCCGGTGTGGCAGCGCGTGACCGCGCCGACGTGGCTGCTGACCGCGGAATGGGGCACCGGCCCTGACAGCGCACCGACGTATCCGCCCGAGGCTATCGAGCAGATCCGGCAGCGGCTGGAAGCCCCGCTCAACGTACGGCAGCTCCCCGGCGCTGATCACGCTACCGTGATCATGAGCAGGGCTGGCGCACAGGCTACGGCGCAGATGATCGCGGAGGCCATGCCGGACCAGCAATCAAGGTGACGTCGCCGGGCGGCTAGGGTTCTCCGGGGTCGTCGGCGACTAGTTCTACTTCGTAGCCGTCGGTGTTGGTCAGGTAGGCGGCGTAGTGGGCGGGGCCGCCGGCGTGGGGGTGGCGGTCGGGGAACAGCAGGGTCCAGCCGTGCTCGGGGGCGGCCGCGGTGAGCTGGTCGACCTGGGCGCGGGGGCCGGCGTGGAAGGCGAGGTGGTTCAGGCCGGGACGCAGGCGGTCGTGCTCGGGGGCGGACATGGCCGGCGACTGCTCGACGACGAGGTAGGTGCCGTCGAGGTTCCAGCTGCGGCCCGCCTCCCAGTCCTGGAACTGCTCGTAGCCCAGGCTGGTGAGGAGCCAGCCCCACTCGGCCACGGCGCGGGCCAGGTCGGGAACCCACAGCTCCACGTGGTGCAGGCGGCCGGCTCGGGTGCTCAGGGGGAAGAACTCGGCCAGGAACGACGGCGCGTTCGCGAACGTGTGCGCGGCCGCTTCGGCGTCTCCGGCCCGCGCGTCCCGCAGGACCTCGGAGGCGAGGAGGATGGCTTCGCGGTAGTGGTCCCGCACGGCGTCGGGTCCTTCGAGGACGGCGATCAGCAGCGCGGTGCCTGGCGGCTCGACGCCGAACAGGATGCGGATGCTGTCGTCGGCGGGCGCGCCCGGCCGCAGCTCCATCAGCCCCTCGGCCACCGCCCCCAGGTCCAGTTCCTGCTCGATCTGGCTGGTGATCGCGTCGAACCTGGCCGCCGCCCCGACGGGATCGATCACTTGCCCGGCCTGGGCCGCCACCAGGGCCGCCTTCAGGACTTCCCGCCTGGTCCGGAAGGCGTCGACCCGCAGCTGCTCGCGCTGGGAGGCCGCGGTCAGCCGCTGCTCTTCCGCGACGGCGGCGGCGAGCTGCTCGGGCAGGCCGGCCGGGGCCCGCGGTCCGGCGGCCTGAAGCTCGAGACGCTTCCTCCGGGTGGCCGCGCCGGCCACCTCGCGGCGCTTCGCGTTCATTGCTTCCAGCCAGGCCTGATAGCGGGCGTCCAGGGCCGGTCCCAGCTCGTCTAGCCGCAGCCGGCCGTCGACGGCGGTCACCAGCGGAGGCCCGAGACCGTCGCCGCCGTCGGCCAGGGCGGCCAGCGCCTGTGCCGCCTGCCGCGCGGCGGCCGGATCGCTGCGCCGCAACTCGGCCAGCCAGTCGTAGATCTCCGCGGACATCGCCAGCCGGTACCCCATAACCGCCTCCTTACCAAGAGGCTATTCGAGGGTCTGCTGGCCGCCCATGGACCAGCCGCTGACCATGGCCAGCTGTTCGATGCCGAAGTGCTCGGTGACCAGCTGGTGCTGGGCTCTGACGTCGTCGGAGATGGCGACCAGGGGGAAGGCGCCCCGGTCGAACGGGGACGGGGTGTTGCTGGGTGAGGAGGAGAAGCCGTCGCCGAACTGGGCGGGCAGGATGAAGAAGTACCGGTCCGGGTCCAGCGGGCGGCCCGCGCCGACGTAGGCGGTCATGAACGCGGACGTGCCGGTGTACATGTGCGGCAGCAGGATCGCGTTGTCCTTGGCCTCGGACAGGGTGCCGATGGTCTTGTAGGCGAGTTTGGCCTCGGGGAGGACGTAGCCGCTGGCCAAGGCGAAGCTGCACAGGTCCAGGTACCACTGCCCTAAAGTTTCCGGGGTTATGACGTCTGGTGTCCGATTTTTAGCTCTTGGTAACGAGCTGGCCGCATGTTGATCGCGGTGGCGTGACGGGATCGGGCGGTCCAGGAAATAGAACAAAGCCCCTGGCAGGAACTGGGTTGTCGACGCCCTGTCCGGTCACCTGGAGCTTTGCTGCCCGCCAGGTTTGCCATGGTCATCACGCCTGCGTCCACCTCGCCCGCGCTGCCGGAGGATGAGAAGGCGGCGCAGATCGCTGCCCGGCTCGCGTCCGGGCCGGGTTTCTGGAGCGGGTGGCTCGCGGAGCTGGGCCGGGAGGGCCTGCTGGAAGCGCTGATGGCCGAGGGCGTGATCGCCCGCGCGCTGCGGGAGGCGCCCGCGGGCCACAAGTACGACCGGGTACTGGACGCGAAGATGACCGTGATCTGCGTGCTGGTCGCGTGCCTGTTCCCCGGCGCCGGGTACGACGGCGTGCTGGCCACGGCGTTCGGGCTGCCCGGCCTGAAGCTCAAGCCGGGAGCCGGGACGCCGACGGGCCCGGCATTCTCGCAGGCCAGGAAGCTGCTCGGCGAGCAGGTCATGAAAAGGATCTTCGAGCTGGACGCCGCGGTCCCGGACGCGGAGCCCGGGATCGGCCTGCTTGCATTTGAAGAAGACGGTCCGCGGCCGAACGCCGAACCCGCCGCACTGAGGAAGTCACCTACACCATCGAGATCACAAAGTCGAATCTCCCAGAATGGGACGCTTCACCGAAAACTTAAGGGCAGTGGGCTGCTGGGCCGGTGCGGCGACAGGCAGACCCGGGCTGGCGTAGAAATCGATATCAATCCCTAGCTGCAGGCCTGGTTCTTCGACCGTCGCTATCCGGGCCGCTGGGCTTGACGCCAGGTCCTCGGCCGACGTAGCTGAGCACGCGGCCACGAAGATCGTGGCGGAGATAACAGACGCCATGAGGCGCAGCGGTCGCAATCACGCCTCACTATTGCCTAAAAAAGGACAAAACGAACGCTCCTGAGCCACGTCGATGCGGCGTAGCCTATTACACAGCAGAAAGCGACCTATTCAGCTACCTACTCACGAAGCTAATCGAGCATCCGGCCAATAATAGGCGATATCGCGGGATAGTCCGGGTTAGGAGGTCTCGGCGGCTAGGATCGCGGCGGGCGGACGGCGGGCGCCGGCCCGGGCCGGGATGGCGGTGAGGCCGGCCACGGCCGCGAGCATGCCCGCGACCATGGCGAGCAGCCACCAGGAGGGCGGGCTGCCCTGCGGGCCGCCGTTCTGGACGACCCCGTACAGCGCCATCCCGGCGGGGATGCCGATCAGCGCCCCGACCAGCGCGGGCCCGAGCTGCGCGGCGGACAGGCCGGCCACGGCCTGGTTCCGGGTGGCGCCGAGCGAGCGCGCGACCGCCGAGAACCGGCGCGCGTCCAGCACCGTGGCCCAGGTGGTGAAGATCGCGTTGGCGGCGGCCAGGATGGCCATGACGACGGTGACGATCAGGAGCACCTCGCTGACCCGGCCGGCGCCCGGGTCGGGTGGACCGGCGAAGGGGCCGCCCCGGGCCACGCGCTGGCCGATCGTGGCGTGGTAGACCAGCACGGACACGATGGTCGTGGCGGTGACGGCGAAGCTGGCCGTGCTGAGCAGAGCCCGGCGCGGCCGGCGCGCGGTCAGGCGCAGGCCGAGCAGCAGCGGGACCGGAAGCCGGGCCGACAGCGCGATCAGAGCGGCCCGGCGCCGGGGCGGCCGGGTCGCCTCGGTGAGCGCGGCCACCGTGCTCATCCGCGCGGCCCGGATCGCCGGGACGAGGGTGGACGCGGCGGCGACCGCGACCGCGGCGGCCGCCACCAGCAGGCCGTCGGACCAGCTCAGGGGCGGCGCTCCGGCGTTTCCGAGCAGGGAGGCGCCCGGGCTGGTGAGCAGCGGGGCGGTCAGCCAGCCGGCCAGCAGGCCCACCACGGCCGCCGCCAGCGCCACGATCAGGTGCTCGGCCAGCAGCGCGGCGGCGGTCAGCGATGGCGACCCGCCGACCGCCTTGAGCAGGCCCACCCGCCGCTCCTGCTCGGCCATCCGGCCGCCCGCCACCACGGCCACGCTGGCGATCGCGAGCAGCGCCAGCAGGCCGCTGGCCGGCGCCAGGACCTGGCGCTCCTGGCTGACCAGGGTGGCGGCGGCGGCGCGGAGTTCGGGCCAGGCGGTCAGTGCGGCCGGCCCCGAGCCGGCCGGTGGCTGGTGCCTGGCCGCGAACGCGGTGGCGGCGGCGGGATCGCGCAGCCGGAGGTTCAGCTGGTACGTCAGCGGGTTGGCGGCGGTGGCGAGGTGGCCCGCGGCCGCGCGGGTGATCCAGACCAGGCCGGTGTCGAAGGACCGCGGCCGGCCGGGCGGGCCGCCGCAGCCGCCGTAGAAGCACACCTGCGAGTAGACCGGCACGGCCGCGGTGACCGCGATCCCGGTGATCTCGAACGGCTGGTTGTCCAGCGTGACCTGGTCGCCGACGCGCACGCCGAGCGCGTCGGCGAACGCACGCTCCACGACCACCCCGCCGGGGCGGACCCAGCCGCCCGCGGTGACCTCGGGCTGGTCGACCGCCGCGGGTGCGGCGTCCCGGCCCTCCGCCATCACGTCGGCCGTGGTGCCGTGCACCCGGAGCAGCGGCCAGGCCACCGGGTAAGGACCGCTGTGCGCGGTAACCCCGGGCGCGCTGGCCAGCGCGGTGAACTGGCTTCGCGCCCCCGCGGCGAAGCCGACGCTGCTGGCGGTCACGTCCGGCCCTTTCGTCGCGGCCCGGGTCTGGGCGTACGGCCCGCTGGTCACGCCGTGCAGCAGCAGGCCGAGCGTGAGGGTGGCCATGGCCGCCGCGATCACGACCAGGAGCAGCACCGCCTGGACCGGCCGGTACCGCAGGTCCCTGACCACGAGGCGGCCCACGAGCAACGTTCGGCCGGTTACGGGCCGCATGACGCCTCCTTCAGCTAACGGTTATCTAATAACTAGCGGTTAGCTATGGCGCTGTCAACCTCCTCGCCGGGACGACACGGTTAGGTGGGCGAGATCGGCCGACCCGTTCGGTAAATTCCGGGGTGGGGAGCTGAGGGGTGGGGTCGGCGGCCCGCCTGAATCGGGCCCGCCTGGATCGGGCCCGCTTGGATCGGCACGGTGGCCTGGTCAGGAGAGGCGGCGGCGGAGGCGGCGGAAGCAGTAGCCGGCCAGGGCCAGGGCCGCGGCGAGGTAGAGCGCGGTCTCGGTCCACTGGAAGGGCCAGTACCGGCGGGCGGGCTGGTAGCTGATGGCTTCCCTGATGCCCTGGCTGGTCAGGCAGCTGTAGAAGTGAGGGCTGCCGGCGATCCCGGGCGTGGTGCAGGCGGCCGGGGTGGTGCTGACGGGTTTCCCGGCGGCGTTGACGGGTCCGCTGGACAGGATCCACGCGCCGGGCTGGCCCGGAATGCTGGTGGCGACGAGCGTCAGGGTGCTGCCGGTGAGGCCGGCCGCTCCGCCCGCATCGGTCCCCGGCACCACCGCTATGACCGCGCGGTCGGCCGGGGCGAAATGGGGACGGATCCACAGCGGCATGGCGATCTGGAGGGCGACGAAGACAGCCAGGGTGACCGCCATGGCCGGGATGGTCCGGCGGATCAGCGCGCCGGCGGTGACGCCGAGGGCGAAGGCGAAGGCCGCGTAGCCGAGCGGGGTGATGCCGTGGGTGGCGAAGATCAGCTGGGTGAACCGGCCCTGGCTGAGCGGACCGGACGGGGCGCCCTGGCCGACGGCCCGGCCGAGCGGCGCCGCCCACCACGCCTGCATCAGGCTCAGCCCCTCGGTGACGGCCATGGCGGTCAGGCCGACGGTGGCGAGCTTGACCGCCAGCCACCGGGTCCTGGTCACCGACTGGTTCCAGGCCAGCGCGGAGGTCCCGGTCTCGAGCTCGCGCGCGATCAGCGGCGCGCCCCAGAACAGGCCGATGACGGCGGGCGTGAGGAGGATGGCCCCGACGCTGAACAGGTACAGGGCCGTGTAGCTGCCTTGCACCTCCGCGTCGAACCCCCCGGCCAGGTTCAGGCAGCTGCCGCCGTGGCAGCCGCTGAGCCCGCTGGCGGCGTAGAGGCCGGCCAGATGGGGCCCGGTGACCGCGAGCAGGAGGGCGAAGGCGGCCAGCGCCGCGACCGCGGTGAGGGCCTGGGTGCGGAACTGGAGCAGGCTGAGCCGGATCATGACACCACTCCAAGTCGTGTTTTCTGTGTGCCGTCGGCGGTCCGGCTCATGTAGGCCAGTACTAGGTCCTCCAGGCTGACCGGCTTGATGGCCCAGGATGGGTCGAGGATCGGTCCGTCCGTGCGGACCAGCAGAGTGCTCTGCTTGTCGGTGTGGCTCTCGGTGATGACTTCCTGGTCGGCCGGGAGCGTGCCGGGGTCGCGGCGCGGTCCGGTCAGGCGGTGGTGCGAGGCCAGCAGCGCGCTGACCTCCCCGGCCACCCGGACCTGGGACGCGACCAGGACGACGAGGTAGTCGCAGACCCGTTCGAGGTCGGCGACCAGGTGCGAGGACAGCACGACGGACAGGCCACCTTCGGCGACCGCCTCCATCAGGCCGCGCAGGAACTCCCGGCGGGCGAGCGGGTCCAGGCTGGCCACTGGTTCGTCGAGGAGGAGCAGGTCGGGCCGTTTGGCCAGGGCCAGGGTGAGGGCGAGCTGGGCCCGCTGTCCGCCCGACAGCGATCCGCCGCGCTGCTTGGGGTCCAGGCCGAGTTCGCTGGTCCTCTGGTGGGCCAGGCTGTCGTCCCAGCCGGGGTTCAGCCAGCCGCCGAGGCGCAGGTGGTCGGCGACCGTCATCCGGGCGTAGACCGCCGTGTCCTGGGCGACGAACCCGACCCGCGCCAGCTGCGCCGGGTTTTCTGCTGGGCGGGCGCCGAGGACCGTGATCGTGCCGCGGGTCGGCGCCAGCATCCCGGCCGCCAGGCGGAGCAAGGTGGTCTTGCCCGCGCCGTTCGGCCCGACCAGGCCGACGACGTGGCCGGGCGGGATGGCGAGGGTGCAGTCGCGCAGCGCCCAGGTCCGGCGGTACTGCTTGCCGAGGCCGCTGGCCTGGATGGCACTCGCCTCCGGGGTGCTCATGCTCATGCTCACGCGACCCCCTCGGCGAAGCAGGCGCGGAAGGCGGTGCGGTAGATCGCCTCGATGTCGTCCGGGCCGAGGCCCGCCGCGCGGGCCTCGGTAAGCCAGCCGGTGAGCTCGGCCAGGAACCGGGCCTGGGCGGCCGGATCGGTCCCCGCGGGCACGCGGGTCACGAACGTGCCGAGACCCGGCCGGGCGCGCACCAGCCCGGCCCGCTCGAGCTCGCGGTAGGCCTTGTGCACCGTATTCGGGTTGATGGCCAGCTGGGCGACGACCTGCTGCGCGGTCGGCAGCTGGTCACCCGGCTCCAGCATCCCCATCCGCAGGGCCTGGTGAACCTGCTGTACGAGCTGCACGTAGGTGGCGACGCCCGACGTCTCGTCGAGCTGGAACTCGATCATCAAATCTCTCATTCCACTAATGGCTTAGTGGAATGAGAGTAACAGGTTAGCTGGCGGCCGGGCAACGGCGTTCAGGCGCGGGCGTAGCGGGCGGCCGCCCGGATCAATGGCCGCCGAGGCCGCGGGCAGGTAGGAGGCGGTTATTTCGCGGCGGGCGGCGGAAGCAGTTCAGTCTTGTACTCGGGCGCGAGCGCCTTCGACTTGGCAATGAAGGCCGCCTGCGCGTCGGCGTCGAGCGGCGGTGGCGCCTCCGTCCGGGTGGCGACGGGCTGGCCGACCAGCGTGAAGAACTCCTCCTGCCCTGAAGGCGCGCACATGCACAGCAACCGCGACGGCTTGTCCCCGGCGTTGGTGAACGCGTGGGGGGCGTTGGCCGGCACGTTGATGGTCTCGCCGGTCCGGGCAACGAGCGTCTCGCCGCGGAAGGTCACCTGGACTTCGCCGTCAAGCACGGTGAACATCTCCTCGAAGTCGTGCCGGTGCGGCGGCGGACCGCCGCCTGGGGGCACGTGCATGTCGATGAGCGTGTACTTCCCGGCCGTGTCCTCGCCTGTGACGAGGATCGTGTAGGTGTCACCGACGAGCCCGATGTGCTGGAGGCTCTGGTCGTGGTCCGGCCGCGCGACGGTGAGTTCGCGGGTCAGATCGTCGGGCGGTACGGGTGTGGGCTGGCTGGGCATACCTGTCTCCTCGCGGATTGACGGGTGCGGACCTACCGGGCGAGCCCGGTGAAGAAGTCCTCCGGAGAGCGCGCCAACACGCTCACTTCTTCAATCCGGAGGATTTCGTCCGTTTAAGGATAGCCGTTCCCAACGGGAATCGGAGACGACTTCAATGAGCGCATGGCAATCGCGAGGAAGCCCCGTCCGCGCGAACAGCGCAGCGACGCGGCCCGCAACCACCAAGCCCTCGTTCGTGCCGCGACCGCAGCCGTGCACCGTGAGGGCACGCACGTGGCCATGGCAACCATCGCGGCCGACGCGGGTGTCGGCGTCGGGACGCTTTACCGTCACTTCCGGACCCGCGAGGATCTGCTTAACTTCCTTGCCCACCGTTCCTTCGAGCAGGTGCTCTCGAATGTGCAGGCGGCTGAAAGTGACGGCAGGACAGCCAGCGACGCACTGCGGCGCTTCATCGAAGCCGCGATCGCCCAACGGAACGAACTCGTACTGCCGCTGCATGGCGGGCCTCCGGTTACAATCCCGGAAACCCTGGCGGTGCGCGACCAGGTCCACCGCGCCGTGCAACGGATCATCGAACGTGGCCGTACCGACGGCACGATTAGCCAGGACGTGACTCCGCGCGATGTCGTCGCCTTCGGAGCGATGCTCGCTCAGCCTCGGCAATCCGACCCGGAATGGGACGCGACATGCCGGCGACTGCTCGCCACCTACGTAAATGGCCTGAGATTGAGCGATGGAAATGGAGAAACGAATGGCTGAGCCCGAGCCGGTGACCGAACTGAGCGCCTTCAGCAGCGTCGATGCCATCCAGAGAGGGTTTGGCGTAGATTCGGTGTGAGCCTGGCGCGTCATCTAGCGGAGGTGTGACGGTGACATCAGCGAGCGCGGGAACGCTGGACGAGGCCTACGAGCGGCTGCACGCGACCGGGCCGGAGTTCGACGGTTTTCTGTCCAACCACGGCCCGATGGCAGCCGAGGCGATGGTCCGTCACGGCCATGGCGACCTGGTGGGTTCCTGGCTCGATGGGTACATGCGCCGCCTGGAGGAGTTCCCGAGTGGGCTGGGCCCGATCGGGGCCGACTGGCAGGAGGCGCTTGGCGACCTGCGCCGGGTCGCCGACTGGACCGCGTTCTTCCGCGCGGAGCTCGGCCAGCGGCCGTGGCGGGAGGTGCTCAATGCCTGGTGGCCGCGGCTGCTGCCGGGCGTGGTGGCCGCCGCCACGCACGGGGTCATCCGGGTCGGCCATGCCGTCCGTGCCCTGCTGGCGGACGGCGATGAC
>JBEKJP010000096.1:0-59464 GCA_050011155.1 Streptosporangiaceae bacterium
GCCGCCCCGCACCGCGACTCCCCGCGCGAACCCGGACGGATGCCCCGGCGTCCGCACCTTCCCGTTAACAAAGACAAGATCAGCCTCACCGCTCACCGCCCCAGCCTCGCACTTCACCCCGCATCCAAGCTACTGCACACTAAATCGCACCCATCAACATGTCAGTAGGGTACGATTCAATACATGAATGACAGGCAGTCCTCGCGGCTGGAGGAGCGCATGGCGCAATTGACGGCGACGTTCACCGCCGCCCAGGCCCGGAACGCCGAGATCTCCTCGCGGGACCTGGCGTACCTGGTCCGCGACGGCGATGTCTTCGAGCTGTCCCGCGGCGTCTACCGGCACGCTGCCGCCCCTGAATCAGCTCACCTCGACCTGCTGGCGGTCCACCTGCGTGCTCCCAGTGCCGTGGTGTGCGGCGCGTCTGCACTCGCCCTGCACGAGCTCATCGATGACATCCCGGACGCCGTCCACATTGCCGTGCCCAGAGGGGCCCGCCGCCCGTCGATCAGCTACCCGCCCGTCGTGGTCGCTCAGTACGCACCCGCGACGTTCGATCTTGACATCGAGCCGTTCGAGGCCGCTGAAGGCGAGACGGTCCGGATCTACAGCGCGGCCCGGAGCGTGGTCGACGCGATGCGGCATCGCGCGCGGCTCGGCGAATCGCTGGCGCTGAGTGCCCTCGGTCGCTACCTGCGTGCCCACGGGCAGCCGGGTGCGAGCGAGATCCTGCGTGTTGCCCGCGAACTGGGTGCTCTTCCCGCGGTTCGCCTCGCGGTCGAGGCGGTGCTCGCCTGATGCCACCACCGGCTCGTGAAACCTTAGCTGGACAGGTCTATAACGACCTGCGCAACCTGGCCCGTCGCGAGGGCCGCTCCACGGATCAGATCATGATCGAGTACGTGCTGGAGCGGTTCCTCTACCGGATGTCGCGCCAATCTACCGAGGATTCGTGCTTCATCCTCAAGGGCGGCCTGCTCCTCGCGCAGTTCGGTGCACGCCGGGCTACCCGCGACATGGATATCCTCGGTCGGCTCATTTCGCACGACCGAGCCGAGATCACCTCTCGCGTTACGGGAATAGCCCGGCTCGCCGAGAACGATGGCGTCGCCTTTGATCCCTCGGCGCTGAAGACGGCGCCTATCCGCGAGGACTCACAGGGCGGCGGGCTGCGCTTGACGATGCCGGCTGCGATTAACCGTGCCCAGATCAAGGTACAACTTGATGTGAGTATCGGCGATCCAGTATTTCCGGATCCCCAGGTCATCGCATATCCGCAGAAGCTCAGCGCAGATTCCTTTCCCGTGCTTGGCTACCCTCTCGCGAGCGTGGTGGCGGAGAAGCTGTGCACCGCCATCGCCCTCGGGGACCTCAACACCAGGGATCTGCCGCAGCGCCGTCAGGCGTCGTACCTCGCGTGGCGTCGCCGGCAGGGACACGAGATGACCCGATATCCCGAATCGTTCGCTGACGTGGTTGCTCTGGTTCAGGCTTTTGCTGATCCGCTCATTGCGGGGGAAGCTGCTGGGCAGTGCTGGCGACCCCTTTCCGGCTGGGCGCGGCAGCTCCCCCGAAAATGAATTGCCTCCGGTGGGCGAGTGCTCCTAGGGTCGCGGCCATCAGTTGCTACCTGGTGATGGTCCGCCGTGCCCGCCTCCGGGCACGCGAGCGGGGCCGGGGCGTCGTGGGGATGGCACCGGCTCGCTGACGACTGGGCCGAGCGGATCGCCGCCGCGGGTCGACTCGGCCGTGCTCGTGATCCGGCGCCATTCGTGATCCGGCGCCAGCCGCGGTAAGGCGCTGTGATCGGATAGGAGCATGAAGGTCCGAATCGGCATATCCCTGGGCCCGGCCGGGGCCCCCGCCCAGTTCGCGGACGCGGTCGACCGGCTCGAGCAGGCCGGGGTGGACTCGCTGTGGCTGTCGGAGCTGGTGTACTCCCCGCTGGTGGATCCGTTCACCGGGATGGCGTTCGCGCTGTCGCGGACGGAGCACCTGAAGGTCGGCACCGGCGTCTCGGTGCTGCCCGGGCGGCACCCGGTGCTGGTGGCCAAGCAGCTCGTGTCGCTGGCCGGGCTGGCCCCCCGCCGGGTCCTCCCGGTGTTCGGGCTGCGGCCCGCGCAGGATCACGAACGGGACCTGTTCCCGGTCCCCGACGGCCAGCGTGCCGCCGTCTTCGACGAGTCGCTCACCCTGCTGCGCCGCCTGCTCAGCGAGGAGAGGGTGACCTTCGAGGGCGAGTTCTTCACCGTCAAGGACGCCTCCATCCGCCCGCTCCCGGCCAAGCCGCTGGACATCTGGCTGGGCGGCTCGGCCCCGGCCGGGCTGCGCCGGGTGGGGCGGCTGGCCGACGGCTGGCTCGGCTCCTTTATCACCCCGGCCGAGGCGGCCGCCGCGGTCACTACCATCCAGGACGCCGCGGATCAGGCCGGGCGGCACGTGGACGACGACCATTTCGGGCTCAGCGTGCCGCTCGCGCTGGACGGCATCCCCGAGCAGTTGCTGGCCGCGATCCGGCGCCGTCGGCCCGACGCCGACCCGGCCGACCTGGTCGCCCAGGGCTGGGACGGCGCCCGCCGGCTGCTCGGCCAGTACGTCGAGGCCGGGCTGAGCAAGTTCGTGGTGCGGCCGGCGGGGACCAAAGACCCGTTCGGCCCGTTTCTTGATGGGTTTGTCCGCGAGCTGCTGCCGATGCAGAACTAACCACCGCAGTACTAGTGCGGCTTGCGGTGCATCCGGTAGTGCAGCACCAGGAACGGGAACCCGAACACCCAGAACGCGTGCTCGGCCCGCAGCTCACCCGAAGCCGGGTCGCGGTAGACGTCCAGCCGCTCGGCGAAGCCGCGGACGGCCATGGTGGTGAGCTCGCCGGTCGCGGCGTCGATGTAGGTCAGGTAGTGCCCCGGCCAGCCCGCCGGGCGCGGCGGCGAAACCAGCCGAGGCGATTCGCTCCTTCACACCAGCGAATCTATCGGAACAAGCCCGCCCGGCCGCCGGTTAGAAGATCACATGGAACGAACGGGTGACATCACCCCATCACCCCCCCTGCTCGCTCTCGGCGACGCCGGCGCGGCCGTGTGCGTCGACGGCTTCTGCGAAGTACCCGCGCCGCCCGCCGAGGAAGAAGAGGTGCCCGATGCAGATTGAGATCTGGTCTGATGTCGTCTGCCCGTGGTGCTACATCGGCAAGCGCCGGCTTGAGCGGGCGCTGGCCGAGTTCGAGCACGCGGACGAGGTCGAGGTGACCTGGCGCAGCTTCCAGCTCAACCCGGACGCTCCGTCGAAGGCCGTGCCCACCCTGGATTACCTGGAGCAGCGGTTCGGGCCGCAAGCTCAGGCGATGACCGGCCGGGTCGCCGAGATGGGGCAGGGGGAGGGCCTGAACCTGGACTTCGCCTCCTCGCTCACCGTGAACACGCTGGAGGCGCACCGGGTGCTGCACCTGGCCACCGACCTCGGCATCGGCGACGCGGCCAAGGAACGGCTGCTCCGCGCGCACTTCAGCGAGGGCGCCGACCTGTCAGACCCCGAGACGCTGACCCGGCTCATGGTCGAGGCCGGCCCCCTTCAGGCCAGCAGGATCCAGGCGCGGGTGCGCGAGGTGCTGGCCGGGACCGAGTACGCCGACGAGGTGCAGGCCGACATCGACATGGCCCGGCGGCTGGGCGCGAACGGGGTGCCGTTCTTCGTCATCGACCGGAAGTACGGCATCTCCGGCGCCCAGGCCGCCGAGACGTTCCTGCATGCGCTGCGCACCGCGTACGCCGCCGAGGAGGCCGGCGCGTCCCGTTAGAGTGGGATATGCGCGTACTCAGCTCATGCAAATAATGGCGCTTGGCTACCGGACCGACGTGGCGCTGCGGGTCGCCGAGGGTGCCGAGGTCACCGACCGCGGTGACTGCCTGGTCATCCGCAGCCCGGACAACCCCGGTTTCTGGTGGGGTAACTTCTTGCTGCTGCGCGCCTGGCCCAAGGACGGCGACGGCTGGCTGGACCGGTTCGCCGCCGAGTTCCCGCAGGCCGAGCACGTCGCCATCGGCGTGGACGTCACCGAGCCCGGCGGCCCGGTACCCGCGGAGCTCAGCGCTCTGGAAGCCGATAGCTCCACGGTCCTCACCTGCGCCGAGATCCACGCGCCGGGGCACGTCAACACCGAAGCCGAGATCCGGCTGCTGGAGTCCGGCCAGGACTGGCGGCAATCGGTCGAGCTGAACCTGCGCTGCTACGGCGAGCAGAACCCGAGCGACTTCCAGCAGCGCCGGGCCGCGACGCGGCGGCGGCTGACCCGGGCGGGCCGGGCGGCGTGGTTCGGCGCGTTCGAAGACGGCCGGCTGATCGCGCAGCTCGGGGTCGGCGACGCGGGTGGCGGCCTGGCCCGTTACCAGGACGTCGAGACCGACCCGGTGGCCCGCCGCCGCGGCCTGGCCGGCACGCTGGTCTGGCACGCGGGCCGGTTCGCATGCGAAAAGCTCGGCGCGAGCACGCTGGTCATCGTGGCCGACCCGGCCGAGGGGGCCATCCGGATCTACCGGAACTGCGGGTTCGCCGACGCGCAGCCGCAGTTCAGCTTCGCGCGGGACGCTACGTGATAACCCGCTCCTCCGTCACGATGGCGGTGACGAGGGCGCGGGGCGTGATATCGAACGCGACGTTAAGCGCGCGGGTGCCGGCCGGGGCGGCCGGGACGGTGATCTCCTCGTCGGCGCGCTGCTCGATCGGGATGTCCGCGCCGGACGGGGTGTCCGGGTCCAGCGTGGATTCCGGCGCCGCTACCACGAAGGGGATGCCCGCTTCGCGGGCGGCCAGGGCCAGGCTGTACGTGCCGATCTTGTTGGCCACGTCGCCGTTGGCCGCGATCCGGTCGGCGCCGACCACCACCGCGTCGGCCATGCCCCGGCTGATCAGGAAGGGCGCCGCGCCGTCGACCGCCAGCCGGTGCTCGATGCCGAGCTGGCCGAGCTCCCAGCAGGTCAGCCGGGCGCCCTGGAGCAGCGGCCGGGTCTCGTCCACGATGACATGGCTGAGCGCGCCGTCCTCGTGCAGCGCCCGGATCACCCCGAGCGCCGTACCCCAGCCCAGGCAGGCCAGGCTGCCGGTGTTGCAGTGGGTGTGGACGCGAAGCCGCCCGTCGCCCTGGTGCCCTCCGGCGCGGTGCCCTCCGGCGCAGGCCTGCCGCAGCCAGTCCGCGCCGCGGCGGCTGATCCGGAGGCTGACCGCCACGGCGAACTCGGTCACGGCCAGGGCCGCCGCCTCGACGGCGTCGCGGCCCCGCGGTATCCGGGCCGCTACCGCCAGCACCTCGCGGCGCAGGTTGACAGCCGTCGGCCGGGCGTCGGCGATCCGCTTGACCTCGGCCGCCAGCCGGGCCTGGTCCCAGGCCTCCCGGTCGCCCTGGCGAACGGCCAGGGCGACGCCGAGAGCGCCGGTCGCGCCGAGCACCGGCGCGCCGCGGACGGCCAGCGTCGTGATCGCGTCGACCAGCTGGTCGACCGTGGTGACGCGCAGCACGCGGACCTGGTGCGGGAGCGCGGTCTGGTCGAGGGCCTCGATGTGCCCGTCGCGCCAGGCAAGCACGTCCGGTGTGTCCATACACCGAACCTACGCGGCCCGGCCCGTGCTCTTCCTGGGGGTTAGCAGCGGCCCTGGTACGCGCCCGAGGTGTAGGTGGTCCAGGCGCCCCAGTTGTTGCCGTCGTCGGAGATCGCGATCGCGGCCCTGGCGTTGCCGAGCGGGTCGTAGGTGGCCATGGCGGGGCCGTGGACGCCGTTGATCTGCCAGTAGCCGAAGTCGTTGGTCGGGCTGTGCGCGTATTGGTGTCCGTCGGACTCCGCCATCGCGATCTCGGCCGCCATGAACGCCTCGCCGTGTGAGCCGCCCGCCGTCTCCCACAGCGCCTCGAGGCCGGAGCAGCTGAGGTTGCCGCTCAGCCTGCTGGTCGAGGAGGTGAGCACGGTCGGGGCCTTCTTGGCGTGCTTGGCCGAGTAGGCCGTCGCCACCGGCGCGTGGTTCGGGATGGTGAGCCGCTCGCCCACGAAGATGCTGTCCGGGTTGCTGATCTTGGCCCGGTTGGCCTCGTAGATCCAGTTCCACTTGCTGGTGGTGCCGTAGAAGTGCTGCGAGATCAAGGACAGCGTGTCGCCCGAGCGGACGGTGTACGTGGTGGTCACCGACTGGGTCGCGTGCCGGACCGCGGTGGTCTGCGCCTGCTGGACCTGCTCCCGCACGGCGGTGGCCTTCGCGGGCGTCCGCACCGCGGCGTTCGCTGCGGCCGGCAGCGCGACGAGCGCGCCGGTGATGGCGACCGCGGGAGCGACCTTGACGGCCGTCTCCGCTACCTTCTCGACCTGCGACGGGGTGGTGTGCCGACCGGTCCGCCTGATCTTGTGCGGGCGGCGGTGCAGGTGCATTGAATCCACAGAACTCCCCAAGTTGTTTCCTCACCCGTTTACTTGCCTCGCAGAACGGGGCTTTCGGCGGGCCGTTCTGATCACCTTTCGTGACCTATGTGGCTTTTCTCCGCTTTCGGTGATCTGTGCCGTCTGCGGAATCATGGCAGCAACCGCCGGGGGCTCGCAGGCGAATTGAAGTATTTCTGTGACTCGACCGTGATCTTGCCGCTCGCATGATGCCTGACCTGCGATACTGCGGTGGTGGACGATCATGGGCTGAGCTGGTTCGACGACTACGTGCCGGGCGCGTCCTACGAGTGCGGTACCGTCAGCTTCGACCAAGATAGCATCGTGGCTTTCGCCAAGGAGTTCGACCCGCAGCCGTTCCACCTCGACCCGGTGGCCGCGGCGGCCAGCCAGTACGGCGGCCTGATCGCCAGCGGCTGGCATACGGCAGCGGCGGTGATGCGCGTGCTGGTGGAGAACTACCTGGCCGCGGAGTCGAGCCTGGGCAGCCCCGGACTCGACGAGATCCGCTGGCCGCAGCCGGTCCGGCCCGGTGACACGCTCCGTGTCCGGGCCACGGTGGTAGAGGCGCGCCGCTCGCTCAGCAAGCCGGACCGCGGCATCATCAAGACCCTGATCGAGGCGGTCAACCCCGAGGGCCAGGCGGCCTTCCGGGCCACCGCGATCAACTTCATGCTCGTCCGCCCCGCGCCCGGCGGCTGAGCATGGCACGCTGGTCCCGTGGCCAGTGACACGTCGCGGCGGCTGATGCTCCTTCGGCACGCCAAGTCGGACTGGCCGGACGTCCCCGACCGGGACCGGCCGCTGGCCAAGCGGGGCCGGCGCGACGCCCCGGTCATCGGCCGCTGGCTGCACGGCCAGGGCTACCTCCCGCAGATCGTGATCTGCTCGGTCGCGCTCCGGACCCGGCAGACGTGGGACCTGGTGGCACCCGAGCTCGGCGGCGCCCCGTCGGTGACGTTCGAGCCGCGCGCCTACGCGGCCAGCGCGCTCACCCTGCTCTACCTGGTCAGGGAGCTGCCTGCGGCCTGCGACGCGGTCCTGCTGATCGGGCACAACCCGGGCGTCTCCGAGCTGGCCAGCAACCTGATCGAGGCGCCCGGGGACGATACGCCAGGGACACCGGGACTGCGTTTCCCCACCGCCGCGGTGGCCGTCCTGGAGTTCTCCGGCGACTGGTCCGGCCTGTCCCTGGCCCAGGCCCGCCTGGTCGCCTACACCTCGCCTGCTGACCTCGACGGCCGCCCGGCTCCGGAATGACCGGGCCGGCCCCGCGGGTTAGCACAGGCGTCGACGATCTATGAGGAGCTCGCATGTCCCTGACCTTTTCCTCCGGCCCGCTGGCCGGCCAGGCGCCGGAGACCGTCAACTACCGGATCGAGGGCCCGGCCCACCGGCTGCTGATGCACGAGTTCCCGCGGCGGGTGCGGGCCCGGTTCGGCGGCGAGACCGTCGTGGACACCACCCGCGCCGTGCTCCTGCACGAGACCGGGATCCTGCCGCAGGTGTACGTGCCGCTGGATGACATCCGGGCCGACCTCATCGCGCCCACCGAGCACCACACCTACTGCCCGTTCAAGGGCACCGCGTCCTACTGGACGGTGACGGCCGGCGGCCAGGTGGCCGAGAACGCGATCTGGTCCTACCCCGAGCCGAACGAGGAGGCGGCCTGGCTGCGCGGCTACGCCGGCTTCTACTGGGGCGCCATGGACGAGTGGTACGACGAGGACGAGCGCGTCGAGGGCCACTTCCGGGACCCGTACCACCGGGTGGACGTGCGCCGCTCCTCCCGCCCCGTCCGCGTCCTGCTGGATGACACCGTCCTGGCCGAGACCACCCGCCCGCTGCTGGTGTCCGAGACCGGCCTGCCGAACCGCTTCTACATCCCGGCCGCCGACGTCCGCCAGGACCTGCTGGAGCCGAGCGACACCCGCACCTACTGCGCCTACAAGGGCGCGGCATCCTACTGGACCGTCAACGCGGACGGCCGCAAGCTCACCGACGCCGTCTGGTCCTACCCCGAAGCCGAAGGCGACTCGGCCGCCATCGCCGGCTACCAGTCCTTCCTCCACGACGACCTGACCATCGAAGTAGGCGACCCCGCCTAGCCCGGCCTGTTCCGACCGTCGCCATACCTGGTATCCCAGGCACCCCTTACTCCCCAGGCGCCCCTAACGCGAGCCCGCCCCCGAAACGGGGGGGCCGGGCGCCGCGCTTGACGCCCCGCGCCGTGCCCGGCATGACGCCCCGCGCCGTACCCCGCCAGGCGCGGGAGCACCACCAGCCGCACCAGCCGCAAACCTGCACCCGCAGTCGGAAGTTAACCGGGTGGATTCGGGCTACCGGGTGAAAAAGGGGGACCATGATGCACCAAAATCACCCCGGAGCCCGAAATCACCCCGCTAATCCCGCCGGACAGCGCACCACCGGCCCCTCAGGACACCACAGCACCCCACGGCACGCCACCAACCCGCCGCAGGTCACCACGAGCCTTACCTGGGTTAGGCGGCGGCGCGCTGCTCGCGGGCGGATTCGGCCTCCCCGGCGGGGGCCGGGTCATGGGCGGGGGAGCCGGAGGTGGCCGCGTGGTCGCGGGCCCGGGGTTCCCGGGCGGCGTAGAAGACGGCGCCGAGCCAGACGGCGACGCCGCTGAGGGCGACGACGGCGATGAGGGCCAGCTGCCAGGCGGCCAGCACCGTATTCGGGTATGGGGACACGGAGTGCACGGCAGTACCTTCTTTCCGCGGTAGCTTCACGGACAGGAAGGACCTCGCCTGGAACTGGTCGCGGATTCCGATCGCGCGGTGAGCGGCGCCGCCCCCGCCGGGGCGGTCATCCGTTTCGCCGCGTCTGGCCGGGGCCCTTCCCGTTCGTCATCAGCACACCGCAGGACACGCTGCCGTCACAGGGACCAAGGTCACGGAACGCCATGACCACTGTCACCACTGTCACCGGGCCGCTGGGCGGGCACACCGGCCTCGTTCGGCCTGAAAAACCGCGTGCGGCGGGCCACCTGCTTACGGCGGCCCGCCGCACGCGGCGGACGGTTGCCGGGACTACTCGGAGCCGAAGGTCTTGATCTCCTGCTCCTCGGTCTCGCTCAGCTCGCGCGGCTCCTCGCCCTTGGCGCGCTTGGCGCTCTGCACCTGGTCCCGGATCTTGTCCACGACCTCGGGGTTGGCCAGCGTGGTGATGTCCCCGACGTCGGCGAAGTTGGACACCGAGGCGATCACCCGGCGCATGATCTTGCCGGACCTGGTCTTGGGCATGTCCGGCACGATCCAGATGTTCTTCGGCCGGGCGATCTTGCCGATGTCTTTCTCGATCGCCTTCGTCACCTTGGCCTCGACGCCCGAATCGGCCGAATAGCCCGGCTTGAGCGCGATGTACATCTCGACCGCCCGGCCGCGCACGTCGTCGACGACCGGGACGGCGGCCGCCTCGGCCACCTCCTCGACCGCCAGCGCCGAGGACTCGAGTTCCTTGGTGCCGAGCCGGTGCCCGGCCACGTTGATGACGTCGTCCACCCGGCCCAGGATGCGGAAGTAGCCGTCCTCGGCCTGGACCGCGCCGTCCCCGGCGAAGTAAGGCCAGTCGTGCCAGTCGGTGCTGTCCGGGTCCTTGTTGTACTTGGCGAAGTAGGTGGACACGAACCGGTCGGGCTGGCCCCAGATGGTCTGGAAGATGCCCGGCCACGGGGCGCGGGCCACGATGTTGCCCGCCTTGCCGCTGCCCTTGGGGATGGATTCGCCGTTCTCGTCCAGGATGTCGAGGTAGATGCCGAGCGCGGCCGGGCCGCAGCTGCCCGGCTTCATGGCGAACAGGGCCGGCAGGCCGGTGCCGATGAAGCCGCCGGTCTCGGTCTGCCACCAGGTGTCGGTGATGATCGCCTCGCCCTTGCCGACGTACTTGTAGTACCAGCGGTAGACCTCGGGCTCGATCGGCTCGCCGACCGTGGTCATGCACTTGAAGTGGAAGTCGTACTTGGCCGGCTCGTCCGGGCCGACCTTGCGCAGCATCCGGATCGCGGTGGGGGAGGTGTGGAAGATGTTCACCCCGAGCCGTTCGGCGATCCGCCAGGGGCGGCCGGCGTCCGGGTAGTTCGGCGTGCCCTCGTAGAGCACGGTGGTGGTGCCGAGCGCCAGCGGGCCGTACACGATGTAGGAGTGGCCCGTGATCCAGCCGATGTCGGCCATGCACCAGTACGTGTCGTCCGGGTGGATGTCCTGGTAGAACTTGGACGTCCCGGCCACGTAGGACAGGTAGCCGCCGGTGGAGTGCTGGCAGCCCTTGGGCCGCCCGGTGGTGCCGCTGGTGTACATCAGGAACAGCGGCGCCTCGGCCGGCATGGAGACCGGCTCGACCACGGCCCCCTTGTGGTCGGCGAGCAGTTCGTCGACGAAGATGTCGCGGCCCTCCACCATGGGGGTCTGGGCCGAGTACTTGCCGGGGAAGCGCCGCCAGACCAGGACCTTGTCGATCTCCTGGCCTTCCTTGCGGGCCGCCTCGACCGCCTCGTCCGCCTTGACCTTGTGGTCGAGCAGGTCGCCGCTGCGGTAGTAGCCGTCCATCGTGATGAGGATCTTGCTGCCCGAGTCGGCGATCCGGCCGCCGCAGGCGCCGCCGCTGAACCCGGCGAACACCTGGGAGTGGACCGCGCCGAGCCGGGCGCAGGCCAGCATGGTCACCGGCAGCTCGGGCACCATCGGCATGTGCAGCGTGACCCGGTCGCCGGCCTGCACGCCGAGTTCCCGCAGCACCGCGGCGAACTCGTTCACCCGGCGGTAGAGCTCCTGGTAGGTGATGACCGCGTCGGCCTCGTTCTCGTCCTCGGAGACCCAGATCAGCGCGGCCTTGTTCCGGTCCTTGGCCAGGTGCCGGTCCACGCAGTTGTACGACGCGTTCAGCTTGCCGCCGACGAACCATTTCCAGAACGGCGGCTTGCTCGTGTCCAGCGTGGTGTGCCAGTACTCGTCCCAGTGCAGCAGCTCAGCGTATTCCCGGAAGCACTCGGGGAAGTTCTCTTCCGCGAAGCGGTTCAGGATGGCCGGGTCAGAAGCGTTCGCCTGCCCGATGAATTTCGGCGGCGGGGGGTAATAGCCTTCCTCGCGCCAGTGGACGGCGATGGTCGCCTCGGAAGACTCGGCGGATTCCGATTCTTCTACGGCGTGCCCTTGAACTTCTTCGGCCATGGGAGTCCCTCCGCTTGCGCGTGCTGTCAGATTTAACGCCGGAAGCACTCCAAACTTAACGCGAGTGGCTAGCATCCTCCATGGTCACCCCGCACCGATCTGACCCGGTTCTGGTTGTGGGCCCGGACCAGCGGTTAACGCCGAGCAGGCGTGAACCGGCGAGTGCAGCTCGGGAAAGACCCGGTCCAGGCCGGTGATCCGCATGATCTTCATTACCGAAGGCCGGACCGAGGCCAGGCTGAGCTGGCGGCCCGCCGCCCGGGCGTGCCGTGCCAGCCGGGCCAGCGCGCCCAGGCCCGAGGCGTCGCAGAAGGTGACGCCGGACAGGTCCACGGTGAGCGGCGCCGGACCCCGCGACCGGCCGTCGATGACCTCGGTGATGTAGGAGTAGGCCTGTTCGGCGGTGGCGATGTCGAGTTCCCCGGCCACGCTGACGACCTGGTAGCCGTTGGCGCCCGTGCGGGTGGACAGCTCCAGCTGGGCGATTACGGGTGTGTCAGCCGGAGGCGCCGCCTCCGGGATAGCTATCGTGGTTACCACGTCTGCATCACTTCCCCCGTCTTGTACCGTCGCGTCACCCTTGACGCGATCCGGTAGACGAATGATCACGTGTTTCCCCTCCAACCCCTGTGACCCATCAACGTCAGCGGCCCGGCAAACGTTCCGCTCGCCGCCGAACCGGGACGGCCCCTCGGTGCCCCGTACACTGGGAAGACGGGGCCCGATTCTGGCAGCAGGGTCATTACCAGCGCAAATAATGACAATCCCTGCGGCTCTAGCGATACCGAGATGCTGCTGAGTAATACGTATGAGGGGGGACTCAGGTTCACGGGCGGACAGCAGATCCGGTCGGGGTGGTGAATGAGCACCGCCGCTACCGGCCCGGCGAGCCGCTGCGCCGCTACGTGGCCTGGTACACCGGCTACCGGCAGCGCGGGGTGCCGCCGGCCAGGCACCGCGGCCTGCCGTCGCCCTACCTGACGCTGATCTTCACGCTGGACGAGCCGCTCAGCATCGAGGCGCACCCCGACCCGGGGCAGCCGCCGGGCGAGTTCCGCGCCCTGCTGGGCGGGCTGCACTCGGCCCCCGCGCTGATCAGGCACGACGGCGCGCAGTCCGGTATTCAGCTCGCGGTCAAGCCGCCGGGGGTACGGGCGCTGCTCGGCCTGCCCGCGGGCGAGCTCGCCGACATCGACGTGCACGCCGAGGCCGTCCTCGGCGGTGTCTGCGCCGAGCTGCGGGACCGGGTCCGCAGCGTGACGACCTGGCCGGAGCGGTTCGCCATCCTGGACGAGATCATGCTCCGGCAGCTCCTCACCCGGAGCCCCGGCCACGAAGCCGCCCCCGAGGTCCTGCGGGCCTGGCGGCAGCTGCTCCGGGCGGGCGGCGCCGTGCGCGTGGCCGACCTGGCCACAGAAACCGGATGGAGCAGCCGCCACCTGGCCAGCCGGTTCCGGGCCGAGATCGGGCTGACGCCCAAGGCCGCCGCCCGGGTCATCCGGTTCGACCGGGCCAAGCAGACCCTGATCAGGCATGTCCACGACGACGGTTACCAGCTGGCCGACCTGGCCGCCGACACGGGCTACTTCGACCAGGCCCATCTGGCCCGGGAGTTCCGCGCGCTGGCCGGGGTGCCGCCGAGCCAGTGGCTGGCCGAGGAGTTCCGAAACGTCCAAGCCGGGCACTGGGTGCTTGACGGAGGCTGACTGGCAGAAAGGCCAAGTCAAAGCGAGGAGACACGTCATGGCACAAGCACCGGAACCCCAGGTCTGGCCCACGCTGCGGGCGCGTGACGCCCGGGCCCTGATCACGTTCCTGGTCGACGCGTTCGGGTTCGAGGCGACGGTGGTCTACGGGGACGGGGACCAGGTCGACCACGCCCAGCTGTCCTGGCCGGAGGGCGGCGGCGTCATGCTCGGCTCGGTCCGGAAGAACGACGAGGACGCGCACGGCCGCGATCAGGGTTCCACCCCGACCCGGCCGGGCACCTTCGGGGCCTACGTGGTCACCGACCACGTAGACGCCATCTTCGCGCGGGCCAAGGCGGCCGGCGCCGAGATCATCGCCGAGCCGTACGACACCGACTACGGGTCGCACGACTTCGCCGCCGCGGACCTGGAGGGGAACCGCTGGTCGTTCGGCACCTACCGGGGGGAGCCGCGCAAAGGGGCGTAACCCTGGTCATACAGACCAGGGGATAGCCCGGGCGCCACGGGGGCGTGGCCCGGAGTAGCGTGCCTGTATGCGAGCCTGGCACGTCGAGGCGCCCGGGCCGGTCACCGGCCATCCGCTGCGCCTGCACCCCGACGACGAGACGCCGCGGCCGGGACCTGGTGAGCTGTTGCTCCGGGTCCTGGCCTGCGGCGTCTGCCGTACCGACCTGCACGTGACCGAGGGCGACCTGCCGGTGCACCGGGCCGACGTGACCCCCGGCCACGAGGTCGTGGGGGAGGTGGCCGCCCTCGGCGCGGGCGCGGGGGGTTTCGAGCCAGGCGACCGGGCCGGCGCGGCCTGGCTGCGCTCGACCGACAACACCTGCAAGTTCTGCCTGCGGGAGGCCGAGAACCTGTGCCCGGCCAGCACGTACACCGGCTGGGACGCCGACGGCGGGTACGCCGAGTACATGACCGTGCCCGCCGCTTACGCGCACCGGCTGCCGGCCGGCTACTCCAACGAAGAGCTAGCCCCGCTGCTGTGCGCCGGCATCATCGGCTACCACGCCCTCCAGCGCGCCGAGCTGCCGGAAAACGGCCGCCTCGGCCTCTACGGCTTCGGCGGCAGCGCCCACCTAGCCGCCCAGGTGGCGCTGGCCCGCGGCGCCACCGTGCACGTGCTCACCCGCGGCGAGCAGGCCAAACAGCTCGCCCGGGAGCTCGGTGCGGCGTCCGTGGGCGACGCGGCGGACATGCCGCCCGAGCCGCTGGACGCCGCCATCTTGTTCGCCCCGGTCGGGGATCTCGTGCTGCCCGCCCTCCAAGCCCTGGACCGCGGCGGCACGCTCGCCGTCGCGGGCATCCACCTGTCCGACATCCCGCCCCTCAACTACGAAAAGCACCTGTTCCAGGAGCGGCAGCTGCGCAGCGTCACCTCCAACACGCGGGCGGACGCGCGCGAGTTCCTCGGTTTCGCGGCCGACCACAAGCTAGCCGTCACCGTGCATCCGTACCCGCTGGACGCCGCCGACCGGGCGCTGCGCGACCTGAAGGCCGGCGCCTTCGACGGCGCGGCCGTCCTGGTTCCCTGAATGTTTCCTGATAGTCCGCTGTCCATCCGCCTGAGCAAGGAAGCTTTCCGCCGGTCCCGGTGTCTCGACTAACGGGCATACTGGGCACCACAAGGAGCCGCTATGAGTAAGCAAGCCACGCCGCCACCGCCCGGCGACAAACCCAAGGCGTCCGCGCCGCCGCCGCCTCCCACGTGGCGGAACTGGATCTGGCCGATCATGCTGGTCGTGATCTTCGCCTTGTGGTTCCTGCTGCCCACCCGGTCGCCGTCGACCAGCCTGAGCTACACCCAGTTCCTGTCCGACGTGTCCGCCCACACGGTGAAGACGGTGCAGCTCGGCGCGGTCGGCGCGACCAGCAGCGGCACGCTGACCAACGGCAAGAACTTCACCGTGGTCATCCCGTCGCAGGCCGGGCAGGACCTGCTGACCACGCTGAAGAACGCCAACGTGCAGATCTCGGCCGCCGCCAGCGGCCAGGGCTTCGGCACCGAGGTGCTCATCTACGTGATCACATTCGGCCTGCCCATCTTGCTGTTCGTCTGGTTCTTCCGCCGCCTGTCCAAGGGCGCGGGGGCCGGCATCCAGGGCGCGCTCGGCGTCGGCCGGTCCCGGGCCAAGGTCTTCGACGAGGAGCGGCCCAGCACCACGTTCGCCGACGTGGCCGGGTACGAGGGCGCCAAGTCCGAGATCGCGGAGGTGGTGGACTTCCTGCGCAAGCCCGACCGGTACACCCGGGTCGGCGCGCTGGTACCCCGCGGCGTGCTGATGGTCGGCCCGCCCGGCACCGGCAAGACGCTGCTGGCCCGCGCGGTCGCGGGCGAGGCGGGCGTGGTGTTCTTCTCCGTCACCGGGTCCAGCTTCGTGGAGCTGTTCGTCGGCGTCGGCGCGTCCCGCGTCCGTGACCTGTTCGAGCAGGCCCGCAAGCGCGCCCCCGCCATCATCTTCATCGACGAGATCGACGCCATCGGCCAGCGCCGGGCCGGCGGCGGCGCCGTCGTGTCCAACGACGAACGCGAGCAGACGCTCAACCAGCTGCTGGCCGAGATGGACGGCTTCGAGCCGTCGGCCGGCGTGGTGGTGCTCGCGGCCACCAACCGGCCCGAGATCCTCGACCCGGCCCTGCTGCGGCCCGGCCGGTTCGACCGCCAGGTCACCATCCCGCTGCCGAACGTGACCGAACGAGCCGCGATTCTCGCCGTGCACTGCCGCGGCAAGAAGCTGTCGCCCAACGTGGACCTGAACACGGTCGCCCGGGCCACCCCCGGCTTCTCCGGCGCCGATCTGGCCAACCTGGCCAACGAGGCCGCCATCTTCGCGGTCCGCGACAACCGCGAGGTGATCACGGCGGCCGACTTCGACGCGGCCAGGGACCGGATCATCCTGGGCCGCCGGGAAGGCTCCAACGTGCTGCTGCCGGAGGAGAAGCACGCGGTGGCGGTGCACGAGTCGGGGCACGCCCTGGTGGCCGCGATCTCCGAGCACACCGACCCGGTGGCCAAGGTGACGATCCTGCCCGCCGGCCAGGCGCTCGGCGTGACCGAGCAGCTGCCGCTGGTCGAACGGCACATGTACACGGAGGACTACCTGCACGACTCGCTGGCGGTGCGCCTCGGCGGCCGGGCGGCCGAACTGGTGGTGCTCGGCCAGGGCTCCACCGGCGCCGCCAACGACCTGGCCGGGGCGACCGACCTGGCCACCAAGATGGTCAGGGAGTTCGGCCTGTCCAAGGCGCTCGGCCCGGTCGGGTACCCCGAGGGCGGCTCGGTCTTCCTCGGCGGCGGCGGCAGCCCCATGTCCAGCCGCCCGTTCGCCGAGGCCACCCAGGCCGAGATCGACAAGGAGGTCGCCGCGCTGCTGCGCCAGGCCGAGGGGCGCGCCGTGTCGCTGCTCAAGGACCACCGCAGCGAGCTCGACGCGCTGACCAACCTGCTGCTCGAGGTGGAGACGGTCGACGGATCCGAGGTCTACCGGATCGCCGGCCGTCCGGACCGGTCGGCCACGCCCCCGTCGGTGGCCCCGTCGACCACCATGGCCCCCCGGGCGGTGGCCGCCGCCGACGCCAGCGCCACGACGCACGCCGCCTCCCGTCCCGAGGCCGGTAACGACTAACGAAGCCTTGCGTCAGCCTGCCAGCGTGGTGCATCCTGATCCTGGATCGACTACATGGAGTTATTTTTAATTACTCTATGGCGTCAATGGCGGTTCCAGGGGGCGCTCGTGACGTACGACCACAACTCCGCTCCGGATGAGCGGCTGGCCGCGTTGCAGGCCACCGAACAGCGGTTCAGGCGGGACTTCGGCCCGGCCCCCTTCGGCCTGATCACGGTCAGCCCGGGCTGGGTCTGCCTCGCGCTCAACGATACGTACTGCGGGCTGACGGGCTACTCGCGAACGGAACTCGCCGGCAGCGACTTCCTGGGGCACTTCCACCCGGAAGACCAGCCCGCGCTCGAGATCGGAATCCAGGACGTCATATCGGGCGCGGCCGGCCAGCTCGACGTGGACGCGCGCCTGGTCCGCCAGGACGGCGACAGCGTCTGGGTGCACCTGACCGGCTCGGTGATCCAGACGCCCGCGGGCGAGCCGTATGTCACGATGTTCGTCCAGGACGCCACCGCCGCCGGCCAGGCGCGGGACGAGACGCAGCGGCTCCAGCGTGAGCTGCAGCGGTCGCAGCGCCTGGCGAGCCTGGGCCAGCTGGTGGGGGGGATCTCGCACGACTTCAGCAACATCCTCACCGTGATCGCCAACTACGCGAGCCTGATCCGCGACGAGGTGACCGTCGCCGAGACGACGGAGAGCGCGGCCAAGTGGGGGCCCGTCCGCTGGGACGTGGAGCAGATCGAAGAGGCCGCCGACCGGGCCAGGAGACTGATCAAGCACCTGCTGGCCTTCGCCAGCCGGGAAGAGGGCGAGCCGGTGCTCGTGGACATCGGCCAGCTGATCAGTGACGCCACCGGGCTCCTGGGCGAGGTACTGGGCGAGCACATCCCCGTCGTCCACACCGAAGCCGATGGCCTGTGGTCGGCCCAGGCCGACCCCGGGCTCCTCAAGCAGGCCATCGTCAACATCGCGCTGAACGCCCGCGACGCCATGCCGCAGGGCGGCCAGATCACCATCGACGCGGTGAACATCGACACCGAGCACATCCCCGCGGACTGGCCGGACGCCGCCGACCTGGCCGAACTGCTCCCCGGCGGCTACCTCGCGATCCGCGTCACCGACGCGGGAACCGGCATGGACGAGGCGACCGCGGAGCACGCGTTCGAACCCTTCTTCACCACCAAGAGCGGAGACCGGGCGGCCGGACTCGGCCTGCCCGCCGTGCGCAGGTTCGCCACGCAGGCCGGCGGCAAGGCATGGCTCCGGTCCGAACTGGGCCACGGCACCACCGTCACGGTCGTGCTGCCCGCCGCGGCCGGATCCGCCGGGCCGGCCGCGGGTCGCCCGGGGCGGCCGGCCGAGCTGGCGGGAACGGTGCTCGTGGTAGACGACGAGGCCGCGATCAGGGAGGTCGCCCACCGGGTCCTGGCCAGAGCGGGCTACCACGTCGTGACGGCCGCGGGCGGAGCCGAGGCGCTGAGCCTGCTGCAGCGCCAGGACATGGCCGCCGACCTGCTCCTGGCCGATGTCGTCATGCCCGGTATGACCGGTGCGGCCCTGGCCGAGCAGGTGCGGGCCATGCGCCCGGACCTGCCGATCCTTTTCATGTCGGGCTATGCCGAGCCAGCTGCCGCCGGGGCGGGCTGGCCTGGTCCGGCGGCGCAGGTCATCAGCAAGCCCTTCAGCCGGGCCGCGCTGCTGGCCGCCGTCACGCAGCTGCTGGCGGCCGGGGCCGAGAGATGATCTCGCCCAGCTTGGCCAGCAGGGACGCCTCGGTGAAGGGTTTCTCGATGAGGTTGACGCCGGTTTCCACGACTCCCTGGCTATCCAGGATGCCCTGCGTGTAGCCGGACATGAACAGGACCTTGATCGCGGGGCAGAAGGCGCGGATACGTTCGGCGGCCTCCTTGCCGAGCATCTGCGGCATGATGACGTCGGTCAGCAGCACGTCGACGCCGCCAGGGTGGCTGGCGGCGACCTGGATGGCGTCGAGCCCGTTGACGGCGGTGATCACCTGGTAGCCGTTGCGGGTCAGGATTCGTTTGGTCACCTCCCGCATCGCGGCCTCGTCCTCCGCCACGATGATCGTCTCGCCGGCGCCGGCCCGGGAGAATGACGGTGCCGCGGCTGCCTCCCGGGTCGGCTGGTCGGTCTGGGGCAGCAAGATGGTGAAGGTGGTGCCGAGGCCGGGTTCCGAGTAGATCTGCACGTAGCCGCCGAGCTGGGTGATGATGCCGTACACGGTGGCCAGGCCCAGGCCGGTGCCCTCGCCGTTGGTTTTGGTGGTGAAGAACGGCTCGAACGCCCGGTCGATGACGGACTGCGGCATCCCGGTGCCGGTGTCGCCGATCTTCAGGCTGGCGTACTTCCCCGTGGCGAGCCCGACGCGGCTGGCGGCGTAGTCGGCGTCGATGTCGACGTTGGCGGTGGCGAGGATCAGCTTCCCGCCGCCCGGCATCGCGTCGCGGGCGTTGACGGCCAGGTTGACCAGGATCTGCTCGATCTGGCCGGGGTCGGCCATGACCGGGCCAAGCCCGGCGGCCAGGTGGGCGGACAGCTCCACGTGCTCGCCCAGGGTGCGCAGCAGCAGCTGCTCCACTCCCTCGATGACCTGGTTGAGGTTCAGCGCGCGCGGCTGGATGACATGGCGGCGGGCGAAGGCCAGCAGCTGGTGGGTGAGCCCGGCGGCCCGCTCGGCGGCCCGCTGGATCTGCGCGACGTCCTCGCGCACGGGCTGCCACCGCTCCGGTGGCGCCTGGTCGGCGATCTCCTCGGCCACGAACGCGGCGTAGCTGGAGATGACGGCGAGGAGGTTGTTGAAGTCATGCGCGACGCCGCCGGCCAGCTGCCCCAGGCTTTCCAGACGCTGGGACTGGCTCAGCTGACGCTCCAGCCGTTCCCGTTCGGCCTGGGCCTTGAGGCGCTCCCGCTCGGCCTGGAGTTTCCGCCGTTCGGTCACGTCGCGGACCGCGGCCATGACCAGGATGCCCTCGCCGGTGTCGATGGCGGACAGGGAGATCTCGCAGGGGAAGGTGCCGCCGTCGCGCCTGCGTGCGGTCAGTTCGAGTCCCTCGCCCATCTGCCTGGGCCGCGGGTCGGTGACGTAGGCGGCCCGGTGAGCCGGGTGCGACGCCTTGATCGCGTCCGGGACCAGGATCTCCACCGGCTGGCCGGCCAGCTCGTCGCGCTGGTATCCGAACAGCCGCTCGGTCTGCGCGTTGACCAGCACGATCCGGCCGTCGGCGGCTACGCAGATCACGGCGTCGGGCGCCGCGTCGAGCAGCCCTACCATCACGTTGTCCGCGAATTTCATGGTGCTCACTCCCGGCCATCGCTCGCCTGCCAGTGCGGAAACTGCGAAGAGGAAAGAGCGGTGCGATCAGTGATTCAAAGTTAACACTTATGTACGCTGAGTAGTCAAACACATGAGTGTGGCCGGGTAGCCCCAGGCCCGCCGGTCATGGTCCGGGCCCGGTGTAATCTCGGCCGTATGGCGATGGCCTTGCCGGCAGACATTCCCAGCCCGTCGATCAACAGCTTCAACATCGGCCCGCTGGTCATTCACTTCTACGCGCTGGCGTACCTGGTCGGCATCGCCGTGGCGATCATCATCACCCGGCGGCGCTGGCGCGCGGTCGGCGGTGACCCCGACATCGTGGGCGACATCGCGCTGTGGAGCGTCCCGGCCGGGATCATCGGCGGCCGGATCTACTTCGACATCACCACGCCGATGGACGTCCCGCACGTCTGGTACGGCGTGTTCGCGGTGTGGGACGGCGGCCTCGGCGTCTGGGGCGGCATCGCGCTGGCCACCGTGGTCGGCCTGTGGCGACTGCGCAGGCACGGCGTGAACAGTGCCGCCTTCATGGACGCGGTGGCGCCCGCCCTGCTGGTGGCGCAGGGCATCGGCCGGATCGGGAACTACTTCAACAAGGAACTCTTCGGCCGGCCGACGTCGCTGCCCTGGGGGCTTGAGATCCCCTTCCAGTACCGGGTGGCCGGCGGCATCCCCGCCAAGTACCTGAACGCCACCACGTTCCAGCCGACCTTCCTGTACGAGCTGATCTTCGACTTCGCCTGGGCCGCCGTGCTGGTCTGGCTCGGCCACCACCGCAAGATCAAGGCGCCGGGGCTGTTCGCGCTGTACGTGTTCGGCTATTCGGCTTACCGGATCTTCGAGGAGTCGCTGCGCATCGACTCCTCCGTCCACTTCTTCGGCCTGCGCCTCAACACCTACATCGCCTCGGTGCTGGCGGTCATCGGCCTGATCTGGTTCTGGCGCATCCAGCGCCGCCCGGCCCCGGTGGAGAGCGTGGATCCCGACCCCGCCGCCGCGGCAGCCAGCCTCGACCTAGACACCGACGGGGAAGCCGGCTCCGCCGCGACCGTCAGCAACTCCGCTCACTCCAGCCCCACTGATCACCCGGATCACTCCAGTCACCCTGATCCTGAAAATTCCGAATCCGAACTATCCGATTCCGAAAATTCCGAATCAGGGAAGTCCGGATCCGAGCAGCCGGCGTCGTCCGGCCCGGCCGCCTCCGAGGCGTGACCGGCTCCGGCTGGGGCTGGTGGCGGGATCGCCGCCCGCCCGCGGCGCGGCTGCACCTGGACACCGCCGCGGCCGGCCGGTCCTCCCTGGCCACCCTGGCGGCGGTCGCCGCGCACGCCGAGCGTGAGGCCGCGACCGGCGGGTACGTGGCCGCGGCGGAGGCCGAACCGGTGCTCGCCGCGGGCCGCGCCGCGCTCGGCGGCCTGCTCGGCGTCCCGGCCGACGGGGTGGCGTTCACCCCGAGCGGTGAGTCGGCGCTCGGGGCCCTGCTGGCCAGCTGGCCGCTGCCAGAAGGCGCGGCCGTCGCGGTGGCGGCGTGCGAGTGGGGACCCAACCTGGACGCCTTCGCCGCCCGGGGCCTGCGCGTTACCCAGATCCCGGGCCAGGGATACGAGGGCGATGGCGCAATCGACCTGGCCTCGCTGGAGCGAATGCTCGCCGCCGAACCGCCCGCCGCAGTCCACCTGGTCCAGGTCACCTCGCACCGCGGCCTGGTCCAGCCGGTCGCGGCGGCGGCGGCGCTGTGCCGCGCGGCGGGCGTGCCGCTCTGGGTGGACGCCGCCCAGGCTCTCGGCCACGTGGACACCGCCTGCGGGGCCGACGCCGTCTACGCCACCAGCCGCAAGTGGCTCACCGGCCCGCGCGGCGTGGGCCTGCTCGGCGTGGCCGAGCCCTGGTGGGACCGGCTCACGGTGCGCACCCCGCAGCTGTACCGTTCGGGCCAGCCCGCGGACAGCAGCCCGCTGCGGCTGCTGTCGATCACCGAGGCCAACGTGGCGGCCTGGGTCGGCCTGTGCACGGCCGTCGCCGAGTACCTGGAAGCCGGGCCGCCGCTGATCTGGGCGCGCCTGGCCGAGGCCGGCCGGCAGACCCGCGAGGCCCTGGCCGACCTGCCCAGCTGGGCGTTGGCCGACCCGCTGGACGCGCCGTCCGCCATCGTCGCCGTGCGCCCGGCCAGCGGCCAGGACGTCACCGCCGCCCGGGCCCGGCTGCTGGGCGAGTTCGGCATCGTCACCACCGTGTGCACGGTGCTGCGCGCCCCGCTGGACATGGCCGAACCGCTGCTGCGGATCAGCCCCCACGTCGACGTCACCCCCGCCGACCTGACCCGCCTCCGCCAAGCCCTCCTCGCGCTGTCCTGAAGGAGGCGGACATGGGCATCGCGGGCCTGCCCCGGCCGGTGGGGTACGTGCTCGGCGGCGGCGGGAGCCTGGGCGCGGTGCAAGTCGGGATGCTGCAGGCGCTCGGCGAGCACGACATCGCCCCGGACATCGTGGCGGGCACCTCGGTCGGGTCGCTCAACGGCGCGGTCGTCGCCCTCGACCCCACCAGCGCGGCCAACCGGCTGTCCCACCTGTGGATCCGGCTCACCCGCGAGCAGGTGTTCCCCGGCGGGCTGCTGGCCCAGGCGCGCACCCTGCAGCACGCCAAGACGCACCTGTTCCCCAGCACCGGCCTGGCCGCCGTGATCACCGACTTCCTGGGGCCCGACGCCAACTTCGCCGACCTGACCCTGCCGTTCACGGCCATGGCTATGGACATCGCCACGGCCAGGCCGCACGTGCTGAGCGAGGGGCCGCTGCTGCCCGCGCTGCTGGCCAGCGCGGCCATCCCGGGCATCTTCGCGCCGGTCGAGGTCGGCCCGCTGCGGCTCTACGACGGCGGCCTGGTGGCCAACGTCCCGATGCGGCAGGCCCTGGCCATGGGCGCCCGCTCCCTTATCGTCCTGGACTGCAACTTCCCCGGCCACGTGCCCGACCCGCCGGTCACCCTGGCCGAGGTGCTGTTCTACACCGCGCTGGTGACGATGCGCGCCCAGCCGGCCTTCGAGGCGCCGCTGGTCGCCGCCAACGTCCCGGTCGTCTACCTGAACGGCCCGGAGCCGTTCCGGGTCTCACCGCTGGACTTCCGCCAGACTCCGATGCTGATCGAGACCGCGTACGAGGCCGCCCGTTCGTTCCTGCGCGACCTGGACGTCACCGGCCCCGGCCTGTACGGCTCACCCGAGCCGGGCCCCGTCCCGCCGTAGCTGCAGACGCGGGGCCAGGCCGTCGAGGACGATCTCCAGGCCGTTGGCGAACGTGGTGTCACGGAGTTCCGCGGGGTCGGCCGGCGGCTCGGCCCTGAACCGTCCCCGCCCCGGCCGGAACAGGGTCGAGATCGTCGAACAGGTTCTCCGAGCTCATCCACTCGCCGCCGATGAACTGCTGGTACTCACGCGCTGTGCTCCTGTCTAGGCCGCCTACGTGGGCGACGGGGCCAACCGCTGGGCGGCCGTGCACCGCCTCGACGCCGCGCACCTGGCCCGGCTGGCCCTACTACTTCGCCGAGCCCTCGGCCCCGTGACCACTCCCGTCGCCCTGATCACCGGCGGCACCAGCGGGATCGGCCAGGCCACCGCCGCTCTGCTGCACCAGCGCGGGTACCAGGTGATCGTGACCGGGTAGAACCCGGCCACGATCGCCGCCGCGCGAGAAGCGCTCCCCGAGCGGGTGGTGGTGCGCCCTCCCGCCCGAGGCACGGGCCGAAATCGCCCAGGCTGTCGCCGCCCGCGTCCCCCTCGGCCGCTTCGGCACCGCCGGGGAAGTCACCGAGCTCGTCGCCTCACCCGCCCTTTCACGATCGTGGCCAGAAACGGTTAAATATCGACCGGAACTGGCCGCGATCATGGAATAGCCGTCGCGCCGCCAGGAGGCGGGTTAGCCCAGCGGCTGGATGAGGACGGTGATGCCGTCCAGGATGCGGTCCAGGCCGAAGACGAACTCGTCGTCGGGGTCGTCGGCCTGGTCGAACACCCCGGCCGCGATGAACGCGGTGAGCGCGGGGAAGCGCCGCGGATCGGTCAGCTGGCTGAGCATGCGCGGGTAGCTGGCCATCCACTCGTCTGGGGACAAGCCGGAGGCCATGACCGCGGCCGTGATGTCCGCCTCGGTGGCGGCCAGGTTCCTGACGTAGCCGGACAGCAGCATGATCACCGAGGCCTTGCGCGCCTCGGTCAGGCCGGTGTCGGCCAGGCAGGCCAGCGCGTCCTCGAACCAGGCGATCTCGCGCGGCATGATCGGCAGCCCGCTGATCGGGATGCGCACCGCCCAGGGGTGGGCCCGGGCGTTCGCCCGCATGGACCAGGCCCACCGGGACAGCCCGTCGCGCCAGGTCTCGCCGGGCGCCAGCGGCCCCGGGGAGTCGCCCCAGGCGGCGTCCACCATCAGCCGGCGCAGTTCGTCCTTCGCCGACACGTGCCGGTACAGGGACATCGGGGCGGCGCCGAGTTCGGCGGCCACCCGGCCCATGGACACCGCGTCGAGCCCCTCGGTGTCGGCGATCCGCACCGCGGCGTCCACGATCCGGGCCAGGGTCAAGGCTGGCTTCGGGCCCTTGTGTGACCGTTCCCGCACCCCCCAGGCCGCTGCCACCTCAGCCGGGAGCCCGGACGTATCGGTCGACTCGACGCTCGGGCCTGCCATTTCCCTGCCTCCCGGAATGAAGTTGACATCATCTTAGTACTGCGTATAGCTTACGCATATCAGCGTATGACATACGCAGAAGGGATGGAAGCCTGATGGGCGCAACCGAGGAACTGGCCATCGAGGCCAGCGGGCTGGCCAAGTCCTACCGCGACGTGCGGGTGCTGGCCGGCGTGGACTTGCGGGTCCCGTCCGGCACGGTGTTCGCCCTGCTCGGACCGAACGGAGCGGGCAAGACCACCATCGTCCGCATCCTCGCCACCCTGGTCCAGGCCGACGACGGGCAGGCGCGCGTAGCCGGTTACGACGTCGCCCAAGACCGGTCGCGGGTCCGCCGCCGGATCAGCCTCACCGGCCAGTTCGCCGCGCTGGACGAGGTCCAGACCGGCACAGAGAACCTGCGCATGATGGGCCGCCTGTCCGGGCTGTCCCGGACGGCCGCCCGGCAACGGGCCACCGAGCTGATCGAGCAGTTCGAGCTGACCAAGGCCGCCGGCCGCCGGGTGTCCACCTATTCAGGCGGGATGCGCCGGCGCCTCGACATCGCCGCCAGCCTGGTCGCCCGGCCGTCGGTGATCTTCCTGGACGAGCCGTCGACCGGCCTGGACCCGCAGAGCCGCCTGGCCATGTGGCGGGTCATCGAGGGCCTGGCCGAATCGGGGGTGACGATCTTCCTCACCACCCAGTACCTGGAGGAGGCCGAGCGGCTGGCCGACCGGATCGCCGTCCTGGACGCGGGCCAGATCATCGCCGAGGGCACCTCGGCCGAGCTCAAGCGCAAGGTCGCCGCCCAGCGGCTGGACATCACCGGCGCCAGCCGGGCCGCGTTCGACGAGCTGATCCGGCATTTTAGCGGCCAGCTGGCCCATCACGACGACGGGAGCCTGACCGTGGGCGTGCCCACCGAGGGTGACGCGGCCGAGATCCGGGCGCTGCTCGACGCGGCCGACCCGGGCCGCGACCTGATCGCGGACTTCACCGTGCACCGCGCCACCCTGGACGACGTTTTCCTCACCCTGACCGGACCCGCCCAGTCCCAAAACCCTAAGGAGACCAGCGATGTCTGACGCACTGATCATGGCCGGGCGCAGCCTGCGGCTGTCCACCCGGAGCCCCGAGGCCCTGCTGACCGCGCTGATGCTGCCGGTCATGCTGATGGTGGTGTTCGTCTACCTGTTCGGCGGGGCGGTGGACATCGGCACCGCCTACGTCGACTACGTGGTGCCCGGCGTCCTGCTGCTGTGCGCGGTGACCGGCGCTTCCACCACCGCGGTGACCGTCTGCCAGGACATGGCCGGCGGCATCATCGACCGGTTCCGGTCCCTGGACGTGTCCGGGACGGCGGTGCTGGCGGGGCATGTGACCGCGAGCTTGCTGCGGAATTTCGTGTCCACGCTGCTGGTCATCGCGGTCGCGTTCGGCATCGGCTTCCGGCCGCACTCATCGGTCGGCGCCTTCGCCGCCGCGCTCGGCGTGCTGCTGCTGTTCGTGGCCGCGGCCTCGTGGTTCGCGGCCGCGTTCGGCCTGCTGGTCCGTGCGCCGGAGGCGGCCAACTCGGCCATGTTCTTCCTGATGTTCTTCAGCTACGCGAGCAGCGCGTTCGTGCCGGTCCGGACCATGCCGACCTGGCTGCGCGGCTTCGCCAGCCACCAGCCCGCCACGCCGGTCACCGAGACCATCCGGGGCCTGCTGCTCGGGCACTCCACCCCGCTGCCGTTCGGCTCGGCGCTGGCCTGGTGCGTCGGCATCGGCGTGGTCTCGATGGGCCTGGCCGCCGTCCTGTTCCGCCGCCGCACCGCCTGAGCGGCCCGGCTTGACGATCAAGGTCCCGGCCGTGAATTGTGTGGACATGACCGAGGGACTGGCCAGCACGCTGGCCTCGCGGCTAGCACAGCTGTGGGGGACCCCCGTCGAGGTCACCGGCCTGACGCAGCTGTCCGGCGGCGCCAGCCGCGAGGCCTGGGACATCGAGGTGGACGCGGCCGGCCGGGGCGCCAGCCACCTCATCCTGCTCCGCAACGCGGCCGACCGGGTCAAGGGGTCTCTTGCCCTCGAGAAGAACATCGACGTCGAGGCCGCGGCGATGATCGCGGCCAGGCGGGCCGGGGTGCCCGCCCCCCAACTGCACGACCACGGGGACGGCGCCCTCGGCCAGGCCTACCTGCTGATGGAACGCCTGGGCGGGGAGACGATCCCAAGGCGCCTGCTCAGGGACGAAGCGTACGCCAAGGCCCGTCCCGGGCTGGCCCGCCGCTTCGGCGAGGTCCTGGCCCGCATCCACCTCCTCGACCCAGCAGAAATCCCCGGGCTGCCCCAGGTAGACGCGCTCGGCCAGTTGAAAGAGCTCTACCAGGCTTTCGCCGAGCCGAGGCCCGCGCTGGAGATCGCCCTGCGCTGGCTCGCCGAGCACGAGCCCGCCCCGGTCCAGGACACGCTGGTGCACGGCGACTTCCGCACCGGCAACCTGATGATCTCATCCGAAGGACTGACCGGGGTGCTCGACTGGGAGCTCACCCACCGCGGCGACCCCCGGCAGGACCTGGGCTGGCTGTGCACCAAGGCCTGGCGGTTCGGCTCGCCGCATCCGGTGGGCGGCTTCGGCACCAGGGACGAGCTGATGGCCGGCTACGCTGCGGGCGGCGGCACCCCGCCGGACGAGCCGACCCAGCGCTGGTGGGAACTGTACGGTACCGTCCGCTGGGGGATGCTGTGCCGCCGTCAGGCCGAGCGGTACCTGTCCGAAGGCGAGCCGTCGATCGAGTACGCGGTGCTCGGCCGCCGGGTCTGTGAGCAGGAGTGGGACATCCTGCTCGCGCTGGGCTACGCCACCCCCGTCACCGTGCAAGATCCGCTCGACCAGGCAGCAACCCACCCCGTTCGTCCCCATGATCGTCCGTACGGGCCTGAGCTGCTCCGGGCGGTCCGCGGGTTCCTCGGCGCCCAGGCCGGCCTTGCCGATGCCCGGACTCGCTTCCTGACCAGGGTGGCGGACAACGCGCTCAAGATCGCCGAACGCGAGGCCAGGCTCGGTCCCGCGCACGAGCAGCGCCACCGGCGAAGGCTCGCCGCGCTCGGCGTCAGCGACGACGCCACGCTGTGCGCCGCGATCCGGGCCGGCTCCCTGGACGACCGCTTCTCCGACGTGACCCAGGCCGTCCGCGACCTGACCGTCGACAAGCTCACCGTCGCCAACCCCCGCCACCTGGCCATACCCGGCTAAAGGAGACTGAAGTGGACTTCGCCCTGCCCGAGGACCTGCAGGCTTACCTGGCCGAGCTCGACGAGTTCATCGAGCGCGAGATCCGCCCGCTCGAGCAGCAGGATGACAACATCCGGTTCTTCGACCACCGCCGGGAGGACGCCAGGACCGACTGGGACCGGGGCGGCCTGCCCAGCCGCGAGTGGGAGGCGCTGCTCGGCGAGTCCCGGCGGCGGGCCGACGCGGCCGGGCATTACCGGTACGCGTTCCCCAAGGAGTTCGGCGGCCGGGACGGCACGAACCTGGGCATGGCGGTGATCCGCGAGCACCTGGCCAGCCGGGGCCTCGGCCTGCACTGTGACCTGCAGAACGAGCACGCCATCGTGGGCAACAACGTCGGCCTGCTGCTCATGCTGCACTACGGCAGCCCCGAGCAGAAGCAGGAATGGGTCGACGACCTCGCCGCCGGGAAAAAGCACTTCGCCTTCGGCATCACCGAGCCCAACCACGGCAGCGACGCGACCTTCATGGAAACAACAGCGGTCCGCGACGGCGGCGACTGGGTCATCAACGGCGAGAAGACCTGGAACACCGGCATCCATACCGCCTCGCACGACCTGGTCTTCGCCCGCACCAGCGGGGAGCCGGGCAGCGGCCGGGGCATCACGGGTTTCCTGGTCCCGCTCAGTACCCCCGGCTTCAAGGTCGAGGAGTACCTGTGGACCTTCAACATGCCCACCGACCACGCGCACGTCTCGTTCACCGACGTGCGGGTGCCGGATAGCGCGATCATGGGCGCCGAGGGCCGTGGCCTGCAGCTCGTCCAGCACTTCTTCAACGAGAACCGGATCCGGCAGGCCGCCTCCAGCCTGGGTGCCGCCCAGTTCTGCATCGACCGCGCGGTGGCGTACGCCAAGGAGCGCAAGCCGTTCGGCAAGCCGCTGGCCAGCAACCAGGCCATTCAGTTCCCGCTGGTCGAGCTGCACACGCAGGCCGCGATGGTGCGCGCGCTGATCCGCGAGACGGCCTGGAGCATGGACACCTACGGACCGCTGACCCAGGCCGACAAGGTCTCCATGTGCAACTACGTGGCCAACCGGCTGTGCTGCGAGGCCGCCGACCGGGCCATGCAGGTGCACGGCGGCCTGGGCTACTCGCGGCACCAGCCGTTCGAGCACATCTACCGGCACCACCGCCGGTACCGCATCACCGAGGGCGCCGAGGAGATCCAGATGCGACGGGTGGCGGGCTACCTGTTCGGCTTCATCCAGGCGGACACCCTGAAGGGGGTCACCGGCTGATCGGGGCTACCGTCGCGCCCGCTCGCCCGCTCGCCCGCTCGAGCGCTCGCCCGCTCGAGCGCCGCCGTCGTCCCGCGTCCCGCCACGACCGGCACCTTACGGCATCGCGGCGCCACCGCGAAAACCATTAGGCGCCCCCTGTGCGACGTCCGCATAGTGGGGATATGCGCGTGACGTTTCCCCGGCTCCCCGACCATCAGCGCGCCTACGCGCTGGTAGAGCGGGACGACGGGGTGGTCTACCAGTTGTACGGCGGCACGGCCGGGCCGCGGCTGCCGCACGACATCATGCACCTGGTGGCGGAGCGGGAACTGCGCATCAACGACGGCATCTGGGCCGGGATCGCATCCGGCGTCGTCTTCGAGAGCATGTGCCACGTCAGCGGTCGCCGCCCCCCGCACGCAGCCGAACGTTCCCGCGACCTGCTGCGCCGCTTCCAGCAGGAGGGCGTGCGGGCCGAACTTCTCGCCGACCTGGTCTCCAGCGTCGCGGGGCTGGACACTATGACTCAGGACAAGATCAGGCAGCTGGCGCGAGCCAAGCTGGCCGTGCTGCCCGACGCTGAGGTGGATCCGGTTCTCATCGCCGCCGCCGCGCGGGCGCTGCAGGTGGAGGCGGCCCGCTGGGCCCGGCTGCGGGTAGGTGAGGAGCTGAGCTATGAGTGGCCAGGCAGATGAGATGAAGCCCGACGAGCTGATCGAGCACGGCCCGGTCACCCTGCGCCGGTACCGCGAAGACGACGTGGACGCCGTCTTCGCCGCGGTGACCGCGTCGCTGGACCACCTGCGCCCGTGGATGCCGTGGGCGGCGGGGTACACCCGGCAGTCCGCCGAGGAGTTCGTGGACGGATCGATCCGGAACTGGGAGGACGGCACCGAGTACACCTACGCCATCTGGGCCGGCCAGGAATTGACCCGCCCGGAATCGACCCGCAGGGCGCTGGCCGGCAGCACCGGCCTGATGGCCAGGATCGGCCCCGGCGGCCTGGAGATCGGCTACTGGGTGCACCGCGCCTGGACCCGCCGCGGCCTGGCCACGGCGGCGACCGCGGCCCTGGTGGAGCAGGCGTTCCGGCTCCCCGGGGTGGACCGGGTGGAGATCATCCATGACGAGCTCAACGTGGCCAGCGGCAAGATCCCGGCCAGGCTCGGCTTCACCGAGGTCGAGCGCCGCCCGCTGGACCCGCCCGCCGAGGTCGGCACCGGCTTCGGCGTGGTCTGGCGCCTGCTCAAATCTCAGGTAACGAACGGGGTAGCGTAACCGCCATGGGATACGGTTCAGCGGAACCCGGCGACCGCGAGATGATGGCGCTCGCCCTGCAGCAGGCCCGGATCAGCCTCGACGCGGCCGGCGTCCCGGTGGGCGCGGTTCTGGCCGCCGCCGGGCAGGTCGTCGCGGCCGGTCACAACGAACGCGTGCAGCGCGGCGACCCGGTCGCCCACGGCGAGATCTCCTGCCTGCGCAACGCCGGCCGGCGCCCGGCCTACCTCGACACCACCCTGTACACCACGCTGTCCCCGTGCCAGATGTGCTCCGGCGCGATCCTGCTGTTCCAGATCCCCCGCGTCGTCGTCGGCGAGGCGCAGACTTATCCCGGCGACCTGGACTTCCTGGTCGGCCGGGGCGTCGAGATCGTCCTGCTCGAGGACCCGGCCTGCGTCGCCGCCATGGAAGAGTTCCAGCAGCGCTACCCCCAAGTCTGGAGCGAAGACATCGGCGGCCGCTAACCTCCGCCCAGCCCCAGCCCCACCCCCCCCCCCCCCCCCCCCCCCCCCCCCCCCCCCCCCCCCCCCCCCCCCCCCCCCCCCCCCCCCCCCCCCCCCCCCCCCCCCCCCCCCGCGCCCCCAGCCCGCGCCCGCAATCGTCCAGGCTTCGCCTCACTGGCCACATGAACCCCACCAGACACGAATCCGAATATTTATTCGGATACCTGTAAGTCAATGTGGTTGTTTCGGGTTACGGGGCGGATTTGGGGGCCTATAGTGCACCAAATCCACCCCGTAACCCGAATCCACCCCGTTATTCTGCGGCGGGACGCACCGGGAGACACGTGAGCACCATGGTTCTCACGGACGCGACCCGCGCGGCTCGCCGGCTTGGCTCGACGTGGGGCTGGTGGTCCGAACGAGGTGGGTGAGCCAGGCGGTGATCGAGCGCTTGTAGCCGTCGGGCATGGTCAGGGCGGGAACCTGACCAGGCAAGAACAAGCCCGCGCGCTGGTGCTCGTGGCTCACGATCGGGGCGCCAGTACTGTGCACATAGCAGCCGTAGGTGACGATCAGGACGTCCTGGCCTGGCGCGATGTGATACTGCCAGCAGTCGAGCAGCGGGCCCGCCGTCACCTGCCAGCCGCTCTCCTCGGAAATCTCGCGGACCACGCAGGCCGCTGGGTCCTCGCCCAGCTCCAGCTTCCCGCCGGGCAGTTCCCACTCGTCCCGCTCATTCTGCAGCAGGAGCACCTTCCCGCCCCGGAAGGCGACTCCCTTGACCGAAACTGGGAACACGTGCGACTTCACCTGTCTCCTTCCGCGCAACAGTGCCGATTGTTCGTCAGTTCCGGCCCCTGTAGCGGCCGAAACTGACGAAGGATCTTGGTGAACCGCCGCGACGTCACCGGCTGTCGCCCGCCGCTACTCCTCAGCCCTTCGCGTTTCCGCCGAAACGCCTCGTGAAATCCTTCACAAGCCTGTCATCGCCCGTCTTACCCCGGTAGCGCCTCGCCTCGGCGGCTGGCAAACTCGTCCGATGACAGACCCCAGCCCGGCGCACCATATCGACGTGCTCGTCCGGCCCTACGCCGAGGCGGACTACCCGGCCTGCCGGTCGCTGTGGGCGGAACTGACCGAGCACCATCGCCGCCTGTACGGGGACCCCACGATCGGCGGGGATGACCCGGGCGGCGGCTTCGATGACTACCTGGCCGCGCCCGAGCGGGCCGGATCCTGGGTGGCCGAAGCCCAGGGCTTGGTCGTCGGCCTGACCGGCTTGCTCGACCATGGCGTGAGCGGGGAGGTGGAGCCGGTCGTCGTCGCCGGGGCCATGCGCGACGCGGGTGTGGGGCGCCAGCTCATCGAGCATGTCGTGGGGGTAGCGGTAGCGCGGGGCTACGAGTACCTGGCCATCCGGCCGGTGGCCAGGAACGTCGGCGCCATCCGCCGCTTCCATGCCGCGGGCTTCCAGACCCTGGGCGGTCATGTGGACCTGACGATGGATCTGGCGGCGCGGCGGCACGGCTGGCTGACGGGCGCCCGCCTGCACGGTCTCGACTTCACGTACTGAGGAAGGCTTCCGCCGGCAGCGTACCGTCGGCGCTAGCCGCCCCCTGGCAGGCGTGTAATTATAATTACATCAATACACCGCAAGATGATTCCGGGCCCGCGGGCGACGCGGCCGCCCCGGATGGCGATACGGATGCCAGCCATGACAACCCGGGGACGGATGACGACATGAGCGCAGGCAAGGACAGCGCAGGCAAGGACAGCGCAGGCAAGGACAGGGCCACAGCCGGACGGGGGAGCGCCGAGGAACTGCGCGGCTGGCTCGGCGGCCGGCTGCCGGCTGATTGGTTCACGGCCGCGCCGGAGATCCAGTCGGACCGCGAGGAGATCACGATCGTGGGGGCGCTGCCCGACCCCGGGACCACCGGGTCGTCGGACGCCGAACGGGCCGCGGCGGCCGAGGGCCGGATCCGCCGGTTCCGCGAGGAGACCAGGGCCCGCCGGATCGAGATCGCGCGGGAGGCCGAGCACAAGTTCCGGCGCAAGGTGTCCTGGGGCGTCACCTGCGGGGGCGTGACCGAGATGTTCACCACCCTGTCGGTGCCCGTCATGACCAGGCTGCGCCAGGCCGAGCGCCAGGTCCTCGACACGCTGGTCGAAGCGGGCGTGGCCCGCAGTCGCAGCGACGCGCTGGCCTGGTGCGTGCGGCTGACCGGAGAGAACGCCGACGCGTGGCTGGGCCGGCTCCGCGACGCCCTGCGCCACGTCGAGGAAGTACGGGACCAGGGCCCCGCCTGACCGGCCCGCATCTCCGCGAGCGTTACCCGGCGCCACACCCATCACCCGAATAACGAACGAAATTGGTCCACGCCATTGGTCTAAACCAGACGTGCGGCACTTTAGCGCGCGATTAGAAACCCAGGTCAGGCGCGATAATCGTGCTGATTCTGGGTACATTCCACAAGTCGTACTGGCTTGTGAGCGCGCGCCGTCTCCGCGTGCCCGCCAGCGGGTTCCCGGGAAAGGGAACTCAGGTTGTTAACCGTGGCGTTCCACACGTTAGGTACGTTGGCGGTGGATCGTCACGGTGACGAGGAGGGCGGCGGCATGAGACTTCGTGACCTGGTCTACCGGCTGTACGAGCGTAAGGTGGCGGCGTCTCTGTCGCCGGAGGCCATCCCGCGCCACGTCGGGGTGATGTGCGACGGAAACCGCCGGTGGGCCCGGTCGGCGGGTTTCCTCGACGTCACCAAGGGGCACCGCAAGGGCGCGGACAAGATCTTCGAGCTGCTCGAGTGGTGCCGGGAGAGCGGCGTCGAGGTGGTCACCTTGTGGCTGCTCTCCACCGACAACCTGACCCGGCAGTCGGCCGAGCTCGTGCCGCTGCTGAAGATCATCGAGGACACCGTGCAGGGCCTGGTGGCCGAACGCTGGCACGTCAACCCGGTCGGCGCGCTCGACCTGCTCCCCGGCGACACGGGCCGGGTCCTCAAGGACGCGGCCGACGCGACCGCGGACTACCCCGGGCTGCTGGTCAACGTGGCGGTCGGCTACGGCGGGCGGCGGGAGATCGCCGACGCGGTCCGCTCCCTGCTCCAGGACCACGCCACCCGGGGCACCACGATCGAGGAACTGGCCGAGGTGCTCGACGTCGAGCACATCGCCGAGCACCTGTACACGGCGGGCCAGCCGGACCCGGACCTGGTCATCAGGACCTCGGGCGAGCAGCGTCTGGGCGGCTTCCTGCTGTGGCAGAGCACCCACTCGGAGTTCTACTTCTGCGACGCCTACTGGCCCGCCTTCCGCAAGGTGGACTTCCTGCGGGCGCTGCGCTCCTACGCGGCACGGAACCGGCGATTCGGCACGTAGGGCCGCGTAGGGCCCGATTACCGGGAGAAACACCTGCTAGTAACCTCGCGGTGCTTTTGCCGACTCGCGTTCGCGGGTACCTTCGGTAGTGGTGGACGGCGCGGCGCCGTTCCCGGGAAGGCCCTGAAGATCTTCGTGCTTCGCGCATTGCGTGCAGTCGAGATGGCAGAAGGGCCGGCGCGGCCCTTCTGGGGGCCAGGCCCGGTCCATCCGACACGTCTGTGTCCTGTCTTGGCGCCGGGCCTGTCTTGGCGCCCAGGGGAGTCTGCGTGGCCAACACCCAAGGTCGCCGTACGTACGTACTCGACACCAGCGTCCTGCTCGCCGACCCGGCGGCTATCACCCGATTCGATGAGCATCAGGTGGTCGTGCCGATCGTCGTCATTACCGAGCTGGAAGGCAAGCGGAACCATCCCGAGCTGGGCTACTTCGCCCGCCAGTCCCTGCGCCACCTCGATGCCCTGCGCATCGAGCACGGCCGGCTGGACGCGGAGCTGCCGGTAGGCACGCTCGGCGGCACGGTCCGGGTCGAGCTCAACCACCAGGACCCGTCGGTGCTGCCGGCCGGGTTCCGGCTGGGCGACAACGACTCGCGGATCCTGTCGGTGGCGTGCGGCCTCGCGGCCGAGGGCGAGGACGTCGTCCTCGTCAGCAAGGATCTGCCGATGCGGGTGAAGGCGTCCGCGGTGGGTCTGGCCGCGCAGGAGTACCGGGCCGAGCTCCCGGTCGACTCCGGCTGGACCGGGATGACCGAGCTGGATCTGTCCGCTGGTGAGGTCGAGCAGCTGTACGAATCAGGCACCTTGGAGCACGAAGCCGCCCGCGACCTGCCCTGCCACACCGGCCTGGTGATCGCCTCGCCCAACGGCAGCGCGCTCGGCCGGGTCCGCCCGGACAAGGCCGTCCAGCTGGTGCGGGGCGACCGGGAGGCGTTCGGCCTGCGCGGCCGCAGCGCCGAGCAGCGCGTCGCCCTGGACCTGCTGCTCGACCCGGACATCGGCATCGTGTCGCTCGGCGGCCGGGCCGGCACCGGCAAGTCCGCGCTGGCCCTGTGCGCCGGCCTCGAGGCGGTGATGGAGCGGCGCCAGCACCGCAAGGTCATCGTGTTCCGCCCGCTCTACGCGGTCGGCGGCCAGGAGCTCGGCTACCTGCCCGGCTCGGAGGCGGACAAGATGGGCCCGTGGGCGCAGGCCGTCTACGACACCCTGTCCGCGGTCACCACGCAGGATGTCATCGACGAGGTGGTGGCCAGGGACATGTTCGAGGTCCTGCCGCTGACCCACATCAGGGGCCGGTCGCTGCATGACGCGTTCGTGATCGTGGACGAGGCGCAGTCGCTGGAGCGCGGCGTGCTGCTCACCGTGCTGTCCCGGATCGGCCAGGGGTCGCGGGTGGTGCTCACCCACGACATCGCCCAGCGGGACAACCTGCGGGTCGGCCGGCACGACGGCGTTATCGCGGTGATCGAGAAGCTCAAGGGCCACCCGCTGTTTGCCCACGTCACCCTGGTCAGGTCCGAACGTTCCCAGATCGCCGCCCTGGTCACCGAGATGCTGGAGGACACCAGCCTGTAAGCAGACAGGACCCGCTGACGCTGGCCACTGCGGTACGGTGGCCAGCGTCATGGAATACCCACCTGTTTCCGTCGTAATGCCGGTCAGGAACGAGGAACGGCACCTGGCGGAGTCCGTCAAGCACGTGCTCGGCCAGGACTACCCGGGCGAGTTCGAGATCGTGCTCGCGGTCGGCCCGTCCGCCGACCGGACCGAGCAGATCGCCCGCGACCTGGCGGCCGCCGAGCCCCGGCTGTCGGTCGTCGCCAACCCGGCCGGCCAGATCCCGGCGGCCCTGAACATCGCCCTCCGCGCGGCCAGGCACGCCGTGATCGCCCGGGTGGACGGGCACGCCATGCTGCCGCCCGGGTACCTGCGGACCGCGGTGGCCACGCTGGCCGAGACCAGCGCGGCCGACGTGGGCGGGATCATGGCGGCCGCGGGTCAGACCCCGTTCCAGCAGGCCGTGGCGTGGGCGATGACCTCCAAGGCGGGCGTGGGCTCGGCCTCCTTCCACACCGGCGGCGGAGCGGGACTGACCCTGTCGGTGTACCTCGGCGTCTACCAGCGGGCGGCGATCGAGCGGGCCGGCGGCTGGGACGAGGGCATGCTCCGGGCCGAGGACTGGGAGCTGAACCACCGGATCAGGATGCGCGGTGGCATCATCTGGTTCACCCCTGACCTGCGTGTCACCTACCGGCCCCGGGCGAGCGTCCGCACCCTGGCCGCCCAGTACTTCCACTACGGGCGCTGGCGCCGGGTGATCGTCCGCGAGCATCCGGAGACGGCCAGCTTCCGCTACCTGGCCCCGCCCGGCGCGGCCGCCCTGGTCGGCGCCGGCCTGGCCGCCGGGATCACCGGCCTGGCCGCCACCGCGGCCGGCGCGCACGCCGGGCCGCAGTGGCTGACGGCCGGCTTCGCGATCCCGGTGATCTACGCCGCCGGCATCACCGCCGTGGGCACGCTGCTGTCCCGTGGCCTCCCGGCCAAGACCAGGCTCCGGATACCGCTCGCCCTCGGCGCCATGCACCTGGCCTGGGGGGCCGGCTTCCTCACCAGCCCGCGGCGCCTGCACCGCCAGCCCGGAAATGGGGAATCCGACACGCGCGTCGGCCAACCGGCCCCGGCCACGGAAAGCCCGGCCGCGGCTGGGCGAGAATAGAGCATGGACTTCGACCTCCAGGCCCTGCTCGCCGCGCACAGGAACGACGGGTACGAGCTGTACGGCCGCTACCTGAACCCGCAGCAGCCCAAGGTGCTGCACACGATCGGCTTCGACAAGGTCTACGAGCGGGCCGAGGGCGCGTACCTGTACGACGCCGACGGCCACCAGTACGCCGACTTCCTGGCCGGCTTCGGCGTGTTCGCGGCCGGCCGCAACCACCCGGTGATCCGCCAGGCGCTGCACCAGGCGCTGGACGCCCAGCTGGCCGACTGGACCCAGTTCGACTGCGGCCCGCTGCCCGGGCTGCTGGCGGAGAAACTGCTGGCCAAGGCGCCCGGCCTGGACCGGGTGTTCTTCTGCAACAGCGGCACCGAGGCGGTGGAGTCCGCGCTCAAGTTCGCCCGGTACGCCACCGGGCGCAAACGCGTGCTCTACTGCGACCACGCTTTCCACGGGCTCACCACCGGGTCGCTGTCCGTGAACGGCTCGGCCGAGTTCCGCCGCGGCTTCGACCCGCTCCTGCCCGACGCCCCGATCCCGCTCGGCGACCTCGACGCCCTGCGAGCCGAGCTGCGCAAGGGCGACGTCGCCGCCCTGATCATCGAGCCGATCCAGGGCAAGGGCGTGCACATGCCGCCGGACGGCTTCCTGACCGCGGCCGCGAAGCTGCTGCACGAGTACGGCGCGCTGCTCATCGCGGACGAGGTACAGACCGGGTTCGGCCGGACCGGCACGTTCTTCGCCTACCAGCGCGAAGAGGTCGTGCCCGACATCGTCACCGTGGCCAAGGCCCTGTCCGGCGGGTTCGTGCCGGTCGGGGCGATGCTGGCCAAGGGCCCGATCTTCGAGAAGGTCTTCTCCAACATGGACCGGGTCATGGTGCACAGCACCACGTTCAAGGGCGGCGTGCTGGCCATGACCGCCGGTCTCGCCGCCCTGCAGGTGCACGACGACGAGCACCTGACCGAGAACGCGGCCAGGACCGGCGAGGCACTGAAGGCCGGGCTGACCGCGCTCATGGGCAAGTACGACGTCCTGGCCGACGTGCGCGGCCGCGGGCTGATGATCGGCCTGGAGTTCGACAAGCCGTCGGCGCTGCGCGCCCGGACCAGCTGGAACATGCTGCAGAAGGCCCGGGTCGGCCTGTTCGCGCAGATGGTGGTGGTGGCGCTGTTCCAGCGGCACCGGATCCTCACCCAGGTCTCCGGCGACCACATGGAAGTGATCAAGCTGATCCCGCCCCTGATGATCGGCGACACCGAGGTCAAGCTGTTCACCGAGGGCTTGGCCGAGGTGCTCGAGGACGCCAGCAAGGGCACCGGCCTCATGTGGGACTTCGGCCGCACCCTCATCAAGCAGGCCGTCCGCGGCTAGTCCTCGAGCAGCAGCGCTTCCGCCACGGCGAGGTCGTGGGGGTAGGTCACCTTCATGTTCCGCTCGCTGCCCGGCACGATGTGCACGGCGGTGCCGGGCAGGTAGCGGAGCACCACGCCGCAGTCGTCGGTCGGGGCGAAGTCCGGGTCGGCCGCGGCCAGCTCGTGGGCCCGGGCGATGACGGGCAGCCGGAAGCACTGCGGAGTCTGGCAGCGGAACAGCCGCTCCCGCGGCGGCACCGAGTGCATCACGCCGTTCTCGGTGATCACCATGGTGTCCGAGGCGGGCACCGCCACCCCGGCCGCGTCGTGCACCGCGAGCGCGGCCACGCAGTCGGCGATGATCCGCTGGTCCACCAGCGGCCGGGCCGCGTCGTGCAGCAGCACCCCGCAGTCGTCCGTCCCGCCCTCGGTGATCTCCGCGAGCGCGGCCCGGGTCGACTCCGGCCGGGTCGCGCCGCCCGCGATGACCGCCGTCACCTTCTGGTAGCCGGCCAGCAGTTCCGCGACCTCCGCGGTGTACCCGCGGGCCATCACCACCAGGATCTCGTCCACGCCCGGGGCGGCCTCGAAGGCGGCCACGCACCGCTCGACCATCGTCTGCCCGCCCAGCGTGAGCAGCTGTTTCGGCCTGCCCGCGCCGAGCCGCTGGCCTACCCCGCCGCCGAGCACCGCCGCCACGATCCGCATGGGCCGGACTCTACCCAAGACCCCGATAACGAACGAGGATGCCCACCCGCCCCGCTCCCCCCTCCCGCGACCCCGGGCGGGAGCCGTTTCGCCGCTGTGCACGCGGGTATTGCGGTGGCACAGCTTGGCGGCCGGCACGGTTCCAGGGGGCGGTCGTGACCGTCAGCTACAGTAAGTAACTGCTAGGCGCTAGTCACGGCGGCCCGCGGCCGCTGGGAGGACACGCATGACGGTAGCGCTGGTCCTGGCGGGAAGGTCAGACGGGGCCGGAGCCGAGGCCGACGCCGGCCGGCGGCGGCTGCTCCTGTGCGGCCAGCTGGCCGCGCTCGGCGTCCACCGGGTCGACGCGGCCGAGGGTACAGGTCCCGGCCTGCTCACCGTCGCCGCCGCGGCCCGGACCGCCGGGGAACGCATCCTCATCTGCGTCGGCGCCGATACCGTTCCTGAACCGGTGCTGGCCCGGCTGCTCGCCGCGGGCGGCACCGCCGCGTTTACCGGGGTGACGGCCGCGAGCCCCCCCGTGCCCGGCCCGCCACTGGCGGTCGGCGGAGCGCTGGTGGTGGACATCAGGGACCTGGACGCGCTGGCGGTGGCGGCGGAGACGCTGGCGGCCAACGGTACCGGGTCCCCGGTCTGCGCCGTCAGCGCGCTGACGGGCGAGCTCGCGCGCCGCGGCATCGCGGTCCGCGTCCTCGGCGCCGGTCCTGACAGCGAGGGCGCGGTGGCCCAGCTGGCCGTCGATCCCGCCGCCAGGGACATGGCCGCCTGGGCGACCATGCGCCAGCTCACCCCGGCGGCGCTGTACGGCATCTCGCTCGGCTTCGGCCTCATCGCCGCGGTGTGGTTCGCCGAGCTGGCGGTGCGCTCCAAGCTGCTGGCCGTGGCCGCGCTGGCCGGGTCGTTCCTGTTCGCCCGGACCGGGTCGCTGGTCGCCGCGACCAGCCCCGAGGGCCGGATCAAGGCCGTGACCGGCTGGCTCGGCACCGCCTGCGGGCTGCTCACCGAGCTCGGCGTCTACGCCGCCCTCGCGGTCAGCGCCGGACTCACCCCCGGGGTCACGGCCCGGGCCGGGGTGGCGGGCCTGGACGGCACCTTCGGCGGCGCGCTGCGGCACACCTTCGTGGCCAGCTGGGGCGGCGCCGGCACGACCGGCGTGTGGCGGCTGGCCATCGCGGCCGCGCTGCTGCTCGGCGTGCGCAAGCTGGCCGCCCTGGGCTACGAGTACACCGCCCGGAGCCCGGGGAGCCTGTTCCCCCGCTCGGTGCTGCGCCTGGGCGAGGAGACCGCCACCCTGCCGGCCGGCGAGCGGCTCGCGCTGATCGCGGTGACCTCCGTCTTCTTCGGGCCCCGGCTGACCTTCCTGCTCCTGCTGGCCTGGGGCGTGCTCGCGGCCGGGTACGTGCTGGCCGGGCAGCTGACCCGGTCGGTGGCGGCGGAACCGGCCGATCCCGGCGCCGGGGAAACCCGGCCGCCCGGCCGCGGGCTGGCCGCCTACCGCGGCGACGGCCTGCTCGCTTACTGGATTGGCGCCCTGGTCGAGGGGCGCCTGCCGCCGCTGCCGCCGCTGTTCGTCGGGCTGCTGGTCACCGGCATGCTGGCCGCGCTCGGGCTGGGCAACCTGCCCGGCATCTTGGTGCTGACCCCGGTCGAGGCGATGATGCTGGCCGCGCTCGGCGCCTGGCACCCGCACCGCGGGCGGCTCGACTGGCTGGTGCCCGCGCTGCTGCTGACCGGCGAGGGCGTGTACCTGACCGCCCTCGGGCTGGCCCGGCACGCGGCCCCCTGGCTGGTCTTCGCGCTGCTGGCCGCCGTGGTGATGCGGCACCTGGACCTGGCCTGCCGGGCCCGGGCCGGCCGGGGCATCCCGGCCGACAAGGCCGGCCTCGGCTGGGACGGGCGGATGCTGCTGGCCGGCGCGGCCGCCCTGGCTGGCGTCGTCCCGTTGGCTTACGCGGTCCTGGCGGGCTATCTTTGGTTGCTGTTCAGCTGGGATTTCCTCAGCGGCTGGCTCGCACCCGCGGACGGAGGCAACGTTGATCGGCTTGGTCCTCGCCGCCGGCGCCGGGCGGCGGCTGCGGCCAGAAACGGATTCGCTGCCTAAGGCCCTGCTGCCGGTCGACGGCAACGTCACCATCCTCGACATCGCCCTGCGCAACCTGGCCGCGGTCGGGCTGCGTGACGTCACCGTCGTGGTCGGCTACGCGGCCGGCGCTATCCGCGACCGGGTGGCCGCGCTGGAGGCCGAGCACGGCGTCCGGCTGAGCCTGGTCGACAACGACCGGGCGGAGGACTGGAACAACGCCTACTCGCTCTGGCTGGCCCGCGAGCACTTCGCGAAGGGCGCGCTGCTGGTCAACGGGGACACGGTGCACCCCGTCGCGGTCGAGCAGACGCTGCTCGCCGCGGCCGACCGAGCCCCTATCGTACTCGCCGTGGACGACGTCAAGTCGCTGGCCGACGAGGAGATGAAGGTCGTCCTCGGCCCGGACGGGCGCCTGGCCAGGATCACCAAGCTGATGGACCCGGCCCAGGCCCACGGCGAGTACATCGGGGCTACGCTCATCGGCCAGGCCGCCGCCGCGCCGCTGGCCGACGCGCTCGAGGCAACCTGGCGCCGCGACCCCTCGCTCTACTACGAGGACGGCTATCAGGAGTTCACGGACCGCGGCGGGGTGATCAAGACGGTGCCTATCGGCGAGGTGGAGTGGGTCGAAGTGGACAACCACGACGACCTGCGCCGGGCCCGGGAGATCGCCTATGTTTAGCAAAGTATCGGCGAGCGCATACTTCGCTATATACCCCGTTTGAGCTGCAGCGATATACAGAATGTGATTCGTGTCACTTAGCGTCCGTCGTGGTCTACGGTCAGGCGCGCCTGAGCCCCAGGGCTGCCTTAGCTTCCCCGGGACTCAGGTTCGGGCTCGCGCCAGCTCTCGGGGGAGCGGGTGCGAACCGTCAGGAGTGACTGATCGTGCCGGTGCCGCCGTGACGCTCGGCGGACAGCCCGGGCGCTTGCTCGCCCCCGCCGTTCTCCATGTTGCGCTGGATGACAACGAGCTTGCCGTAGACCAGGCCGAGCGTGGGCTTGAGCGCGGTCACCGCGTCCATGTCCGCCGACTCGACCGCCTTGTCCAGCTCGCCCAGCGCCGCGTCCAGTTCCTTGAGCGCCGCGCCGAACTGCTCGGTGATCGCCACTGCGTTCACCTTCCTCGTCGGGATTAGGACTGCCCTGTCCGGCGTTCGCTTCCCCCCGGACGCCGACCGGGATGTCGAAAATAAGGGCGAACCGGGGCCAACGCGAACCGGGCTCGTTGACCGGGCGTACCTTAGCGTCCGCTGCGGTTTACGGGTCAGCCCGGCAGCTTGTCCGCGACGTAGGTGCCACGGCCGGGCACGATCACGGCGTAGCCCTCCTCGGCCAGCAGCGCCAGCGACCGGCGCACGGTGTTGACGGCCAGGCCGGTCTCGCCGGTCAGGTAGCTGATCGACGGCAGCGGGCCGCCCGGCTCGTATGCACCCGCGAGGATGCGGTCGCGCAACTGCCGGGCCAGCTGCTGGTAACTCGGCTCGGCCGAGCGCATATCAACGACCAGCCTGTCATCATCCATAGCTGAAACGGTAAACGTGCTGGTCATAGCAACAACTTTAGGTCATAGCTAATATAGCTAACATGGCTTGATACTGTGATCATGCCGGATCGAAGTTACCGGGACCGGCCCGTGCGCCGCCCGACCGTCCAGGCGTGCGGGCCGGCCCGGAGCGGAAGGGATCGCGCCATGTCGCAGTTGGGAGCGGCCGGAGGCGGCCACACGGTCACGCCCATAGCGGGCTCGGTCCGCCAGCTGGACGGCAGCCCGGCCAAGCTGCACCGCCAGGACAGCTACCCGGTAGAGGCCGTCTGCGGGACATGCGGCGGCCCGGTCCGCCTCGACCAGATGGTGATGTCGCCGTGGCGCCACATCGAACGGTTCACCATGACGGGCGCGGGGGCCTCGTCATGAGCGGCATACCGGTCGGCTCCCGGCTGACCGTGGGCGGCCTCGACCCGCACGACGCGGTCGTGGCCTACTTCCGGGCGCTGTACGTCATCCGCCATGACGGGCCGGGCGCGTGGTCGGCCGAGCGGCGCGACGGGGCCGGGACGGTGCGGGCGGCCTCGGCGCCTCGCATCCTGGCCGCGATGGCGGCCGACCACGGCGCCCAGCCCGTCCGGCTCCCGCCCGCGTAGGCTGCGCATACGGCCCGGCGCCCTTTCCCACTGCCGGAGGGTGCGGCGTTCAGCCGGCCGGCCCGCTGCTGAACTTCCGGGCCACGCCGCGTTCGTGACCCGGTAGTCTCCCGTTCATGCAGCTGTCCCGGATCCTCACCGCGCCGCTCGTCGTGGACGTGCGCCCGGGCGCGGTCGCGGACCTCGGCGCGCTGCTGGCCGACCGGCGGATCGCCACCGAGGGCCGGGTCGCCGTCGCGGTCGGCCTCAGCCAGGGGGACAGCGTGGTCGCCGATCTGGATCTCGGCGCGGCCAAGATCTTCCGGGTCGAGGACGGCACGGTCGACACCGCGGTCAGCCTGGGCAAGCAGCTGAGGGCCGATGCCTTCGAAGCGGTGGCGGGCATCGGCGGCGGCAAGACCATCGACGTGACCAAGTTCGCCGCCCACATGGCCGGCATCCCGATGGTGGCCGTGGCCACCAACCTGTCCCACGACGGCATCGCCTCCCCGGTCAGCTCGCTCGAGCACGAATCGGGTAAGAGCTCGTACGGCGTGGTCCCTCCGGTGGCGGTCATGGTGGACCTGGACCGAGTGCGCAACGGCCCACCCCGTTTGGTCAAATCGGGTATTGGGGACGTGGTCAACAACCTGTCGGCGGTGGCCGACTGGGAACTGGCCGCGGCCGATCGGGGCGAGCCCGTCGACGGACTGGCCGTGACGCTGGCCCGGACGGCCGCGCAGGCGGTGCTGCACCAGCCGGGCACGGTGGCGGACGACGGGTTCCTCACGGTGCTGGCCGAGTCGCTGATCCTGTCCGGGATAGCCATGACCGTGGCCGGGTCCAGCCGCCCGGCCAGCGGCGGCTGCCACGAGATCCTGTACGCGATCGACCAGCTGTATCCCGGTACCGCCAACCACGGCGAGCTGGCCGGGGTGGGCGCGCTGTTCTGCACCTTCCTGCGCGGCGACGAGCCGGGGGCCGCGCTGCTGGCCGCCTGCCTGGCCCGGCACGGGCTGCCCCGGACCCCGGCCGACCTCGGGCTGTCCCGGGACCAGTTCACCACGGCGGTGCTGCACGCGCCCTCGACCAGGCCGGGCCGGTACACGATCCTGGAGAAGCTCGCGCTGGACGAGGACGCCATCACCAAGCAGGTCGCAGCGTTCGCCGCGGCCTTCGGGAGTGGGGCATGACGATGACCGGACCGACGCTGGCCGAGGTGCGGGCCAAGGGCCAGCCGCCCGAGGTGCTGGCCCGGCTGAACGACGAGCACTGGTTCGGCCGGCTCTACATGCGCAAGCTGTCCCCCTACGCCACCATCGTGTTCGCCCGGCTGGGCTGGTCGCCGAACGCGGTCACCGTCTGCTTCATGCTGGCCGGGGTGGCGGCCGGGATACTGACCGCGGTGCCCGGGCTGGCCGCCGCCATCGGCGTGTTCCTGCTCATCCAGCTCTACCTGCTGTTCGACTGCGCCGACGGCGAGCTGGCCCGGTACACCGGGCGGTTCTCGGCCGCCGGGGTGTACCTGGACCGGATGGGGCACTACATCGCCGAGGCGCTGCTGCTGGCCGGCCTGGGCGTCCGCGCCCAGGGGCACTTCTCGCTGTCCGGCGGCTACGTGAGCGCGGGCCTGGCCGCGGCCATCTGCGCCACCTTGATCAAGGCGGAGACCGACTCGGTCATCGTGGCCCGGGCGTCCTCGGGCCTGGCGAGCAAGCACGCCGACGAGGCGCTCGCGCCCCGGTCGCAGGGCCTGGCGCTGGCCCGGCGGCTGGCCTCGGCGCTGCGTGTGCACCGGATCATCCAGGCCGTCGAGCTCTCCGTGCTCATCCTCATCGCCGGCATCGCCGATACCATCGGCGGCGACCTGACCGCCACCCGCGTGCTGACCATCGCGGCGCTGGTCGTGGGCGTGGTGATGGCGGGGGCGCACCTGGTCGCCGTCGTCGCGTCCCGGAGGCTCGGATGACCGTGACCGCCCAGCGCACCCAGACCACCCTGTCCTGCGTCATCCTCACCATGGGCAACCGCCCGGCCGAGGTGCTGCGGGCGATCGACAGCGTGCTGGCCCAGCGTGGTACCCCGGTGGAGCTGGTCGTGGTGGGCAACGGGGCCGAGGTGACCGGCCTGCCCGCCGGGGTCAAGTCCGTCTCGCTGCCGGAGAACCTGGGCGTCTCGGGCGGGCGCAACGCCGGGGTGGCCGCCTGCACCGGCGACGTGGTGCTGTTCCTCGACGACGACGGCTGGTACCCCGACCCCGGGCTCAGCGCCCACCTCGCGACGAAGTTCGCCGCCGATCCGGCCCTGGCCGTGCTGTCCTTCCGGGTGGTCGACCCCGAGGGCGGCCCGGGCGCGCGCTGGCACGTGCCCCGGCTGCGGGCCGGGGACCCGGAGCGGTCCTCGGTCGTGACGACGTTCCTCGGCGGGGCGTGCGCGATCAGGCGCATCGCCTACACCGAGGCGGGCGGGCTGCCGGAGGAGTTCTTCTACGGGCACGAGGAGACCGACCTGGCCTGGCGGCTGATGGATCGCGGCTACCGGCTCGAGTACGACGCAACCGCGAAGATGTGCCACCACTCGCTGCCGAACGCCCGGCACGACACGTTCCGCCGCCAGGACGGGCGCAACCGGGTGCTGCTGGCCCGCCGCAACCTGCCCTGGCCGCTGGCCGCGTTCTACCTGGCCGACTGGATGGCGCTCACCGTGGCCCGCGAGCGCGGCCGGCCGGGGCCGCTGAAGCCCTGGTTCGCCGGCTTCGCCGAGGGCTGGCGGACCGACCCCGGGCCGCGCCACGCCATCTCGTGGCGCACCGCCTGGCGGATGACGCGGGCGGGCCGCCCGCCCGTCATCTAGGTCTCCTAGATCGACATCCCGCCGTCCACGGTGAGGGTAGCCCCGGTGACGAACGAGCTGTCGTCGCTGGCCAGGAACAGCATGCCCCGGGCCACTTCGTCCGGGGTGGCGTGCCGGGCCAGCGGGATGAACCCTTCGAAGACCGCGGCGGCCTGGTCGCGCCCGGCGCCGGTCGCGGCGACCTCGATCCGGTGCTGGAACTCGTTGTCCACCGGTCCCGGGTGGATGGTGTTCACCCGGATGCCGCGCGGTGCGGCCTCCTTGGCCAGCGTCCGCATCAGCCCGACCAGCGCGTGCTTGGCGGTGGCGTAGGCGCAGATGCCCGCGTCCGAGGTCAGCCCGACCACGCTGGAGGTGATGATGACGCTCGCACCGTGGGTCAGGTAGGGCAGTGAGTGCTTGCAGACCAGGAACGAGCCGCGCACGTGCACCGCGAGCACCTCGTCGAACACGTCCTCCGGGTAGTCGGCCACCGGGGCGATGACGCCGCTGATCCCGGCGTTGCTCACCACCACGTCCAGCCGCCCGAACACCTCCGCGGCCCGCGCCACGGCCTGCTTGACCTGCGCCGAGCTGGTCACGTCGGCGGGCACGGAGATGGCGCCCGGGCCGAGCTCGGCCGCGCCGGATCTCAGCTCCTCGGTGACCAGGCCGACCAGGCAGACCCGGGCGCCCTCGGCCACGAAGGCCCGGGCGGTGGCCATGCCGATGCTGCCCTCGCCGCCGGTGATGATGGCGGCCTTGCCGTGCAGCCGCCCGGTGCGGCCTGCGGGGTCCATGCCGCCATGCTCACGTCCCGGGGCGGCACCCGTCTTGCACGCCAGCGCACGGACCTTGACCGCCGGCGCTCGCGCGGTAGTCGCGGGGGCAGAGCCCGTACTGGGCCTTGAACAGGCGGCTGAAGTGGGCCGGGTCCGGGTAGCCCCAGCGGGCGCCGACGGCCGCTACCGGCCGGGACTGCCAGCGCGGGTCGCGCAGGTCGTGCTCGCAGTGCTCCAGGCGGCGCTGCCTGATCCAGCCGGCCACGGTGGTGCCGCTGGCGTGGAACAGCTTGTGCAGCTGGCGCAGCGAGATGTGGTGCGCCGCCGCGATCTGGGCCGGGGCCAGGCTGGCCTCGCCCAGGTGGACCTCGATGTACGCGCTGATCTGCGTCATCAGCGCGCGGTGGGCGGCGTCGGGATCGGGGGACGCGCAGTCCAGGCGTTCGGCCAGCACGGTGCCGAGCAGGTCGAGCACGTTGCCGGCCAGCCGGACGCCGTCCCGGCTGCCGGTCCCGTCCAGCAGCTCGGCGATCTGGGCCAGGAACGGGCCGATGAGCGTGGCCAGGCCGCCGGCCTCGCCGGGCAGCCGGGTCGCGGTCAGCCGGGCCAGCCGGGACTGCGGCAAGCCCAGCAGGTCCCGGCCGAACAGCAGCACCACCATGTGGTGCGGATGGCTGAACGCCAGCGTGTACGGGCGGTCGGTGTCGTACAGGGAGAAGTCGCCCGGATCGAGCGTGACCTCCCGGCCGTCCTGGATCAGCACCGCGTGGCCGCGCAGCTGCAGGCCCAGCTTGTAGCAGCCAGACGGGTCGGACCTGACCAGGCGGGGCGTCCGCCGGGCGGTGTGCGGGTCGGCCAGCACCTCGATGAACCGCAGGCTGCCGAGCTCGGCGCCGCGCAGCCGGCCGCGGAAGTCCTGCTCGCTCCCCGGGTAACCCACCTCGAGCGGGACGAACGTGTCCGACAGGGCGTGCTTCCAGTATTCAAAACGCTGCCCGGGCGGCAGGTCGAGCGTCCGTGCGACATCGGGCATGGGTCCTACCTCCTTCGGTAGTCGTCCTAGCTTGCGGGCCGGTGCACGGATGGTCAAGGGATGTGCCCGGTAGTGCAAGACCGCCGCGACGGGCCCGGCCGACAATGACCCGGTGACCGAGCAGAGCAAGGGTTTCCTGACCAGACGGGGCTTCCTCGGTGTGGCCGCGGGGGCGGCCGGAGTCGCGGCCGCGGGCGGGTTGGCGGGCTGCTCCAGCTCGCTCAAGACGGCATCCTCGCCCGCTTCCTCCGGTAGCCCCGGCGGCTCGGGCGGCACCATCAAGATCGGCTTCGTCAGCCCGCAGACCGGCCAGCTGGCCGTGTTCACCCAGTCCAACGGCTACGTGCTCGGCCAGGTGCGCAAGGCGCTGGCCGGCGGGCTGACGATCGGCGGCAAGAAGTACAGCGTGGAGATCATCGCCGCGGACAGCCAGTCCTCCTCGGCCCGGGCCGCGACGGTGGCCTCCCAGCTCGTCCAGCAGCAGCAGGTCGACTTCCTGCTCGCCACCGCCACCCCCGAGACCGTCATCCCGGTGTCCGCGCAGGCCGAGGCCGCCGGCGTGCCCTGCGTGCTCACCATCTGCCCGTGGGAGCAGTGGTACTACGCCAGCAGCGGCGCGGCCAAGTCGTTCACCTACTCCTACATGTACTTCCTCGGCACCCAGGAGGAGACTTCCCTGTTCACCCGGGTCTGGGCCCAGGCCTCGACCAACCACGTGGTCGGCGGCCTGTGGCCGAACGACGTGGACGGCGCGGGCTTCGAGAAGTACATGAAGGCCAAGCTGGGCGCGATGGGCTGGAAGGTCGTGCCGTCCGGCGGGTACGCCGACGGGACCTCGGACTTCGCCTCGATCATCGCCACGTTCAAGGCGGCCGACGTGGAGATCCTGCACGCCGTGCCCATCCCGCCGGACTTCATCACGTTCTGGCGCCAGGCCCACCAGAACGGCTTCACCCCGAAGATCGCCACCATCTCCAAGGCGCTGCTGTTCCCGAGCGCCGCGTCCGCGCTCGGGCCGCTGGTCAACAACGTGATGTCGCCGCTGTGGTGGACGCCGCAGTTCCCGTACAAGTCCTCCCTGGACGGGACCACGGCGGCGGCGTTCGCGGCCGGCTACAAGAGCGCCACCGGCCAGGAGTGGACCCAGCCGATGGGGTTCAACTACGCCGTCTTCGAGATCGCGGTGGCGGCGCTCAAGGCGGCCGGCGACCCCACGGACGCCAAGGCCGTGGCCAGCGCGATCGGCAACCTCAAGGGCCAGGCCATCACCGGGAACTACGACTTCACCAGCGGCCCGGTACCGCACGTCGCGGAGATCCCCGAGCTGCTGGCGCAGTGGCGCGTTTCTGGTTCCGGGTCGCCTCAGCTCGTGGTGATCAACGACTCCGACCTGCCCAGCATCCCCGTCGCCAGCCAGCCGCAGATGCTGTGACCTCAGCTGTATCCCCGCCGTCACTGGAGGTGTCCGGCGTCGCGAAGAGCTTCGGCTCGCTGGCCGTGCTCACCTCGGTCTCGCTCGCGGTCACCGCGGGCGAGGCGGTCGGCGTCGTGGGCCCGAACGGCGCGGGCAAGACCACGCTGCTCGACCTGCTCACCGGCACCGGGCGGTGCGACGCGGGCCAGGTCCGGCTGCACGGCCAGGACGTGACGCGGCTGCCGCCACCGCGGCGGGCCCGGCTGGGCCTGGGCCGCACCTTCCAGGTGCCCAGGCCGCTCGGCGACCTCACCGTGTTCGAAAACGCGCTGGTCGGGGCTATGCGGGCGGCCGGGCTGCGACGGCAGGCGGCCTACGACGCGGCCTTCGCCGCCCTGGTCCAGGCCGGCCTCGAACGGCAGGCCAACACGCGGGCCGCCACGCTGCGGCTGCTCGACCGCAAGCGGCTCGAGCTGGCCCGGGCGCTGGCCATGCAGCCGCGGGTGCTGCTGCTCGACGAGATCGCCGGCGGGCTGAGCGACCCGGAAACCGAGATCTTGATCGAGACCATCCGCGCGGTGAACGGGCGCGGCATCACGATCGTGTGGGTCGAGCACGTCATCCGGGTGCTGACCGAGGTGGCCACCCGTTTGGTATGCCTGGCCGACGGGCACGTGATCGCCGACGGCGAGCCCCGGCAGGTCCTGGCCCGGGACGAGGTCCGGGCCGCCTTCCTGGGCGGGGGAGTGCTGTGAGCGCCCTTCTTCCCCCGCCCCGACCCGCCCCGCTTGAGGTGACCGGCCTGGACGTGTTCTACGGCGACTTCCAGGCGCTTTTCGATGTGTCCCTTTCCGTGGCCGGCGGCCGGGCGACCGCGCTGGTGGGAGCCAACGGCGCGGGCAAGAGCACGCTGCTGCGCACGATCGCCGGGGCGCAGCCCGCGTCCGCCGGTTCGGTCCGCTACGGCGGCGACGACCTCACCGGCGCCCCGCCGCACCGGCGGATCGCCCGCGGCATCGCCTTGGTGCCCGAGGGCCGCAAGCTCTTTCCCAGCCTCACCGTCGAGGAGAACATCCGGGTCGGAGCCGCCGCGGCCGCCTCGTCCGACTGGCCCCTCGACCGGATCTACGATGTCTTCCCGATGCTGGCCAGGCGCCGCGGGCAGCGCGCCTGGTCGCTGTCCGGCGGCGAGCAGCAGGCGGTGGCGATCGCCCGGGCCCTGGCCGCGTCGCCATCCCTGCTGCTCCTGGACGAGGTCTCGCTCGGCCTGGCCCCCCGGATCATCGAGTCCCTTTACGAGACGCTGACGTCGCTCCGCGCCGGGGGTGCCACGCTGCTGATCGTGGAGCAGGATCTGCGGCGGGCCATGGCCGCGTGCGACGACCTGGTGTGCCTGCTCGAGGGCCGGGTGGCGCTGGCCGCCCCGGTCGCCTCGGTCACCAGGGACGAGGTGGTGGCCGCCTACTTCGGCCAGTCCTCCCCACGGGCGGCGCCATGACCTGGGTCAACGCGGTTATCCAGGGCCTCTTGCTTGGCGGCCAGTACGCGCTCATCGCGTGTGGCCTGTCGCTGACGTTCGGCGTGATGCGGATCGTCAACCTGGCCCACGGTGACCTGGCCGTGTGCGGCGCCTACCTCGGGCTGGTGCTGTCCTCCGCGCTCGGCGTGCCGGTCTGGGTCACGCTGCCGCTGGTGCTGCCCGCCGCGTTCGCGGCCGGGGTAGCGCTGCAGGTGCTGCTGTTCGGCCGGGCGCTACGGCACGGCGAGCTGGCGTCGGTGCTGGTCACGTTCGGCTTGTCGGTGATGATCGAGAACCTGCTGCTGGTCGGGGCCACCTCCGATCCTCGCGGCCTGCCGGCCGGGACGCTGGCCCTGGCCAGCTTCCGCATCGGCAGCCACGTCACCGTGTCGTGGCTGTTCCTGACCGCCTTCCTGACCGCCTGCGCGGTCCTGTCCGGCCTGCAGTTGCTGCTGTCCCTGACGTCCTGGGGCCGCAAGGTCCGGGCTACCGCCGACGACCTCGACACCGCCCGGCTGGTCGGCATCCGGGTCCGGCCGGTCTTCGCCGGGGTGACGGGCATCGCGGTGGCCACCGCCGCGCTGGCCGGGATCTTCATCGGCACCATCGGCACCTTCGACCCGTACCAGGGGACGAACTCGCTGATCTTCGCGTTCGAGGCGGTGGTGATCGGCGGCATCGGATCGCTGTGGGGCACGCTGGCGGGCGGCATGGCGCTGGGCGTCACGCAGGTGGTGGTCGGCCAGGTCAACCAGGCCTACGCGGTGCTCGCGGTGCACCTGCTCTTCCTGGCCGTGCTCGCGGTCCGGCCGAGCGGCCTGTTCGCCGGCCACCGGGCCACCCGCGAAGCCGGGGCCCTGGGATGAAACCAGCCGTCAGCCACGTGACCGGCACCGAGCAGCCGGTCATGGTCAGCCGGTGGAGCCGGACCGCGACCGGCTTCACGGGCGTAGCCGCCATCGCGGTCGTGGTCCTGGCCGTCGTGCCCTACGTGGCCGGCGGGCCGGCCGAGGCGCCGCTGATCACCTTGCTCACGTTCACCGCCCTGGCCAGCTTGTGGAACCTGCTGGCCGGCTTCGCCGGGCTCACCTCGTTCGGGCAGCACGCCTACATCGGCCTCGGCGCCTATGGGCTCTACCTGGTCGCGTCGCATGGCGTGAACCCGTTCGCCGCCATCGTCGTCGCCGCGGTCATCGCGGCGGTCGTCTCGCTCCCGGTGTCGGTGCTGGTCCTGCGCCTGTCCGGCGGCTACTTCGCGGTGGCCACCCTGGTCATCGCAGCGGTGTTCCAGATCGCGGCCACGCTGTCGCCCTCGGTCGGCGGCACCACCGGGGTGAGCGTCCCTGGCCTGGCGGGCTACGACCCGGTGCTGCGCGAGGCGCTGATCTACTGGGCCACGCTGGCCGTCGCGGTGCTCAGCGTGACCGGGGTGTACCTGCTGGTACGGCGCACGTTCGGCCTGGACGCCCGGGCGGTCGGCAGCGACCCGGTCGCGGCGGCCAGCGCCGGCGTCCGGGTCGGGCGCAGCCGGCGGCTGGCCTACCTGGTCGCGGCGGGCGGCGCGGGCGCGGTCGGGGCCCTGATCGCGCTGCAGACCCTGTATGTGGAGCCGACTTCGGTCTTCAACATCCAGTACAGCGTGTACATGCTGTTCATGGTGCTGGTCGGCGGGATGGGCACGATCGAGGGTCCGGTGCTCGGCGCGTTCGTGCTGTTCGGCCTGCAGGAGGCGCTGTCCTCCCGCGGCGCCTGGTACCTGGTCATCGTGGGCGGGCTGGCGGTGGTCGCCACCCTGGTCGCCTCGCGCGGGCTGTGGGGCCTGGCCAGCGACCGATTCGGCTGGTCCCTCCTCCCGGTGGGCTACCGGGTGCGTAACCCGGGCGCCTCCCGCATGACTAAGCCTCGCGGCTGAGGGTATGTCGTCCCATCGGGTGACGCCTGCCCGAGGAGGTGGCGCGTACGATATGTCGTGTGGAGAGTCGCGATACTCGCGTACTCACGCCAACGACGGGGGTCGTGGGCGGCACCGGGGCATCTGAGCCCGAGGCCTGGAAGTCCGTAGCTACCATGCCTGGGGCCTGGCTGATCGCCGGGCTGACCGCTTCCGCCCTGTTCGCAGGCGGAGTCACGCTGTTCAGCACCGATCCGCGGCACCGGCTCTGGGGCCAGGCCGCCGTCGTCGGGTACACGCTGGCCGCGTTCGCGGTCCTGGCCTGGCGGTCCCGCCCGGCTCGCGGCGTCAATCTGGCCCTCACCGCGATGGTGTGCGGTGCCATCCTGTTCCCCCTGCTGTGGCTGATCGCGCACGGCTACGGAGAGCCGGAGGTCGGCGTGGTGGCCCAGTCGGCCAACCAGCTCATCCACAACGGCACCCCCTACCCAAGCTCCCAGACGCTGGCCACCACCACCAACCCCAACAGCTACAACCCGTACCTGCCGCTGATGGCGGTGTTCGGCGTGCCCCAGGCTCTGCTCGGCCACGGCGTGCTGACCGATCCCCGGGTCTGGTTCGGTCTCGTGTTCATCGCGGTGTTCGCGGCCGCGTTGCGGATCGCCGGGGCCGGGGATACCGTCCGGTGGGCCCTGCTGCTGACGGCCTCGCCTGTCATCGCGTTCGAGCTGTGCGTCGGCGGCACCGACGTGCCCATGGTCGCGTTCATGTGCCTGGGCTTCGCCCTGCTCTGGGGCTACCGGGAGAACATGACCCTCGAAGGAGGGATAGCCCTCGGCATCGCCTCCTCGATGAAGGCCACCGCCTGGCCCGCTCTGGCGGTGGCGTTCGCGCTGCTCTGGGTGCGCGACGGCCGCCGTATGGCCTGGCGTTTCCTCGGCGTCGCGCTCGCCGTGGTCGTCGTCATCGTGGGCCCGTTCGCCGTACTCAAACCGAGTTCCCTGGTCAAGAACACGATCTTGTTCCCGCTCGGCCTGGCCGGCGTGCGGTCGCAGGCGGCCAGCCCGCTGCTGGGCCACGTGCTGGCCTCGACTGGCGTCCTCGGCCACACGATCGTGGTCATCCTGCTCATCGGTTCCGGCCTGGCCATCGCGGTATCGCTGATCATCCGCCCGCCCCGCGACGTCCCCGCCGCCACCGTCCGGCTGGTCCTCGGCCTCTCGGCCATGTTCGTCCTGGCCCCCTCGACCCGCTTCGGGTACTTCATCTACCCGGCCGCCATGATCCTGTGGCTCCTGGTCTCCCAAGCCGGCCGCCGCTCCTTGGACCAGCCCGACCCCACGCTTCTCGCCGACCAGCCCGCCCCCACGCTTCTCGCCGACGAACTCCCCGACCCCGCCCTCCTCGCCGACGAACTCCCCGACCCCGAGAGCCTCGAGAGCATCGCCGCCGAGCCTGGCTCCGAGAGCCTGGTCAACAACTCTGGCCCCGTAGACCCAGAGGACCCAGAGGACCCAGAGGACCCAGAGATCCTCACCACCCCCTCCAGCCCCGCCCCCCGTTAACCCCGGTACTTGTGCTTCCCGCGTCTGGCTAGCCTGGTGCCGACCCTATGCTGACCACCCCCCACCACCTTCCCCATTCACCGCACAGGCCACATCCCTTGGTCCACGCCTGTATCGCTCAAGGAGTCTGTGTGCCACCGGCCACGTTCTTCGGGGCTGGTCCGGAATCGCGGCGTGCCGGACATGCGGGACGTGCCACCGGCGCGGTCCCCACGACGCCCGCAGCAGCCGCGGCAGCACCACCCGCCACGTCAGGCGCAAACTTATCCACCCAGCTGGAAGTTAACGGGGTTGATCCGGGTTACCGGTCCGATCCGGGACCCTGGGGGGTACCAGATCCACCCCGTAACCCGGATCCACCCCGTTGCGCGGCCGGGGACGGCACATCACGTGACTCCTCGGGCACCGTGATGCCCGGGGGGTCACGCTGACCGGGCCGGCTTCGCCCCGCGAACGGACCCGGCGTGCCACCAAGTCCGCGTTCTGCAACAGCCCGTCTTGCGTAGCCTGTGCGCCTCAGGCTCCAATTCGAGGCACACCTCAGGACGAGCGTTAATCCGATTTGGGTAATTTATTCATATTTGCGTCGAACCCCAGATGGTGTGACAGGGCTGATGTCCGCCTTTTCCGTCAGTTTCGGCCGTTATAGGGGCACAAACGGACGAAGGATCGCCGGTCTTAGCTACTGCAAGCTGGGAGCTGGCGCGAGCCCGGAGCGCCTGGGGCGCATGAGATGCCAGGGATGCGGGATACCAGTTCGGCGCGATGTGGGAGGTGTGCCGCTAGCCGTCACGCTGTCACATTCGCGCGGGCTTGGTGGCCAGGCGCGAATCGTGTCAGGACCTTGCGTCGCGGCCAGGGGCGGCTGGCTTAGGCCATATTGTGGGTTGATGCGTCTTGGGCCACGTGCCAATGGGGCAACTGGGGCAGACGGTGCCAAAGTGACGGATTCCCGGGCGAAAGTGAACGCGGAGGACAAGGCAAGGGCCTCTGACGGTGAAGGTCGCCCGGAAGGGGCCGTGAAGACACCCGGCGCAAAGGATGCCAAGCCCGCCGAGGATGCCAAGCCCGTCCAGGGCGCCAAGCCCGCCGACACCGAGAAAACCGTGGCGATGCCCGCCGCGGAGGCGCCCGCCGCGACGACCGGCGCCGACGCCAAGGGGGCCGCCACGGCTGAGGCCAAGCGGACCAGGAGGCGGACCGGCAAGACGCCTCGTGCCGAGCGGACCAGGAAGCGGACCAGGAAGCGGACCAGGAAGCGGACCAGGAAGACGCCAGCTGCCAGGGAGGCCGTCCTAACTGTCGCGCGCCGCGGGCAGACGGGACAGCGCCTGGGGCGGGCGGGGTGGGTGTTCGGGGCTATTACCGTGGTGCCCGCGATGCTGGCGGCGGCCTGGTTGCTGCCGTCGTTCCCGCTGCTGCTGACCGGGCGGCTCTCGGCCCGGCCGATGGTGTTCATGTTCATCCCGCTGGCCGGCGGGCTCTGTTACTTCGCCGTCCGGCGGCTGCCCGCCAGCTGGCCCGCCTTCCGCCCGGTCGCCCCCCAAGCAAGCACCACCGCCGAGCCAAGCGCCACAGCAGAACCCGAAACCAAGCAGAAAACAGGCACCCCCTGGTGGGCGGTCGCGGCTACCGTTGCCGTCGCTATCGGTTTCACCGCCTGGCAGATCGCCGAACGTACCGAGCAGATCATCTACCTCCGCGACCCCGCCACCTACCTCCAGGTGGCGTACTGGATCGCGCACCACGGCTACCTGCCCATCCCCGACAACGCGGCCGCGTTCGGCGGCACGCACCCGGGCCTGAGCTTCGCCAGCTCCAACTACTATCCACGCGGCACCGGGATCGTCCCGCAGTTCATGACCGGCACGCCCCTGGTCCTAGCCGCCGCGATCTGGCTTAACGGCATCCCGGCGGCGCTGATCGCGACGCCGGTGATCGGCGGCTGCGCCATCCTGAGTTTCGGCGGCCTGACGGCGCGGCTGGCCGGCCCGCGGTGGGCGCCGGCCGCGGCGGCGGTGCTGGCGCTGAGCCTGCCTGAGCAGTACACCAGCCGCGGCACGTTCAGCGAGCCGCTGGCCGAGGTGCTGCTGTTCGGCGGCCTGTGCCTGCTGGCCGACTCGCTCGCGATCACCAGGAGCCAAGACCAAGACGGGTACTCACCGAACCAGGACATGGTCCTGGCCGGGCTAGGCGGCCTGGCTCTCGGCCTCACCATCTTGGTCCGCGTCGACGGGCTCAGCGACATCCTGCCGGCCGTCCCGTTCCTGGGCGTGCTGCTGGCCGCGCGAGCCCGCCAGGCCGTCCCGTTCGCGGCCGGCCTGATCCTCGGCGTCGGCTACGGCCTGGCCGACGGCTACCTGAAGTCGCGCCCCTACCTGGATCTGGAGGCGCGGTTCCTGCGCCCCCTCGGCTACATCGTCGCCGCCACCCTGGGCATCACCGTGGCCCTGGTCATCGTGACCGCGAGCCCGGCCGCCCGGCGTCGGCTGAGCCGGATCAAGAACACGAAAACCGCCCGCTGGCTCCCCGCCGCGGCCGCCATCCTCACCACCTTGATCTTTGCCGGCTTCGCGATAAGGCCGCTGGTGCAGACGGTGCGCGGGGAGACCATCCCGACCTCGATCGCCTACGTGGCCGAGCTGCAGAAGCTGGCCGGCCTGCCCATCGACGGCAAGCAGCAGTACTACCAGGACAGCTTGTACTGGGTGATCTGGTATCTCGGCGTGCCCACCGTGCTGCTCGGCGCGCTAGGCCTGGCCGCCCTGGCCAAACGTGCCACCAAGGCACTGATCAGCTGGGACGACCCCGATGGCGCGGCCCGGGCCTGGGCGTTGCCGCTGATGATCGCGCTCTGGGTGATCGTGACCGTGCTGTACAACCCGGCCGTCGCCCCGGATCAGCCGTGGGCTAGCCGGCGGCTGGTTCCGTTCGTGCTGCCTGGGCTGATCCTGGGCGCGATCTGGGCCGTCACCTGGCTGAAGGCCCAGGCCGCCCAGCTCGGCCGGGCCCGGGCCACCGCGGCCGGCGTCGCCGTTTGCGGGGCGGCGTCGCTGCTCATTCCCACCGCGCTGACCACCCTGGACCTCAGCTTCACCAACGGGATCCACGCCCACGGCATGGCGTTCCGCCAGATCGGCCCGGGCGAGCTCGACGCGGTGAACGAGCTGTGCGGGACGATCGGCCCGGAGGCCTCGGTGGTCATCCTCGACCAGCTCACCGCCGACCGGTTCGCCCAGGTGGTCCGGGGCATGTGCGGCGTGCCCGCGGCGGTGCTGACCAACGTCAAGGAGATCCGCCAGGTGGACGAGGCCATCGAGGCGGTCGGCAACCGCCCGGTGTTCCTGGCCCAGGACGAAAGCGAGCTCCCGGCCGGCGGCTCGCAGCCCACGGAAGTGGTCAACCTGCTGACCACCCAGGAGGCGCACAACCTGACCGCGCCGCCCACCCGCACCTGGCTGATCCACTACACGGTGTGGATGAATGTCCCGGTGGAGGCCGGCTCCTAGTATCCTCGCCGCTCGTGAGCACCTTCACCGAAGGCCCAGAGCGCAGCGCCCCGCACGTCTCCATCGTGCTGCCCTGTTACAACGAGGAAGAGCACGTCCTGCTCGAGGTCGAGCGGATCTGCGCCGCCATGGACAAGAGCGGGATCAGCTACGAGCTGCTCGCCGTCGACGACGGCTCGACCGACCAGACGCTGGCCCGGCTGCGCCGCGCCGAGCCCGATTTTCCCCGCCTCAAGGTCGTACCTTTCCGCCGTAACGGCGGCGCCGGCACCGTGCGCCGCATAGGGTCCCAGCAGGCCAAAGGCGACATCGTGGTCTGGACCGACGCCGACCTCACCTATCCGAACGAACGTATCCCCGAGCTCGTCACCATCCTCGACGAGGACCCGACGGTGGACCAGGTGGTGGGCGCCCGCACCAGCGAGGAGGGCACGCTCAAGATCGCGCGGGTCCCGGCCAAGTGGTTCGTCCGCAAGCTGGCCGAACGGCTGACCAACGCCGACATCCCCGACCTGAACAGCGGCCTGCGCGCGTTCCGCCGCAGCGTGGCCCTGCCCTACCTGAGGCTGCTGCCCCCCGGGTTCTCCTGCGTCACCACGATCACCCTGGCGTTCCTGTCCAACGGGCACGAGGTCCGCTACGTCCCCATCGACTACGCAAAGCGGGCGGGCCGGTCCAAGTTCCACTTCTTCTCCGACGCCTACCGGTACGTGCTCCAGGTGCTCCGCATGGTCATGTACTTCAACCCGCTCAAGGTGCTGATGCCGCCGGCCCTGTTCCTGCTCGGCCTGGGCGTGGTCAAGGGCATCTACGACCTGATCGTGCACCACTGGCACGTGGCCAACGACACGCTGCTGATCTTCGTGACCGGGATGATCCTGGGCTCGATGGCGCTCCTGGCCGACCTGATCGTCCGCTCCCGCAGCGACACGTGAGGATCGCCCTGGTCGGCCCGGCCCACCCGTACAAGGGCGGCGGGGCCCGGCACACCACCGAGCTGGCCCACCGCCTCGCAAAAGCCGGCCACGACGTGATCATCGAGTCCTGGCACGCCCAGTACCCGAGAAGGCTCTACCCCGGCCAGCAGACCGTCGACGTCCCCGAGGGCGTGCCCTACCCGCGCACCCACCGCCGCCTGGCCTGGTACCGCCCGGACGGCTGGCTGGCCGAAGGCCGGCGGCTCAGAACCGCCGACCTGGTCGTCTTCGTCCTGCTGAGCCCGATCCAGGTCCCCGCCTACCTGGCCATCATGAGCACCCTGGGCCAGACCCGCACCGCGGTCATCTGCCACAACGTCCTGCCGCACGAACGCCGCCCCATCGACGTCCCCCTGGTCAGGGCCCTGCTGACCCGGGCTGGCACCGTCATCACCCACTCCGCCGCCCAGGCCG
>JBEKJP010000097.1:0-30952 GCA_050011155.1 Streptosporangiaceae bacterium
CACCGCCATCGTGGGCGCGGCGATCCTGCTGCTGGCCTACCACCTGATCACCAGCCGCAGCGCCAGCACCGGCCGCAGCCGCAGCAACGGCCGCAGCCGGTCACGCCGGTGGGCGCACCGGTAAAACGACCAGGCGCAGTAACGCGCGAGCAGGCACCCGGAGGTAAGCATCATGATCGTCCTCGGGCCGCTGGTCCTGCTCGCCGTCGGCGGCCTAGCGGCTCGTTCTGGCCTGCTGGGCCACCACCTGCCCGGCCCGGGGAGCCGCCTGTTCTTCTTCGGACTCGTCCTCGCCGCGGCGGCCATGTCCGGGCTAGCCAGGACGGTCGCCGGGCTGGCGCGCGGGGCCAGGCGGCTCCCGCCCGCCCGGCCGCCGCTGGAGGACAAGGGTGGGTGAGCGCGACAGCAGGCGCGAGGCGGAAGCCGAGCTGACCGGACGCGAGCACCGAGTCGAGGGTCTTGACATCCAGCCGCTCACCGATTCGGCGCGGGCCAGCTACGCGGGGCAGTGGACGAGCATCCAGGAGCGGTTCGTAGACGCGCCCACGGACGCTGTCTCCGGGGCGCAACTGCTGGTCGTCGCGGTGATGACCGAACGCGGCTACCCGGCCGAACATGACGACCAGGTTCTGGCCCGCTGCGTCGGCGACCCCGCGGCGCTCGCCCGGTTCGTCACCAGCATCACCCGCATACTCGCCGCCACGATCCACTAGGTGACCCCGCGGACATCTCGACCGGCCCGCGGGCGACGACGCTATACCGGTGCTTCTACGACCCCGACGGGTGCCCGCCCGCTCTGCGGATCAGCGCCGGTGCGTGCCGCCAGGTGAGGCAGGCGATCGCGCCGAGGGGGATGGGGGGCAGGTAGGTGACGGCCCGGTAGAGCAGCACGGCGGCGGTTACCTGCGCGCTGGCCCGATGGCCGGCGGCGGCGACCAGGGTGCCGATCAGCCCGAGTTCGGTGATTCCGAGGCCACCGGGGGTGACGGGCAGCACCGTCAGCAGCCGGACGAACGCGAAGGCGGCGAGGGAGGTCTGCCAGGGAACCTGGGCCTGGGACAGGCCCAGGCCCCGCAGGCAAGCCAGCAGGACGAGCCACAAGGTGAGATTGCTCGCCGCCGTGGCGGCGGTGATCTGCCAGCCACGGGCGGCGATCAGGGCGCCGCTCCGGCCGCGGAAGCCGGACAGCCATCCGGCGACGCCGGTGGGCACCGGCCGGCGTGCGAGCCGGCAGGCGACAGCGACCGCGCGCCGCAGTGCACGGTCGGCCCGGAGCGCGAATGACTCGCTGCGCAGCAGGAGGCCGAGCCCGGCGGCCGCGGCCGCGAGCAGGGCCAGGCCCGCTCCCGCGGCGACGGTCAGCCCGGCGTCGGGCCGGGTGGCTGTCATCAGGACCAGCAGGGCGAGGACGGGCAGGCCCAGGCGGGCGAAGACGTTCCAGATTCCCGACACCATGGTGTAGAGCACGTAGTCCGCGGTGCTGATGCCCCAGCTCGAGAGCATCGCCCAGCTGACCCCCATGGCGAGGGCCCCGCCAGCGGGCATGGTATTCGCCACCGCGTTGGAGCCGAGATTGACCACCGCCGCCTCGCGCAGCCGTATCGATGGCAGCACCGAGCAGATCACGGTCCAGGTCGAGGCCATGCTGGCGGCGGCGGCGGCGCCGATGAGCAGGGCCCGCGGCCACGTCATCGCGCCCATGCTGGAAAGCACGCTGCGGTAGGACGCGAACCGCGGCAGCGCGAACCCGAATATGGCCGCGACGATAACCACCGATACCGCGGTGCGGACAAATTCCCGGCCGGGCCGCGACCGGGTGATCGCTGGGGGCACGGAAACGCGGTCAGGGCCGGTCCTCGCGACCGTGAGCCCATCCGGGGACGGAACACTAGCTGACGGCGATCCAGCGGTGGCCGTCACAGCGGAACGATCCACGCGATGACATCCATAACCGGGCTCCTGTACTTCGATGAGCTGATGGCCGACTGTGGTCAGACGAGACGCTGGTGGACATAGCACCACCTCCACCGCGGGCCCGGCTCCAGGCCGGCGGCCAGCGGATGGTCGGTTTCCTCGTAGTGCGCCCGGGCGTGCCGGCCGGGTGAGTCGCCCGAGCAGGCCACCCAGCCGCAGGTCAGGCAGATCGCGAGGGACACCTTGCCATCCGTGCGGTCCCGGCAGTCCCGGCAGTCCTGCGACAGAGGCGTGACTGGCTGGAGCCCGTCGAGGTGCTCACAGCGCGGCGTTGAGCCGTTCAGGCTGATGGCGGGCGCGCCTAGGGCCATGTTCTGGGCAGGGATCATGGCAGCCCCCCTTATCGTGATAGAGACGCCGGGGCGTGCCCGGCTGGTTTCATCGGCAAGTCAACCCTGATAACGGCGCGGCGGAAACGGGCAACCTGAGCAGGGCCTATCACCAGAACCGATTAGCTGCCCGTCACCGGCGCATTCCAAGAGCCCAGGCGGGCCAGTAGGGTTAACGGGCAGGGGCTCCATGATCCAGGGAGTACATTGATCGGTCGGACACGAACTTGGTGGCGGGTATGGAGCTACGCCAGCTTCGCTACTTCGTGACGCTAGCCGAGGAGCTGCATTTCGGCCGGGCGGCGGAGCGGGAGCACATCGTGCAGTCGGCGCTGAGCCAGCAGGTGCAGCGGCTAGAGCGTGAGCTGGGGGTCCGCCTGCTGGAACGCAGCACGCATCATGTGTCACTGACCGCCGCCGGGGCGGTGTTCCTGGTCGAGGCGCGGCAGATCCTGGCGCACGTGGACCGCGCCGCGGTGATAGCCCGGAGCGCGGTGGGCGCGGCGGCCACGCTGCGGGTCGGGATCATTGATTCCAGCTATGACTCGATGCCGCAGATCCTGCACGAGGTCCAGGCCCGCTACCCCGGCCTGGTGATCCACCAGGTCGAGGCCAGTGTGCCCGGACAGTACCAGCAGCTGATCGACGGCCGGCTGGATGTAGGTGTCGGCCGGGCCGCGCTCGCGCCGGCGCAGGTCGCGTCGCTGCTGTTCCGCCAGGACCCGCTCGGAGTCCTGGTGCCAGCCGGTCACCGGTTCGCCGGTCTTGAGGGCGTGCCGGTCGCGGATCTGGCTGAGGAACCGCTGCTGCTCGCCGAGGAAGTGCGGGCTCCGGAATTTAATCAGTTCACCGTCGAGATGTGCCGGGCCGCCGGTTTCACCCCCACTGTGTACGGGGGGACCGTGGAGAGCATCCGGGCGGCCGCCGACCTCGTCTCCCAGGGACGCTGCCTGTACTGCGTACCTTCCTCCTGCATCGCCGCGCTTCCCGGAACCACCTGGCGGCCGCTGACCGAACCGGCCTCCTACTACCCATGGTCGGTCCTGTGGCGCGCGGCCGACGACTCCGGCCACGTAAGCGCCGTCGTCCGCTGCGCGCAGGCGATGTCCAAGCGGCTCGGCTGGCTCACCGCCGCCGCCGTCGGTCAGGCGGCACAGGCACAGTAAGCAATCGCATGCGGCGGCGCCCGCATCCGCAGCCCGGCGGACGGTGATCGGCTGCGGTGATGAACCCTTCCCGGATCGGTAGTTGCCCGCATGGCACCGGCAGGGTTGACTCGGAGATGAACAAGGACGTAGCACGGCCCCCGCGCTCCCGCGGGCGACCAGCCGCCTTGATATGGAGTGCGCCATGATCGTCATTGTCGGTCTTGTCATCCTGCTCGCCGCGGTGATTATCGGCGTGGCCGGAGTTCTCGGCAACGGCGGCAGCGGGCACGCGCTGACCCACGGGTTCTCGGTATTCGGCTATCACGTGACCGGATCCACGGGCACGCTGTTCCTGACCGGGATCGTGGTCGGCGCAGTCGCCCTGGGCGGACTGAGCCTGCTGCTGGCCGGCGCGCGGCGGACCTCCCGCCGCGGCAGCGCTGCCCGCCGGGGACTCAAGCAGTCCCGCCGCGAGACGGCCGCTGTCAGCGCCGATCGCGACGACCTGATCAGCCAGCGCGACACCGCCCGGGTCCAGACCGCGAGCACGCTGGGGAACGGCACGCGGCGCGGTGGCGCTCATCGCGGCGCCGACGGCAGCCGCTGGAGCGGGCTGCGCCTGTTCGGGCACCAATTCGCGGGTCGGCCCGCCGTCGTCGAACCGCCAGAATCGGTAGCCGGCGAAGCCGCCTCCGATGAGCCTGCCGATGCGCCCGCCTCCGCACAGCAACTCTCAAACGGCAGCCACCCATGAGTATCGGCCAGCAGATCTAGCAGGCCACGGTCGGCTTTCCGGTAGCGGCTTCGCCCGCTCGGCGAACGCTGCGGGCACGGCAGGCGCCGTCTCGAGCATCAAGGCTGCTCATGATGACTATCGCTATTCAGTCAGGATGATGTACCTTAACACTTAGTCACGCTAGTATCACGGGTATCTTCCTGGCGATACCAGCTCTGCCGCTGCTCCGGACCCTGGTAGCGATCCCGTCAGGATCGTCGCGCCGGAGGCGTCATGAGCCGCATCCCTGCCACAGGACGCCAGAACGCTACCGCCCGGCCGACCGGTAAGCGCGGTTCCGCGGCAGCATAATGCCACCACGGAACCTGGCCAGGCGGCGAGCCGGCCGGCCGGGTCTGCTGCCTTACTCCTCCCCACTGGATCCCCTCATCCCGGTGACCTCCGGGCTGCGCCTTCGTCAGGGAATTACTACCGAGGAGAAACATCGTGACCAGCGTCTTCATCAGCCTGTCCCTGGCGAGGGCCGTCCCGGAGGCCGCTGACGTCCGCCGCGGACGGGCGCCCTGGCAAGAATCAGCGGCGTGCCGCGATGCTGATACCGAGCTTTTCTTCCCAGTCGGGTCGAGCGGCAAAGCCGCGACCGAGATCCGTCAGGCCAAGGCCTTGTGCACCGGCTGCCAAGTTCAGCCGTCATGCCTGGCATATGCCCTGATCACCGGCCAGGAGTTCGGGATCTGGGGGGGCTATGACGAGAACGAACGACGTCTGCTGCGCACGCGACGGCGGGGATCCCGGACCGTCGGCTCAGCAGATTCATAAGACCAGCGACTCATCGGGGGATCACCATGGGCCGAGTCCGCACGATCATCGCCGTGGCTAGCGGGCGCCGGGCCAAATGGGCCGTGGTGGTCTTCTGGCTGATCATCGTGGCCCTGGCCGGACCGTTGTCCGGCAAGCTCACCGGGGCCGAGAAGAACGACTCGTCGTCCTGGCTCCCGGCCCAGGCCGAGTCGACCAAGGTGCTCGACCTGCAGTCGCGCTTCCAGTCCCCGAACATCTTCACGGCGGTCGTGGTCTATGCCCGTCCCTCCGGCCTGACCAGCGCGGACCGCGCCAAGGCGAAGGCCGACGCCAAGCAGTTCGCCCGGGTGGCCGGCGTCGTGCCGGGCCAGGTCACCGGGCCGGTCTTGGCCCAGGACGGCCGGGCGATAGAGACGCTGGTGCCGGTCAACCTGGGTTCGAAGGGCTGGAACGGCGCCTCGGCCGCGGCGACCGGCCTGCGCGACATCGCGCAGGCGAACGCCGCCGGATTGTCCACGCACATCGCCGGCCCGCTGGGCAGCGCCGCGGACTCGGCCAACTCGTTCAAGGGCATCGACGGCATCCTGCTGCTCGCCACCCTGGTCGTCGTGATCGTGCTGCTGCTCGTCACCTACCGCAGCCCGGTGCTGTGGCTCTTCCCCGTGGTGTCGGCGGGCATCGCGCTGGTCAGCGCCGAGGCGCTCATCTACCTCCTGGCGGCGCACGCTGGGCTCACCGTCAACGCGCAGAGCGCCGGCATCCTCTACGTGCTGGTGTTCGGCGCCGGGACCGACTACGCGCTGCTGCTGACGGCCCGGTACCGGGAGGAACTGCGCCGGCACGAGGACCGGCACGAGGCGATGGCCCTCGCCATACGCCGGGCCGGCCCGGCCATCATCGCCAGCGGGGGCACCGTGATCCTCGGCCTGCTGACGCTGTCGGCGGCCGAGCTGAACTCCACCAAGAGCCTGGGACCGGTGCTGGCCATCGGCGTCGGGGTGGCGCTGGTGTCAATGATGACGCTGCTGCCGGCCCTGCTGCTGATCTTCGGGCGCTGGATATTCTGGCCCGTCAAGCCCGCGTTCGGCTCGGCCGAGCCCACCGCCCAGGGCTTCTGGGCCGCGGTGGGGCGGCGGATCGCGGCTCGGCCGCGGCTGGTCTGGGTGACGACCGCGGTGCTGCTCGGCGCGATGGCGCTCGGCCTGACCGGCCTGAAGGCCAGCGGCCTGACCGCCGCCGAATCCTTCGTCGGACACCACCCAGACTCGGTGGCCGGCCAGGCCGTGATCAGCCAGAACTTCCCGGCCGGCGCGGGCCAGCCGGTCGTGGTGGTCGGCAATATAGCGCAGGCAGCTCAGCTGGACGCCGCCGTCAGAACCACACCGGGGATCACCGGCGTGACCCGTCCGCTGATCAGGGACGGGCACGCCTTCCTGCAGGGCACGCTCATCTCGGCGCCCGACAGCCAGGCGGCGTTCGGCACGATCGACAAGGTCCGGGCCGCGGTGCACGCCGTGCCCGGAGCGGACGCGATGGTCGGCGGCAACACCGCGGTGACGCTCGACATCGCCCGCGCCGCCGACCACGACCGGAACCTCATCATCCCGATCATCCTGGTGCTGGTGTTCGTGATCCTGGGGCTGCTGCTGCGGGCGATCATCGCGCCGATCATGCTGATCGCCACCGTGGCCCTGTCGTTCGCCGCGGCGCTGGGGGTGAGCTCGCTGTTCTTCAACCACGTGTTCGGCTACGGCAATGCGGATAACTCGTTCCCGCTGTTCGTGTTCGTCTTCCTGGTCGCCCTGGGCATCGACTACAACATCTTCCTGATGACCCGGGTGCGGGAGGAGGCAGGAAAGCGCGGACCGCGCAGCGGCGCGCTGACCGGTCTGTCCGTGACCGGCGGGGTCATCACCTCGGCCGGGGCGGTGCTAGCCGGCACCTTTGCCGCGCTCAGCACGCTGCCGATCACGTTCCTGGCCGAGCTGGGCTTCGCGGTCGCGTTCGGGGTCCTGCTCGACACCATCGTCGTCCGGTCCGTGCTGGTCACCGCGCTCAACCTGGACCTGGGGCGCTGGGTGTGGTGGCCGAGCGAGCTGTACCGGCGATCAGTCCCTGAGCCCGAGCAACTCGAAGGACAGCCATCGGCCGTGCCGTAGGCCAGCCAGCCACACCGCTAGCACCCGCGATAGCGCGGTACTGACCTGTGCTGACCAGGTCAGTCATGGGTACCGCCCGGTGCGCGGTACCCATGACTGCGAGGTAACCGGAGCGGCCGGCGGTCAGGCGACGCTTTTCCGCCAGCTGCGGATCCGCTGGCCGGGGCGCTGCTGCTCGCCCTGCTGGGCGCCGAGCACGACGACGGCGCCGGTGAGGACCGGGGTGATCCACTGCAGGATCCGGAGCCGCTGCTGGGTCTGGGCGACGTCATCAGGCGTGCTGTCAGCGGGGACGGTCCCGCCTTCGGCCTTGACGTCGGCGGCCCGGCTGAGCTTCGCGCCGAGCAGTCCGCTGTAAGCGGTGGTACCCAGCGCGGCGACCGTCAGCGCGGTCTTGACGGCCGTGTTCGCGCCGACGCCGGGCTGGCTGCGGACCCGGTCGCGGTGCGCCAGCAGCAGCCCGCCGCCGCCGAGCAGGTGCGCTCCGATCGCGACGGCGGCGACGGGAGCCCAGCGGGCCCATCCCGACGCCGCGATCTTCGCTCGTTCGGCCGGGTCGCTGACGTCCCTGGACGCGCCGTTGAGGGCGATCGCGCCCATCAGCGAGCCGCCGAACCATCCGGCGGCGCCCACGTCGTGCAGGGAACGGACAACGGTGTTACGACTGTTCATAATGGCTCCTCATGTTCAGCGAATGATCGGTGTCGGGGAGACGCAGGCCGTGCGCTGTGGTGAGAAACCTGCCGGCCTCGTCCTGGTCGGCGCCGGCGGCCGCTGAGGGGCTGCTCCCGTTTTGCCGTTATGGCGTGATGAAGCCATCTATTTCTCCTGTCGCGGACGGGCAGGCGATGGCTTCACCTACAACCGACCATACAGGGGGCCGCGCACGGCAATCGTCCGGCCCGCACCCAGGGCTGTGTTTGCCCCTGCCTTCCCGCGGGGAGACGGATGCTCCGAAACCTGGTTCGGAAACTGATTACGACGGGGAGAAGCGCCAAGCATGAGCGAGAGCGATCAGGAGCACCTGATGGAGGTGACCGGCCCAGCGCACGATCACCCGAAATCCTGGCCCGCGCGCTGCATGTGAAGAACGCCATCTTCCGGATCGAGGACACCGGCCGGGACGAGCGCTGGCCGCGGTTCAGCGCGGAAGCAGCGCGACTGAACGTGCGCAGCATGCTCTGCGTGCCGCTCTGGATCGACGAGCGAAGCCTGGGCGCGCTCAGCCTGTACGCCGGCCAGGCCAAGGGCATCTTGATGGAGCGGCACGGCGTTACCGCCGACGCGGCCTTCGGCGTCCTGTCACGCGTGTCCCAGGCCGAGAACATGAAGCTGGCCGAGATCGCCCACCAACTCGCCGAGACGGGTGCGCTCCCTGGCAGGTCTCGCCCAGATTCGTTAGGCCGACCTTCCAGAATCGGTCGTCGTCCGGACCGGCCGCCACGATCCGGCCGGGACGCTGGCCGCTGGCCGGTTCTTCCGGCCCGGCAAGATAGTCGCCGTCGCGGCCCCGGCCAGGGCGAGGGCCGCCGCGGCGGCAAAGGCGGCGACGAATCCGCGGCTGAAGGCGGCGGGGGTGGAGTAGCTGCCGGCGGTGGCGAATACGGCGCCGAGCACCGCGACGCCGAACGCGCCGCCGAGCTGGCGCATGGTGCTGAACGCACCGGATGCCGGGCCGATGTCCTCGGGCGGCACGGTGCTGGTCACGGACCTGGTAACCGCGGGGATGGCCAGCGCGAGCCCGGCCCCGACGATGGTCATCGGCGCGATCAGGGGAAGGTAGCCACGGCCAGGGCCCGCTACGGCGGCGATCCAGGCCACCCCGGAGGCCATCAGCAGCGCCCCGGTCACGACCAGCGCCCGTTCACCGATCCGGTCCGCCAGCGCGCCGGCCCGGGGGCCGACCAGGAGCGGCGCGATTCCCCACGGCAGCAGGCGCAGCCCGGCGCCGAGCGGATCCTGGCCGGCCACCACCTGCTGGAACTGCGGCATCAGGAATATCACTCCGGTGAGCGAGGCGTTGATGACGAAGATCGCGGCGTTTCCCGCGCAGAACGCGGCCGACCGGAACAGCCGCATCGGGAGCATCGGGCGCACGGTACGGCGTTCCCAGGCGGCGAACGCGACGGCCGCCCCGGCCCCGCCCGCGAGCGGGCCCACCACCTCGGTGCTGCCCCAGCCGGCCGTGTTTCCCTGGACCAGGCCCCACACCAGGCCCAGCGCCGCGGCGGTGACCAGTACCAGGCCGGGCAGGTCAACCGCACCGCCCGGACCGGTCGCGGCGCCGATCCGGGTGAGGACCAGCGGGATGGCCGCCAGCGCGATGGGCACGTTGAGCCAGAAGATCCACTGCCAGCCCAGCCCCTGGGTTACCGCGCCGCCGAGGACCGGGCCAGCCACCGCGGCCAGCGCGGTCACGCCGCCGTAGATCCCGATCGCCCAGCCCCGCCGGGCGGGCGGGAACGCGCCGTTCAGCAGGGCCAGCGCCATCGGCATGATGGTCGCCGCGCCCGCGCCCTGCACCGCGCGCGCGGTGATCAGCGCGGCGGCGTCCGGGGCCAGCGCGCACCCCGCCGAGGACACTGCGAAGACGGCGAGCCCGGCGGCGAAGAGCCGGCGGCGGCCAAGCCGGTCGCCGAGCGCCGCCGCCGTCATCAGCAGCACCGCGAAGCTGAGCGTATAAGCGCTGACCGTCCATTCCAGATCCGCTAGCGACGCACCCAGGTACCGCCGGATCGCGGTCAGCGCGGTGGCCACCACCATCACGTCGAGGATTACGATGAACGACGCGAGCGACGCCAGGCCAAGCGCCCACCGCTGCTCGCGGGTCGTCCTCGCTGGCCTGCCGCCGTCTGTCGCCCGCATCTGCGCCACGTGCCTTCTCCCGTCTGCCGTTACCGCTTCCGTTGGGTTGAGACCAGACGCGGGCAGGAAACTGGCCGGCCGCGGGGCGGCCAGTTCCCGGGGCAGACGGGGTCACTACATGCGGACGAATCTGGCGCGAGGGGCTGTGGGAGGAACCATGGATGCCACCGGGCAACTGCTTGACCGGGCCCGCTCAGGTGACGGAGCGGCATTCGCCGAACTCACCGGGCTATTCCGGCGCGAACTCCAGGTGCACTGCTACCGGATCCTCGGTTCGGCCGCCGACGCCGAGGACATGCTGCAGGAGACGATGATGGCGGCCTGGCGGGGGCTTGACCGGTTCGAGGGCCGCGCGTCGCTGCGCACCTGGCTGCATACGATCGCCACCAACAAGTGCCTGAACCATCTGCGTGCCGCCCGTAGCCTGCCTGCGTACACACCGGAGGTGCCGCTGCCCGAGCCCACCCGCAGCGGGGAGCCGCTGTGGCTCGAACCCTACCCTGATGCACGCCGTCTCGTTCCGCTACGGAACCCGGCGGTCAAGGCTCGTCCCCACCCGGGCGAACGGCCAGTCCGCCTTCGCCCGCTACCTGCGGGACCCGCACGTGCCGGTCGGCCACGCCCACGGACTGCTCGTGCTCACCCTCGCGGGCGACCGCATCTGCGGCATCACCGGCTTCATCGACAACAGCATCCTCGGCCGGTTCGGGTTGCCCCGCACCCTCCCCGAATAAGCCAGCTCCCCGAATAAGCCAGCGCCGCGCCTTTCGTGCCCTGGCTACCGGCCTCCGGCGCCGGCCGCCAGCTCGTCCTCTCAGGCGGCTCCTTCGGGCTGGCCGAACGTTACCTGGATGGTGCGCTCGTCGGTGCCGCGCAGGACGGTCAGCTCGATGGGGTCGGCGGCCGCGGCCCGGAGCGCGCCGGCCAGGTCGTCGGCCGAGCGGACGGGCTGGCCCGCGGCCGTCACGATCAGGTCGCCGCGGGCGAGGCCGGCCCGGGCGGCCGGGCTGTCCTCGGCGACGTCGCGGATGAGCAGGCCCTCGGCGTCGGGCAGGCCGACGGCGCGCCGCATTCTCCTGGCCATGTGGCCGGGAGTGATCGTGATGCCGAGCTGGGGCGGCCGGGCCGATTCCCCGCGCGCCAGTGCGTCGGCCCGGTCGCGCAGCGTCTGGTCGGCTGGTATGGCCAGGTAAAAACCGTCGCCGAGGCGGTTGGTGTTGATTCCGAGCAGCTGGCCGGCGGCATCGAGGACCGGGCCGCCGGAGGAGCCGGGCAGCAGCGGGGCGGTGTGCTCGAGGCTGCCGGTGATGCGCAGGCCGCGCGGGCCGCGGAAGCTCCGGTCGGTGCCCGAGACGGTCCCGAACGTGACCCGCAGTCCGCGTCCGCCTGGGTTGGCCAGCGCGAAGACGGCCGTCCCGATGGCGGGCGGCGTGGTGGCCCACGGCAGCGCGGCGGCCTGGCCGGTATCGGTCTCGATGACGGCGAGGTCGCCGTCGAAGTCGTGCCCGGCCACGGTCCCCTCGGCGGTGCGGCCGTCGGCGAACGTGACCGTCACCTGGGTGCCGCGTATGTTGTGCGCGTTGGTCAGCACCCGTCCCTCGCCGAGCACGATGCCCGAGCCGGCGCCCCGTCGCTGTCCGAGGCCGACCACCGAGGGCCCGGCGTTCTCCGCCAGCCGCGCGATGCCCGCCTGGACCTCGTCGAAGATTGTCATCGCGGTATGTTCCTTCCGGTTGGTAGTAACTTGCAAGTTACTACCAACTAGGCAGATGTCAATGCGGCCGACTACGATCGTCTTATGGCCCACAGCGAAATCGCCTCGTCGCCGCTGGCCGAGGCGCTGGCCCGGGTCGGCGACCGGTGGACGCTGCTGGTGGTGGAAGCGCTGCTCACCGGGCCGGGCCGGTTCAGCGACCTGCTCGACCAGATTCCCGGTATCGCGGCGAACATCCTGTCCGACCGGCTCAAGCGGCTCGAACGGGACGGCCTGCTCGTGGCCCGGCCGTACTCCGAGCGGCCGCCCCGCGCCGACTACACCCTGACCGCCGAGGGCCAGGAACTGGCCGGAGCGCTCCGGCTGCTGGCCTACTGGGGATCCGGGCACGCCGATCCGGCCCAAGCGCCCCGCCACCCCGCGTGCGGCACCCCGGTCGAGGTCCGCTGGTACTGCCCGACCTGCGACCATCTCGTCGACGACGAGCCCGGTCAGGCCGAGGTCCATTTCGTCTAGCCGACGCGGTCCCGGGCCCGCCGGCTTCGTTATCCCGGGGCGGCCCGGTCGTGCGTGGCACCCAGCCCACGCAAGAACGTGGGCTGGGGCACACGGACCCCCTGAAGCCGGGCTCGCTGTCCCAGCGCCTGCTTGATGACGGCGGGGAGCTGCTTCGCGCTGTCCGGGGTGTAACCCGGTGACCGCCAGGCCACGTGCCGGTCCGGGCGCACCAGGACACAGCCGGTCGTCTCCACCTCCCACCGAGCGGCCCAATCGCCGTACGGTCGGTCACGCCTTCCCGGCCGCCGATGACGTGGACCCGGGGGCAGCGGTTATCACGGCCTGCCGCAGCCGCGTGATGACCGCGCGGCCGCGCGGGGCGACCGGGGCGAGCCAGTAGCTCCGACCCCGGGCGATATCTGACCGGGTACAGATGAACTGGCTGGTCACGACGAGGATCGATGCCGGGTTGGCCACACAGGCCCGTACCCTTGTGCGCTCGGCTTGGACCAGGAAACCGGTGACGTCGGGCCAGGAGTGATAGTCGAACCGCAAGACGATCATCCGCCCCGCTGCGCGTGCGGCGAGCGCGGCGACGGCGCCGGGCAGCGCGGGGTCTGTGTCCGGGCCGCTGCTGGGTACGGCCGGATCGCTGCTGTTCGTGCTGGTTTGCGTTTCCGGTGCTACCGCGAGGGCGGCGAGCGCGAGCGCCGCCGTGCCCAGGGCCGTGATGGCCCCCAGCCGCGGCGGAAGCGCCTCGACGATGCCCGCCGCGATGACCAGAAGCACGATGACAGGAGCCGACCAGTAGAAATAGCCGATGTAGTGATGAGAGATCTGGTCGATCCCGGTCGCGGCGTAGTAGAGGAACGCCAGCGTTGACACTGCGTCGACGGCGAGCAGGGCGATCAGGAACCGGCGCAGCGGGACCGGGACGAGCCACCTGCTGATCGCCGTAGCCACTGCGTATCCGGCGACCGGGACCGCCCATGCGTCCCGGTAAGGCCACCAGTACCACAGCGCGTCCCGCGTCGCCGCCGCCAGGCTGTGGCCGCCCGCCTTCCTGGATGACATGTACGCCAGGTAGTCACCGAACGGGCCTGGCCAGTGCAGCACCAGGTCCGCGACGATCGGGACGGCGAAAGCCGCGCCGATAACCGCCACGGGAACCCACACCCGCCGCTGCGTGGTGACGGAGGACCGCAACGTGGCGCCGAGGCCATGCCGCCGCGGCCACAGTGCCGTGAGGGACGCGAAGAGACAGATCACCGGCACGAAGAACAGGAAGCACACATGCCCGTGAATGAGAAAGCAGCCGGTCAGCGCCAGTATCCACGCGTCCCGGACGGCTCCCGCCGCCACCGCCGCAGCCGCGATGAGGAATGTGGTGTACGCCACCACGTAGAGGTACGGCATCCAGTCTGAGCTGAGCACGGCCGGGTGCGCGGACGCGAGCGCCGTCATGGCCGCGAAGCAGGCGGCAGCACCGCGCAGCGACCCGGTCCAGCCGCGGACCGTACCGACGGCGAGCGCGACGAACATCGCGTTCAGCGCGTATACCGCGAGCAACTGGCCATTCCACGCGGTGGGCACGATGTGCAGCCACGCCCAGAACAAGGACTCGCCGACCGCCATGACGTACAAGTACGCGGGCCCGGGATGGTGGAAATGGTCCCGGGAATAATTTCCTGTCAGCAACGTAAGATGCCGTGCCTGCTCGACCAGGATGGAGTTCGCGCCCATGTCCGCGTCCTCATAGAGCCGGGTGGTGAACAGGAAACGGTTGCGGACGCACAGCACTGCCAGCACGGCCGCCGCCGACACTGCCGCCACCTGCCATGGACGCAGGCGGACGGCGCTGGCCGGCTCATGGCTGGTTCCAGGCGTGACAGCAAGGACGGTAGCTTCGCGCTGCTTGCTCATCCTCATTGGTCCCTCAATAGGCACTCCCCCCTACAGGGACGCTGCCGCGCATGTCCTGGTTCCAGCCCGCTACCGGGACGAGCGCCGTCCGCACCGGCCGGATGGTTGAATGGGCACGTGAGCGCGCGGCGGCGCACCTGGGCAGTAGCCGCGCTATGGATGCTCGGCGTGACCGCCGCCTTCGCCGTCTACCTGCGACTGGCGCGGACGCGGGCCGTGAATTCCGATGGCGCGAGCAACGCGCTGCAGGCGTGGGACATGCTGCACGGCAACCTGCTGCTGCACGGCTGGTCGCTCTCGGATGTCTCCTTCTACACGACCGAACTGCCGCAGTACATGCTGGTGGAACTCCTGCGCGGGCTGAACTCCGATGTGGTGCACCTGGCCGCGGCCATGACGTACACTCTCGCGACGCTGCTGGCAGCCTTGCTGGCCAAAAGCACTGCCACCGGCCGTCAGGCGCTGGTGCGGGTGCTCATCGCCGTCGGCATCATGCTCGCGCCGCAACTGGATTCCGGGGTTAACATCCTCCTGTCCTCACCGGACCACATCGGTACGTCGGTGCCGGTAATGGTGGTCTGGCTGATCCTGGATCATGCCCGTCCGCGCTGGTATATCCCGGTCATTGCCGGGCTGTTCCTCGGCTGGGCCGAGGTGGCGGACATGCTGGTGCTCTACATCGGGGTGCTGCCGCTCGCAGGAGTATGCGCGATCCGGGTCTTCCAGGCCATGGCCGTCGAGCGTAAGCCGCTGGCGTCGCAACGCTTTGATATCGCTCTCGGCGCGGCCGCACTCGCGGGGACGGCGGCAGCCGTGCTTGCGCTGTACGTCATCCGCGCTTATGGCGGGTTCTACCTGCCGATTCCCGCTGCGCAGGTCGCGGGCGGCGTGGCTCTGGTCCGCAACCTGGGCATCGCCGCCCAGGGGCTGCTGCTCCTGGGCGGCGCCGATTTCCTCGGGCTCCGCCTGACGGCCAGTACCGCCTTCACGATGCTGCATGTGGCCGGCGTATTCCTGGCGGCCCGGGGGACGGGACTGGCGGCGTGGCGGTTCCCGCGGAACCGCGATCTGGTCGCTCAGCTGCTCGTCGCCGGCGTGGCCATCAACGTGGCCGTTTACGTGCTCAGCACCAAGGCCAACGTGGTCACGCAGACCCGCGAGATCGCACCTGTGCTGCCGTTCACCGCCGCCCTGGCCGGGCGGCTCCTGGCGGGGCGGCTCAAGGCGGGCCGGCTGGCGCCGCTCCTGCTCCTCGTGCTGCTCGGCTACCTGGCCGGCCTCGCGCTCGAGCTCAGCCAGCCACCGGCGGACGCACAGAACCAGCAGCTCACATCGTGGCTGGCGGCCCGGCATCTGCGTACCGGGCTGTCCGGCTACTGGGAGTCGAACGTCGTCACGCTGACCAGCGGCGACCAGGTCCGGATCCGGGAAGTCACACCGTCCGGTGCCCGGCTCATCCCCAGCACCCGTGAGTCGAAAGCGCAATGGTATGACCCGGGGGAGAGCACGGCGAACTTCGTCGTGCTCTCCGGCGGCATCGCCGGTTATCCCGGCTTTACCCAGGAACAGGCCGTGCTGGCGACGTTCGGCCAGCCTGAGCGCACCTACCATGTCGGCATTTACACGATCCTGGTCTGGAACACGAACCTGCTGCGCGAATTCCGGTAGCCGCACGCGCCGGCGCGGACCGTAGCACCCTGACCCGTTCGGGATCATGATCGTCTTGGGTACCGAACGGGCTGGCTTTCACGCCCCGTCAGCCGGCTGGCTGTTAATCGTCGGACGGGTCCAGCTCTATCCCATCCGGGTCGTGAACTGGTTGATGTCGAAAGCCACGGGTGGCCCGCCTGCGACAGGGGTCACATGAGTTCCCAGGTCCCGCTATGTCAACATTCGTGCTTGACAGAGCTCTGGCCAGCGCTGACTATTTTTTCAGGAACGCTATTCCGTATCACGGAACGTGCAGCTGGAAGGCGATCACCATGGCGGTCACCCCTGAGTCCCGGCCAGCCCACCTGCGCCGCGAACTGCACATCTGGGAGGCGATCGGGCTTTCCGTCGCCGGAGCCTCACCCGCCCTGGCGATGGCCTTCTCCGGTCCCGGGCTGGCCGGGCTGGTCGGCCGGGCGGCGGCGCTGTCGTTCCTGTTCGCCGCGGTCACCTGCATTTTCATCGGGTACGCGTTCATGCTGCTGGCCCGGAAGTACAACAGCGCGGGCAGCGTCTACGGGTTCGTCGGTGCCTCGCTCGGCCCGCGCTCCGGCTTCTTCGCCGGCTGGGCGATGATGCTGATGTACTTCGTCTTCACCCCGGGATCGGCCGCTGCTTCCGGATACTTCGTGGCCAATCTGTTCGACGACCTCGGCTGGTGGCACAACGCCAGCTTCATCTGGTTCGCGATCCCGATCACGGCCATCATCTGGCTGACCGCGGCCGGGCTGGCCCGGCACTCCACCCGGACCCTGCTGTCCATCGAGGGCATCACCGTCCTGCTGATCCTCGTGCTGATGATCGTCATCCTGGTCAAGGTCGGCGGCGGGCACGGCCTCAACCACGGCACGCTGACGCTGAACGTCTTCGTCCCGCCCGCCGGGGTCAATCTGCATGCCATCGTCCTCGGGGCCGTGTTCGGCTTCCTGGCCTTCACCGGGTTCGAGGCAGCCGGCGCGCTGGGCGAGGAAACGGTCAATCCTGGCCGGGAGATCCCGCGGGCGATCGGGGTATCGATTCTGGCGGTGGCGGTCTTCTACGTGGCGTGCATTGCCGTGCAGTCGCTCGGTTTCGGCGCGAACAAGGCCGGCTCGGCCGAGTTCGCGGCTTCCAGTGGCCCGCTGTTCCAGCTTTCTGCCGCCTACCTGAACGGCGCGGTGCGGGACATCATCCTCGTCGGCGCCGCGTTCAGCGCCTTCGGAGCGGCGGTCAGCGAGGCCATGGCCGGATCCCGGCTGCTGTACGCGCTGTCGCGCGACGGCGCGCCGCGCTCACCGCTGGCCCGGATTTCCGCGTCGTCAGGCGCCCCCCGCCACGCCGTCGAGCTGATCATCGCCATCAACGTCATCTTGCTGCTGTCGTTCCAGTTCGCGGGCGTCAGCGGCTTCACCATCTGGCAGTATCTGGGCACCCTGGGCACGTTGTCGATCCTGGTGGGGTACGTGCTGGTCTGCGTCGGGGCCAGCCGGGCGGCGCTGAACGGGAACCTGCAGGTGGCGAAGTGGCGGGCGATCGTGCCGATCCTGGCCGCGCTGCTGGTGGCCTACACGCTCTACAACCAGCTGGTCCCGGCCCCGGCCATGCCGTACCGGCTGTTCCCGTACATCGCCTTGGGCTGGCTGCTTATCGGCGCGGTCGTGGTGGTCTTCGCGCCGCGGGTAGCGGCCCGGATGGGGGACGCCCTCACCCGCACGCTCGGGCTGCCCGCGCCGGGCAAGGCCAGCGTAGAGTGACAACGTGCGGGACAGCGCCGAATCGCCCGTGGCGAGCGTCGACCGCGCCCTGCGGATCCTGGCGCTGATTGGCAGCGCTCCCCGCGGTCTTTCGCTCGACGAGCTGGCCGCCGGTCTGGATATACCGAAAAGTTCGCTGCACCGGATTCTGGCCGCGCTCAAGTTCCGCCAGTTCGTCTGGCAGCCGGACCCGGGCGGCGCCTATTTCCTCGGCAACGAGTTGCTCGCGACCGCATTCCGGTTCCACGACTCGCTCGACCTCAGGGCGCTCATCCATCCGCTGCTGCTGCGGCTTACCGCCGGAATCAACGAGACGACGCATATGGCCATCCTGGACGGGGCCGATATTGTGTACCAGGACAAAATCGAGGCCACGCACTCGATCAAGCTCTCCTCCGTGATCGGCGGCCGTAATCCGGCCCACGCCACCGGCGTCGGCAAGGCCCTGCTGGCTTGGACGTATCCCAGCGATGAGGCGATCAGGGCGTGGGTGGCGCGATGGGGGCCGCTGCCGCGTCCCACGCAGCGGACGGTCATGTCCGGGGACCAGTTGGCCGGCGAACTGGCCGGCGTGCGCGAGCGCGGCTACGCGCTCGATATGGAAGAGAACGAAGTCGGCGTCAGGTGCACGGCCGTGCCGATCTTCCTCGGCCAGGCGGTACCGGCCGCCGCGGTCAGCGTGACCGTCCTGGGTTTCCGGGCCGACCTCCGGCGGCTGAGCGAACTAGGCCAGTATCTGCGCGCTATCACGGCCGACTGGTCCGAGCGAAAGGTGGTAAGCGGTGGGCGCACTGGATGAAATCGCAGCAGCCCTTGCCGCCGCACTGCGCGTAGACCGTCGCGGGCGATACCCGGCTCAGCTTGGCGATCTGCTCGACCTTAGTCTGGAAGAAGCCGTTCTCGGCGAACAGCCGACGGGCGGCGGACTCTAGTGAGCAGAGCTGCCTAGCCGGGAAAGCGAGGTACATCATGGCGGAATTCACGACCCAGGACGGGACCCAGATCTTCTTCAAGGACTGGGGCTCCGGCCAGCCGATCGTCTTCAGTCACGGCTGGCCCTTGTCGGCGGACGACTGGGACGCCCAGATGCTTTTCTTCCTGCACCACGGCTACCGGGTGATCGCCCATGACCGGCGCGGGCACGGCCGCTCCGCGCAGCCCAGCGAGGGCAACGACTTTGACCACTACGCCGACGACCTGGCCGACTTGGTCCAGCACCTCGACCTGCACGATGCCGTCCACATCGGGCACTCCGCGGGCGGCGGCGAGGTGGCGCGCTACGTCGGCCGCCACGGCGAGTCCCGCGTGGCGAAGGTGATCCTGGTCAGCGCGGTGACCCCGTCGGTCCTGCAGACCGACGCCAACCCGGCCGGCGCGCCGAAGGCCGTCTTCGAGGGCCTGCAGGCCGGGATGGCGGCGAACCGCTCGGAGTTCTTCCGGGCCGTGGCCTCCGGCCCGTTCTACAACTTCGACCAGCCCGGCGTGGAGCCGTCCGAGCCGGTCATCGCGAACTGGTGGCGCCAGGGCATGATGGGCGGCGCGAAGGCGCACTGGGACTGTGTCTCCGAGTTCATCAATCAGGACTGGTCCGAAGACCTGAAGAAGATCAGCGTGCCTGTCCTGGCCATGAACGGTGACGCCGACCAGGTCGTCCCGCACGACACGTCGGGTCCGCGGGCCGTCAAGCTGGTGCAGAACGGCACGCTGAAGACGTACCCGGGCTACCCGCACGGGATGCTGACCACGCACGCCGACGTCATCAACCCCGACCTGCTGGCGTTCATCCAGTCCTGATCAGGCCAGGCTCCGGTACGGCTGGCCGAAGACCCTGGACCCGGGGCAAGGACGCTGCCCCGTTCGTTCAAAATATTGTCCTGCTTGCCTGCATCCCTGGCTTCGTGCGCAATCACGGAGACAGGGATGCAGGCTCCCCCCCACGACAACGGCAGCTACTGGCAGGATGGCGCAGCGAGCGCGGCGGAACCAGGGTCTTTCCTGAGGTTCGGACGGACAGTTACTCCGGCGCCAGCGAAATTTACGCCCCGGCTGGGCCGGGGCCGCAGAGGGCCAGCGCCAGCCGGCGCAGTTCTCCGATCGGCGGGACCTGGTCCCTCGCGCTGGTGCCCGGCCGGTCCGGCGGGAGCCGCAGTCCGCGACGCCGGGCCGAGTGGACCGCGATCGGGTAGGGGGCGCAGCCCGGCACGCGGGTCCACTGGCGGATCAGCCGCTCGAGGGTCAGCACATCCTCGCCGACGAGCGCCGGGCTGAGTCCGTCCATGCGCACCGCCGCGACCAGCAGGGCCAGGGAGACCACCGCCGCCTCGCCGGACTGGTCGGACTGCCGCAGGCCGAGCGCGGCCGATTCCAGTGTCCGGGGCTGGTTGCCTGACCACGCCGCCGCGGCGGCGTCGGCGAGGGCCGCGGTCGCGATGGCCGCCTGGTAGCCCAGCGGCTCGCCCTTGCGTACCGCCCGCTGCGCGTAGGTGAGCGCGCCGGTCATGTTGCCGTTGAGCGCCTCGATCTGCGCCGCGAGCGCGTCACAGTACGCGTCGCACCAGGGATCTTCTGTCCCTTCCAGTTCTTGGCGGGCGGCGTCGAGCTCTTCCCGGGCCGTGGCCGCGTCGCCTTCGTCGGCGGCCAGCTTGCCCAGGCTGAGCACGCACTGGACGACGTTGTAGGAGTCTCCGAGGGATTTCTGCAGCTCGCGGCATTCGCAGAGCAGCTCTCGGGCCCGGTCCCGGTCTCCGACCCTGGCCGCCCACTCGGCGAGGTTGCCGAGGTTGGCGGCGACTCCCGCCAGGCTATCGAGGGCCTGGCAGCGCCGGGCCGCGTCCTCGGCCGTGGCCCGGGCGGCCGCGATGTCACCGAGCACCGCGTACACCGGGGCGGCGTTGGTCAGCAAGGTGGCATAGGTCTGGGGTTCGGACTCACCGTCCACCTCGGCCAGGCCGCGCTGGAACCAGCCGAGCGCCACCTCGTTACGGCCCGCGTAGAACTCCATCGTGCCGATCAGCGAGATAACCGAGCCGGCCAGGTACGAGTCGCCGAGCGCGCTCGCCCGGGCCAGCGCGTCCTCGGCGTAGCGGGTGGCCTGGCGATGCTCACCCGCGTAGGAGGCGAGCGCGGCGGCGCCGTAGAGCGCCGCCGCCCGATCCCGGCCGGGAGCCTGGCCCGCGGCGGGCCGCACCTCGAGCGCCCGCGAAACGATGGCCAGGCCGCGCCGGTACTGACCCCGGTGAAAAAAGTAGCGCCACCACGCGGCCGCCAGGCTGACCGCGCGCCCGTCGGCCGAGCGGATCAGGTACTCGAACGCCGCCTGCACGTGGGGTGCGAGCTGGTCGCACTCGACGAGCGCGGTCAGCCGTCCGGCGGTGAACAACTCCGGGCCGAGCACGCCCGCCCGCCCGAGCAGATAGGCCGCGTGCCGCTCGAGCACCTCGCCGTGCCCGCCGGGATCATCGCTGAGCTCGCGGTGCCCGACGTCGCGGACCGTCTGCAGCATCGTGTACGAGGTACCGCCGGCGTCGTTGTCCGCCGCGCTGACCAGGCCCGCCTCGACCAGCTCGTGCAAGGGATCGAGGCGGGCGGCCGGGCTCACCGCCTCCACCAAGCCGAGCGGCCACGGCGCCGGGTACGCCGACAGCGCGCGGAACAGGGCCCGGGCGGGCTCGCTCACCAGCGCCAGGCTCCATCCGACCGTGCTGGTAACGGTGGCGTGCCGCTCCGGCAGGCCCTGGCCGGGCTTCGCCACGGCCCGCAGGATCGCGTCGGGCGGGCCGAGCCGGGCCAAGATCTCTTGCGGCGTCATGAGCCTAGACCAGGCGGCGGCCAGGATGATGGTCAGCGGCAGCCGGTCGAGCCGGACGCAGACCTCCTCGATAAGCGCGGACGTGACCCGCGCCGGACGCGGCCGGCCGGACCGCCCGGCCACGTCCAGGAAGACCTCGCACGCGGCCGGCACCGGCAGCGGACCGATCGCGTACTCGATCCCGTCGTCCAGCCCGCTGAGGGCCCGCGAAGTCGCGAGCACCGTGCGGCCGGGATGGGCGGCCCGGATCGCCGCGACCGCCTCCGGGACGGCCCGCAGATGCTCGAGGTTGTCCAGCAGCAGGACCGCGTCGGGCGGCAGCAGGGCGCCGAGCTGGCCGACCCAGCCCGCCGCCGTATCCTCGTCGAACCGGGAGACCACGGCGATCGCGCGCGCCAGCTCCTCGCCCGCGGGCACCCTCGTCAGGTCGAGGGTCAGCTGCGGGCGGTCCAGGCCGGCCAGCACGGCCTCGGCAAGAGTCGTCTTCCCGACGCCGCCAGGACCGGTCAAGACCACGAGCGGGGACCGCCGCAGCAGCTCCGTCACCTCGGCCAGCTCCCGCTCCCGCCCGAAAAAGCCCGGCCGGGCCTCGCCGGCCTCTCCGGCCTCTCCGGGCTCTCCGGGCTCTCCGGGCTCTCCGGGCTCGCCGGGCGGGAGCGGCTCCGCGGCCGTCGGGCCCTCAGCCAGCCGCAGGAAACGTTCCCGGGCGTGGCCGGCCAGTCTCAGCTCATCGGCCAGCCGGGCGGCGTTCTGCAGGTGAATCCGCTGGCGTTTTCCCGCCTCGATATCGGTGATGGTCCGCAAGCTCAGGCCGGCCCGCTGGCCGAGTTCGCGGGCCGACAGGCCGCGTTGCTCCCGCAGCTCGCGGACCGCGGCCGCGAGTGCGGTCGCGGCAAAATCCCCGGTAACCACCACGTCAGGCGCATGAGTCGCGGCCGCGTGAACGGGAGTGGCGAGCGCTAGCCAGTTCTCTCGTTCGGCCCCGGCCAGTCCGAGGGCATCGGCAATCCTGTATGCCGTCCCGGCCCGGGGATAATGCGTAACGGACCGTTCCAGGTCGCTGATCGTCCGGGCGTTTACGCCCGCGGCCGACCCGAGTTTCTCCTGCGACAGGCCGGCCCGGACGCGCAATCTACGCAGCAATTCGGCGAGGATGCGCTCCTGGTCCATAAACAGAGACTAAAGGCGTGATTCGACCGTAATGCGCGGTCGTTCTCGACGGCCGGGGTGTACGGGCTTTACGGTAGGTGGCGAGATCCCGGCGCGAAGGGAAACCGGTGTACCCAGGCCCGCATGCTCGTGAGCGCGCTGATCAGGCGGCGTTCGTCATGGCCTCGACCGGCGAGAGCGTTTCGTACGCCGAGTACGAGGCGCGGACCAACCGGCTGGCTCATCTGCTGCGCGCCCGCGGCCTGGGCCGGCTGGATCACTATGCCATCTTCATGGAGAACAACGGCCGGTACCTGGAGGCCTGCGGTGCGGGGGAGCGGGCGGGCCTGTACTACACGTGCGTCAACTCCTACCTGACCGCGCCGGAGCTGGCCTACATCCTCAGCAACAGCACCGCCAAGTTCTTGATCACCTCCCGGGCATGCCGGGAGGTGGCCCTGGAAGCGGTGCGGGACTGCCCGGGGGTGACGTCCGGCCTGATCGTGGAAGGCACCGGAGACGACGGGATCTTCGCTGACTTCGAAGAAGCGACCCGGGCCTACCCGGACACGCCGATCGGCGACGAAAGCCTGGGGACGCCGATGCTGTACTCCTCGGGCACGACCGGCCGGCCCAAGGGCATCGTCCGGCCGCTGGAGGACATCCCGCCCGGTGACCAGCTCCCCCTGTTCGGCTTCCTGTCCCGGATGTGGCGGTACCGGGACGGGCTCACCTACCTATCGCCGGCCCCGCTGTATCACTCGGCCCCGCAGGCCGCGGTCAACCTGGCCATCCGCCACGGCGGGACCGTGGTCATCATGGAGAAATTCGATCCCGAGCAGTACCTGCGCCTGGTCGAACGCTACCGGGTGACGCACAGCCAGCTCGTCCCGACGATGTTCAGCCGGATGCTGAAACTGCCCGAACCGGTGCGCCGCCGGTATGACCTGTCCTCGCTCGAGACCGCCGTCCACGCCGCCGCGCCCTGCCCCGTGCCGGTCAAGCAGCAGATGATCGAGTGGTGGGGACCTGTGCTGCTGGAGTACTACGCCTCGACCGAGGCGGTCGGCTTCTCGACCTGCGACAGCGCCGAATGGCTGGCCCATCCCGGCACCGTCGGCAAGGTCGTGCTCGGCGAGCTGCACATCCTGGACGGGTCCTTCGAACCCGTCCCGCCGGGCACGCCCGGCACGCTGTGGTTCAAGCCCGGGTCGCCGTTCCGCTACTTCGACGACACCGAGAAGACGGCCGAGTCGACCTCGCCCGACGGATCGATGGTCACCGTCGGCGACGTCGGCTACCTCGACGACGACGGCTACCTGTACCTGACCGACCGCGCCACCTTCATGATCATCTCCGGCGGGGTCAACATCTACCCTCAGGAGAGCGAGAACCTCCTCGTCACCCACCCCAAGGTCGCCGACGCCGCCGTCTTCGGCGTCCCCAACGAAGATCTCGGCGAGGAGGTCAAGGCCGTCGTCCAGCTCATGCCGGGCTTCGACCCCGGACCGGAGGTCGCCGCCGAGCTGATCGCGTTCTGCCGCGAGCACCTCGCCCACCTCAAATGCCCCCGGTCGGTCGACTTCACCAGCCAGCTCCCCCGGCTCCCGACCGGCAAACTCTACAAAAAGCCCCTCCGCGACCGCTACTGGGGCCAATCCTCCAGCCGCATCGTGTGACCCACCGGACGCAGCTGGCCGGGGCACGCGCTAGCAATAACATCTGCCACCGCGGGCCCATCCATCTCGTATTCCGGGCACCTTCATGATCGATTACGTGATCGTGGATATTGACGCGTCATTTTCCGCGGGTTGTTGTCCGGGTTGCGGGCCGTCCCGCAGCCTGTGTGACCTGTGAGATGCGGGTGGCTCCTGCGACCGTCGCCAGGCCGGGCTGAACACGATGAAACCGGGATTCCAGCGCGTTCGAACGCGGTGGAACCCGGGTTTCATGCACGTTCTCCCATCCGAGACCCGTCCCTTTCCGCGGGATGCGCTCCGCGATCATGGCCGCGCCCCCGTGAATCGCATCAGTGGCCACACCAGTCCCGCGACGAGGGCTCGCTGATCGTTGTGGGCAAAACACCCTCTATCAGGGGTAATGCGACCCACGATGATGGAAGGAGCCGGGCATGCGGTCACAGGAGGTGACTCTTTCCCCACAGGGGCGGCGTCAGCAGGGCCAGAGCCGGATCGCCGCCTCGATGACCAGGCGGCCAGGCCGATCCGCCTTTTCGCATCCGGGACCTCTCGCTTCCGCGAGTTTCGATCCACGATCACCCGGTGGCCTCATCCTGTGAGGCCGGTGTGGCTGTCGGTGCGCCTTCTCCGAGGTACGCCACGATCGTGTGCCCTTTTCCCCGGAAAACACACCCCGGAAAACACACCCCGGAAATCAGGGGAAACTACCCCGGTGGCGCCGCGGACGCACCTGGCCGAGGCACACCCGCCCCGCCACCGTTCACCGTCCCGCTGGGCCGGCCTGCCGGTCACATCCAGGTCCACCACGTCTACGACGTCAGGCCGTTCGGGGCAGCGCAACAGAAAAATACGAGACGAACGAGACGAACACCTACGAGCTGGTCAGAGCTTCGTCAGCTTGGCAAACGGTGTCAAGATCCGCACCTTGCGCAAGCCGAATTCGACGACCACCGCCTCGTCGTCCTCAACCAGGACGACCGAGCCGAGGCCATACTTGTCGTGGGTCACTTGATCGCTAACGGCGAACTGCTCAACGAATGTGTCCACGGGCAGGACGTTGAAGGGACTTCCGGGCAGGAAACGCCGGGACGCGGCGTGGGCAGGCTTCATCACTACCAGTATGCGCCCTGCCGGCGACGGTGGCCCCCCCTTCTCTTGGGATCTCGCTCCGTCTATGGTGCTTGACCATGGCAGATATCGTGTTGCGGGTCCGTCTCGTCGGCGGCGACCACCTGGATGTCACCTACGGCGAGGAGGGTATCCCGGAGAGCGAGATCGTGGACCACATCGTCTCGGTCCTGGCCGAAGACGGCGGGATCCTGCGCTGCCACCACGGCGACCGGCTCATCGTGCTCTACGGCCGGGCCGTCGCCACCGTCGAGGTGGCCCCGCGCGGCGCGATCGTGTAGCCCGTGCCCGTGCCCGCACGAGCGACCGGGGCGGGTGGCGCCGCCGACGTCGATGTCGTCGTCATCGGCGCCGGGTTCGCGGGGCTCGTGGCCGCGCGTGAGCTGGGCCACGCGGGGCTCGGCGTGCTCGTGCTCGAGGCCCGCGACCGGGTCGGCGGGCGGACTTGGACCGATCGCAGGCTCGGTCACGACCTGGAGCTCGGCGGCACCTGGGTGCACTGGGTGCAGCCGCATACGTGGGCCGAGATGACCAGGTATGGGCGGGAGATCACGCGCAGTCCCGCGGTCGAGGAGGCGTACTGGCTCGGTGCGGGCGACGCCCCGCGTGCGGGCACGCTGGACGATTTCATGGCGCTCATCGACGCCGGGCAGCAGGCCATCGTGGACGACGTCCGCGTCGCCATCCCGCGTGGCGTCGACCCGACGGCGGGCGGGATCGGCGAACTGGACGCGCTCAGCATCCAGGACCGGTTCGACGCGCTCGGGCTCGACGACGAGGCGCGCAGCGCGAACGAGGCGGTGTGGGCCGGGCACGTGAACGCCCGGCTCGACCAGGTCGGCCTGGCGAGCGCGCTACGCTGGGCCGCCGCGGCGGGCGGCCACTGGCAGCTCATGCACGAGGCGTCCGCCACCTACCGGGTCGTCGGCGGTATGAGCGGGTTCACGGCGGCGATCGCGGCGGACGTCGCGGGCGAGATCCGGCTGGGCGCCATCGTGACCAGGGTGGCCCAGGCCGCGAACGGCGCGGTCGTGACCTGCGCCGACGGCACCGAGGTGCGCGCCCGGCGGGTGATCTCGACGTTGCCGGCCAACGCGATCGCGGGCATCGGCTGGGAGCCGGGGCTGCCGGACGCCTGGCGGCGCGTGAACGCCGAGACGGTCGCGGCGCAGGGGGTGAAGGTCTGGGTGAAGGCGCGCGGCCGGGTACCGCGGTTCTTCGCGTACGCCAGCCAGCGGCATCCGATCTCGGTGCTGAAGACCGAGTTCGTCGACGACGACGCGACGGTCATGGTCGGGTTCGGCCCCGACCACACGCGGCTCGACCTGACGAACGTCGCCGGCGTGCAGGCCGCGGTCGACGCGCTGCGTCCCGGGCTGGAGGTCACCGAGGTGGCCGCGCACGACTGGATGAAGGACCCGCTGTCCCTGACCACCTGGATGACCCACCGGCCCGGCCAGCTGACCCGCGACCTAGCCGGGTTGCAGCAGCCCGCGGGGGTGGTGCACTTCGCCTCGAGCGACAACGCGAGCCTGTGGGGCGGCTTCGTCGACGGCGCGATCGAGAGCGGTCTGCGCGAGGCGCGGCGAGTAGCGGTGGGGCTCACGTAGTCTGGGGGACGAGGCAGCCGCTCTGATCTTCTGCCTTGTTCGGGAGAGGACGCCTGTGGCGCGAGCCGGCCCGCTGCTTTCCAGCGATGACGACGAGGACCTTCCCGCCGTCCAGGTGATGACCGCCGGTGCTTCCGCCGACCCGGTGCGGGACTACCTCAAGCAGATCGGCAAGGTGCGGCTGCTCGACGCCAGGCAGGAGGTCGAGCTGGCCAAGCGGATCGAGGCGGGCCTGTTCGCCGAGGAGAAGCTCGCCGACGTCGGCGCGGCGCTCCGCGCCGACCAGAGCGTCGACCTCGAGGAGGTCGCCGAAGACGGCCGGCGGGCCAAGAACCACCTGGTGGAAGCCAACCTGCGCTTGGTCGTCTCCCTGGCCAGGCGGTACACCGGCCGCGGCATGCTGTTCCTGGACCTGATCCAGGAGGGCAACATGGGCCTGATCCGCGGCGTGGAGAAGTTCGACTACACCAAGGGCTACAAGTTCTCCACGTACGCGACCTGGTGGATCCGCCAGGCGATCACCCGGGCCATGGCCGACCAGGCCCGCACCATCCGCCTTCCGGTGCACATCGTCGAGGCCATCGGCAGGCTGGCCCGGGTGCAGCGGCAGCTGCTGCAGGACCTAGGCCGCGAGCCGACCCCGGAAGAACTGGCGGCCGGGCTGGATATGACCCCGGCGCGGCTCGTCGAGGTGCAGAAGCACGCCCGGGAGCCGATCTCCTTGCATATACCGCTGGGCGAGGAAGGCGACAGCGAGTTCGGCGACCTGATCGAGGACTCCGAGGCGATCCAGCCCGGCGAGGCGGTCAGCTTCACCCTGCTGCAGGAGCAGCTGCAGTCGGTGCTCGGCTCACTGACCGAGCGCGAGGCCGGCGTGGTCTCGATGCGGTTCGGCCTGACCGACGGCCAGCCCAAGACGCTGGACGAGATCGGCAAGGTCTACGGCGTCACCCGGGAGCGGATCCGGCAGATCGAATCCAAGACCATGGCGAAGCTGCGCCACCCGTCCCGATCCAAGCTCCTCCGCGACTACCTCGACTGAGCCGCGCCCGTATTGGTACGGATACGGCCTTCCTTATGGCACACTGCGACCATGCATAGCCTGCGCTGGCCGGGGCTTCGCCGGGCATCGACCGCGCTGGCGGCGTCGGGATGCCTGATCCTGGCCGCCTGCGGCGGCGGCAGCCCGGCGGCCAAGCCGTCCAGCCCGAAACCGACCGCGAGCGCCACCGCGCCGGCCGAACCAGTCAGCGGCCCAGCGGCCGTGGCCGCGATCACGGCCAACTGGAAGACGGTCTTCAACGGCAAGGCGCCGCTCGCTCGCCGGCTCGCCCTGGTGCAGGACGGGCCGCAGCTGGCCGCGTTTATCAATGCTCAGGCCAAGACGTCGTTCGGGCAGGCCGCGATGGGGTCGACGGCGACGGTCAGCTCGGTGCTCATCTCGTCGCCAGCGCAGGCCACGGTGCACTGGGACCTGTTGCTGCTCGGCACGCCGCTGCTGAAGAACCAGGTGGGCAACGCGGTCTACCTGGACGGCACGTGGAAGGTGGCCATCGCGAGCTTCTGCGGGCTGGCCTACCTGGAGTTCCCCAAGGGAAGCCCCAAGCTGCCCGCCGCCTGCCGGAGCTAGCGGCGGTGCGGCGCCGGCCCCTGGCCCTGATTTCCCTGTGCACGATCTTGTTCCTGACCTTCCTCGACAACACGGTGGTCAGCGTCGCGCTGGCCAGCATCCAGCAGGACCTGCACGGCGGGGTCTCCGCGCTGCAGTGGGTGGTCGGGGCGTACGCCCTGACGTTCGCCAGCCTCATGCTGGCCTGCGGGATGATGGGCGACAAATTCGGCCGCAAGAAGGTCATGCTGGCCGGAGCGGGCGTCTACTGCGCCGGCGCCGCGCTGGCCGCCGTCGCTCCCAGCATCGGGATACTGATCGCGGCCCGGTCGGTCATGGGCCTGGGGGCGGCGGCGAGTGAACCCGGCACGCTGTCGATGATCCGGCAGCTGTATCCGGACGAACGCAGCCGCAACCGCGCGCTTGGCAGCTGGGCCGCGGTCTCGGGGTTCTCGCTCGCGCTCGGCCCGGTCCTGGGCGGGGCGCTGACCGGGGTGTGGAGCTGGCGCGGGATCTTCTGGTTCGACGTGACCTTCGGCCTGGCCGCGCTGGTCGTGGCGGCCCTGGTCCTGCCGGAGAGCGCCGACCCGCACGCGGGCCAGGTCGACTGGCCCGGCACCGTGCTCGGCGGCGGCGCGCTGGCCGCCCTGATCTTCGGCGTCATCAGCGGCGAGAGCGCCGGTTTCGCGGCGCCCAGCGTGCTCGCGCTGTTCGCCGTGGCCCTGATCGCCGGGGCCGCCTTCCTGCTCTGGGAACGCCGCGCCCCGTTCCCGCTGCTCGACCTGAGCTACCTGCGGGTCCCGGGGTTCACGACCCCCAACGTGGTCGCGTACTGCACGTACTTCGCTACCTTCGCGATCTTCTTCTTCACCGCGCTCTACCTGGGCGTGATCGCCGGCTATTCCGCCTATCGCATCGCGGGCCTGTTCCTGCCGATGACCGCGGCCATGATCCTCGCGGCGCTGCTGGCCGGCCGGCTGACCACCGCCGTCGGCGTCCGCTGGCTGCTGGTCACCGGCTGCCTGCTGTACGCGGCCGGCCTGCTGCTGACCAACGTGGCGATCAACCCGAACCCCGCCTACCTCCCGCTCGCCGCCGCGCTCGGGCTGGCCGGCCTGGGCATCGGCACCTGCGTCGTGCCGGTCACCTCGTCCGTGCTCGCGGCGGTGCCCGCCGAGCGGTCCGGGATGGCCGCGTCGGTCACCAACACCAGCCGGGAGTTCGGCGCGGTCACCGGCATCGCCATCCTGGGTGCCGTCGTCAACGCCGAGCTGCGGTCCGGGGTCGTCAGCCGCATGACCCGCCTGGGCGCCTCGCCCGCGCTTCAGCAGTACGTACTCCAGGTGATAGAGACGGGCTCGGTGTCCCTCCCGCATGGCGGCTCGGCCAGCGGCAACAGCCCGCTGGACCAGATCGTCCGGGCCGGGTTCGCGGCCTTCACCAGCGCGCTGCACGGCGCCTTGTACGTGTCGGCCGCCCTGGTCGCCTGCGCCGCGCTGCTCTCCGCCGTCACCCTGCGCCAGCGCCGCCCCGCGGCCTGACCAGCTTCCGGCGTCCGGCCGGCCTGCGGGCGAACGCGTGACGCGATACCGGCTGCGGGCCAACTAGAGCTTCCCCAGTGCCAGTTTGCTGGCGTTTGCGGTGATCCGCGAGGCGCTGACGAGCGTCTCACTCAGTGGGTGCATACGCCATCGATGCACGGGAGGGGAAAGTATGGGAACGTGGCCAGAGGTCTGCGCAATCGCGAGCCGATTCGGCGCTCGTCAGCTGAACGACACGGCCTGGCTCTTCGAGCTGCCTGGAGCTGACGAGGGGCGGGTGCAGAAGGTATTCGTATTCCACGAGCTCCTGACGCCTGATTTTGAATTCGTCCAGGTAAAGTCGCCCTTCGCCCCGATTCGCGAAGTGGATGTGGACAGGGTTATCAGGAGCCTGGGTCAGCTGCAGGTTGGCGCCATCGGATATGCTCCGTTCCGCGCTAATGACGGTAGTGAGCTCGACGGCATGCTCGATATTACTACCTCCATTCCGCTGAGGTCGCTTGACCTTTCCGATCCGGCCACGTTTCTTCTGTATCTGCACATTCTTGCCCGGGCGGCTGACAACATCGGGAGCAAGTTCGCGTCGGCGGGTGCCGGCCGTGCTCAGGCGCCGGAGATGCCTCGCGTGCCTTCCGCCCCGCCTACGGCCGCCGCGCACGCTGCCGACCAGGCCGTTCCGCAGCAGTCGGCGGGGGTGCAGGACGACGAGGAGTGGGTTCGGCACCTCGCCGGGGAGTACGGGCGAGCCTGCACCGCCGTCATGCGGGCACTGGAGGCGGCACTCGTGATCGCGAACGAGGCCAACGGCGCCCGGAGA
>JBEKJP010000098.1:0-30775 GCA_050011155.1 Streptosporangiaceae bacterium
CCAGGCCAGCCAGGCCAGCCAGGCCAGCCAGGCCCGTCCGGTCAGCCGGGTCAGCCGACCAGGTTCCCGCCGGGCATGGCGCCGAACGGCGGCTCCGGTTATGGCGGCCCGAACGGACCGGCGCCGCGCGGCGGCCCCGGCAACGCTGGCGGCCAGCACGCGGCCGGCCAGCACCCAGCCGGCCAGCACGGGGCCGGACAACACGGGGCCGCACAGTACGGGGCCGGACAGCACGCGGCGGCACCGCCGTATCCAGGCGGCCCGCACGGCGGACCGCCGAACGGCGGACCAAACGGCGGGCTACCGAATGGCGGATTCCCGAACGGGCCGAACGGGCCCGCGCCTCACGGCGTGCCGCCGCATGGCCCGGCATCGCACAGCGCCTCGCCCGGCCCGGCCTCGCACGGCGCACCACCGAACAGTGCACCACCGAACGGCCCATCACCGAACGGCCCATCACCGAGCGCCGGTGAGCCGAGCGGCGGGCCCAATCGGCAGTACCGGCTGCCGAACGGACGGCGTGTGCCACCGGGGGCGGATCGCCTCTACCGGCCGCCGGGTCCCAGCGCGCCGGGCGGTACCACTGGACGCCACCACAGCCCCGGCCGGGCACCTCAGGACCGGTACGCCGACAGCTGGAGCCGGCCGCCCGTGCCGCCACCGGATGCCCCCGCCACCGGTGGGCCAGTTCAGGGCGGGCCAGTTCAGGGCGGGCCGCCGCATCCGGGACCGGGTCATCCGGGACCAGGCCACGCCGGATCCGCGCCCTCGGGTCCGGGATACCAGGGACCGGGATACTCCGGCCCGCCGTATCCGGGGCCGCCGCATGCGGGCCCGGTGCCGGGAGGGCCGGTGCCGGGAGGGCCGGTGCCGGGAGGGCCGGTGCCGGGAGGGCCGGTGCCGGGAGGGCCGGTGCATGGGGCGCCGCCGCACGGGAGCCCGGCGTCGTACAGCGCGCCCGGGGTGCCCGGCGGGCCGGGACCGTCGGCGGGACCTGGAGGGGCAGGAGCGCACCCGCGCGAGCCGGGTAGCCGGCCGCGTTACGAGCCGCCGGACACGCGCGAGCGGGCCGGGGCACCGCCGGAGCCACCCGGGCCGGTGATCAGGCAGCGCGACACGGCGGTGCCGGACGAACGGCCGATCGGGGCGCAGCCGGTGGCGAGCATCGCGCCGGACGACCTGGAGGCGTTCGCCAGGGACCTGCGCGCGCTGCGGGCCAAGGCGGGCATCGAGTACCCGGAGATGGCCGAGTCCTCGCACTTCGAGATGAAGACGCTCGCGGCGGCGGCCGGCGGCTTGCGGCTGCCCACCCTGCCGGTCGCGGTGGCCTTTGTCCGGGCCTGCGACGGGAACGCGGCCGAATGGGAAGAACGCTGGCAGAAGATCGCCGAGAAGCTGACCGCGGAGGCGGCCAGGAAACGCCGGAGCGACGGCGAGGATCCGGCGGAGCCGGTCGAGCCCGCGGACGCGCCCGCCGCCGTGGAGCCACCGCCGGTCAAGGCCGTCACCCCGCCGCCCGAGGACGAAACCGGCGGGGAGGTGTACGTCATCACCTCGGCCAAGCCGCGCCCGGAGCCGGGCGGCTGGTAGCGATCATGCCTCGATAGGCTCGAGGGGAAGCATCAGCCACGACACGAGTAGGACCGATCCGGCCGTGCCCCCCGCGCAGCAACCATGGTCTCCCCCCGTCGACAACCATGTGCACACCCAGTGGTCGTGGGACGCGCCGCGCGAGGCCGACATGGCGCGCAGCTGTGAGCAGGCGCTGGCGGCCGGCCTGCCCGGCCTGGCGTTCACCGACCACCTGGACTTCACCACCTGGACCGACGGCGACCGGATCGGCACGCTGAACCTCGACCCGCACCGGTACGACCACATGCACCTGATCGACATGGACGGCTACTACGCCACCCTGCGGGAGTGCCGGCAGCGCTTTCCCGAGCTGCGGATCCTGTCCGGCGTCGAGATCGGCGAGGCGCACCTGTGGGCCGCGAGCGCGGCCGCGATGGTGGCCCGGGGTGCGCCCGGAGACCCCGGAGGCCCCGGAGGGGGCCCGGACCGGATCCTCGGCTCGCTGCACGCGATCCCGTGGAACGGCCGGCTGACCGCCGCTGACGATCTGTACCGGCTGATGTCCCCCGAGGAAGTCATGCGCCGCTACCTGGCCGAACTGCTGCGGCTGGTCGAGGGCAGCGACCTGTTCCAGGTGCTGGCGCATATCGACTTCCCGCGGCGGATGTGGCCGTGGTCGGCCGGGCCGTACCAGGAGCAGGCGTTCGAAGACGAGTACCGGGCCGTGCTGCGGGCCCTGGCCGCCGGTGACCGGGTGCTCGAGGTGAACACCAAGAGCCCGTTGCTCTCGGCCGAACTGGTGCGCTGGTGGCGTGAGTCCGGCGGGCGGGCGGTCTCGTTCGGCAGCGACGCCCACCAGCCCTGGCGGGTGGGCGACAAGTTCAAGCTGGCGGTGGATGTGGTCGAAGCGGCCGGGTTCCGCGCGGGACGCGACCGCTTCGACTTCTGGCGCTGGTAGATCCCCGTGGGCTCGCAGCCCCCGTTTGTGTTGATTACCTGGTGAAACCGGTGGCGGTCCCGGACGCCCGAGCGCCGGAGGAAGGCTCCGGGACCGCCGCCGGTGGCTCTTAGGTCCAGGTATCGCCGAAGCGCGCGATCATCTCATCCCAACTTTCGCCCTCAGTGCCGTCGCCGTCGGCGGCACGCCCCTCATGGGCACTGTTCCCCTGGGCGCCCTTCGTGGAAGCACGGTCCGACCAGGTGCTGGCGTCCTCGTTGTCGAGGGCGACGCGCGCGGCGGGGATGGACCGGCTCTGGCAGTGCACGGCGAACCGCAGCTCCGCGTAGTAGGTCTCCCGGTCGCGCAGTTCGGCCCGGGCCTCGGTGCGGGCCGGACGGCCGTTGCCCCCCGTACGGAACGGCAGGTCGGCGGGGTATCCTTCGCCCTCGTTGGCCGACATGCCCTCGTCCGGATAGTTGCTGGCCACGACACACACCTCGAATGCGTTCTAACACGGTGCGAAGTTGTTTCGCTACCATTTGTAATGTAACACTACGTACTGTACCAGATGCAACGGGTGACAAGGTAATACTTACCTATCTTTCTGGATAGGTCCTACAAACGGTGGCAAAGGTGGTTCTGGCGTGATGACAAGGATCGTTTGGTGCCCATGTGAACGCGGAGGGCGATACTGGGGCGTGCACCAACCCCGTTCGGTAAAAATATTGTGACGTTATAGTCACTCTCCGCGCATGATATTGCCGAGGAAACACCCAGGTCGCCGCCGTCCGGTCCGCGGGTCGTCGGTGTCCGATTCCCGCCAGTTATGGTCCGCGCGGGCTGGCATTGTGGAGGGGTGAACAACACTGATGACGAGCGGCGCTACCAGGCGGCGGCCAGCAAGGATCCCCGTTTCGACGGCGTGTTCTTCATCGGGGTGACCTCGACCGGCATCTACTGCCGGCCGTCCTGCCCGGCGATCACGCCGAAACGCGCGAACATGCGGTTCTACCGGAGCGCGGCCGCGGCCCAGGAGTCGGGCTTCCGGGCGTGCAAGCGGTGCCGCCCGGACGCCTCCCCCGGCTCGCCCGAGTGGAACATCCGGGCCGACGTGGTCGGCCGGGCCATGCGGCTGATCGCCGACGGCGTGGTCGACCGGGACGGCGTCGAGGGCCTGGCCAGCCGGCTCGGCTACGAGCAGCGCCAGGTGCGCCGCCTGGTCACCGCCGAACTCGGCGCGGGCCCGCTGTCCATCGCCCGGGCCCAGCGGGCCCAGACCGCGCGCATCTTGACCGAGACCACCGCCCTGCCGCTGTCCGAGATCGCCTTCGCGGCCGGCTTCGCCAGCATCAGGCAGTTCAACGCGACCATCCGCGAGGTCTTCGCGGTGACCCCGACCCAGCTGCGGGAGGCGCGCGGGAAGCGGGTGGTCGCGACCCGGCGGCGGCCGGTGCCGCCGCCGGGCGACCCGGCCGCGCCCGGGCTGATCCGGCTCCGGCTGGCTTACCGGGCCCCGATCGACGGCGCGCGGATGCTGGGTTACCTGGCCGCGCGGGCCGTCCCCGGGGTGGAGGAGGTGCGGGACGGCTGTTACCGCCGGACCATTAATCTGCCGAACGGGGTGGGCATCTTGTCCCTCGGCCCCCTCGTGCTCTCCCCCGGCCAGGAACCCGGCTACGTCGAGTGCGAGCTCCAGCTCGAGGACCTGCGCGACCTGACCGCCGCGGTGCAGCGCTGCCGGCGCCTGCTCGACCTGGACGCGGACCCCGAGGCGGTCACCGGCTACCTGGCGGCCGACCCGGTGCTCGGGCCGCTGGCCCGGGCCAACCCGGGACGGCGGTCGCCCGGTCACGTGGACGGCAGCGAGCTCGCGCTGCGGGCCGTGCTCGGCCAGCAGGTGTCGGTGGCCGCGGCCCGGCGGCTCGGCGAGCGGCTGACCGCCGCCTACGGCAAGCCGCTGTCCCGTCCGGACGGACCGCTGACGCATTGCTTCCCGGCCGCCGAGACGCTGGCCGCGGCCGACCCGGACGCGCTGCCGATGCCGCGCAGCCGCGCCCTGGCGCTGACCGGCCTGGCCGCGGCGCTGGCCGGGGGCGAGGTGTCGCTCGACCCGGGCGCCGACCGGGAACGCGCGGCGACGGCCCTGCTGGCGCTGCCGGGCATCGGGCCGTGGACCGTTTCTTATATCCGGATGCGGGCGCTTTCCGATCCGGACGCCTTCCTGCCGAGCGACGTCGGCGTGCTCGACGCCCTGACCCGGCTGGGTGCCCCGTGTTTGGTAACGGAGCCGGCTGGTTCCGGGTCCGCCGCTCGGGCTCGCGCGGCGCGGGCGGCGGCGGTTTTGGCCCAGCGGCTAGCAGAGAACTGGCGGCCGTGGCGCTCCTACGCCGTCCATCACCTGTGGGCCTACCTCGAAGAAGAAAAGGAATCGTCATGACCAGCCCGTTCGTGGCGCCCGACCCGGACGCCCCGCGCCTGTCCCACATCGTGCACTCCCCCATCGGGCGGCTGCTGCTGCTCGGCGACGGGCACGCGCTGACCGGCCTGTGGATGATCGACGCGGAGCGGCACACGTCGCGGCACGGCGACGGGCTGATCGATAGCCCGGAGTCGTTTCGCGCGGTCGCGGCCGAGCTCGAGGCGTACTTCGCCGGGGACCTCAAGGAGTTCACCGTGCCGCTGGCGCCGACCGGGTCGCCGTTCCAGCTGGCCGTCTGGACCGAGCTGACCAAGATCCCGTACGGGAGAACCGTTACCTACGGCTCCATCGCCCTGGCCCTGGGCAAGCGGCTGGTGGCGTCGCGTGCGGTGGGCCTGGCCAACGGTTCCAACCCGATCTCGGTCATCGTGCCGTGCCACCGGGTGATCGGCAGCGACGGCAGCCTGACCGGCTACGGCGGCGGCCTGGAGCGCAAGGAACTGCTGCTCAAGCTGGAGGGCGCGGGTCCGGTCACGCTGTTCTGAGCTGTATTGCGCTGTTCTGGGGGTCGCGGCTCGGCATCTTCTGCGAAACTTCTGACGTGATGGAACGGCTGCCGCGCGAGGCGCGTCCAATCCGCATGATGTCTCCACGCCAAGTTCGCGGAACTGTAGGTTTGGTACTGCTGTGCTCGGCACTGGCCGGGTGCGGCTCGGAGGTGGCCTCGGCTCCGGCCGCGGGCCAGGCTTCGTCGCCGGCCGCCTCCGTGGCGTCATCGGCGGCCGCCTCAGCGGCGGCGGCCGCCGCCTCCGCCGCCTCCCCCGCCAGCTCGGCGGCGGCCGCGGTCGCGGCCGCGGCGGGCTGCTCGGACGTGAGCCAGGCGACGTCGGTGGCCGTGCACCGCGTCCTGCACCTGGTGGAGCCGACCCGGAATACCGCGCTCGCCACGACCCAGCGTGACCCGGCCAAGGTGCAGGCACTGTACAGCCAGTTCTGTGCCGCCATCACCCATCCGGCCACGATCAAGGGCACGATCCGCTGCCCGGCCAACCTGGGGATCTCCTACGCTGGCACGTTTTATGACGGCAGCAAGCAGCTGGCGACGTTCGTCTACGGCGCGACCGGATGCCAGACGGCGAGCCTGTCCGCCGCGGGCAAGACCAAGGTCACGCTGATGGTCGGGTCGGCGTCCGCCGCCGCGCCGAAGCTGCAGGCCGACCTGGCCGCGGTCCTCGGCCTGCCGTCCCTGGTGACGGCGCAGCCGAAGTCGGGGACCGGCGGGACCAGGGATGGCGCCCCAGTCAGGTCGTAGCGGTCAGGTCGTAGCGGTCAGGTCGTAGCGGTCAGGTCGTAGCGGTCAGGTCGTAGCGGCTGGCGACCGGCTACAAGGGCGGCAGGTTGCCTTCCTCGTCGAGGTCGAACTCGCCGTCCTTGACCCCGAGGACGAACGCGTCCCACTCCGCCTCGGTGAAGTAGAGCTTGTCGCCGTCGGGCTTGGCCGCGTCGTGCATCACGTACAGCTTGGGCTCGCCGGCCTTGTGCGGCGCGGCCGAGGTGTCGGTGGTGATGTAGACCTCGACCCGGCTCTCCTCTTCGGCCGGGCTCTCGCCGGCCGGTGCCGCGTCGTCACCGGGTGTGTGCATGCGCCCAGGGTACTACGCCGGATAGGGTCTTTTCCGTGCCTGATCCCGTCCGCTTCACCCCGGCTGAAGAGGCCGCGTGGTACGCGCAGCTGCCCACGATGTTCGGCGCGGCGGGGGCGCTGTTTACCGACCACGACGGGCGGGTGCTGCTGGTCAAGCCGAACTACCGGGAGCACTGGTCGCTGCCCGGCGGGATCATGGAGCAGGACGAGCCGCCGCACGAGGCTTGCCGCCGGGAAATCCTCGAGGAGCTCGGGCTCGACATCGTGGCGGACCGGCTGCTGGTGGTCGGCTGGGCCGGTCTCGAGGGGCGGCGTCCCCGGCCGGTCATGCACTTCGTCTTCGACGGCGGCACGCTGGCGAGTGATGTTTCCATCCGGCTGCAGGCCGAGGAGCTCGACGACTACCGGTTCGTCGAGCCAGCCGACCTCGATGAGTACCTGCCGGCGCTGATCAGCGCGCGGGTGGTCGCCGCCGTGCGCGGACGGGAGACCGGTACGACCGCTTACCTGCCCTGGCCTCCTTTGCCCGGGGCGGCACCGTGAGCTTGGCGCTGAGCGGGGCGGACGCCGGGCACCTCGTGGTGGCGGTGGGCCTCACGTACGCGCTGGGCTTCGAGCGGGCCATCCGCGGGGCGCCGGCCGGGGACCGGGTGTTCGCGCTGATCGGCGCGGGGTCCGGCGTCGTCGGGCTCATCGCGCTCCACGGCGCGCCGAACGCGCTGGCCGGAGCCATCACCGGGGTCGGCTTCATCGGCGGTGGCCTGGTGTTCCGGCGGGCCACCGGGGGCGGCCAGGTGGTGGTGGGGCTCAACACGGCCGCCGCCATCTTCGCCGCGGCGGCGATCGGCGCGGCGGCGGGCCAGGGACGCCTGCTGGTCGCGGCGGTCGCCACGGTGCTGACCGCGTTCGTGCTTGAGATCCGGCATATCCGGGTGCTGAACGTGCTGGACGGCCGCCGCTGGGCGTCCCGGTTCCGGGACGACGAGGCGCCGCCCGGTGACTTCCGTACATCGGCCGATGCTGGAGGTTCTGGGCCGGATTCCGCATAACCTCGTGCGGTGAGCCTAGATCACCTCGGGACACCGCTGCGGCCGATGACTCGGGTGCACGGTAAGAGCTCCAACCGGCTGTACCGGCTCGACACCGACCAAGGATCGTTCGCGGTGAAAGAGCTCAACCTCGTCGACCGCCGCTGGATCTACCACGCCGACGACGTGTTCAGGTTCGAGCAGGCCGCGTTCGCAGCGGGCATCCCGATGCCGGAGCCGATCTCCGCCGATCCCGACGTGCTCGTGCACCGGTGGGTCGAAGGTGACAAGCTGCCCGAAGCCCCAGTGCCGGCCGCGTTCGCGTTCGAGATCGGCGAGATCCTCGCCCGCATCCACGCACTCGACGTCCAGTGGACCCATGGGTCGATCGAGGACCCGACGCCACGGGACTGGCCCGAGCTCGCCGAGCAGGCGGCGGCGACCGGACAGCCGTGGGCCGACGAGCTCGCGTCGCACGTCGAGACGTTTCTCGCGATTGCCCACTTCGTTGACACCTGCGAACGGCCGGGCCCCGTCGTGGTGACCCACAAGGACATCCAACCGTGGAATCTGCTCGCTCGAGACGGTCGGCCCGTCGTGCTCGACTGGGAGCTGTCGGGGACGCTCGAGCTGGCCAGTGAACTCGGCTCGACCGCCCTCAGCGTTGCGAAGGGACCTGGCTTCGACGACATCGAGCCCATCATCTTCCGCTCGGTCCTCGACGGCTACGTCGCAGCGGGCGGCGCGCTACCACCGTCGGGTCCGAGCTGGTTCGTGTTCATGATCGAGGGCTGGCTGGGGTTCACGCGCTGGAACATCATGCGCTGCCTGGCCGACGTCGAGCCGCCGACCGGTCCCGATCTCGCGCTGGGCCATGAGGAGGTGCGCAACGGGTTGCACGGCCTCCCCGACATGTTCGGTCGACTCCCCGAGCTCGAGGATCTGCTCGTTTGACGGTAACCCGCTGCTGCGCCGGGTGCGACGAAGCAAACGTTGCCAGGCGCGGGACTAGGTTCTCGCGTCAGGTTCTCGCGTCAGGTTCTCGCGTCAGGTTCTCGCGTCAGGTTCTCGCGTCGGTCAGCAACTGCAGTTACTTCAGTCTGCTAGACCTCACAGGCTACCGACGCACCTCTAAAATCAGTCGTATATTTTTTCTGATCTTGGTTATTAGCTGGCTTTTCGGTGAAGTGTTCGATAGTATTTTTGCAATAATCTTTCTCCCGAACGGGTGATGGCGCGTGCTGACTGCTCCCGCTTCCCCTGCTCCTGGGCCGGCCGAAGACCCCGGATACCGGATCGACATGCGAATCGATCCTGAGGACATAGCCGCGTGGCTGGCCGCGGAGCCGGGCAAGGACGAGTTCCCGCAGGATGGCGAGGAGTGCCTCGACCCCGAGAGTGACGAGTTGCCGCCGGATCTGGACCTGGGCGCACTGGAGGCCGAGGCGGACCGGATCGAGGCGGAACAGGAACTGGATGCGGCCTTCCTGGCTGATCCGGCGACCGCGGAACTGGCCGGGGCGATGCTGGCGGACGAGGCGGAAAAGCGCGGCCCGCGGGGCCCTGGCCTGCCCGGGTCGGCCGCCCGGGTACCCGGTTCTTCGGGCGGCCCGGCGGGCGGGTTCGGCGCGACTCAGGGTTTCGATATCGCGCCGGGATCAGCCGCGCTGCACGAGTTCACCGAGCGGGCGGTGGACTCTGGCCGGCTCGGCGAGGCGTCGGAGGATGAGCTCATCGGGCTGATCGCGGGAGCAGACCGGGCCGAGGCGTCGGCGTGTTATCTCAAGCACGCCGCCGCCGCCGAGCTGATCCGCCGCCGCCCCGCCCCCGGAGCTAAGCCCCAGGGGCCCGCGGGGATGCCCGAGGCCTACCTGGACAGCGCCGCGGACGAGGTCAGGTGGGCGCTGGCCGAGACCAGGCAAGCCGCCGACGAGATGCTGAGCCTGGCCTGGGACCTGGAGGTCAAGCTGCCCGGGACGCGGGCGCTGTTCCGGGACGGGCTGCTACGCCACTCCAAAGTCCAGATCATCGCCCGGAACACCGCCCACCTGGACCTGGACGAGGCCCGGGAGGCGGAGCAGATGGTGCTAGGCCGGGCCCGGGAGATGTCCCCCGGGATGCTGCGCGACAAGATCAAGCGCGCGGCCGCGAAGGCCGCTCCGGAGAAGGCAAAGGACCGCCGCGAGCACGGCGCGAAGAAAGCCCGGGTGGAGCGGTGGTCCGAGGACTCCGGCAACGCCAGCCTCGCCATCCGGGAAGCGCCCCCGGCCATGATCGTGGCCGCCGACCAGAAGATCACCTGGTGGGCCCGCCAGCTCAAAGCCGCCGGGGCCGAGGGCGGGATGGACGTGCTGCGCGCCCGCGCCGCCCTGGACCTGCTGCTGAACCAGGACTCCCGCCCCCCGGCCGCCCGCGGCACCACCCCCAGTGACACCGGCGAGGACCACCCGGCCGGGCCGTACCAGCCCCCCGGCTCCGGGACCGGGCCGTTCCCGGCCGGGTTCGCCGGGCGGAACCACCTCACCATCCCGGTGGTGACCCTGCTCGGCCTGGCCGATCACCCTGGCGAGATTCCCGGCCTCGGCCCGGTCGACCCCTGGCTGGCCCGCGACCTGGCCGCCGCTTCCGCCGCTAACCCAAAGACCTCCTGGTGCCTGACCGTTACCGACCCGAAGGGACGGGCGGCCGGGCACGCCTGCGCCAGACCCGAACCCCGCCGCCACGCCTCGGCCCGCACCCGGGCGGGGCCGGACCCGCCCGGGTTTACCCTCACCAAGATTGGCCCTGGGCCGCCCGGCGGCTACGGCACCTGGCGATTCACCACCGGGGTACCCGGGCAAAGAGCATGGGTCATCGATATCGACCCCATCCCCGCCGGGGACTGCGACCACCGGTACCAGGCTTCAGGACACGACCCGGGTACCAAGCTTCGGCACCTGACGAAGATCCGGCATGCCACGTGCACCGGCCCCATGTGCGAGCGGCCCTCAGGACGCGCCGACTTCGAGCACAACATTCCGTTCGATAAAGGCGGCCGGACCTGCCTGTGTAACACCGGCCCCAAATGCCGTCACGAGCACCGGCTCAAGCAAGACCCCCGGTGGAAAGTCGAACAGCATCCGGACGGGACCTTCACCTGGACCACTCCGGCGGGGCGCACTTACACAACCGGCCCAACCGAATACCCGATATAGCCCCGAGCCGGGGGTCAGACGGCTTTGGCGCCCGCACGCGACACCGAGCGGACCTGGAGCTGGTCGAGGAGGGCAGCGGTGGCCGCCGCGACCGCGTCCACCGCGTGGCCGAACGCTTCGGCGTTGTGCCCGGCGGGGGTGCGGAAACCGCTGATCTTCCTTACGTACTGGAGGGCGGCGGCCCGGATGTCCTCGTCGGTGACCTGCTCGGCGTAGGGCGGGCGAAGGGTCTTGATGCTTCGGCACATGCTTCCGACCGTACCCCCGGGTTACGACAGCCCGAGCATTCCCTCCAGGCCTACGGTGAGCCCGGGCGGCAGGGTGGCGAGCCCGCGGACGGCTCGCAGGACCCCCGGCATGAAGGAAGCCCGGTCCAGCGAGTCGTGCCTGATCGTCAGGGTCTCGCCGGTGCCGCCGAAGAGCACTTCCTGGTGGGCGACCAGGCCGGCCACCCGCACCGAGTGGACGTGCACGCCGTCCACGCTGGCGCCGCGCGCGCCCGGCAGGGCCGACGCGGTGGCGTCCGGCGAGGCGCCCAGGCCGCCCGCGGCGCGCGCCGCGGCGATCACGGACGCGGTGCGCAGCGCGGTGCCTGACGGGGCGTCCGCCTTGTTCGCGTGGTGCAACTCGATGATCTCGGCCGAGTCGAAGAACCGCGCGGCCTGGGCGGCGAATCGCATCATCAAGATGGCGCCGACGGAGAAGTTCGGGACGACCAGGACGCGCACTTTCGGGTACTCGGTGAGCCACCCGCGTACCTCGTCCAGGCGTTCCTCGGCGAACCCGGACGTGCCGACCACCACGTCCAGGTCGTGCAGCACGCACCAGTGCAGGTTGGACATGACCACGCCGGGATGGGTGAAGTCGACGACCACGTCGCATCCGGTCAGCGCGTCCAGCTTGTCGCCCTGGTCGACCTCGGCGGCCACCTCCAGGTCGGGAGCGCCGTTGACGGTCCTGACCACCTCTTGGCCCATCCGCCCGCGCGCGCCGAGCACCCCGACCTTGGCCATGGCTGTCCTCCATCTGCTGGTGCTGCTGGTGCTGCGCCCGACGACGCGCGGACCAAGAATATTAGGTGCCGTGCCGCGTGGCCGAACGAGGTGGAACCCGGGTCTCGTTGCGTTAGAACGCGCTGAAACCCGGGTTCCATCTCGTGGCCAGCGGCTCGCTGGCTGGGGTTAGGCCTGGGGTCAGGCCTGGAAGGCGCTGTCGTCGTCGAAGGGGCCGACGACGGCCAGGGTCTTGGGCCGGGTGAGGATCTCGGCCGCGATCGCACGGATGTCGTCGTGACCGACGGCTTCGATCGCGGCGAGTACCTCGTCGACCGGTTCGAGGCGCGGGTAGACCAGCTCGGACTTGCCGAGCCGGCTCATCCGCGAGGACGGGTCCTCGAGGCTGAGCACGATCGAGCCACGCACCTGGCCCTTGCCGCGGATGAGCTCGGCGTCGGTCAGGCCGCCCTCGACCACCCGGGCGATCTCCTCGTTGCAGATGGCCAGCACCTCGTCGGCCTTGGACGGCAGGCAGCCGACGTAGATACCCCAGATGCCGGTGTCCGCGTGCTGGCCGGAGAAGCTGTACACCGAGTACGCCAGGCCGCGCTTCTCCCGCACCTCCTGGAACAGCCGGGAGGACATGCCGCCGCCGAACGCCGCGTTAAGCACGCCGAGCGCGAAGCGGCGCTCGTCGGTCCGGGCCAGCGCCTGGCAGCCGAGCACCAGGTTGGCCTGCTCGATACCGCGGGAGACCAGCGTGGTACCCACGCCGGACGGCTGGCCCACCTGGTCACCGGCCAGCCGGGGCGCGGCCGGCTCGGCGGCGCGCTCCAGGACCGGGCCGAAGGCCTGCCGGACCAGTTCCACCACCGTGTCGTGGTCCAGGTTGCCGGCCGCGGCCACCACCAGGTGCTCCGGGGTGTACCGGGCCTGGTAGTGCTCGAAGATCTGGTCCCTGGTGATCCCGTTGATGGACGCGGTGGTGCCCAGGATCGGCCGGCCCAGCGGGGTGTCGCCGAACAGCTTCGCGGTGAACGCCTCGTGCACGGTGTCCGAGGGGTCGTCCTCGTTCATCGCGATCTCTTCGAGCACCACGTTGCGCTCGGCGTCCACGTCCTTCGGCGTGATCAGCGAGCTGGTCACCATGTCGGACAAGATGTCCACGGCCAGCGGCAGGTCCGCGTCGAGCACCCGTGCGTAGTAGCAGGTGTACTCCTTGGCGGTGAACGCGTTCATCTCCCCGCCGGCCGCGTCCATCTCCGCGGAGATCTCCAGCGCGGTCCGGCGGCTGGTGCCCTTGAACAGCAGGTGCTCCAGGTAGTGGGTGGCGCCCGCGTGCGCCTGATCCTCGTCGCGGGAGCCCACCCCTACCCAGATGCCGAGCGCGACCGAGCGCACGGCGGGCAGCTTCTCGGTAACGACCCGCAGCCCGCCGGGCAGGACGGTGCGACTGACTCCGTCGGTATATTCGGTAGTCATTTACTCGTGGTGCCCCCGGCTGCGGTGACGGGTCCGGCGGTGATCGCCGCCGCCGTCGCCGCCACGGTCGCCACCACGGTCGCCGCCACGGTCCCTGGACTCGCGGGGACGCTCGCCGCGGTCGCCGCCGCGGTCGCCGCCGCGGGACTCGCCGCCGCGGGACTCGCCGCCGGACAGGTCCTCGCCCGCCGCCTCGCGCTCCACCACCTCGACCGGCACCAGCGACAGCTTGCCGCGGTCGTCGACCTCGCGGATCTCGACCTGGATCTTGTCGCCGATGTGCACCACTTCGTCGATGTTCTCGATCCGCTTGCCGCCGTGCAGCTTGCGGATCTGGGTGATGTGCAGCAGGCCGTCCTTGCCGGGCAGCAGCGAGACGAACGCGCCGAACGTGGTCGTCTTCACCACCGTGCCGAGGAACCGCTCGCCGACCTCGGGCATGTGCGGGTTGGCGATCGCGTTGATCGCGGCCCGCGCCGCCTCGGCCGACGGCCCGTCGGTGGCCCCGACGTAGATCGTGCCATCGTCCTCGATGGTGATCTCGGCGCCGGTGTCGTCCTGGATCGAGTTGATCATCTTGCCCTTCGGGCCGATGACCTCGCCGATCTTGTCTACCGGGACCTTGATCGTGATGATCCGCGGCGCGTAGGCCGACATCTCGCCCGGCTCGGTGATAGCGCCGCGCATGACCTCGAGGATCGTCATCCGGGCCCCGCGGGCCTGCTTCAGCGCCGCGGCCAGGACCGAGGCGGGGATGCCGTCGAGCTTGGTGTCGAGCTGGAGCGCGGTGATGACGTGCTCGGTGCCGGCGACCTTGAAGTCCATGTCGCCGAACGCGTCCTCGGCGCCGAGGATGTCGGTCAGCGTCACGTACTGGTCGCCCTCGTTGATCAGGCCCATCGCGATGCCGGAGACCATGTCCTTGAGCGGCACGCCCGCGTCGAGCAGCGCCATGGTGGAGGCGCAGACCGAGCCCATCGAGGTGGAACCGTTCGAGCTGATCGCCTCGGAGACCTGGCGGATCGCGTACGGGAACTCTTCCCGGGTGGGCAGCACGGGCAGGAGCGCCCGCTCGGCCAGCGCGCCGTGGCCGATCTCACGCCGCTTGGGCGAGCCGACCCGGCCCGTCTCCCCGGTGGAGTACGGCGGGAAGTTGTAGTTGTGCATGTAGCGCTTGGTGCGATCCGGGTTGAGCGTGTCGATCATCTGCTCCATCCGGAGCATGTTCAGCGTGGTCACGCCCAGGATCTGGGTCTCGCCGCGCTCGAACAGCGCCGAGCCGTGCACCCGGGGCAGCACGTGCGTCTGGGCGGACAGCGGGCGGATGTCGGTCAGGCCGCGGCCGTCGATGCGGATCCCGTCCCTGATGACCCGCTCCCGGACCAGCTTCTTGGTCAGCGAGCGGAATGCGGCGCTGATCTCGCTTTCCCGGCCCTCGAACTGCTCGGCCAGCTTCTCCTGGGCCAGCGCCTTGACCCGGTCGGTCTCGGCCTCGCGCTCCTGCTTGGGCGCGATGGTCAGGGCCTGGGCCAGCTCGGCGGAGACCTCGGCGGCGACCGCTTCGAAGACATCCTCGCCGTAGTCGAGGAATACGGGGTACTCGGCCGTCGGCTTGGCGGCTTCGGCGGCCAGCTGCTGCTGGGCCTCGCAGAGCACCCGGATGAACGGCTTGGCCGCCTCCAGGCCCTCGGCCACCGTCTCCTCGGTCGGCGCGATCGCGCCGCTGTCCGGGTCCGCGATCAGCTTGAGCGTCTGCGGAGTGGACTCGGCCTCGACCATCATGATGGCCACGTCGCCGTCGTCCAGGCGCCGGCCCGCCACCACCATGTCGAAGGTCGCCTCGGCGAGCTGCTCGTGGGTCGGGAAGCCCACCCACTGGCCCTTGATCAGGGCGACCCGCACCCCGCCGATGGGACCGGAGAACGGCAGGCCCGCCAGCTGGGTAGACATGGACGCGGCGTTGATCGCCACGACGTCGTACAGGTGCTGCGGGTCCAGCGAGAGAATGGTCTCGACGATCTGGATCTCGTTGCGCAGGCCCTTGACGAAGGACGGGCGCAGCGGCCGGTCGATGAGCCGGCAGGTCAAGATGGCGTCCTCGGACGGACGGCCCTCGCGGCGGAAGAACGAGCCGGGAATCCGCCCTATCGCGTACATCCGCTCCTCTACGTCCACGGTGAGCGGGAAAAAGTCCAGGTTGTCCTTGGGCCGCTTGGACGCCGTGGTGGCGGACAGGACGACGGTCTCGCCGTCCAGCGTCACCACGGCGGAGCCGGCCGCCTGACGGGCCAGCCGACCCGTTTCGAACCTGATTGTATGCACGCCAAATTCGCCGTTATCAATAACGGCTTCGGCACTGTGGACACCCTCCACGGGTGAGACCTCCTTGCGGTAGATCCCGCACCCACCCGCCGCCGTGCCGCATGTGGCCTGGCTCGCCTGCTGGGCTTGCCTGAGCAGGGCTGCCGGCCGGTCTTCGATCGAAGCCCTCGGGTACTGAGTGCCCGCCGAAAGGGGGGCGACCCGGGGGCCACTACCGAGGACCGGCCCTGGCGCTCGGGGCCGGGGGCTACGGGATGTCAGTGTGAATATTAAGTTGTGCTGGCGGGCAGCCCAGGGCTAGCGGCGAATGCCGAGGCGCTCCCGGACGGCGCGGTACCGGTTGATGTCCTTCTTAGCCAGGTACTTCAGCAGCCTGCGGCGGCGGCCGACCAGCAGCAGCAGCCCGCGGCGGCTGTGGTGGTCATGCTTGTGCACCTTGAGGTGCTCCGTCAGGTGGTTGATCCGCCTGGTCAGCAGCGCGACCTGGACTTCCGGCGAACCGGTGTCACCCTCACTGGTCGCGTACTCCGCCAGGATTTCCTTCTTGGCGGCGGTATCGAGCGGCACGTGGCTCCTTAGAATTGACACGAATGGGGATCAGCTGGCTGAATTCCCGGGGACAAGGGCGGCCACATGAGGGTGCAGCGCGCCTTTCACTAACCTGGTTACTCGCCAGGCAGCGTTTCACATTACCACGGACCGCGAGACGGTCGCGCCCGTCCGTCAGAGCTGCTCTGGCTGGGGAGCCACGGGGTCCGGCTGGGCGGGAGCGGTAGCGGTATCGGTCAGATGCGCGCCGATTTCCCGGCCGCGGTGCGCGGCGAGGAACACGATGATCCCGATCACGGTGACGAGCGCCATCACCAGCAGGGTGATCCAGTCCAGGTTGAAGTAGGAACGCCCGCTGGAAAGACCCGACGGCAGCACCACGTTGACCAGCATCAGGGCCAGGTAGGCGGCGGCGGCGATCGACACCGGCCAGGCCCGGCGGCCGAGCTTGAACTTACCCGCGGGGATCCAGCCGCGCCGCCGGGCGATCATCGACCCGATCACCGTCAGCAGGAACGACAGGTAGATCCCGCTGACCCCGAAGGACACCAGCGAGACCAGCACGTTGGTGTTGGCCGGGTAGGTGATGAACCCGATCTTGACGTCGTGCGTGGGCGAGGCGAACTCCAGGCCGATGAACACCACCGTGACGAGCGCGCCGCCGAACAGGGCGTTGGCCGGGGTCTTGAACCGCTCGCTGATCGTGGAGATCCACTTCGACCCGGGCAGCGCGCCGTCCCTGGCGTAAGAGAAGGCGAGCCTGCTGCCCGCGCCCTGCACCGCGGAGCCGCAGGAGAAGAAGGCGAAGATGATCAGGGCCAGCATGATGTCCTGCATCCAGTGCGGCAGCTGGCTGAGGAGATAAGGGATCCCGCCGTTCTGCACGGTCAGGTTGGCCGCGCCGGCCCCGGTCGGCATGGACAGCAGCAGGGCGGCGGTCAGCACGAACGAGGAGATCCCGCCCCAGAGCAGCGCCATGCGCATGGCCCGGGGCACCTGCCGGCTGGCGTTCTTGGTCTCCTCGGAGATGTCCCCGGCCGACTCGAAGCCGTAGAAGATGTAGACCGGGGCGAGCACGGCGATGACGGCGGCGCCGATCCAGCTGCCGCCGAAGTTCAGGCCGAGCGCGTTGGCCGACTTGTGCTGGGCGCCCAGGGTGTCGGTGAGGTAGCCCACGCCGTGGTGGAAGCCGTGGATGCCGAGGACCACCGCGATGCCGAACGTGCCGAGGATCTCGACGTAGACGCCGAACTGCGCGACCCGGCCCATGACCCGGGCGCCGACGGTGTTCAGCGTGGTCTGCAGCGCGAGCAGGACCAGGGTCACGACCAGGATGACCGTGTGATCGGAGGCGTTGAAGTTCCAGCCGAGCCACAGGCGGCCGAGGGAGGTGACGTACGGGACCACGCCGGTATCCACCGAGGCCACGGTGACCAGCAGCGCGATCCCGTAGAACCAGCCGACGAACCAGCCGAACTTCGCGCCCACCGTGTACTTGCTGTACTGGTAGAGCGCCCCCGCCACCGGGTAGTGGCTGGCCAGCTCGCCGAAGACCAGGGCGACGAGCAGCATCCCGGCGACCGGGATCCAGGTCAGCCAGATGTAGGCGGGGCCGCCGGCGCCCAGGCCCAGCACGAACAGGGAGAAGATGCCGACCATGGGCGACAGGTAGGTGAACGCCACCGAGAAGTTGGCGAACAGCCCGAGCACCCGGTTGAGCTGAGGCCGGTACCCCAGGCTCTCCAGCCGGGCGTCGTCCTCGTCCGGGGTGACCGGTGCCTGCGCCCCCGTGTCCTGCATGAAGCCTCCTTGTCTCAGCCCCGCGGGTGAAATAAGCCCAGGCCGCCTGGCTGGCACGGCCCGCGGAATGTAGCAATGTAGCGCACGGGGACGGTGGTGACGGTGAAACTCAGGCGTTCCCCAGCCTTCGCTGTGCTGACTTCGATGGGCTGGCCTGCGAGGTTGAGGCGCTCGGGCGCCCTTTTTAGACTGTCCAGATGCCCGTTCTGAGCATTGCGCGCCGGTTGCCCCTGAGCCGTCTCTCGCCGGCGGCACCGCGCCCGGCCTGGTGGCCTGCCTGGTCGCGGGCGGCCGCGCTGCGCGCGGTGCGCGCGGTGGTGGTGATCCCGTCCCTGTTCGCGCTGACCTACGAGGGCTTCGGCAACCTGCAGATGGCCCTGTTCGCCGCGTTCGGCGGGTTCGCGAGCCTGATCTTCGCCGCGTTCGGCGGGACCAGGCGGGACAAGCTCATCGCGCACTTCATGCTGGCGCTGATCGGCAGCGTCGCGCTCATCATCGGCACCGCGGTCAGCGGGATCACCTGGCTGGCGGTCCTGGTCACGATCCCGGTCGCGTGCGGGATCTTCTTCGCCGGGGTGGCCGGGCCCAACGCGGCGTCCGGGGTCACCGCCGCGTTGCTGCCCTACGTGCTGCCGGTGGCCACGCCCGGCGGCGTGGGCACGATCCCGGACCGGCTGGCGGGCTGGTGGCTGGCGTCCGTGGTGGCGACCGTGGCCGTGCTGGTGCTGCCGGCCCCGTCCCCGGGCGACCGGCTGCGGACGGCGGCGGCCCGGTCGGCCCGGACGCTGGCCGCCCACCTGGAAGCCTCGGTGCGCGGCACCACCACGCCCGCCGACGTCCAGGCTTGCCACGAGGCCAAGAACCAGCTGATGAGCGCGTTCGCCAGCACGCCGTACCGGCCGGTCGGCCTGGCCACGGCCGACCAGGCCATGTCCAGCGTGGTCCAGTTGCTCGAGTGGTGCACCGCGCTGGTCGCCGACGCCACCGAGGGGCACCCGGACCTGGGCCGGGCCGCGCCGGCCGACCAGGACCTGCTCGTGCTGGCGGCTCAGGTGCTCGGCCAGGCCGGCGACCTGCTGGACGGGACCCGGAGCGGCCCGGTGGACACGGACGCGCTGGAACGGCAGCGCCAAGCCAGCGCCGCCTATCATCGGTCGAGAACAACCGGGGACTACGACTCCGACGAGATCGTCGCCCGGCACGCCTTCCACGCCCAGGTGATCACGCTCGCCGTCAGGAATATCCTGGCCGACGTGCAGATCGCCACCCGGCAGGCGGACCCGGAGACGATCGCGACCCGGCGCCGCGGCTGGTACGGGTCCCAGCCGGAGGGGACGATGGCCGAGCGACGGGTGGCCGCGGTCTCCGGCGCGATCGGCGTCCTGGTCAGGCACGCCAGCTTCCGCTCGGTCTGGCTCCTGAACAGCCTGCGCGGGTCGCTGGCCCTGGCCGCGGCGGTCTTGGTAGCCGACGTGTCCGGGGTGCAGCACGGGTTCTGGGTGGTGCTCGGCACCCTGTCGGTGCTGCGCAGTAACGCGGCGTCGACCGAGTCGACCGCGCTGCGGGCGCTGGGCGGTACCGTGGTCGGCTTCGTGGTCGGCGCGCTGCTGCTGCTCGGCATCGGCACGAGCACCCCGGCGCTGTGGACGGCGCTGCCCATCGCCCTGGCTATCGCCGCCTACGCGCCCGGCACGCTGCCGTTTGCCTTCGGCCAGGCGGCCTTCACCGTGGTGGTCGTGGTCTTGTTCAACCTGCTCCAGCCGGCCGGGTGGAAGGTGGGCCTGCTGCGCATCGAGGACGTGGCCATCGGCTGCCTGGTGAGCCTGGTGGTCGGCGTGCTGTTCTGGCCGCGGGGCGCGGCCGGCGTGGTCGGCGACGACCTCGCCGACGCGTTCCGCAGCGGCGCCGTCTACCTGACCCAGGCGGTGGACTGGGCGCTGGGCAACCGGCACGAGGCCCCGGACGAGGGGTCCGCCGCGGTCACCGCCGGCATCCGCCTGGACGAGGCGCTGCGCGGCTTCCTGGCCGAGCAGGGCGCCAAGCGGGTGTCCAAGGAGGAGCTGTGGATGCTGGTGATGGCGACCATGCGCCTGCGGCTGACCGCTTACTCGCTGGCCGGGCTGCAGGCTCCCGAGCACCTGCGGCCGAAGCACCGCGGCACGGGCTACGCGCGGGCCGTGCTGGCGCAGGCCGCCGCGGACCTGAGTGGCTTCTACGACCGGATCGCGGCGCTGGTCGGGCGGCCGGTGCCGGGCCAGGTGCTGATGCCGGTCAGCGTCCCGGCCTTCGCCGGCCTGGACGACACGACGTCAGGTAGTACCTCAGGGGAATCCGGGGGCGGCGACTCGGGCTACGGGCTCGACCGGAACCTGGTCCGCGTCATCACCACCCCGCATCACCCGCACCTGCTGTGGGTGCACGAGCACCTGCAGCACCTGAGCTCGCACGCGGGCACGATCTCCGACCCCGCCTCACACGTGGCCGAGCAGCGTCGACTACCCTGGTGGCGGTAGGGGGGCGGGGAGGGCACGTGGCGGTAGGGGGGCGGGGAGGGCACGTGGCGGTAGGGGGGCGGGGAGGGCGCGGAGGTAGGAAGGCGGGAGAGCCGGGGAGCGCGAGCGCGCCGAGCGCGCCGACGGCAGCGATCGCGACGAGGACCAGCCCGGCCAGGTGCAGGGCGGCGACCGCGCCGCCGGTGCGGGCCTGCGCCGCGTACAGGGCCGCGACCAGGCCGATACCGAACGATCCGGCGATCCTCTGGCAGGTATTGAACAGCGTGTTGGCGTCGGCGAGCTGAGCTGGCGGCAGCGGCTGGATCAGGGCTTGCAGGAGCGGGTTGATGACCAGGCCGACCGAGACCGAGCGGACGGCCAGGATCAGCGCGATCAGCCACAGCGGGGTGGCCGCCGTGATCAGCAGCAGCCCGAGGCTGGCCACGGCGAGGACGGCGAAGCCGGCCAGCACGGTGACGCGGACGGTGAGCCGGGCCAGCCAGCGTGGGGCCAGCGCCGTGGACAGCCCGGTAATCAGGCCCTGCGGCGCCATGGCCAGCCCCGCGGCCAGCGCGCTGCGGCCCTGCACGGACTGGACGAATACCGGCAGCAGGAACACCGCCGCCCAGGTGACCACCGAGGCCAGCGCGCACAGCGCCATGGACAGCGCGGGCCCCCGCTGCCGCGCCAGCGACAGATCCAGGGCGGGCTGGTCGCGCCGCGCCCCCCAGACGACATAACCGCAGGCCAGCGCCGCTCCCGCGGTCAGCGGGAGCAGGCACGCCGGGGTCGCCCAGCCGGCCGAGGCGCCCTGGCTGGCCCCCAGGAGCAGCCCGGTCAGGGCCGCCGCGAGCAGGATAAGACCGGGCAGGTCGAAGCGGGCGCCGGCCCGGCGCCCCGGCGCCAGCGCGGCCGGGACGGCGCCGACCGCCACCGCCGCCAGCGCGCCCAGCGGCACGTTGACCAGGAAGATGCCGCGCCAGCCGACCGCGCCGATCAGCGCGCCGCCCACGGTCGGGCCCAGCGCCGGGCCGAGGAACAGCAAGATGCCCGCCACCGGCGAGATGTTCCGGCTCCCCTTGGCGCCGTCGGCGTCCCCGCCGCCCAGGAGCATGCTCATAGCCAGGGGTACCAGCGGCGCGGCGACCAGGCCCTGCAGGACCCGGGCGCCGACCAGCGCCGCGGCCGTGGGGGCGAGCGCGCACAGCGCCGAGGCGGCGGTGAACGCGACGACGCTGGCCCGGTAGACCGGCAAGGTGCCGAACCGGCGGGCCAGGTACGCGGTCCCGGCCAGCCCGGCGCCCAGCGCGAGCAGGTACCCGCTGACCGTCCACTGCACGACGGTCAGGCCGGCGTGCAGCTCACGGGCGATCGGCTCGACGGCCACGTTCACGACGCTGGAGTCGAGCATGGACAGCAGCGGCCCGGCGAGCAGCGCGTACTGCACCAGCGGGCCGGCCTTCGGGTCGGGGCCGGGCGGCGCGAGCGGGGCTGGTGCCGTCACGGCTCCTCCTGGGCGAGCTCGCCCAGCTCGGCCAGCCAGGCCAGCTCCTGCTCGTGCTGGCGGATCAGCTCGGCGGTGGCCAGCGCGCCCCACCGTTCGCCGGCCCGCACCGCCAGTTCGCGCATCGCCCGGTAGTGCGCCAGCTGCGCGGTTACTGCGTGCGTACGGGAGGCGAGAACGCGGGCACGTTCGGCGGAATTAATGAGAGAGAACTGGCCGAGACGGGCCATGAACTCCCCTGCGTCAGCCGCCTGATCGGCCGGCAGGTCGGCCAGCAGGTCGTGCAGCAGTTCCTGGCCGACGTCGGTCAGCGTGTAGACCAGCCGGGCCGGGCGGCCGTCCTGCGGCTCGGCGGTCTTGGTGACCGCGCCCGCCTCCTCGAACCGGCGCAGCGCCGGGTACAGCGAGTTGTTGTGGAGCACCACGCCGGTGGTCTCCTCCACCCGTTTGCGCAGCTCGTACCCGTGCGCGGGGCCGCCTCGCAGTCGGCGCAGGATCAGGATCTCGATGTACGACACATAGTCCAGTCTTACCTATGTCACACTGGACGTCAACCGGGGGGTTCAGTAGCGCGCGCCGACGACCTGGGTACCCAGGGGATCGAGGACGGCGAGCTCGTCGTCGGTCAGGGTGACGTCGAGGGCAGCGACGTTCTGCTCGAGCCACTTGATCCGCTTGGTACCCGGAATCGGGGCCAGGTTGACGCCGAGCCGCTGCTGCTGGGCGTAGACCCAGGCGAGGGCGATCTGCGCCGCGGGCACGCCCTTGGCGTCGGCCACCTCGCGCACCGCCGTCACGATGGCCAGGTTCTGCCGGCCGGCCTCGCCGGTGAAGCGCGGGTTGCGGCTACGGAAGTCCTTGGCGTCGAAGGACTCCGGGTCGACGGTGGCGGTCAGGAAGCCGCGGCCGAGCGGCGAGTAGGGCACGAAGCCCACGCCGAGCTCGCGCATGGCGTCGATGACGTCTTCCTCGGGGTTCCGGGTCCAGAGCGAGTACTCGCTCTGGACGGCGGTGATGGGATGCACCGCGTACGCGCGGCGCAGGAGTTCGTTGGTGACCTCGGACAGGCCCAGGTAGCGGACCTTGCCCTCGGCCACGAGTTCGGCCATCGCGCCGACGGTCTCCTCGATCTCGGCCGTCTGCGGCGGGCGGTGCAGGTAGTACAGGTCGATGTGGTCCACGCCCAGCCTGGTCAGCGACGACTCGCAGGCCCGCTTGACGTAGTCGTGCTCGCCGCGGATGACGCGGTGGGCGTCGCCGCCTGACCGGTCGATGCCGAACTTGGTGGCCAGCTGGACCTCGTCCCTGCGGCCGGCGATGCCGCGGCCGACCAGGACCTCGTTGTGGCCGGTGCCGTAGATGTCGGCCGTGTCGATGAACGTGACGCCCAGGTCCAGGGCGCGGTGAATGGTGGCGATCGACTCGTCCCAGTCGGTGGCGCCGTACCACTCGCTCATCCCCATGCAGCCCAGGCCCTGCGCGGACACGGTGAGCTGGCCCAGTGTGGTTGAACGCAGTGTGGTGGTATGCATAAGTGCCTTTCTCATGATGTTCGCGAGCAGTCCGATCCGCTCGTACCAGCGCAGCGTGTGCTGGGAAAGACCCACTTGGCGGCGGCTTCGCCGATGCTCCAGGTCGTCACGTTCTCGAGCTTAGGAGTTAGAGCGTGCTCTAACGCAAACGGGGTCTGTGGCTAGCTTGCCGGCGCGGTGCCGAAGTCGACCGTGACGTGCTGGAAGCCTAGCGACGTCAGCATGCCGGTGAGCATGCCCTCGGTGTTCTTCTGCGCGTCCGCCAGCAGCGGGCTCTGCTTGGCGGCGGTCTCGATCTTGCCCTGGGCGATCTGGTACACCTGCTGCTGGCTGTTCGGGTTGCCGGAGAAGAAGTTGCCGATGCGGTTGAAAAGCCCCTGCTGCTCGGCGTACACGTACGACTGGCTGACGTTGAGCACGGCCGGCTCGAGCTGCGGCTTCGGCAGCGTCACGGTGACCGAGGTGCGATCTTGGTTCACCGCGATGGCCCCGTTCTTGAGCGTGCCGAAATCGACGAACGCGATGTCGGTGCCCTGCCCGATGAACAGCGTCTCGCTGCCCTCGAGGAACGACGGGATCAGGCTGCTGCGCTTGGTCAGGTCGACCACGATCTGGAACGATCCGCTGGCCGCCTCGTAACGGCTGAGGTTGGTGATGGACTTCAGGATGACCGGCTGGCTGCGGACAGTGGTGGTCTCCGCGAACGGGTTCCGCAACTGCGGTAGCAGGTGAACCGCGGAGAGCACCACGAGCAGCACGATCACGGCCACGATCGCACTGACGATTTTGCCGATTCCTGGCCCGCGCGGCCTGGTCCTTCTCGGGGTTTGCGCCCTGGGCGGGTTCTGTAGCCTCACGGTTCTTCAGCTACCCGCGCTGGTCCAGATAATTCCGCGTAGCCGGCATATCGCGCGGTGCCTGGGCATACGGCAGACAGCCCTACCGGCCGGTAACAAGGTGTGAAAATATTCGGGTATGAGCATCTTCGATGATCTGGCGGCCGAACAGGACCGGCTGGAGAAGATCCTGGCCGGGCTGGACGAGGCGCAGTGGGGCACGGCCTCGGCCGCCGCGGGCTGGACCGTCGCCGACGTGGTGCTGCATCTGGCTCAGTCGGACGAGGCGGCCGCGGCCACGGCGACGCACGGCACCCTGCGGGGCGGCCTGGACGCGGTGGCCGGGAACACGACCGACGAACGGGCCGCCAACGCGGTCGAGAACGAACGGGCCGCGCCGACCGAGGTCTTCGCCCGGTGGCAGCGGGCGCGGGCGGCGGCGATGGCGGCGATGCGGGCGGCCGACCCGGACCGGCCGGTGCAGTGGATGGTCGGCACGGTCAAGCCGGCCACGCTGGCGACGACTCGGCTGGCCGAGGCCTGGACGCACGGCCTGGACATCGCCTGGCCGCTCGGGGCCGACTTCCCCGACACCGGCCGGCTGCGGCATATCGCCTGGCTGGCACACCGGACGCTGCCGTACGCGCTGAGCCTGACGGGGGCGCCGACGGTCGCTGTGCGGTGCGAGCTGACCGCTCCGGACGGGGTGGAGGTGTGGAGGTTCGGGCCGCAGGACGCGGAGTCGGCCATCACCGGGGCGGCCGGGGAGTTCTGCCGCGTCGCGGCGCAGCGGCTGGATCCGGCTCGGTCCGGCCTCGCGGCCAGCGGGCCGCACGGCGCCACCGCGCTGCGGCTGGTCCGTACCTACGCGGCGTGAGGTGCGGCCGGGCTGGACGCTTAATCCGGGAGGGCTGGGCATAGATAAGGGGTGAGCCCTTTCCGGTCCCGTCGGCGGCAACCTTCGAGCAGTTACGAGAACTGGAACGAGGGACCGCGGCGCCGCTGGCGTCCGCGGTCCCGGGCCCGCGGCTGTCTGCTGTGGCTGCTGGTGCTCGTCGTGGTCCTGGTGGTGCTGGCGCTGATGTTCGGCGGCTTCCAGAAGGGCACGAAGAGCGGCGGAAGCGCGCCATTCGGCGCGTCCTACTCGGCGTCGGCCTTTCCGCTCTGATAACTCAGAGCCGCGGGTCGACGGGCTCGGATTCCAGGGCGAGGACGGCGAAGACGCACTCGTGCACCCGCCATAGCGGCTCGCCGCGGGCCACCCGGTCCAGCGCCTCGAGGCCGAGGGCGTACTCGCGCAGCGCGAGCGAGCGCTTGTGCGACAGGCCGCGCTGGCGCAGCCGGGTCAGGTTGGCCGGCTCGGTGTAGTCGGGGCCGTAGATGATCCGCAGGTACTCCCGGCCGCGCACCTTCAGCCCGGGCTGGGCCAGGCCCTTGGGGCCGCGGGTCAGGTTGGCGGCGGGCTTGACCACCATGCCCTCTCCCCCGGCCCCGGTCAGTTCCTCCCACCACCGGGTGGCGGCGGCGACCGAGGCGGGATCGCCGGTGTCGACCTCGACGCGGCGGGTGGCCGTGAAGAGCTCGGGGGCAACGGCCGCGAGCCGGTCGGCCAGGGCGAGGTGCCACCGGTGCGGCCGTTCGTGGTAGACGGCGCCCTCGGCGGCGAGCAGCTGGAACGGGGCGATCCGCACTCCGGCCAGCCCGTCGGTGTCCCAGCAGTAGCGCGCGTAGGCGGCGGTGAACGCCCCGGCGTTGGCCAGCCGGGCTTCCGTCCGTGCCAGCAGGCCGGCCAGCTCGGGCAGGCCGCGATCACGCGCCTGGGCCAGCGCCGCGGCGGCGGCCGGGAGCGCGGCCCCCGCGGCCGCGCCCACCGCGGCGTACTGGTCCCGCAGCAGCGACCCGGCCTTGACGTTCCACGGGAGGATCTCGGCGTCGAACAGCAGCCAGGACGTGCCGAGTTCGTCGAACAGGCCGGCCTGTTCGACGGCTGCACGCACCTGGTCGATCATGGTTGACGTCAAATCCGGGGCAAAGAACGGTCGCCCGGTCCGCGTCCAGACGGCGCCGGAACCAGCGGAAACTCCGAACCGGGCGGCCGCGTCCTCCCAGGACCGGCACACCAGCAGCGCGGCGCGCGAGCCCATGTGCTTCTCCTCGCACAGGACCTCGGCCGCCCCGGCCGCGGCGTAGGCGCCGAACGCCTGCTCCGGGTGCTCGAGCAGGTCGTCGCGGGACGAGGTGGCGACCGGGCTCATGGTGGGCGGCAGGTAGAGCAGCCAGTGCGGGTCGATGGCGAACCGGCTCATCACCTCCAGCGCGGCCGCCGCGTGCGCGTCGCGGACGCCGACCCGGGGCAGGTACGCGGTCTCGATGACCCTGGACCCGGACACGTCGCCGATGTCGAGCACGTCGGGCTCGCGGCGGCCGGTGTCCGGCCCGGCACCAGCGGCGGATACCGAAGGGAACGGCCTCGCCGGGGGGTGGTAAACGCGGGCCGCCGGGACGGATACCGTACCCCGTTCGGGATAATTCAGCGCGGTCAGACGGCCACCGAAGACACAGCCGGTATCCACGCACAGGGTGTTGTTCAGCCACTCCGCGGCCGGCACGGGGGTGTGGCCGTACGCCACGACGGCGCGGCCCCGGTACTCGGTGGCCCACGGGTAGCGGACCGGCAGGCCGTACTCGTCGGTCTCGCCGGTGGTCTGGCCGTACAGGCAGAACTCGCGCACCCGGCCCGAGGCACGGCCGTGGTAGCGCTCGATCAGGCCGGCGTGGGCCACCACCAGGCGCCCCTCGTCGAAGACGTAGTGGCTGATCAGAGAGTCGATGAAGGCGTCGACGGCGGCCCGGAACTCCGCTGTCTCGAGGTCGAGCTGCTCCATCGAGGCGTCCAGGCCGTGGCTGCGCTTGACGTTCTTGCCGCGCAGCGCCTTGAGCAGCTTTACCTCGTGGTTGCCGGCCACGCAGAACGCGGTCCCGGCCGCCGTCATGCCCATGACCAGGCGCAGCACGCCGGGCGTGTCGGGCCCCCGGTCGACCAGGTCACCGACGAAGATCGCGCGCCGGCCCGCGGGGTGCGCGGCGCCGACGGGGCGGCCGGCCGCGTCGCGCTCCAGCTGGTAGCCCAGCGCGGCCAGCAGCTCCTCGAGCTCGGCCCGGCAGCCGTGTACGTCGCCGATGATGTCGAACGGTCCTGGCTCGTGCCGCAGGTCGCTGTACAGCCGGGTCCGGGTGATCGTGGCCGCGTCGACCTCCTCCGGGGAGCGCAGCACGTGCACGGTGCGGAAGCCCTCGCGGCCGAGCCCGCGCAGGCCGCGGCGCAGCTGGCCGCGCTGGCGGCGCAGGACGTGCGGGCCGAAGTCCCGGTCCGGCCGGCCCTTGTTCCGCTCCGCGCAGAGGTCCTCCGGCAGGTCGAGCACGATCGCCGTCGGCAGCACGTCGTGCTCGCGGGCCAGGGTGACGAGGTCGCGGCGGGCTTCGGCCTGCACGTTGGTGGCGTCGATGACGGTGAGGCGGCCCGCCTCGAGGCGCTGGCCGGCGATGAACCGGAGCAGCTCGAACGCGGCCGGGGTGGCGGACTGGTCGTTCTCGTCGTCGGCGACCAGGCCGCGGCAGAAGTCGGAGGAGATCACCTCGGTCGGCTTGAAGTGCGTGCGGGCGAACGTCGACTTGCCCGAGCCGGTCACGCCGACCAGGACGACCAGGCTCAGCCCGGGAACGTTCAGGTTCATGCCGCCTCCCCCGACCGGGCGAAGACGGCCAGCTGGGTGGGCGGCCCGTCGGCCGGGTCCTCCGGGCCGACCGGCAGGAACCTGGCCTGGTAGCCGTAGCTCGCGCCGACCCGGCCGGCCCAGGCGCGGAACTCGGCCCGGGTCCACTCGAACCGGTGGTCCCGGTGCCGCAGCGTCCCCGCCGGGAGCGTCTCGTAGTGCGGGTTGTATTCGGCGTTGGGCGTGGTGACCACGACGGTGGCCGGGGCGGCCGCGCCGAACACGACCCGCTCAAGCGCGGCGATCCGGTCCGGGTCCAGGTGCTCGATGACCTCCATCAGCACGGCGGCGTCCAGGCCGGCCAGCCGGCCGTCGCGGTAGGTGAGCGAGGTCTGGAAGATGCTCAGCCGCTCGCGCCGGTTTGCGGGCATCTGGTCGAGCTTGAGCGTCCGGGCGGCTAGCTGCAGCGCCCGGGCGGACACGTCGACGGCGGTGACGTGCTCGAACCGCGCGTCGGCGAGCAGCACCCTGGTCAGCGCGCCCGAGCCGCAGCCGAGGTCGCCGACGTGGCGGGCGCCGCACTCGGCCAGCACGGCCAGGATGGCCTCGCGCCGCTGCACCGCCAGCGGCTTCCTGGTCTCGGCTTCCGCCACCGCGTCTTCGTCCGGCACCGCGTTGTCCAGCGTTTCCGGCTCGGTCTCGTCGGCCTCGGCCAGCCGGGCCAGCGCGGACCGGGTGAGCCTCTTCTGGTGCGAGAGATACCGACGGGCGATGAGGTCCTTATCCGGGTGCCTGGCCAGCCAGTCGCCGCCGGCCCGGATCAGCTTGTCCACCTCGTCGGCCGCCACCCAGTAGTGCTTGGCGTCGTCGAGCACCGGCAGCAGCACGTACAGGTGGTTGAGCGCGTCGGCCAGCCTGATGTGGCCGGTCAGCCGCAGGTCCAGGTACGGCGAGTCGCCCCATTGGGCCGGGGTGAACGGCTGGGCCTGGGCGGCGACCTGCCAGCCGAGCGGGGCGAACACGCGCTCGGCGAGGACGCTTCCGCCCCGGCAGCGCAGCGCGGGGACGTGCAGCTCGAGCGGGATGGGCCCGGCCGCGAGTTCGGGCCTTGCGTCGCAGCGGCCGGTCAGCGCGGTGCGGAAGGCTTCCTTGACCGCCACCGCGAGCAGGCTGGAGGCGGCGTACGGCCGGTCGTTGACGTACTGGGCCAGCTCGCCGCCGCCCCCCTTGCGGCCACTGTGATCGCGCACCAGGCCGACCGGGTCGACCTCGAGCAGCAGCGCGGCCGTGCACCGCTCCGGCCCGGCCTCCGGGTAGAACACGTGCGCCGTACCCGCCGAGAGCGCGAACGACTGGACCCGGTCCGGATGCTTGTGCAGCAGGTAGCCCAGGTCGGTCGCGGGCGCACGGGTGGTGGTGATGGTCAGCAGCACACGTCATTGTGACCGCCCGGGGCCAGCCAGATCAAAATCATTTACAACGAACGAGGTGGGTGCGTGCCGGGTATGCCCCCTGCATGGGGTGGAGGCTTCGCGCGGAGTTCGGGTCCGGCGGTGCCCGGTTACAGCCCGCGGGTCATGCCGACCTCGCCGAGGGCCGGGTTGGAGGGCAGCGGCTGGCGCTCGGCGGTGACGGTGAACCCGCACCGCTCGTAGAGGCGGATGGCGGGCTTGTTGGTCTCGGTCACCCACAGGTGCAGCGAGACGGCGTGCCGGTTCCTGGCCCAGGCGGCCACCGCGTCGACCAGCGCCGCGCCGACGCCGTGGCCGCGGGCCCGCGGGCGGACGAACATGGCGACCAGCTCGACCAGGCCCGGCTCCTCCTCGAAGCCGCCGGCCAGGCCCGCGAGCTCGCCTTCCTCGCTCTGGTCGAGGAGGGCGATAAAGGAACCGTCGCGGGTGGCCCGGCGGTGCCATTCGGCCGGCTCGAAGGCGATTTCCCTGGCGTAGGTCGAGCCGAAGGCGTCCGGCGCGTCCCGCAGGGCCTGCAGCCGGATCTCCCGCAGCGCCCGCCAGTCGTCCGGCGTTGTCGCGCGCACCAAGACCATGGCCTCATGGTCGCGTCGGCCCGGGTGGCCGGACAACTGCTTTATTCGCTGTAGTCCACGCTCGACCAGCGCTCCGGGGTCATCCGGAGCATGACCTGGCCCTCGGACGGGACCGAGGCCATGAAGGCGTCGCCGCCTTCGGTGCCCAGGTAGCGGCGGGCCAGTTCGCGCCGCTCGGCGTCGGTGGCGTCCTCGACGGTGACCGGGCCCTCGACGGTGACGTACTTGTAGGGCGGCTGCTCGTCCTGGGTGCACAGGGTGAACCGGCCGGCCGCGATGACGGCCTGGGCCTTGCGGGTGGCGCGGCCGGTGCTCACGTTCAGGGTGCCGCCCGGCTGGTAGCTGTACCAGACCGGGATGGACAGCGGCCCGCTGCCGTCGCCCGAGGCCACGCTGAGTACCCCGACGTGCACCCCGGCCAGGAACTTCTCGCGCTCGGCGCGGCTCATCTTCAGTGGCATATCGTCTCCCGTCCGTTGATCGTTCCCCGAGGCCAGTGTTCTACATGCGGCGCGGCGGCATGCGGTGGGCCCCGGTGACCATGGATCGCCGCAGGTCGCCTTCGGGGCGGCCGTGACGATCGAACATCGACCGCAGCCGCCCGCCCGCGGCCGCGGCGCCGGGCACGAAGCCATAGCTGTGCATGTGCCGCCAGGCGTCGACGGCGGCGAGCATGGCCATGTCGGCGACACGGTCCCGGTCGAC
>JBEKJP010000099.1:0-56051 GCA_050011155.1 Streptosporangiaceae bacterium
GGGGCTAGCGGAGCGAGCGGGGCTAGCGGAGCGAGCGGGGCTAGCAGAGCGAGCGGGGCTAGCAGAGCGAGCGGGGCTAGCAGAGCGAGCGGGGCTAGCAGAGCGAGCGGGGCTAGCAGAGCGAGCGGGGCTAAAGGAGCAGCGAGCGGCGGTTGACTACGCGGCTTAGGGCTTCGACGGCGGCGGGGTCGTATTCGCTGGCGGTGTCCAGGCGGAGGCGCTGGACGGCCGCGGCGGCGCGGCCGGGGTCGAGCGAGCTGCCTACCAGGTCGTCGAAGGCGTTGGCGGCCTTGATGATGCGGCTGCTCAGCGGGGGCCCGGGAGGGGGGCCGGCCGGGTGCGCGGAGGCGGCGTGGCCGTTGGCCCCGGCTTCGGTGTCGCGGTAGGGCTCGTTCTGCCTGCGGACGATCTCGGCGACCGAGCCGAGCACCTGGGCTTGCTGGATCACGTCGGCGCCGAGCTCGGCGATGCGCTGCTGGTCCTGGCGGGAGACCAGGACGGTCGCACCGCCGGGGATCGGGTCGTGCAGCGACAGCTGGCCGATATCGTGCATGAGCGCGGCGTACTCGAGCTCGAGCAACTGGGGCTCGTGGATGCCGAGCTCGCGGCCGATAGCGACGGCGAGACGGCTCACTCGTTCGGAATGACCGGGTTCGACGTAGCCTCCGATCTCGGTGACCTTGGCCAGCGCCCGTACGGTCTGCAGGTAGGTGGCCCGTATCCCGGCGTACCGGCGGAAGGCCACCTGGGTGACGAGTAGCGGAGCGGTGAAGACGGCCAGTGAGTACAGCCCCATCACCTCGGCCGCGAACGCGATGAGCAGGGCCGAGGCGCCGACCGCGGCCCCCAGCGGCAGCTGGACGCGCATCTCGTCCACCAGCGCCACCCGGAACCTGGCCTTCTGCTCGTCTACCCGGAGCAGCGCGGTGAGGACCGCCTCGAGCAGCAGCGCGAGCACGGCCAGCGAGGTCATCAGCGTGAAGGCCAGGCCCCAGTTCCGGTCCAGGGTGCTGTTCCCGGCCAGCGGCCGGAAGATGTAGGCGACACAGGCGATGCAGAGCAGGCGCGCGGCCATCCCGCTTACCCGGGCGGGCCGGCCCACGGCCAGATGCGGCAGCGCGCCGATGATCATGCCGATGGTGGCGACGGTCACCACCTGCTCGGCGGGTTGGTGGACGACGTGCGTGCCGACCTTGATGAGCAGGGCGTAGGCGAGTGCGCCCGCGAATCCGATCGGGGCGGTTTCCCGGTCGCCGGGCAGGTTGAGCCGCAGGACCTCGCCGAACGCGATCAGGGCGCCGAACGCGATGGCGATCCGCGGATCCCGCAGCCCTTCAGCGGCGGTCTGCGCGACAGCCGCCACCAGCCACACTCCGGCCGCCGCCACCAGCAGGAGCTGACCGGAGTCCCGCACCTGCCAGGGGTACCGGCGCAGTTCGTGTCGTCGCTGGGCCATCGGGGCTACAGGCTGTCGATCACGCGGAGCGGGGCACCGGGATCGTCGTGGTCCTGGGCGGTGACGACGGGCAGGTCATCGGAGGCGAGCACCGGTGGCTCCGGGCGCGGCCAGCCCTCACGTTTGAGCGCGGCCACGAATGCGTCCACGAAGGCCGGGTCGAACTGGGTGCCCGACCACTTCCTGAGCTCCTCGATCGCATCGGCGACCTGGCGGGCGCCGCGGTAGGACCGGTTGGAGGTCATCGAGTCGAAGGCGTCGGCGACGGCGAGCACGCGGGCGAACTCGGGGATCTCGTCCCCGGCCAGGCCCATCGGGTAGCCGCGCCCGTCGATCCGCTCGTGGTGGTGCATGATCCCCGCCAGCGCCTCGTCCAGGAACCCGATCTCCCGCACGATGTCGAGGCCGCGCATCGGGTGCAACTGGATGGCCGCGTACTCTTCCTCGGTCAGCTTCCCCGTCTTCTGCAGGACCTTCGTGGGCACGCCGAGCTTGCCCACATCGTGCAGCATCCCCGCGTACCTGATCGCCTCAACCCGCTCGCTCCGCATGCTGATCTCGCGGGCGATCATGACCGAACCCCGGGACACCCGGTCGCTGTGCCCGCGAGTGTAGAAGTCCTTGGTCTCCACGGCCTGGCACAGCGCGCCCACCGTGGCCTCGTAGGCCTTCTGCTGCTCGGCGAACTGCGCGATGGCCCAGCGCGCGACGAACAGCGGGATCAGCGTCAGCAGCGGGGCGGCGAAGCCGACCACGGTCCATAGCGCCGCCATGAGCAGGCCGTAGGCCGCGTAGCCGAGGTCGGAGAGCAGCAGCCGGGCGCTCAGGCCGACCCCGAGGCTGCCGGCCGGCGGCCGGTCCGGGTCCCTGGTCAGCCAGAGCACGCCGCTGAGCAGCCCGTGATTGGCCGCGACGTGGATCAGGGCCGCGCCGGCGAACGGCGCGATGATGTCAGGAAAAGAATTCTCGTCCGGCAGCCCGACGTGACCGCCGAGGGCGATAAAAGCCCGGCCGGCCAGGTACGCGCTGAGCGCGTACATCGAGGTATTGAAAACGCGCTGCAGGATGGACGGGCCGCGGCGCAGGCCCATTGCGGTGCAAGCTCCTACAATTGCCGCACCCACTGGTCCGGCGAGAACCACCGAGGCAAGCATCGCGGCCGAACTCGAGGACCAGCTCAGCTGGCCTTTGCGGAGTTGCGTCGCCCTCGATTCCGAGACGATGACCAAAATTCCGAGGAAAACGACGTATTGCCACTTCAGGCCAGTGAACGGTCCCCTGGCTACCAATACGGCGGCGGTGGCGGCCACCGCACCGATGTAGAGCAGTGCGACCCGCGAGAGCTTGCCCAAACTTCCCCCTCGCAGTCAGGAGTAGATACGCCGCGAACCTAGACCTGAGACGTCAGCCCCAAGCCACGCCGCGGGCGCTCAGCTCGCCGTACCCGCTCGTGAAGAGCGCGCGTCGGCCAGCTTTGACGTCACCGCCTGTACGCATGAGGCGGACCTCCCTAAGGGGCGAAATCGCGTTCGCCGCACCCGTGTTGTAATCGTTCAACCACAGGATAACGCGATCGCAGACGTTCGCGCAGGCCTAAATCTCATCGTGAACAAACCGTGAGCGCTATCGTCACGATGAGCAATCACGGCTGGTAACCCGGCCGAATTGCCGTAAGTCGCGGCAAATCGGATCGCCGCGGACCGCGAGTGGTTACTCAGCGAACTCGATTGAGGCGCGAACTTCCCTGATCCGGACGAGCACCTTGGCGCGCAGCGCTTCCGGGGCCGGGTCGCAGCCGCAGTGCTTTTGCACCAGCTTCTTGACCGCTTCTTCCAGGCCGTATTCGCGCAGGCAGGGCCCGCATTCGTCGAGGTGCTGGCGGATCTTGGCGCAATCCAGGCCGTCCAGCTCGCCGTCGATGTAGCCGTAGACCCGGTCGAGCACCTCGGTACACGGGGTCTCGTGCGGTTTGCCGCAGCTCATCGCCCTTCCTCCCCGTTAGCCCCGTTGGCGGAGGCGTCCGAGGCGGCCTTGGCCAGCCCGCGCCCCGACGCGTAGTCCGAGAGCAGTTCCCGGAGCTGGCGGCGACCGCGATGCAGGCGTGACATCACGGTCCCGATCGGTGTCTCCATGATGTCCGCGATCTCCTTGTACGCGAAACCCTCCACGTCGGCCAGGTAGACCGCGATCCTGAACTCCTCGGGCAGCGCCTGCAGCGCTTCCTTGATGTCAGAATCGGGCAGGCGCTCCAGCGCCTCCGCCTCGGCCGACTTCAGGCCCCCCGAGGTGTGCGAGGCCGCCCGCGCTAGTTGCCAGTCCTCCACCTCTTCCGCACCCGACCGCTGCGGCTCGCGCTGGCGTTTGCGGTAGGTGTTGATGAAGGTGTTGGTCAGGATCCGGAACAGCCACGCCTTCAGGTTGGTGCCCTGCTGGAACTGGTGGAACGACGCGTAAGCCTTGGCGAAGGTCTCCTGCACCAGGTCTTCCGCGTCCGCCGGGTTGCGGGTCATCCGAAGCGCCGCGGAGTACAGCTGATCCAGGAAGGGCAGCACCTCCTGCTCGAAGCGCTCCCCGCGCTCTTCGAGAGTCTCCGGAACGGGACCCACCTCCTTCAGGTAATACGGCACCGGCCCGCTGGGGTGCGAACCGTATGTGCGGGAGGATACCGTGCCGGAGTCCGGAGGTTCCGTCAGCATGCCAGGAGGTGGCGCAGCGACTGCCATGCCGCGTTCAACACGACGGTGCACCCGGTCATTCCGTGACCGCCAGCACGGATGCTACGACTATCCGGCTTAAGGCTCCGCAAACCCGGGAATGATGAGGTTTCGGGCGCCCGCGACAGCGCCGCCAGGCAGCACCCTGAGACCACGGGCGTCGAGTCAGGAGTTCGGCCCGTGCAGCATGCTGCCAGCGCGATCATCGCGCCCGATACCGAACGGCCCCCCGTTTACTGGCAGTTCTACGATGCGGTGGCCCGGGCCCAGCTGAGGCAGTGGCTGCCCACCGGCCGCCACGTCCTGGTCGATGTCTCCGGTCCCCGCGTCCCCGTCGCCGACCTGGCCGCCCAGGCTGGTCATACGGTGATCCGGGTCGTGGACGCCGGGCTTGGCCAGGGCGCGCCGGCGGCCATCTCGCACGACGGGCCGGGGCAGGTTCTCCTGGTGCAGGCGGACTCGTCGCGGCTGAGCTTCCTGGCCGACGGCTGCGCGGATGGCGTCCTGGCGGAGGACCGGGCCTTGTCGGTGCACCTGGCCGCCGAGACGATGGTGGCCGAGATCGCCCGCGTGCTGCGCCCGGCGGGCCGGGTGTTCGCCTGCGTCGACTCGCTGGTGCTGGGCATGGCCGTGCTGGCCGACCAGCACCACTGGGCGCAGCTGATCGACCTGCCGCACGCCGAGGTGGTGCTGGTGCCGTGGCCGGACGGGACGATCACCAGGTGCTTCGGTCCGGACCAGGCGCGTGAGCTGTTCGCCGGGGCAGGCCTGCGGGTCAACTGGATCCGCTCGCGGACCGTGCTGGCCGAGTCGGTGGTGACGCACTGGCTGCGTCGTGACCCCGGCGGCCTGCCCAAGCTGCTGCGCGCCGAACTCGCCGCCAGGTCCGACGGCTCCCTCGGCGCGCAACTGGTCATCTCGGCCAGCAAACCCAGATGGTTCCCCCCGCAGGGGGGCCCAGGGGGGTCTGGGGGGGCGGGCAGCCCCCCCAGAAGCGGGGGGGTCTTGGGGGGTCGTCCCCCCGGCTAACAGAGCTAGCGCCGTCGTTTGGTCCACTTGGACTGGCAGGCCACGCAGCGGGCGGCGTCGGGCCGGGCGTCGAGCCTGCCCTCGGGGATCTCGTGGCCGCAGTCGGTGCACTGGCCGTAGGTGTCCTCGGCGATGCGGGTCAGCGCGGCCAGCACCTCGTCGCGCTGGCCGCGGGCGGAGTGGAGGATCGCATCGGTGCGGTCGGCCTCGGAGAGCATGGACCCGGCGTCGGCCGAATCCTGCGGATACCCCGAGCCCGCCACCGGCCCGGGGCGCTCTCCCTGCAGGATGGCGATCGACCGGTCCAGGTCAGCACGCATCTCTTCTAGGCGCTTACGGGCGACAGTAGTCTCCACTGGTGTCCTCGCCTCCTGTCCGTGTGCGGCAGGCAGCCCAGGCTCAGCGCGAAAGCCAGGACCGCGGGCCGCGCGGACTCAGAACAACTCGCCGGGCGGCCCCTCGTTGCCTGCGGAGGAACCGGACGGCCCGTCGGCGTTCTCGCTCTCGAGCGGCTTGATGAGGTCCGGCCCGTTGTTCCGCACGGAATTAACGGCCGTGGATACGGGGTGCGACGTCAGGCCGCCCGCCATCGCGGGCTGCATCGCCGCCTGAAGCTGGCCAGGCTCGGTGCTGCCCGGGTCGAGCCAGTCTGCCCAGTGCTCAGGGGTGATCACCATGGGCATGCGATCGTGGATCTGGCCGACATCGTCGGTTGCCTGGGTCGTGATAATCGCGGCCGTCCACAGCCAGGCACGTTCGTGATCGTCGGGCAGGGCTTCGTCTCGCCATAGCTCGTAGATGCCGGCGAAGGCGAGGGTTCCCCCATCCGTTCGGTGAATAAAATATGGTTGCTTCCGTTTTTTCCCGCCGTCGGAAATGGCCATCCACTCGTAGTAGCCGTCGGCCGGGAGGATGCAGCGGCGCTTGGCGAAGGCGCGTCGGTAAGCCGGCTTGACCGCCACCGTCTCGGCCCTGGCATTGATCATCCGGCTGCCGATGGAGGCTTCCTTGGCCCAGGATGGAACCAGGCCCCAGCGAATGACTCGCAGCTCACGGGCCTGCGGCTCGTCCTCGCGGGCGGGCCTTTCCAGCACCGCGAAGATCCTTTTGGTGGGAGCTACGTTGTAGTCGGCATCAGGCTCATGGTCGGGCGAGGCCGCCACCTTGTCGTGCTCCACGCCGAACTCCTCAAGGAGCTCCAGACGCTTACGCGCCGACACAAAACGACCGCACATGCAATCTTCCTAATCTGGATGGAGTGTGGACACATCCCGTTAAGCCTGGATTGGCAGTTCATAACCACAATCCGGCCCCGCCAAACCCGCGAGAGCTCTCGCGGGCCAGCACAGTAGGCTCAGCGGTATGCATGCGGACAACAACCAGGACCGGACCTGGGCTTCCCCGGCGGCCACCGGGCCAGTCAGCGCGCGCGTCCAGCTGCCCGCCTCCAAGTCCATCACCAACCGGGCACTGGTCCTGGCCGCGCTCAGCGACAGGCCGTCCGTCATCGCCAACCCGCTGCGGGCCAGGGACACCGCGCTGGCGACGGGCGCGCTGCGGGCCCTGGGATCCGAAATCATTGACTCCCAAACGGCCTGGCGTGTCACGCCCGGCTACCCTGCTCCTGGCTCCGCCGTCCGCGTGGACCTGGGCAACGCCGGCACGGTGATGCGGTTCGTGCCCGGGGTGGCCGCGCTGACCTCGGCCACGGTGACGTTCGACGGCGACGAGCGGATCAGGCTGCGCCCGATCGGCCCGATCCTGGCGGCGCTGCGCCAGCTCGGCGCGGAGATCGACGACGGCGGGCGCGGCGCGGCGCCGTTCACGGTGCACGGCCGGGGCACGGTCCGCGGTGGCCGGGTGGTGGTGGACGCTTCGGGTTCCTCCCAGCTGGTCTCGGGCCTGCTGCTGGCGGCGGCGCGGTTCGACGAGGGCATCGAGGTCAGGCACGAGGGCCCGCCGGTGCCCTCGGCCCCGCACATCGCGATGACCGTGCGCATGCTCCAGGCGGCCGGGGTCTCGGTGGAGTCGGCCGGGTCGGGGCCTCGTCCTGATGCGTGGCTGGTGCGGCCGGGGCGGCTGGACCTGGGTTCGGTCACGGTCGAGCCCGACCTGTCCAACGCCGGCCCGTTCCTGGCCGCGGCGCTGGTCACCGGGGGCTCGGTCACCATCGCCGACTGGCCGCGGGACAGCCTGCAGGCGGCCGGCCCGATCCTGGAAGTACTCGAGCGGATGGGTGCGCGCAGTACCTTCGGCCCGGACGGCCTCACGGTACGCGGCGGCGGCCGGGTCCGGGGCATCACCGCGGACCTGCGCGACGTCAACGAGCTGGCGCCGGTGCTTGCCGCGGCCGCGACCATGGCCGACTCGCCGTCGGAGTTCACCGGCCTGGCGCACACCCGGAAGCACGAGACGGACCGGCTGGCGGCGATGGCCAAGGAGATCAACGCGCTCGGTGGCGACGTCACCGAACTGCCCGACGGGCTGCGGATCAGGCCGCGACCGCTGCACGCCGGGGAACCGTTCGGTACGTACGACGACCATCGAATGGTGATGGCCGCGGCTGTGCTCGGGCTGGCCGTGCCCGGCCTGCGGGTGGCGGGCGCCGGCACCGTGGCCAAGACCTTCCCCGACTTCACCGAAGTCTGGGCGGCGATGCTGGGACCACGGCCCTGACCCCGGCCCTGGCCCTGGCCCTGGCCCTGGCCCCGGCCCCGGCCCCGGCATGAGCTCGCGGTCCGGCTATTCGCGGCTCGACGAGGACGACGTCCGGGTCCGCCCCGGTCGCAGCTCTCGCCCGCGCACCAGGCAGCGCCCGGCGCACGCCAGCGCCATCGAGGGCTTCGTGACCAGCGTGGACCGGGGCCGCTACGGCTGCCTCACCGACGGCAGGCTGGTCGTGGCCATGAAGGCGCGCGAGCTCGGCAAGGGCTCGGTGGTGGTCGGCGACCGGGTCGCGCTGGCCGGCGACACCTCGGGCGCCGAAGGAAGCCTGGCCCGGATCGTCCGGGTCGAGCCGCGGACCAGCGCGCTGCGGCGGTCCGCCGACGACACCGATCCCCACGAGCGGGTCATCGTGGCCAACGCCGACCAGCTGGTGATCGTCTGCGCGCTGGCCTCGCCGCCGCCCCGGCTGCGCTTCATCGACCGCTGCCTGGTCGCCGCGTACGACGCCGGGCTCGAACCGCTGCTGGTCCTGACGAAGGCGGATCTCGCCTCGCCGCGGCGGGTGCGGGCCTTCTACAAGCCGCTCGGCCTGCCCATGCTGACCACCCGGCGGCCGCTGGCGCCGCGCACGCTGTCCCGGGTGCGGAACCTGCTGACCGGCCGGATCAGCGTGCTCATCGGGCAGTCCGGGGTGGGCAAGTCCACGCTGGTGAACACGCTGGTCCCGGACGCTTTCCGTGCCGTCGGCGTGGTCAACCCGGTGACCGGCCGGGGACGGCACACCTCGTCGTCCGCGGTGGCGCTGCCGCTCGGGGACGGCTGGCTGATCGACACGCCGGGGCTGCGCGGGTTCGGGCTGGGACACGTGAGCGCGGAGCGCGTCGCGGAGGCGTTCGGCGACCTGGCCGAGGGCGCTGCCTTGTGCCCTAGTGGCTGTGACCACCTGTCCCCCGGCTGCGCGCTGGATGACTGGGCTCGTGAGCACCACGCCGAGGCGCGCCTGGACTCCCTGCGCCGCCTCCTCCGCAGCCGCGAAGGCACCAGCCCGGACTAGCGGCCGGGTCCTTCACGAGCCTGGTTTTAGTGCGTCCCTGGCTGGCTTTCATCGGGTTGGGGTGTGGGTGGCGCTGCGCGGCGTACCCGTAGGGCGGGGCCGATGTTCCATCCTTCGGTGCTGGTCAGCGCGGGGTTCGGGGTGTCCTGGGGCAGTACTGCCCAGGACACCCCGCCGTGCAGGTGTGCGGGAGGTGTCCAGCCTTTGAGCGGCACCCGTCCGGGCTGGGCTAGCTGCTTTCTGTCCACCTCTCGTTGGGGGTGAAGTCACAGGGCGACCAGACCAGAACGTCCTGGTGCTGCACCCCGCCGTTCCAGTCCTGGTTAAGGCAATCCCCGGTGGCCTGGTTGAGGAAGTAGTAGCCGGGGAGCCCGTCGGCGGATACGTGGTACCAGGCCTGTCCCGCGCTGCCGTTGCATGGGTCCACGGTCGCGTCAGCGCCGGTCTGGGTCAGGCAGCCTCCGCTCAACTCGTTGGCGAGCCGGAAGCTGCCGTCCCCGTTGGGGATCACGTCCCATAGCTCGTTGGGGCTGTGAACGCACGCCCAGGCGAGGACGTCTGGATGCGGCACCCCGCTGTTGTAGTCCTGGTTCAGGCATTTTCCCGAGTCGTCGTTGGAGAAGACGTGGTATCCGGTGCTGAGCCGGAGCTGGCGCTCGGGTTGTTGACGGACGGCGGGTGCGGCGCCGTTCAGCGTCGCGGCGCCGGCCGTGCTGACGGCGAGTGCCGCCACGGCGAGCATCGCGCCGGCCACGACCGCGAGGGTCCTGCTGGCATGTGGGACTATCCTGCGCATGTGTTCTCCTTTGCGAGAGCGGACATACCACAGGGGCGGCTGGGATCGGGCGCATCGCCCGGCAGCGTGGCAAGGTCGACCCGGACTCGTCCGGTTGATCACTTACAGTTAATATCTAGTTACCTGAAGTAGTCAATGGCGTCTCGGCCGCCTCCGCGTGCGGTCCGCGCGGCAGTTGGCTTCGGTGTCGTGGGCCGTTAGGCGGCGGACGCGGTGAAACCGGGCTTCCGGTGCGTCTGAGCGCATTCGAAGCCGGATTTCACGGCGTTAGGGCGGGCCCGGGGCGCTCAGGTCACGGTGCTGGCGGTACCGGTGGTGCCCGGGTCCGGTTCGCGGGTTACCGAGCAGAGGACCCGAGGGACTGAACAGGAGGATTGCGGCGGTGCGGCTGGTGGCTTAGTTGGAGAAGTCCTGGGTGAGCCAGACGGTGCCGGAGGAGTCACGGGAAACGGCGATGCCGATGTGGGTGAAGGTGGTGCTGAGGATGTTCAGGCGGTGACCATCGTTCGGGGGCTGCTCGTTCAGCATGGACTGGGTCAGGCCGACGGCCATCTGGGCGATGGCCGAGGAACTGTCCGCGACCGGGCCGCCTTCGCCGATGTTCTCGCCGGCGGCCGTCCAGTGCACGCCGGCGGCGGTCTCGCGGGCGCCGAGGTCGGGCTCGCCGGGGCACTGATGCGAGAGCCCGCAACCGCCGGCCATCGTCGCGTTGTGGGCCGAGGCGCTGCTGTCCAGACCGGACGTGATGGTCAGCGGGGCCAGGCCGGCCGACGAGCGGGCCTGGTTGATGAGCGCGAGCACCTGGTTGGCCGCGCTGCTGGACGAGGTGCCGGCCGGGCTGGAGGCGGACGGCGGCGCCGAGGCGGACGCTGACGAGGAGGACGACGACGCCGCCGGGGTGGAAGCCGAGGATGACGGCGCGGAGCCGGACGAAGGTGCGGAGCCGGAAGAGGAAGCGGACGCCGACGACGAAGGGCCGCCGGCAACGGGATGCCCGGGCCGGTGGTGCGATGCCGTCGAGTCGGGCGACTGCGCCGTGGACGGGCTGGCCGTGACGTAGCCGAACGGCTGGCCGACGCAGGGCCCGGCGTTCCTGGCTGAGCCGGTTACCGCGCCGGATCCCATGGCGCCCGCGAGTGCGGCGGACGCCGCTGATCCCGCGGCACCCGCGGCGGGATCGCAGGAAGCGGGCGCCGGGCGGGCGGGCGCCGTTCCCGACGTGGCGGGTGCGGCCGGGCCGGAGCCGCGGAGCAGGTAGTAGCCGCCGCCACCGAGCAGCGCCAGGGCCAGGGCCAGCAGGACCGCGACCAGGTAGCGGGCGCGGCGCGGCGGCCGGGGAGGCAGGTCGTCGTCCCGGCGCGGGGCGCGAGGCGGCGGGTCTCCGGCCCGGCGCGGGGCGCCGGGAAGAGGGGCACCGAGAAGCGTGTCGCTAGGGAGCGGGTCACCGAGGCGGCGGGGTGAGCGGGTGGGCGCGGCTGCGGCTAGCAGGGTCGACTCGGTGTCCGGGGCGTCGTCAGGCAGCGTGAGGCCGGGGTCCGTGTCACCGGCGAGAAGGGTCGAGCCTGAGTGCGTGGAGCTGGAGTACGCCGAGGCGGAGTACTGGTCGCCGGAGGCGGGGTTCCGGTCAGCGCCACGGTCAGCGCCACGGTCGGCACCCCAGGGGGGCTGGGCCTGGCTGGGGGGCGCGTAGTGCGGGTCCCAGGGTTCGCGGGCGGGAGCGGGCACGGCGGGCTGGGTACGGCTGGGGTCCGTGCGGTGGGGGGGCGCGTGGTGGGGGGGCGCGTGGTGGGGGGGCGCGTGGTGGCGTGCGGAGGATCGGGTCGACATGTCAGATGTCCACCTCGACGCGCATACCGAACCTCCCGTGGCCATCCCTGGTTCCGGGCGCCCGCTCGCGGGGATCGCAAAAGATCCATGGAAACCCGTTCTCACCACTTAACAGCCGTGACACTAGGCCATTGGCGCCGGGATCAGGGGCGGATTACCGAATGTGGCGTTTAGTGACGAGAGGGAAACAGGGAGGAAAACGAGGCGGGAGAGCTAGCTGACGGTTCCGCCGGCCCGCCAGTACAGGCCGCTCGCGGTCCGGGACATGAACTGCTCGTCGATCAGGTAGCGGCGCAGCGCGCAGTGGTCGTCGAAGACCGTCTTCAGGATCTGGTCGACCTCCGCCTCCGGGTACTGGCGGCCGGGCTCGAAGCCCTGCGCTATCTGGTCGAGCAGCAGGCGGCGGCGGATTCGCTTGGCCGGGAGCGCGGTGATGCGGCCGTCGCGGACGAAGGCTCGCAACTGGTCCGGCGGGTCGGCGAGGAGGCCGACGGCATTATCACCCATCGGGAGTCAGTATGACGCGAGTGCGGCGGATCTGGCCAGCGAGATATGGTACGCGGTACCGTTTCGCGGGTGGCACGCTACGACGATGACCTGCGCTTCGCGCACGTCCTCGCAGACAACGCCGATGACATCACGACCCGGCGGTTTCGGGCGCTCGACCTGCGGGTCGACACCAAGCCCGACCTCACGCCAGTGTCCGATGCCGACCATGCGGCCGAGGATTCGCTGCGTAACGTGCTGCGCCGGTCACGCCCGCGCGACGCGGTGCTCGGCGAGGAGAGCGGCCGGACCGGCTCGGGATCGCGCTGCTGGGTCATCGACCCGATCGACGGGACCAAGAACTACGTGCGCGGCGTGCCGGTGTGGGCCACGCTGATCGGGCTGATGGACGGCCCGGACGTGGTGGTGGGGGTGGTGTCCGCGCCCGCCCTGAGCCGCCGCTGGTGGGCCGCCCTCGGCGGCGGGGCCTGGACCGGGCGCAGCCTGACCAAGGCGTCGCCGCTGCGGGTGTCCGGGGTGACCAAGCTGGGTGACGCGTCGATGTCATACTCCGGGCTCGGCGGCTGGGCCGAACGCGGGCTGATGGACAACTTCCTCGGCCTGACCAGGTCGGTGTGGCGGACCCGGGCCTACGGCGACTTCTGGTCGCACATGCTGGTCGCCGAAGGGGCCTGCGACATCTCGGCCGAACCCGAGGTGAACCTGTGGGACCTAGCCGCGCTCCAGGTCATCGTGACCGAGGCCGGCGGCCGGTTCACCTCGCTCGAGGGCGAGGCCACGCCGGGCGGCGGCAGCGTGGTGTGCACCAACGGCCACCTGCACGACGAGGTGCTGGCCCGGCTGCGCGATTCTCAGCAACCCGGGGGGTTGCCCTCCGGGGCCGGGTAACCGATGCTGGTGAGGCGTCACAAGTGCACAAGCGCCGGAATCAGGGGTGTTACTCGTGCGGATACGAGACGGCATGTCCCACCTAGTCCTGACCATCGGGCCCGCCCACACGCTGCGGCAGGCGGCACAGATGATGTCCGCGCGGCGCATCGGCGCCGCCGTCGTGATCGATCGGGAGCACGCAGGCATCGGCATCCTGACCGAACGCGACATCCTCGACTCGGTGGCGGCGGGTGAGGACCCGGAGGCCGAACTCGCCGGGGAGCACCGCACCGAGGACCTCACCTTCGCCTCGCCCGACTGGACGCTCGAGCAGGCCGCCGCCGCGATGATCAAGGGCGGGTTCCGGCACCTGGTGGTGCTCGAAGGCCACGACGTGGCCGGGCTGCTGTCGATGCGCGACATCGTCCGCTGCTGGACCGGGGCCGAGGTGCCCGCGTCAGCCGGCCCGCGGGCGGTCACCACCCAGGCTTGAGCTCGAGGACACCGGTACGGCACGCTTCGCCAATAGCCGACACTTGAGGACATGAACCGCGAAGGCGCGGAAACCTGCCTGCGGCGGCTGGCCGAGGCCGCGATGCGCCGTGCGCTGGCCGCCGGGGCGGACAAGCCCGGCTCGGCCGACCCGGGCGGCCACCGCACCCGGCTGAAGCTGGCCGGGCAGGCCCTGCTCGCGGTCGGGGCCCTCGACCCCGGCGTCCTCGAGGAGATCCTGGTCGACTTCAACCTGGCCATGGGCATTCGGCTGGCCATCGACCCGAGGGTGAACATCGATCCGGCCACGCGGGCGGCTATCTTGTTCCCGCACCACGGGGTCCAGCACCTGCCGATGGCCTGGGCGGTCCGGGCGACCCGCTCCGGCCCGCGGCCGGCCAGAACCGGGCCGGAAGAGGACGAGGGAGGCGGGGCGGATGACGCGGGCCGGCGGTTCGTCCCAGTCGGGCTGACGGTGCCGTTCCGCGACAGCGACGTCAGCGGCGAGCTCTACCTCATGTCGTTCGCGCGCACCCGCGCGGGGATGCGGTTCTTCGCCGTGTGGAACATCCGCCCGCCCGCCTTCCGGGAGATCAGCCTGATCCCGTTCGGCGAGTTCACGGTGACCGACGACCGCGGCGCCCGGTACCACCTGGTCCCCGGGTCCAGCGGCGACGCCGGGGGGATCAGCGAGGTCGCCGTGCGGCCGGGGCCGCCGCCCGATGCCCGCTGGCTCGATATCACCGCGCCCGGGAGCACGGCGGTCCGCGTCGGCCTGCGCCCGGCCGACCCGGCCGGTCCGGCCGGTCCGGCCGACCCGGCCGAGCACCAGGTCCCGGTCGGGAAAACCGAACGCAGCCCCGGTGAGCTGCTCCTGGTCACGATCGCGGAGCGGCTGCTCACCGCGGTCCCCGATCAGCCGCGCAACCCATGGCGGCGGGCTACCGCCACCGCCCCGCCCGTGCTGCGGGCCATGGCGGCCGGGCTCGGCGACATCGTCGCCGTGCTCGAGGCGGCGGACGTCCTGTCCCCGCTCAGCCCGGTTCCCGGCCGGCTCGCCACCCTGTGCGCCAGCCTGGACATCCCCGAGCACGGGATCACCGCGCCGCCCGCCCCCCGGCTGCCGGAGACGTGGCTCAGCGTGCTGGCCCACTACCAGCGCAGGAAACCCGACCCGGTGCCGCTGCTCGAGGGCTACGCGGCCATGACGGCCGCCCTGCCCGAGCTGGACGGCATCCAGCTGACCCTGCTCGGGCTGCACCATACCGAGGGCGGCTCGTCCCTGCACGTGCTGGTCCGGGGGGAGCTGACCGAGGCTTACCTCGGGCCGTTCGGCGTCGACCCGACCTTCCCGCTGTCGATCTGGCTGCGGGACAGCGGCGGCCGGTGGCACGTCGCCCGCCCGGCCGAGCGGCACCATGGCGTGCCCAAGGACCCGCGCGAGGGCGAGTGGACGATGCGGCTGCAGCTGGTGCCGCCGCTGACCCGCGCCACGCCGTGGGCCGAGGTGCAGGCCGGCGGCCAGACCACCGAGGTCCGCGCCACGGTACCGCTCCGCTGGGGGTACCCGTCATGAACACGATGCCGAACGAAGCTTGGTTCACCTGCCTGCCTCCCTGCGAAGCGGATGTTCCGTGCGGCTCCGGCCGGCACCTCATCCGGTGGGAAGCCGGAGCGCTGGAGCTGAAAAGCCACGCCGACCCCGAGGCCGAGCTGGTGCTGGCCGCCCTCGGCGGCGAGAAGGCCAGGTGCGTCGAGGTGGCCGAGGCCTGGGCCCGGCACGCGGCCGACCTGACCGTGCTGGGCATCGGCCCGCGCGAGCTGGCCGGCCTGGCGGTCAGCTGGGAGGACGTCGACGCGGCACGGCCGGGCCCGGCCGGCGGGGGCGGGTTCGTCCTGACGCGCCCCGGTCAGGGAACGGTGCGGCGGCCGGGTGCGATGCTGGCCGCGGCGCTGGCCCGGGCGAGCGCGCAGCGCTCGCAGCTGCTGCGAGAGCAGGAGGAGGCCAGACAGCGCTGGACCGATCTGCTGTCGCTGTTCGCGCTGGGCCCGGCGTTCCAGGTCCGGCTGATCGGCCAGGTGGCGGCGGCGCACGCGGGCCAACTGGACGAGCCGGACGAGGGGGGCCGCAGCCGCCGGCCGGTGCTGGGCACCGCCCTGGAAGCACGGCTGGCGCTGGTCGCCGAGCGCTGGCTCGGCCTCGATCCCGACTACGTGCGGGCGTCGCCGCAGGCCGGGCCCGGCTGGGGCTCGGCCGAGCTGACCGGCCGGGGCGAGCAGCGGCGGCTGCGGGTCAGCCTGCCCGCGGACTGGCTGGCCCGGGTGTGGGCCTGCGGCCTGGCGCTGGTCGGCGGGCACCTGGTCGTGGCGGTCGACCGGGCCGGCTGGCCGGACGCGCGGGTGCTGGCCCTGCGCGCCCCCGGCACCGAGCCGGTCGTGCTCGACGTGCACGCTGCCGTTAGCCAGCAGCGTAGTGGCGCGGTTGGGGGAAACGGGGCCGGGAATGCGCCACACTGGGAGATATGAGTACGGGTAACCCGGCGGTCGAGGCGCTCGGGGTCGCGGTCGCGGCCCGGGTTCCTGTGCTGCTGTGGGGCGCGCCCGGCACCGGCAAGACGTCCGCCATCCGGGCCATGGCCGAGGTCATGGGGCTGCCGTGCGAGACGGTGATCGCGTCGATCAGGGAACCTTCTGACTTCGCCGGGCTGCCCATCGTGGTGGGCGGCGAGGTCACGTTCGCGCCCCCGGCCTGGGCCCGGCGGCTGGCCGAGGCCGGCCGCGGGCTGCTGTTCCTCGACGAGCTGTCCACCGCTCCGCCCGCGGTCCAGGCCGCTCTGCTCCGGGTGGTGCTCGAGCGGGCCGTCGGCGACCTCACGCTGCCCGAGGAGGTAGCCGTGGTGGCCGCGGCCAACCCGCCGGAGCAGGCCGCCGACGGCTGGGACCTGTCGGCGCCGCTGGCCAACCGGCTGTGCCACCTGGCCTGGCTGACCGAGCCGCGCGCGGTCGCGGACGGGCTCGCGGGCGGCTGGTCGGCGCCGGTGGTGCCGGAACTGCCCGCCGGCTGGCAGGCCGAGGAACTCCTGTCGCGCGGTCTGGTCGCCGCCTTCCTGCACGTCCGGCCCGGCCTGGCCTGCGCGCCGCCGTCCGACGCGGCGACCGCCGGGCGGGGCTGGCCGTCCCCGCGGACCTGGGAGATGGCGGCCCGGCTGCAGGCCGCCGCGGGTGCCTCCGGGGCCGGCGACGAGGCCAGGTCCGCGCTGATCCGGGGGGCCGTCGGCGACGGGGCGGGGGTGGAGTTCCTGGCCTGGCTGTCGGAGATGGACCTGCCCGACCCGGAGCAGGTGCTGGCCGACCCGGCCTCGTTCCGGCTCCCGGAACGAGGCGACCGGGCCTACGCCGCGCTGGCCGCGGTGGCGGCCGCGGTGGCCGCGAACCCGACGCCGGAACGCTGGACGGCCGGCTGGCAGGTCCTCGGGCTGGCCGCCGACGGGGCCCCCGACGTGGCCGCCGTCGCGGCCCGCACGCTGGCCCGGTGCCGGCCGCCCGACATCAAGGACATGCCGCCCGAGATCCGCCTCTTCACCCCGGTGCTGCGGGACGCCGGTTTGCTGCAGGCATGACCGCGGAGCGCGGCATCGAAGGGCTCGCCGCTAGCCGGCTGTGGGCCGCGACCAAGTTCCCTTACCTGGCCACCGGGCTGTTCGGCGCGCAGGTGAGCGCGGATCCTGGCAGCGGCACGGTGTCGGTGGACGCGGGCTGGCGGATGCGCGCCGACCCGGAGCTGACCGCGGGCTGGTCCGCGGCCCAGCTGGGCAGCGTCCTGGTCCACCACGTCTGCCACCTGCTGCGGGCCCACGGCGAGCGGGCCCAGGGCACGGGCGTCCGGCCGGACGAGACCAGCGAGTGGATCCGCGCCGCCGACGCCGAGATCAACGACGACCTGATACCGGCCGGGCTCGACCTGCCCGGGCAGCCGGTGCTCCCGCGCCACCTCGGCGCCGACGACGGCCTGCTGGCCGAGCAGTATTTCGCGGGGATCCGCCGGGCCAGCATGGCAGGAGGGGTGAGCGGGGCGGGGACGGCGGCACGTTCGGGAAAATCTGGGGCGGAGGAAGCGGCGGGGACCTGGCTCGACTGCGGAAGCGGCGCGGACGGGGTGCCCCGGCCCGGCCAGGATCAGGGCGGCCAGGATCAGGGCGGCCAGGATCAGGGCGGCCAGGATCAGGGCGGGCTGCCGCGCTGGCAGGGCGACCTGCTGCGGCGGCAGGTGGCGCAGGACGTCATCGCGCACGGCCAGCAGCCCGGGACCGTGCCGGCCGGGCTGCTGCGCTGGGCCACGGAGGTACTGCAGCCGAAGGTCGACTGGCGCGCCGTGCTCGCCGCCGAGCTGCGCCGGGCCGTGGCCGAGGTCTGCGGCGCGGTCGACTACTCCTACCGGCGGCCGTCGCGGCGGGCCTCGGTCACCGCCCCGGTCGTGCTGCCGGCCCTGCGCCGGCCGGTGCCCGAGGTGGCCGTGGTCTGCGACACCAGCGGCAGCATGACCGAGGACCTGCTGGCGATGGTGCTGGCCGAGGTCGAGGGACTGCTCCGGGCGCTCGGCCTGGCCCGGCAGGTCCGCGTGCTGGCCTGCGACACCGCGGTCGCGGCGGCCCAGCGGGTCAGCACCGCCCGCCAGGTGCAGCTGACCGGCGGCGGCGGGACCGACATGGGCGCGGGCATTCGTGCGGCCGCTGCGCTGCGGCCCCGGCCGGCCGTCACCGTCGTGCTCACCGACGGGTTCACGCCGTGGCCGGGGGTCGCGCCCAAGGGCATGCGGGTGGTGGTGGGGCTGCTCGGCGCGCAGGCGCCGGCGGCGCCGTCGTGGGCGCGTTCGGTCCGTGTAGAACCTTAGGTGTGATTTCCAGGTCTGTGATTTCCAGGTCAAGGCAGCAGCAGCTGACGCTGATCGCGATCGCGCTCACCTTCGGTTCCGGCGCCAACGACGTGGCCGCCTTCACCCGGCTGGGCGGCGTCTTCACCAGCGTGATGACCGGCAATTTCGTGTTCTTCGGGCTGGCCGTGGCGGAGCGGTCCGTGTCGCTGGCCAGTCATACCGCGGTCGCGATCGCCGGGTACATCATCGGCGTGGCCGTGGCGACCTGGGTGTCCTACGGCTTCAAGAAGCGTTCTTCTGCGCGTCCGGCCAGTGCGCTGCCGGGGCATGTGAGCTGGCCTTTGCTCGTCGAGCTGATGCTGCTGGCGGGGGGCGCGATCGGGTGGGAGATCACGGACGCCCGGCCGCGCGGGTGGGCGTCGTTCGCGCTGCTCGCGGTGGCGGCGGGGGCCATGGGCATGCAGTCGGCGGCGGTCAACGAGATAGGCTTCAGTAACTTCTCCACCACGTTCCTCACCGGCACGCTGACCTGGCTGATCAGCTCGGTGGCGCGGCCCGGCGGGGACGCCTCCGGCGGGGTGCGCAGGCTCGGCGCGCTGATCGCGCTGGCGGCCGGGGCCTGTCTGAGCGGGCTGCTGGTGCTCTACGCGGTGCGGGTCGTCCCGGTGCTGGCGCTGGCCGGGGTAGGGACCGGGCTAGTGCTGTCCCGGGCCACGGTGCGCGGCGACGACTAGACCCGCGGCCGGCCTCGGAATGTCACAGGCTGGTGTCAGCATGTGGGCGTGAGGCCAGCATTGAAGACGGGGTTGCTGCCGGTGTGGCGGGATCGGGACACGCTGCAGTTCGGGGTGGATCCGCGGCGGGCGGTGGCGGTGGCCGGGCTGGGGCAGACGGCGGCGGTGCTCAGCCTGCTGGACGGGAGCCGGGACCGGGACGCGGTGATCGCGGCCGCGCGGGGTTACGGGGTGCCGGCCGCGACGGCGGAGCGGGTGCTGGCCGTGCTGGCGGCGGCGGGGGTGCTCGACGATTTCCCGGCCCGGACGCACGCCTCGCTGCCCGCGCCGCTGCGGGCCCGGCTGGCGCCGGAGCTGGCGACCGCGGCGCTGGCTCACGCGGACGGGGACGGCGGGGCGCGCACGCTGGCCCGGCGGCGGGCGGCCTACGTCCGGGTGCACGGCGCGGGCCGGACCGGGGCGTGCGTGGCTAGTTTCCTGGCCGCTTCTGGCGTCGGCCACGTCAGCTGTACCGACCCTTCGCCGGCTTCGCCGGCCGACCTGGCGCCGGCCGGGCTGATCCTGGCCGACGTGGGTCTGCCGCGGGAGGAGGGGGCGGCCCGGGCGGTCGCGCGTTCTGCCCCCGAGGTTTCCACGGTGGACGACGGCGCCGTGCCGGACCTGGTGATCCTGACCGGGCTGACGCTGCCCGGGCTGACCAGCCAGCTGATCCGCGACCGGGTGCCGCACCTGGCGCTGCGGACCGGTGAGGCGATCGGGGTGGTGGGACCGCTGGTGCGGCCGGGGAGTTCGGCTTGCTTGCATTGCGTGGACCTGCACAAGGCCGAGGCCGATCCGTTGTGGCCGAAGATCTTGGCCCAGGCCACCTTCGCCCGGCCCGGGCCGCAGGCCTGCGACACCGTGCTCGCCGCCATGACCGCGACGCTGGCCGCGGCGCAGGCGCTGGCGTTCGTGGACCGGCCGGATCGGGTGCCGGTGACCGCGGATGGCACGCTCGAGCTGGTGCTGCCGGACTGGCAGTGGCGCCGGCGGACCTGGCGTCCGCACCCCGCGTGCGACTGCGGCGCCAGCGGCTTAGCGGTCCAGTTGGGCGGCGAAGTTCTCGGCTACGGCTAGGTAGTCGGTGACCATCTGCTCGACGACCTGGCGGGCGGGGCGGACGCGGTCCATCAGGCCGACGCCCTGGCCGACGAAGTAGGTGGCGAGTTGCTGGGCGCCGGTGCCGCCGGAGCCCGCGTTGCGGTTGATGCGCTGCTGGGCGCGGGCGGTGAGCATCGTCTGCAGCGGCATGGGGAGCGTGGGCGGGGCGTGGTCGCCCTCCCATTCGTCGGTCCAGGCGCTGCGCAGCATCCGGGCGGGCTTGCCGGTGAGCGAGCGCGACCGGACCGTGTCGGCGGAACTGGCGGCGAGCATTTTCTTCTTGACCGACGGGTCGGTCTCGGCTTCCTCGGTGGTGAGCCAGACCGAGCCGCACCACACGCCCTGGGCGCCCAGCGCCATGGCCGCCGCCATCTGGGCGCCGGTCACGATGCCGCCCGCGGCCAGCACCGGCACCGGCGCGACGGCGCGGACCACCTCGGGGACGAGCACCATGGTGGAGATGGTGCCGGTGTGGCCGCCCGCTTCTGTGCCCTGGGCCACGATGAGGTCGACCCCGGCGGCCTGCTGGCGCCGGGCGTGCTCGGCCGTGCCGACCAGGGCCGCGACCACGACGGCGCGGTCATGGGCGCGGCCGACCAGGTCGGCGGGCGGCGGGCCGAGGGCGCTGGCGACCAGGCGGATCGGGTGGCCGAAGGCGACGTCGAGCAGGTCGCTCGCCGCCTCCGGGGAGACGCTGAGCGACCTGACGGTGGCGGGGAGATGCCCGGGCAGGTCGGGCACGTCGTAGCGGGTCAGGAGGTCGTCGAGGAAGGCCTGCTGGGCGGGTGGGAAGTGGGGCGCGGGCGGGGTGGCCTGGGGCTGGCCTGGCTGCGCTTGCGGTTCGCCGCGCTGCGGGGCGGTCTTGTCGTAGGTGACCGGGAGCAGCAGGTCGACACCGTAGGGCTTGCCCGTGACCTGTTCGTCGATCCAGGTCAGGTCGACCTCGAGCGCGCGCGGGCTGTGCGCGGTGGCGCCGAGCACGCCGAAGCCGCCGGCGTTGGTGACGGCCGCGACGACGTCCCGGCAGTGACTGAAGGCGAAGATCGGGAACTCCATCCCGAGGCGGTCGCAGACTTCGGTATGCATAATGACCTGCCTTTCCTGTGAGGACTCTTCCATGATCGCGTGTAGTTAGGGGTCGGTGGGATGCGGGACAATTGAAGGGTGAGCGATGTGCCCCAGAACCCGGTGGCCAGGGCGGCGAAGATGGCCAGGCTTCCGATCGGCCTGGCGGGCCGCACCGCCCTCGGGGTCGGCAAGCGGATCGGCGGCCGGCCGGCCGAGATCGTCGCGCAGGAGATCCAGCAGCGCACCGCCGACCAGATCTTCCGCGTCCTGGGCGAGCTCAAGGGCGGCGCCATGAAGCTGGGCCAGGCGCTGTCGATCTTCGAGGCGGCGCTGCCGCCCGAGCTCGCGGGCCCGTACCGGGCCACGCTGACCAAGCTGCAGGAATCCGCGCCGCCGCTGCCCGCCCGGACCGTGCACCAGGTGCTGGCGCGGGAGCTGGGCGAGGACTGGCGGGACAAGTTCACCGAGTTCAGCGACACGCCCGCGGCCGCGGCGTCCATCGGCCAGGTGCACCAGGCCGTCTGGAACGACGGCCGCCGGGTCGCGGTGAAGATCCAGTATCCCGGCGCGGGCCGCGCGCTGATCGGTGACTTCAACCAGCTGGCCCGGGCCGGGCGGCTGTTCGGCCTGCTGATGCCGGGGCTTGACGTCAAGCCGCTGCTCGAGGAGCTGAAGGACCGGGTGGCCGAGGAGCTCAACTACGAGCTCGAGGCGATGTCGCAGCAGATGTTCGCCGACGCGTACGCGGGCGACCCCGACATCTACATACCCAACGTCGTGCTCGGCACCGACCAGGTGCTGGTCTCGGAGTGGATGGACGGCACGCCGCTGTCGCGGGTCATCAGCGACGGCAGCAAGGAGGACCGCGACCGGGCCGGCATCCTGCTCGTCCGGTTCCTGTTCTCCGGTCCGTCGCGGGCCGGGCTGCTGCACGCCGACCCGCACCCGGGGAACTTCAGGCTGCTCGACGACGGCCGCCTCGGCGTGCTCGACTTCGGCGCGGTGGACCGGCTGCCCGGCGGGCTGCCGCCGCTCTTCGGGCGGCTGCTGCGGATCATGCACGACGACGACACGGACATCGAAGCGGTCGAGCGGGAGCTGCGCGCGAACGGGTTCTTGCGGCCCGGGATCGCCGTCGACCTGGACGCGCTGCGCGCGTTCCTGGCGCCGCTGGCCGAGCCGTCCAAGGTGGAGTGCTTCAAGTTCAGCCGCGAATGGATGCGCGAGGAAGCCAGCCGCGTTACCGACCTGCGGGCCAGCAACATCACCAGGCAGTTCAACCTGCCGCCGTCCTACGTGCTCATCCACCGGGTGTCCACGGCCGGCATCGGGGTGCTGTGCCAGCTCGAGTGCGAGGGCGAGTTCCGGGCCGAGGTGCTCGAGTGGATGCCGGGCTACTTCGACGACCCGGCGGCTAACCGTTCGTTAGCGGGCCGGGCGGACGAGGTAGGTGCCGGGCTCCACGCCGGGCACCTCGACCGGGCGGAAGCCGACCCGGGCGTAGAAGCGCCGGGCGGCCACGTTGGCCGGGCGGACGCCGAGATGGCACGACGCCGCCCCGGCGGCCGCCACCGAAGCCAAGAACGTGCTGATCAGCTCGCGCGCGTGCTGCGACCCGCGTCCGCGGTCTCCACGCACACGTCGTACACGGCCGCCCGGTCGCTGTCGCGGTAGCGGCGGATCACAGCGGTCAAGGCTTCACCCTACCGAGCGCCCGGCCTGGCCTCTGGCACAATGGGGAGCCGTGACGCTGCTGCCGCCGGTCCGGCCGCTGCCCGCCGCGGCCGGGGAGCTGAGGTCGGCGGTGCGGGCCTTCCTGGCCGCCGAACGGGAAGCGGGACGGTTCGTCCCGACCTGCGACGCCTGGCTGTCCGGCTGGGACGAGTCGTTCAGCCGCCGCCTGGCCGGGCACGGCTGGGTCGGCATGACGGTGCCGCCTGAGTACGGCGGCCGGGGCCGTTCGGCGCTGGAACGCTACGTGGTCATCGAGGAACTGCTGGCGGCCGGGGCCCCGGTCGCGGCCCACTGGGTCTCCGACCGGCAGATCGTGCCGAACCTGCTGCGCTTCGGCAGCGAGGAGCTCAGGCAGCGGTACCTGCCCGCCATCGCCCGCGGCGAGTGCTGCTTCGCCATCGGGCTATCCGAACCGGACGCGGGCTCGGACCTGGCCGCGGTCAGGACCGCGGGCACCCGGGTCGACGGCGGCTGGCGCGTGTCCGGCACGAAGATCTGGACCAGCGGCGCCCACCGCGCGCGGGCCTTCATCGCGCTGCTGCGCACCGGCCCGCCCGACGGGCGCCAGCGGCACGTCGGCCTCAGCCAGCTGCTGATCGAGCTGGATCAGCCGGGCGTGACCATCCGGCCGATCATCTCGATGACCGGCGAGCACCACTTCAACGAGGTGGTGCTGGACGAGGTGTTCGTGCCCGACGGCCAGGTGATCGGCCAGATCGGCGCGGGCTGGGCCCAGGCGACTTCGGAACTAGCCTACGAACGCAGTGGGCCGGAGCGGATACTTTCCACGTTCGTCCTCATGGAGACGCTGGCCGGTGAGCTCGCCGCACGCCCCGACGGACCGGGGGCGGCCGAGGCCCTCGGGCGTATCGTCTCGCGGCTGTGGGCCTGCCGTCAGATGTCGCTCGCGGTGGCCGGGGCGCTGGCCGGCGGCGAGACCCCGGAGATCGCGGCCGCGCTGGTCAAGGACGTCGGTACCCGGCTCGAGAGCGAGATCATCGACGTGGCCCGGACGCTGACGGCGGCCGAACCCGACCCGGACGGCGGCGGGATCGCCGGGATGCTGGCCCACGCGGTGCTGCACGCCCCCGGCTTCACGCTGCGCGGCGGGACCAACGAGATCCTGCGCGGGATCGTCGCCCGCGGGCTGGGCCTGAGGTGAGCACGGCGATGAAGGACGAACGTGATCTCCTGCGCGCCACCGTCAGCGACCTGCTGGCCGAGCACTGTACGGCCGAACGGGTGGCCGCCGCCGCTTCGGGTGACGGCTGGGACGCGGTCCTGTGGCAGGCGCTGGAGGAGACGGGACTGACCTTGGTGGGGTCACCTGAGGAGGCGGGCGGGAGCGGCGGCGACCTGGCCGCGGCGGCCGACATCGCGGTGGCGGCGGGGGCCGCGGCCGCCCCGGTACCGCTGGCCGAGACGCTCGTGGCCGGGATGGTGCTGGCGCGGGCGGGGCTGGATATTCCGGCCGGGCCGCTGACCCTTTCCGTGGCTCCGGACCGGGACGCTTGGCTGCGGCGGGTGCCGTACGGGCGGCTGGCCACGACGGTGGCCGTCGGCGCCGATCCAGCTGGTGACGAGTGGCTGGCGGTGGTCAGGCAGGCGGGCCGGGTACAAGCTGGCCGGAACCTGGCCGGCGAGCCGAGGGACGAGGTGGAGGCCGGGGCGGAGGCCGAGATCCGTTCGGTCCCAGCGGGTTTGGCGGATTATGGCCGGGGCCTGCTGCGCCTGTTCCGGTCGCTGCTGATCGCCGGGGCGGCCCAGCGGGCCCTGGACCTCACGGTGACGTACGTGAACGAGCGCGAGCAGTTCGGCCGGGCGCTGGCCCGTTTCCCCACCGTGCAGCAGGAGATCGCCCGGATGGCGGGCGAGGTCGCGCTGATCAGCGCGGCCACTCAGGCTGCGGTCGCGGCCGAGGCCGGGAGCGCGGCCGGGCCGTCCGCCGTCCCGGGCGCCGTCCCGGGCGCTGTTCCGGGCGCCGTCCCGAGCGCTGTTCCGGGCGCGGTCCTGGCCGCCGTGCTGGCCGCGAAGGCTCAGGCCAGCGAGAGCGCGGGCACCGTGGCCGCGATCGCGCACCAGCTGCACGGGGCGATCGGCACCACCGAGGAGCACCGGCTGCGGCTGACGACCACCCGGCTGTGGTCCTGGCGGGACGAGGATTCTTCGGCCGTCGAGTGCTTCGCCGAGCTCGGCCGGGACGCGCTCGACGCGGCACGCTCGGGCGGCGGCCTGTGGCCGTGGCTCACCGGCGAGTGATGAGCTAGTCCAGTTTGAGCTGGCCGTCTCGGTGCAGACCGAGCAGCCGCAGGATGTCGTGCAGCGGGGGGCACATGCCGAACAGGTGGCCCCGGATCCGCTCGGTCTCGAAGTGAAAATATATCGTACATTGATTCGACTGTGTGCGTGTTCTCGTGCGCGGTTTCCTGTTCTTCGTTACTATGTTCTATAGATTTATTTCCGTTCCGAACGGGGAGGTGCTCATGTCTCGCGACCCGGCTCACGCGGATCCCGCCTCAGGGCCCGGCGATCCTGTTCCCACTCCGGACTGGATGTCCGAGGACGAGTGGCTGGCGTGGTGTGATGCCGCGGCGGATGGTGACGAGCCGCCGCCTGGGTTCGGCGCGGACGACGAGGAGGAGCCCGAGCCGGAGTCCGGGGAGTTTCGCCGACTCGGTGGCTGGGGACGGCGACCGGTACCCGGGGGCGTCCGATGATGAGCTGGACGGGGTGATCCGGGCGTGGGACCGGGTCGAGGCGCACGCGGCGGCGCGTAAGCACGCGGCGGTCGCGGAGTTCATCCGGCGGCGCCCGGAGAAGGGCTGCGAGCCGCGGGACCCGGCGGGGGTGCCGGAGCGGTGGGATGAGTTCGCGGTCGATGAGCTGCGGGTGCTGCTGGCCGAGTCGCGGGCCGCCGCGGAGCGGCTGATGGGCCGGGCGCAGGATCTGGCGTCGCGGCTGCCGGGCACGATGGCGGCGTTCCGGTCCGGGCGGCTGCGGCAGTCCAAGGTCGCCATCATCGTGGACGTGACCGCGCCGCTGGATGACCAGGAGTCGCGGGCGGCGGAGGACCTGGTGCTGGGCCGGGCGGGCAAGCTGACCCCGGACGGGCTGCGGGCCGCCATCGCCCGGGCGGTGATGGAGGTCGCGCCGGAGAAGGCGAAGAAGCGCCGCGAGGACGCGCAGAAGGATGCCCGGGTGGAACGGTGGGCGGAGGACAGCGGGAACGCGGCGCTGATGGGCCGGGAGCTGCCCCCGGCGGAGGTGCTGGCGGCGGATCAGCGGATCACGGCGTGGGCGCGCGAGCTGCGCAAGGCCGGGCTGGACGGGGACATGGACCAGTTGCGGGCGCGGGCGTACCTGGACCTGCTGCTGGGCAAGGATTCCCGGCCCCGGCCCGGTGAGGGCCCGGCGCAGGAAGACGTGACGCCGGGCGGGTTCGCGGTGCGGGGCACTTTGACGGTGCCGCTGGCGGACCTGGCCGGGCGGGCGGACCGGCCCGGGGAGATGGGCGGGATCGGGCCTATCGATCCGTGGCTGGCCCGGGACCTGGCGCACGCGGCGGCGCGGAACCCGCGCACGACGTGGTGCGTGACCGTGACCGACGAGCACGGGCATGCGGTCGAGCACGGCTGCGGCCGACCCGAACCCAAGAACCGGGGGAAGCGCGGAAAGCGGGAGAAACCGGCCGCGGCGGCGGGCGGGGTCAGGGACGGCCCGGCGGCCGGGTTCAGCTTCACCCCCGAAGGCCGCCAGGACGGCGGATACGAGACCTGGCGGCTGCGCACCCCCGGCAGCGGCCCGGACCTGATCGTCGAACTCCATCCCCTGAGCACCGAGGGGTGCGATCACCGGTTCGAGGCCAGCGGGCACAACCCCGGGGCCAGGCTGCGGCACCTGGCCCAGATCCGGCACGCCACCTGTGTCAGCCCCGTCTGCCGCCGGCCCGCCAGCCAGTGCGACTTCGAACATAACGTGCCATACGAGGCGGGCGGGCGGACGTGCCTGTGCAACGCCGGCCCCAAATGCCGCCACGACCACCGGGTCAAGCAGCAGCCCGGCTGGAACGTCGACCAGCTCCCCGACGGGACGTTCCGGTGGACCACTCCCTCGGGCCGGGGTTACATCACCGAACCGACGAGGTACCCGATCTGATCCGACTGCTCCGGGGGCTGATGAGCTTGAGCTTGGTTTAGGTATTGGCCAGGCAGACATAGACGGCTAGGGGCAGGACCGCGTGCGGGGCGGACGCCTTTGGGGTGATATGCATGCAGTGATGGGCGACCCAGGTCAGGCGGGGATCGTTCGTCGTGGGGGATTGCAGGAAGGTGGCGACGAAGCCGGTCCGGATCAGATGCTGCAGCGTGGCCAGGGTCGGCTCGGGAATGGTGCCGGTGAAGCCGCCGATCGGCACCACTTCCCGGCCGCTGGCCCAGATGAACGGGGCGGCCAGCACCGCCGTCTGGGTGGCCATGAGGTACACGAACGGCGCGTTGGCGCGCTCCAGCGTGACGAGCGATCCCTTGATCTGGAAGCCCGCCGACAGGAACGCGGTGATGTCGGCGGTCTCCCGGGCCGGCTCGAACGGCGTCTCGAACGGGCCGAGTCCGGTGGACACTACGGCGGCCGAGGCGGTGGCGGGGACGATCAGCGTGGCCGCGGTGGCCAGGGTCACGGCGACCGCGGCCAGTGCGGCGGCGGGCCGACGCGAGGCTTTCGCTGAGGGGCGCGAGGCGGCTGCGGCGATGACGCACGCCGCCGCGGCGGCGAGCGCGATGGCGACGGGGCGCAGCCAGCCGGGTAGGCCGGTTCCGCTGGCGGGGAGCAGCCAAGCGGAGTACCCGGCCGTCGCCAGGACCGCGGCGCCGAGGGCGAGCCAGGACCAGGGGCGCTCGCGGTGGCGCCAGGCCAGCGTGAGCCCGATGGCGAGCAGGGCCGCGACCGCCGGTGACAGCGCCGCCGCGTAGTAGGAGTTGATGGTCGTGGCCGCCGAGAAGACGGCGAACAGCGTGACGAGCCAGGTCCCCCACAGCACCAGCCCGGCTCGCACCAGGTCGGTGCGCGGCTGGCGGCGCCGGGCGAGCAGGCCCGCGAGCAGCGCGATCATCGCCGCCGCCAGCAGCCAGGCGGTGTCGCGGCCCAGTTCGCCGGACAGCAGCCGGTGCCAGGACGGCTGCGGCGAGATGGCCAGTCCGAGCCGGATGGTCCGGTTCACCAGCTGGTCGGGCGTCGCCTGGTCGAGGCGGCCGAACCCGTTGTAGATGAACACCTGCTGGAAGGCCGAGTTGCCGGTGCTGCCGTCAATGTAGGGTCGCGAGCCGGCCGGCCAGACCGTCACCAGGCTCATCCAGCTCAGTGAGACGACCACGGCGAGCAGCACCATCGCGCCGCCGCGCCAAGCCCGCCGCAGCCAGCCGCCGGGCGCCGCCAGCAGGTAACAGCCGGCCAGGGCCGGCAGCACCAGCCACGCCTCGAGCATCTTGGCCTGGAAGGCCAGGCCGATCCACAGGCCGGCCAGCAGCAGCGGCCGCCACCGGCCGGTGCTGACGGCGGAGATCATCGCATCGGCGGCCAGCACGGCCAGCACGATCATCAAGGTGTCGGAGACGTTGCCGCGGTTGAGCGCGACGGTGGCCGGCGAGATGGCCAGGAGGCCGGCCGCGATGAGGCCAGCCGCCGGCCCGGCCACCTGGCGCACGGCCCGGTAGAGCACCAGAACCGTCAGCGCGCCTTCGATGACCTGCGGCAGGACCAGCGCCCAGTTGTGCGGGCCGAACACGCCCACGGAAATAGCCTGCAGCCACAAGGCGCCGGGCAGCTTGTCGGTCGTCACCGTCCCGGCCGGGTCGAGGGCGCCGAAGAAGAAGTTGGACATACTCGACGTCATGCTGCGGACGGCGGCGGCGTAGTAGATCTCGATGTTCACCGGCCGGGTGGCCCGCCAGGCGTAGGACCAAGCCGATACCGCCGCGGTCAGCAGCAGCAGCGGCCGCGCCCAGGCGGGCTGATCGGCGGCCGACCACAGCGAGCGCGACCTCAGGGCGGCCCGCCTGGCTACCTCGCGCCAGAACTCCGGCCAGGTCGCGGGCGGCAGCCGGTCCGGCACCGCGGTTTGCATGCCGATGCGCCAGCCGGGCTCAGACGCTCGATTTCACGTGCTCGGCGAACATGTGTCCAAACGTAACCCTTTCCGGACAGGCTGTGAAATACACATCGCGCAAAGGGAGGAAGTCAACGATGTGGCGCGGGTAGGAGCGGGGCTTGGCACCGATTCCGTTCGGCATAATTCTTTCGACGGAAGGTCCGGACGCGTGGAGATCGGAGGACCCGTGAACGACGGAGCGAGGCGGGTGCTGGTCACCGGGGCGTCGGCCGGCTCGGGCGCGGACCCCGGAAGGCACCCTCAGGATTGGCTGATGCCAGATTCCTGAGGGTGCCCGCAGTGCGTCTCCGGGATTGCTAGCGAGCAACCCCCGGAGGCGTCTGACGATAAGCGAACATCGCGAGCACCTCCTTTCTGCCTCGGCCAGCAGCAGGTCCGCGTCGCGGGCCAGGCCGATGATGGCCGGGTCGGGGCCGCTGTCCCCGGTATAGGCGAGGACCGTGCCGCCGGCGGCGAGCCGCAGGCCGGCGTTGGGCACCCAGTGCGGCAACAAGCAGATCGAAGCAACGAACGGGCCGATGCTCAAGCGCCGGTCCGGCGTCAGGTCAGCGCAGTGATCGGGATGTCCGTGGCTGATGAACACGGCGTCGAGGTGACCGGCGGCCACGTGCTCCAGCAGCCGCGGGACGGTCGCGTAGCCCGCGTCGACCAGCAGCCGGAAGCCGTCGTGCTCGACCAGGAAGCCGCTGCACGCCTGGCCCGGCTCCGGCCAGGCGCCGCACGCGCCGAGAACAGTCAGCCGCACGAGCACCACCATAACGGCCGGGCGGGTGCTTAGGTGGGCGGCCGGCGGGTGCTTAGGTGGGCGGCCGGCCTAGCGGCGGGCGGATGGGGGGGATGGCCTTGGCGGGATGCCGGCGCGGGCCCGACCACAGGGCGGGTACCGCGTCGACGGCGGCGGCGATCGCGTAGGCGGCCTGCTCGTAGTTGGCGCGCCAGCCGACGAAGTCCGGCCAGGCTTCGGCGGGGTCGCGCTCGATCGGGAAGCCGACCTCGCGCATCCGGGCGATGGCGTCGAGGAACTCCTGGTAGGTCAGGGTGATGCCGGCTTGCGGGCCGTGCTCCATGGGTATTTGCATGCCCATGTCCCGGGCGATCCGGTTGAACGCCTGGAATCCGCCGCGCAGGCACAGCCGGGCCGGTACCACCGGCGCGGCCCCGGGCGACAGGGCCAGGAACAGGGCGGCGGAATCCAGCACGGCCAGCAGCGCGGTCACCCAGGACGATAGCGGCAGGGGCGAGCGGAACCGCACCAGCGACAGGTAGGTGGTGTGGCTTTCGGCGACGTCGGCCGACCAGCGTTCCCACTGGGCGTACAGGTCGGGCATCGTATCGACCGTAGAAACGCCCGATCCCAGCGCGTAGTGGGTACGCGCCAGCAGCTCCGGACCCCAGGACGGGACGCCGGCCCGGGCGTTCAGCAGCGCCACTTCGGTTTCCCTGCGGTTGAACGCCGAGTACAGCGTCGGCAGGTAAGCGATCTGCAGCGTGACGATGACCAGGCCGGTCGCCGCCCCGAGGAAGACGATCGCCGCCGGCGCGGTGCCAGCCGGCTCGGCGAAGCCCAGGGTGAACATCGAGGACCCGGCGTCGGTGAAAGCCGAGGCCGCACCGCGGGTGGCGAAGGGCCACAGCAGCAACCCGAACCCGGCGAAAGCTATCCCCAGCCAGGCCGCCAGCTGCGCCAGCAAGATCGCGGCGGGCTGGGTGGCGAGCAGCCGGTCACGACGTTCGTAGTCGGCGATGGGGACGACCGCTAGCCGGAACGCCCCGGTCACGATGCGGTCCACCCACCGCGTCGGCCAGCCGCCGACCGAACGCGACACGATCAGCGTCCCGGTGACGCTGGTCCACGCCGCGAGCACGAGCAGGCCGCCGGCCACCGCGGCCACCACCCGGACCGCCAACGGCACCACCATGGAATCTCCTTCGGGCTCTGGGTCTACGGCTACCGGCTGGGCCCGCTCCCGCTGCGCTGGATTTACCTCCACGTCCTGCGCGAACTCGCCCAGCACGGCGGGCACGCGGACATCCTCAGGGAGCAGATCCTCAACGGGTAGCGCGCGCCTCCGGGTGGCTCGGCTGGGCCAGCACGGCTGCGACGAACTGGGCCTTGCCTTCCGAGTACGCCTCGCGGTCGTGTCCGTGCTGCCGGGCAAGCCGGAGCTTCAGGTCCTCGTACCTCTGCGCGAGTGCGCGGTCGCGACGGAGCGCATCGCGGAACATGATCTGCTCCGCCCAGCGCGGATGCCCGGCCGGGATCAGGTGCAGGTGCGCCTCTCGTCGCTGCCCGGACGCGTCTGGCTTGACAAAGAAACGCCGCCACGGCCGCTGGTCCAGCTCCGGAGGCACGTAATGCCAGCCGTCGGCAGCGAGCCGCGCCGACACCTGTTCGGTCGTCACGTCCAGGTCGTTCACCGGGGCCATGAGGTCGATGATCGGCTTGGCGGCGAGCCCGGGAACGGCAGTCGACCCGGCATGCTCGACTCCGCCGGCCAGCCACGGTGCCAGCAGCGCCGCCAGCCGCTCGCGCTCTGTCCTGGCCCGGTCGGCCCACCGGGGATCATACGGGCAGACCTCAGCTTGCTCGTATGCCCAGGCGGGAACAGCATCGCTCATGGCGTCACAGTAACCCAGCTGGGTGACAGCCATTCGGCGGCGCAGTGGGGCCGAGGTAGGTCCAGCGTCTGTCGTGCCGGGCGAACTCGCTCGTTTCCGCGAGGACGCCGCGCTTGCCGTGCTGGATGTACATGGCGCGGAATTGCACGGTGCCGGTGGTGTCGAAGAGCCCGCCGTCGCGGGTTTCCAGGACGGCGAGGCGGGTCCACCGCAGCGCCGGGTCGAGGCCGAGGGTTTGCGGGCGGGCTGACGGGTGCCAGGTGCGCAGGAGGTAGCCGGCGTCCCCGGTGGCGAATGCGGTGTAGCGGGAGCGCATCAGCGACTCGGCGGTCGGCGCTGGCGCGCCCGCGTGGAGCCGCCCGCAGCACGACGCGTAGTCATCTCCGAGGCCGCAGGGGCACGCGAGTGGGTCCATGCGGGCATTCTCGCAAGGCCACATCGATGGCCGCTGCCCTGACCCACCCGCGGGTGTCGCCGTGTCACAGTGGGCTATGCGGGTTCAGCGGTTTGAGGTCCGGGTCGGCGCCGGTCCCCGCGGCTGCGGGCTGATCGTGATGCCTTTTGACCCGGACGCGGAGTGGGGCGTCAAGGCCGTGCACCACGTGAGTGGCACGGTTAATGGCCGCCGGGTGCGGGTGACACTCGAGCCGGGCGAGAGCGGCTGGGCGTTCACGATGAACCCGGCGAGACTTCAGCATGCCGGTATCGCGGTCGGCTCGCAGGTGCCGGTCGAGCTGTCGCCGGAGGGGCCGCAGCGCGGTGATCTTGCCGATGACATCGCGGCCGCGCTCGAGGGCAACCCGGCGGCCGGTGCGTTCTTCGACACGCTGGCGCAGTTCTACCGCAAGGGCTATCTGCGTTACATCGACGCCACGAAGCGGCGGCCGGACCTGCGCGCGGCGCGGATCGCCGAGGTGACGGGCCTGCTGGCGAGCGGTATCAAGGAACGGCCGCGTCCCTGACCGAGTTGCTCGCCCGTCGTCTCGCGTGGACCCGGCCGTTACTACAGCGAGCGCCCCAACAGGGAGTCGAGCCGGGTGAACGAAGTCTCCCAGGCTGCTTCCGAGTCGCCGCATACCTCGTTGCGGGACGGCTCCTGACGCAGCTCGAGCCTGGTCTTGCCGCTGGACTGATCGACGAATTCCAGCCGCACCCTGATCCTGGCCGTCCTCCCGCCGCCCGCGGTCGCACCGATATCGGCGTGCGCGACCAGCAGCTCATCTTCGACGACCTCGCTCAAGGCCACATCGACCTCGGTCCTGCGACCAGGATCCGCGTCGCTCACCAGCACAAAGCGCTGGAAACCGCCTGTCCGTACGTCGCTTTGCACTGACTCGAACGGCACCGAGAAGCCCTCAGGCCCGAACCACTGGCCTAGCTGGTCGGGATCGACGAAGGCTTGGTAGACCAGTTCGCGCGGCGCGTCGAAGACGCGCGAGACGGAGATTTCCTCACTTTGGCTCACAGGGAACAGACTACGAGGTGGACGCGGCTGACCTGCCGGCTGGCGGGGAACCGTCACCGGAATGCCTCGACCAGGGTGACCGCGGCCATGACGATCATCACCAGCGCGGCCAGGCGGCTGATCCACCGCATCGGCAGGATCCGCAGCAGTGCCCGGCCACCCGTAACGGCCAGCGCTGCCACCAGCCACAGCCCCAGCACGCTGCCGATGCCCACCGCTACCGGGTCGTGGTATCTAGCGGCGAGGTCCGCCATCGTGATGTCCGACAGGTCGCCCAGTTCCGCCAGCGCGATTACCCCGAAGGAGGTCACGGCTACGGGCCAGAACCCGGCGGCGTCGGCCTTCAGCCGTGCTTCGTCATCGTCATCGTCGTCCGCGCGCAGCACCAGTACGGCACCGACCAGGAACACGCCGGCGACCACGATCTGCACGATCTTGTGCGGGAGCAGGGCGAGTAGGCTCCCGCACGTCACCGCCAGCACCGCGTGCATGGCGAAAGCCGCCGCCGTCCCGGCGAACACCCCGATCGGCCGGTACCTGGTGCCCAGGACCAGGCTCGCCAGTCCGGAGTTGTCCGGCAACTCAACGACGGTGACCGTTCCGAAAACGATCGCGGCAATGAGCAGGCCTGACACGTGGTCACCTCCCCTTCCAGGTGGACGCGGCCGCGCTAGTACCTCGGTTGCCGGGAGGCTACACCCGGGAGTGCCCGCTGAAGTGATACTCCGGGAGCGTGCCTGCTGCCGTTAGAAAGTCGCAAGTTCTCGTTAGCCGATCTCACTGTCGGGGGCCGCGCGGGTACTGCTTAATTTAAAGATGGTGGCGCTCCTGGTCGTAGCGGTCGCGCTCGGGCTGAACAACTTCGGGGCGGCGATCGCCATCGGGGTCAGCGGCGTGGACCGGCGCACCGAGATCAAGGTGGCCACGGTGTTCGGCCTGTGCGACGTCGTGATGCCGGCCACCGGGATGCTCATCGGCACCGGCCTGGCCGGCCCGCTGGGAGCCGCCGCCCGCTGGGCCGGCGCCGGGACATTGTTCGCGACCGCGGTCTGGGGACTCATCGAGTCACTGCGCGGCGGCGACGACGCCCCGCAGGCCTGGCACGGGTGGCGACTGCTGGTCAGCGGGGCCGCGCTCAGCCTGGACGACCTCGCGGTGGGACTCGCCCTCGGAACGGTGCGTTACTCGATCGTCTTGGCAGTAACCCTGTTCGGGCTCATGAGCTTCGTTATGTCGATCATCGGGCTGAAGCTCGGCGGGAAGCTGGGTACCGCGACCGGCGAACACGGCGAGATCGTGGGAGCGATCGTGCTGGCCGGCATCGCGGGCGCGATGGCGATGGGCTGGCTGTTACCCGCCGTTACGACAGCGAGCGCCGCGACAGGGAGTCGAGCCGGGCGAACGAGCTCTCCCAGGCTGCCTCTGGCCCACGGACGCGACGCGGAGCGCGTGGCCGATCCCGCCGCGGAACTGGGCGACGACGCGCGGGGCTACGTCGCTGACCTGGCCGACGAACTCGCGGCGGACCAGACCACGGCGAACTGCCTGCACCCGGCGACCTTCATGGACACCGCCATGGTCACGCTGGGCGGCATCACCCCGGTCTCCACGGTCGAGGAGGGCGGCGAGGCCACCATGCGGCTCATCACCGACCCGGCTCTCGACGCGGTCACCGGGCAGTTCTTCGACGGGCCCAAGACCTCACGCGCCCTCCCCCAGGCCTACGACCAGCAATTCCGCACCCAGCTGCGCGAGGTAACGGACCGGATGCTCAGCCAGGCGGCGTAACGGAACCCAGCCAGGATCCCGGACCCCCCGGGATCCTGCCTCGGCGGGTCTGGCGGTTCGGCCGGCAGCACCGGTGGCACACCGGGTCACCTAGAGCTGCACCGATGGCACATAGGTGCTGTAAGAGCGCGGTTCAGTGGCGATGCACCGGGTGGATGCGGCGTCCGTCTCCGTCGACGAACCAGAAGCCTGCTGAGGGCGGCGGCAGGCGCCCGGCGACCAGGTCGTGCAGGGCGTCCGCCACGTGGCCCGTCCACGTCGCGAGCGCTCCGGGCACGTACCAGCTCTGGCCCTCGCACACGCGGTCGGCCCGCCGGGCCAGGTCCGGGGACGTGACCTCGACGCTTCCCCCGGCGGGCAGGCGTTCGGTGATGCGCCGCAGGGCGGCGGTGACCAGAGCGGCCAGGCCGGGCACGCTCGTGAGGTGCTCGTCCAGGCCTGCCTCCACGCACCCGCCGAAGCCGGCGACCGACTGGATGGTCCACAGGTCCAGGACCGGGTCCAGGTCGGGGTCTTGGCGGGCCAGCGGTTCCAGTTCCAGGACCAGCAGGGCCAGGACGGTCTCCAGGGCGGCGTCCCTGGTCCAGAATCCGTGGCCGCGGTACTCGGTGAAGCTGGTGCCCATCAGCTAGTTCCGTCGTTCTCGGCGGCGCGGTGCAGTTCGATCAGTTCGTCCCGGTACGAATGATCGGCCGTGGGGAGTTCGTTCCTGACCTGGGCTCCATTTTCCCACCAGTGTGTCAGTCCCCGTCCCATTTCCTGCCCGGCCCGGGTGTGGACGCACAGGGCGTAGTCGGGCACGGTGACCGCGAGCTCGCCGCTTTTCACCTTGGCCGCCACCAGGTCGGCGTGTTCCCCGCTGGTCCGGTCTTTCTTGGCGGTGGCCAGCAGGCGGACCGCGTGCACGGCCATCATGGTGGCCGCGTCCGGGATGGCGCGGAAGTTCTCGTGCAGGCAGTTCAGCAGGAGCGGCGCCAGCGGCTCCCCCATGCCCACGTCCTCGACCGCGATGATCTTAAGCCGCCGCCACAGGTGCTCGGCCACGTCAGCGGAGGTCGACAGCATCTCGTAGGCGGCGAGCACGGCGTTGTCCACGTGGCCGCGGCGGATTTCCTTCTGCAGGACCGAAACCAGCTGATCCACCGGGATCCCACGGGGTGACGTGAGCTTGGTGTAGGGATCCTGGCTGTGCGGGGGCGGGCCGATCCGCGGACTGGTCATGGGCTTTTCCTTCCAGGTGAACGTGACAGGCGCGTCCGAACCCGGAAGGGGCCTACTGACTATGCCACCCTATCAAGTGGTGGCGACGAGCAGGTCCTCGCCGCTCGACGGGCGCAGGCCGTCGGGGCGGCCCGCGAAGTAGCGCTCGGCGAGCGACGAGCCCGGCACGTGCCGGGCGTACTTGAAACCGGCTTCGCGGGCCAGGGCCAGCATTTCCGGCGGGGTGTAGAAGCTGATGAACGGCGTGCCCGAGGCGCGCGCACCATCCCGGGAGGCCTGGAGTCCCGGGCGATCGCGGTCGTCGAGAAGCTCGGCCGGGAGCATGAACGTCGTCACCAGCGTCGAACCGGGGGCGAGTTCGAGCAGCCGTTGCCGCTTCCAGGCCTGCGGGCCGGGCTGGTCGACCTCGAACACCCGCAGGCGCTCAGCGGCCTGCGGCCTGCGCTGGGCGAAGGTGTCCAGGCCGGCCCCCAGGAGGACGTACTGGGCAACGCCGTGGCCGGCTTGCTCGGCCACCAGGTCCTCGGGGCTGTCCGGCATCACGGGGCTGTCCGGTGCCCTGGCCTTCACTTCTTCACCGGGGCCTGGAGGCTCCAGAGCCGCCCGTCGGGGTCGCGGACGGTCATCTCCCTGGTCCCGTAGTGCGTGTCCTCGAACGGGGTGACCACCTCGACGGCCGGGTCGAGGTCCGCGTCCGGTTCGGTCACCTTGAGCACCACCTGGATCCCGGGCGCCCGGTCTTCGGGGACTTCGGCGACGAACACGTAGGGGCCGTCGCCGCTACGGAACTGGCCCGAGCTGTGGTCGGTGGAGAACTCCAGGTCGAAGCCCAGTGCCTGGAAGAACTTCGCCGCCTTGCCCCAGTTGTGAGTCTCCAGGAACACGGCCTCGATGCCTTCGGTCGTCATGTCAGTTTCCCTTCCGGGGATCGTCGAGGTAGGCGCGCAGTGCGTCGGCGACCAGCGCCGACAACGACAGGCCCGACTCGATGGAGTGGTGCTTGACCTGCTTGATCAGTCCGATCGGCAGGTACACGTTGAACTGCTTCATCTCTTCGTCGCCCACAAGGTTGAGGCTAGCATGCTAGCAATCTAAAAAGCTAGCAAACGAACGAGTGGGTGGTACGCGCGGGGCGGCGGGACTCACGGGCGGCCGGGCGCGCGGGGTGATCCGGCTGCGACTCGCCCGCGCCGGAACGGCATGAAACCCGGGGTACAGCGCGCCAGAACGCACTGGAAGCCCGGTTTCATCGCGTAGCCGCGGGGGGTTAGTAGCCGCGGGGGGTTAGTAGCCGCGGGTTCTAGCCGATGCGGCGGTAGCGGCGGACGGCGAGGGGGGCGAAGACGGCGGTGATGGCGATGCTCCAGGCGACGGAATGCCAGGCGGGGGTGGCGACCGGGCCGCCCAGCATCAGGCCGCGGCTGGCGGCGGTGAGCTGGGTGACCGGGTTGACCCGGACCCAGGCTTGCAGCCAGCCGGGCAGGGTACTGGTCTGGATGAACACGTTGCTGCCGAACGCGAGCGGGAACATCACGATGAACCCGAACCCCTGCAGGCTCTGCGGTGACTTCACGAACAGGCCGAGGAGCACCCAGATCCAGCCGAGGGCGAAGCCGAAGACGAACATCAGCCCGGCCGCGCCCAGCGTCGACAGCGGGTTGGCGGCGATCCGGAACCCGAGCAGCGAGCCGTAGCCGAAGACCATCGCGATCGAGATGAGGTAGCGGAAGAAATCTCCCATGATCGTCCCGGTCAGCGGGGCCGACCGGGCGATCGGCAGGCTCCGGAACCGGTCGAAGATGCCCTTGGTGACGTCGGTGTTCAGCCCGATACCGGTGCCCATGCTGGCGAACAGCACGGTCATGACCATGATGCCGGGCAGCACATACTGCAGGTAGGTGTGCCTGCTTTCCCCCTTGATAGCGCCGCCGAACAAGAACACGAACAGCGTCACGAAGACGATCGGCTGCAGCGTGACGTCGAGCAGCTGCTCGGGGTTGCGCCTGATCCGCACGAGGGCGCGCCAGGCCAGCGTCAGCGAATGCCGCAGCGCGCGGGCCGGCGTCATGCTCCGCGCGCGGCCCGGGCCGGCGACTGGGACGGCCGTCATCGGCCGCTCTCCTCGGCACTGTGCCCGGTGAGGGCCATGAAGACCTCGTCCAGGCTGGCCAGCCGCAGGGCGAGCTCGGTGACCTCGATCCGCTCGGCCGCCAGGCCGCTGATCACGGCGGGCAGGGACTGGGCGTCATCGACGGGGACGGACAGCAGGCCCGGATCCGCGTCGGTGATGACCGGTTCGCGGCCCGCGGCCGCGGCCACGATGGCGGCGGCCCGGGCCAGGTCGGCCGGATCGGCCGGGCGCACGTCGAGGGTCTGCTGGCCGATCTTGGCTTTCAGCTCGGACGCGGTGCCGGTCGCGATCACCCGGCCGTGGTCGATGACCGCGATCTGGTTGGCCAGCCGGTCCGCCTCGTCCAGGTACTGCGTGGTCAGCAGCACCGTGGTGCCCTCGGCGACCAGCGCCCTGATCATCGCCCAGACCTCGCCCCGGCTGCGCGGGTCCAGGCCGGTGGTCGGCTCGTCCAGGAACAGCACCGCGGGCCGCTGGACCAGGCTCGCGGCCAGGTCGAGCCGGCGCCGCATGCCGCCGGAGTAGGTCTTGACCGAACGCCTGGCCGCGTCGGCCAGGTCGAACCGCTCCAGCAGTTCGGCCGAACGTCGCTTGGCTTCTCGTTTCGGCACCTCGAGCAGCCGCCCGATCAGGAGCAGGTTCTCGAAGCCGGTCAGGTCCTCGTCGACCGCCGCGTACTGGCCGGTCAGCCCGATCAGCTCGCGGACCCGGTCGGCCTGGGCGACGATGTCGGCGCCGCCGACGCGGGCGTAGCCGGCGTCGGGGCGCAGGAGCGTGGCCAGCATCCGGACGACGGTGGTTTTGCCAGCGCCGTTCGGCCCGAGCAGGCCAAGCACCCGGCCGGGCTCGACCGCCAGGTCCACGCCGTCGACCGCCAGCGTCTTCCCGAACCGCTTGACCAGGCCGACCGCTTCCACCGCGAGCGTCACACAGTCGAACTTACCCGGCCAACCTACCCGGTGACGGACCAGAACTCGGGATCGGCGTAGTACTGGGTCAGGCTGGCGAAGGAGGCGGCCGGGCCCGAGATGCCCTGCTTCCAGACCCAGACGTTGTCCGCGTTGGGCTGGAAGAGGACCGGCTGGTTCCTGGTCAGGAACGAAGCCTCATTCGTCACCGCCGACGGGTTACGGCTGGTGATCGAGGCGTGGATCAGGGCGTCGGCGGTCGGGTTGCTGTAGTCGCCGATCTGGTCGGGGCCGTTGGTGTTGAACAGGAAGAACGTCGTCGGGTAGGCGGAATTGACCTCGCCGCCGAAGTCCGCCATCGCCCACTTGTTCTCGTTGCCCGGGGAGAACGAGTCGAGGTAGTTGCTGATGATGTAGTTGAAGCTGCTGGCCGACAGGGTGATCTTGATGCCCGCCTGGCTGGCCTTCGCGGCCAGGTCACGGGCTTGACCGGTGACGGTGGCCGAGCCGGCGTTGTAGATGAACGTGAACGCCAGCTTGGTGCCGGCCGCGATGCCGGCCCCGCAGTCCCCCGCGGCGGTGCCGGGGCGGGCGCAGGTGTCGGTGCCGCCCGGGTGAACGGTCCAGCCGTGTGACTTCAGGAGCTTGACCGCGGCGGCCACGCTGAACGGGTACGGGTCGGTCTTGGCGTCCGCGGGCAGGTACGGGCTAGCCGGCGCGGCCGGGATCGGCCCGTAGGCCGGGGCGCCCGCGCCGTGCATGAACGCCTTGATCCACGCCTGCTGATCCGCCAGGTGCGCCATGGCCTGCCGGAAGTACAGCTCGCGGGCGATGTGGTCGAAGCCGCCGGTGGCGTCCTTGAAGTTGTAGGCGGCGAAGCTCATGCCGAAGTCGGGCGCGGCGACGTGGTTATAGCCGCTGAGCCCGGCCAGCTGCGGCACGTCGGCCTGAGGGACGTAGCCGACATCGATTTGGCCGGCCTTGACGGCGTTGAACTCGGCCGCGTCCGAGAAGAAAGGGACACCCTGGAACTTCGACATCGGCGTCGCGTGCGGGCCGCCGTAGGACGCGTTCGGCGTCATCGTGAACGCGCCGGTGGTGGCGTTGAACGCCGTCAGCCGGTACGGGCCGTCGACGGTGCGCCAGAGCGGGTTGGTCGCGTACGTGGTGGTCGAGTTCGACGCGGCGGTGAGGTAGTTGAAGATCTTGGTCGCGTCGGCCGGGTTGGCGGCCCAGTCGGTCAGGATGGGCCCGTGGGCCGACGTCTTGGCCCAGGCGTGGGCGGGCAGCGGGACGACGGAAGCGAGGTAGTCCTCGGTGAACCAGCTCGGGTTGACGGCCGACTTCAGCTTCAGCACCAGGGTGGTCGCGTTCGGCTCGGCGGTGCTGGCCACGTTGTCGGGGAAGTAGCCGGGCGCGTAGTCGGCCCAGTTCCCTGGAGACTTCTTGACCCCGGCCTTGACCAGGTCGATGAAGAACAGGATGTCCTTCGCGCTGACCTTGGTGCCGTCCGACCATTTGTCGCTGCTCTTGAGCTTGATCGTGACGGTCTTGTCGCCGTTGCTGTAGACGGGCTTGGCGGCGATGCTCATCGCCGGGTTGAGCTCGGGCTCGGTGCCGTTGTCGGTCCAGTACAGCGGCCGCCACAGGTTCCACTGGAAGCTGAACAGGTTGGAGACCAGGTTGTCGGCCGACGGGGTGACGGGGAGGATCCAGTCCGGCCCGTCGCCCGGCCCTATCGCCCAGGTGATCACCCCAGGCTGCGTGGCCGTCGTCGTCGCGGCCGCGGCGTGGCTGCTGGCGGCGGCGAGTACGGTGCCGCTGGCCAGGGCGAGGGCGACGCCGCCGGCGATCCGTTGGCTGAGACCCATCACGACGCCGGGGTGTTGAAGCCGCTGTACGGAGACGCGAGGTAGGGGAACTGCTGGGTGACCTTGTTGCTGATGCTGGCCGGGGTCAGCCCGTCGCTGAGGAAGGCAGTGACGGCGTCCGGCGTGAACGTCTTGTCGATCAGCGGATAGGTCTTGCCGGCCAGGGCCCGCAGTTCGATCGAGACCACGTCGTCGAAGACGCGACGCCCGTTCGGGAAGCCGGCCAGGTCCCCGCCGAGCACTCCCTCGATGCTCGCCTGGTCGAGCGGCGTGGGCGCGATCGAGGTGTTCAGCCGGAGCATGTCGGCCTGCACCGTCCCGGTGAAGTTCTGGAAGCCATTGATGAGGCCGGACGGGATCCCGGTGAGCAAGATGGCGGCCAGGTCGGCCCGCGGCTTGCCCGCGGCGACCAGCGCGGCCAGGTTGGGGAACTGGCCGGGGTACATGGTGGGCAGCAGCGCCGCCAGGCTCGGCTGGGTGACGGACCCGGCGAACTGCTTGTCGCCCGAAGGAGGCAGCGAGTTCCACTTGTCCTTCTGCCCCATCGGGATCAGCACCTCGTTCACCAGCGGGTTGCCCAGCCGCGAGACCTGCTGGAACGGGCCGCTGTTCACGTTCTCGCCGTTGTCGGCGTCCCACAGCCGGACCTGCTGGCGGCTGGCCGTGGTCCACACGCCGATGGTCGGGTGCCCGGCCTTGGTGAGCAGCGAGATCGGGACCTGAAGCGCGAGCGAGTGCACGTTCAGGTGGTTGGTGGCGTTCACCCCGGGGGCGGAGCTGAGCGAGACGGGCAGCCCGAACGTGGTGTGATCTTGCTCGAACGGGCGCAGGTTGAGCAGGTCGAAGATCGAGCCCAGGTCGACGTAGAAGTTGTCGGCCCGCTGTCCGGCGAACGCGGTGATCCCGTCGCTCAGGTCGTGCACGGCCGCGGCGGCCAGCGTGTCGTAGTCCGGCGTGGACAGCGGCCCGATGTTGCACGGCGGGCAGGTCAGGCCCTGGCCGATGACCTTGCTGGACAGGCCGGCCAGCCCGGACACCATGGTGACGGTGTAGGTCTGGCGGCGGTTCCAGTTGGCGCTGTCCAGCGAGGCGATCGGGCCCGTGTTGTACAGGAACGTGTTCGGGTCGCGCACCGTGGTGGTGAAGCGGAACTGGAACGAGATGTCCGCCTGGGCGTCGCCGTTGTTGTCGATGTGGATCTCGTAGAGCACGTCGTCGCCGAACTCGTAGAAGTTCGGGCCGCCCGCCGGGTTCTGCAGCGGGACGTAGTTGGCGATCAAGGTGACGGTGCCGGGCTGGTCCAGGCTGACGAACGCGTACACGTCGGCGCTGTCGGCCACCGGGTCCTTGGCGATCTCCGGCGCCTCGCGATGCGATGACATGCAAATACCTCGCAGACTAAAGAATAAATTCAAAAAGAACATGGACAAACGGGCTGGGGAAAACCATCGGTCCTGCTCAGGCGATTGCGCGGGCGATCCGGGCGGCGAGGTCCTGGTCCCGCAAACGCGTCTTGCTGGTTCCGGAGAACACCTCGATATCGCCGGTCCTGGCGTCGCGTACATGCACCACGATCGGGCCGGCGGGCAATTCCCGCGCAGGCTGATCGGGCGTCGCGGGACGGCTTGGGGCGGCTTGGGCAGGAGCGGTGGCCGCGGCGGCCAGCCCGGAGGCGGCAAGCCCGGCGGCGCCGGCGGTCGCGGCGCCGCGGAGCACGGAGCGCCGGGACAGCCGACGGCTCGCTCCCGGCTCGCAATGTTGATCTTGATTGAGCATGACGGTCCCCTTCATAGCTCACTGACAAGCCCGTTTGTCCGGGCGAAGGCTAAACGGATACTCACCGGGAAACGCGTAATCCGCTACGAGAAGTAATGACTGAAGATCATTACTCGTAGCGGGCGTTCAAATCATGCCATGGCTTTTGGGCCCGCGCACCTGGATGGGCTTTCCCGTGGTTGCCCGCGGCAGCCGACGCCAGGCCGGGCTATCGCTTCCTGGCGTTCCCCTCTTTCGGCTGCCGCGGGCAGTGGCAGGAGGACAGGTAGCTAGAAGCCGAACGCGGCTCCGAGAAGGGCGAGTAGGACCGAGCCGATCTGCTGCGCCACGGACTCGAGGACGGGCGCGATGATGGGAGCCAGCCAGGGCAGCACAGCCTCGGCTACCTTGCAGGATGAGCAGCCACCGCCGCTGGCCGCCGCGGATGTCCCGGCTGGCCCGGTCACCGTGAGGCCGCTGGGCGGCGACGTGATCACCGTTGCGCTCCCCCGGGTCACGAGGATCCGGTACTGGTACTGCCCGGCCGCATCGGCGGGGGCCCGGACGGTGCCCGAGCCCGCGGCCATCCGGCCCACGCTCTGCCACGAGCCGCCTGAGCCGGAGGACCGCTGCAGGTAGATGGTGGAACCGGCCGGGAGGTCCGCAGTTATGTAGGTCACCACGGGCTTGGTTCCCGCACTGATACTCGCGGTCGCAACGTCCAGCGACGCGCTCGGACCCGCCGCCTGCGCGCGGCCCGGCGCGGCGAGCAGGATGGCTCCGGCGGCCACGAGTGCGCTGGCGATACCGGCTAGGGCGCGAAGGCGCGATGGCCACCTGCCCCGCGGGCCACGGGGGTTATCAGCGCCGGGATTTTCTTCGATAATAGTGTCGTACATAGAGCGCTCTCCTCCTTTTCTTCCTGGTGACCGGAAGGGCGCGACTCGTATCGTCCAAGTCGGGGAGAAATGGCTGGCAGCCGTTTCCTGCGGGGACTGTAGGGCTGAACGGCATGCAGTTACCATGCAGTTGTCATGCCTGACCGTGCAGGAAGTAGGAAGTGGAGCGGCTGGTGGCCGACCAGCATCCGGTGGCGTTCGGCCAGTTGCTGAGGCAGCTGCGGAAAACCGCAGGGCTCTCCATTGAGGCCCTGGCCGCCAGGACCAATCTCGCCGAGCACACCATCAGTGATCTCGAACGGGGCAAGGTCACGTCACCGCGCGAGAAAACCGTCGCCAAGCTGGCCTGGGGGTTGCGGCTCGAGGGTTCGGTCAAGGAGCGGTTCGTGGCGGTAGCCCAGGGACGGCTGATGACCGATGGGCTCCCGGTTATCAGCGCCAAGGCGCCGCCGCAGACGCTGCCGCTCGACCTGGCCGCCTTCGCTGGTCGGGAACTGGAGCTGGCGCTGCTGACCGACGAGGCGGCAGGCACCGGCGGGGTAGTAAGCGTTCACGCCATCCACGGAATGGCGGGGGTCGGCAAGACCGTCCTGGCGGTACACGCCGCCCACCAGCTCGCGCCGCAGTTCCCCGATGGCCAGATATTCCTCGACCTGAATGGCCATACGCCGGGGCATCGGCCGGTCGAGCCGGCCGATGCCCTCGCCATCTTGCTGGAGACGGCCGGAGCCGATGCCCGGGAGATCCCATCCGACATCAAGGCGCGCGTGCGGCTGTGGCGCAACTGGCTGGCCGGGAAGCGGGTGCTGATCCTGCTCGACGACGCCGCCGACAGCGACCAGGTCCGGCCGCTCCTGCCGGGCACGGCGGGAAGCCTGGTGCTGGTCACGAGCCGCAGGAACCTCACCGCGCTGGAGGACACGCATCTGGTCGGCCTCGATGTTCTCACGTCCGGGGAGGCCGCGGGGCTGCTGGCGCACCTGGCGCGCCGACCCGGACTCCAGCTCGATGACCCCGCGATCGTACAAATTGCCGGGCTGTGCGAAAACCTGCCGCTGGCGCTGGGCATGCTCGGCCGCCGGCTCCGTCACCGCCCCTCCTGGACGCCGGCGGACCTGGCGGCAGAACTGGCTCAGGCCCGTGACCGGCTGGAGCACATGCGGGCCGAGGACGTGTCGGTCGCCGCCGCCTTCGAGCTGTCCTACCGGGACCTGACCCAGGATCAGCGGCGCATGTTCCGGCGGCTCGGGCTGCACCCAGGCTCCGATACCGACTCCTGGGCGGCGGCCGCCCTCGGCGACATCGGCCCCGCCGCCGCCGAACGCCACCTGCAGGCCCTCTACGACCAGAACATGATCACCGAACCTACCCGCGGCCGGTACCGCTTCCACGACCTGATCCGCGAGTACGCCCGTAGCCTCGCCGCCAGCGAGGACCCGGCGGCCGAACGCGACGCCGCGATCGGGCGGCTCCTCGATTTCTACCTCTCGACCGCAGCCTTCGCACGCCGCCACCTGGCCCGGCGTACCCCGGCCGCCCGGACGCCGGCCGCCCCGGCCGCGCTGACCCGGGAAATCCCGAACCGCCGCCGCGCTATGGCCTGGATGACGGCCGAACGCCTCAACCTGCAAGCCGCCGCGGACTACGCGGCCGCCCACGGTGGTCTTCCCCACGCCATCGAGATCCCGGCCGCGATGCACGACTTCCTGCGCAGCCAGGGCCATTGGGACCAGGCGCTCAAGCTGCACCAGGCGGCCCTGGCGGCGGCCAGCCGCGCCGGGGACCAGCTCGGCGAAGCCGGCGCCCTGACCGATCTCGCTGACGTGCAGTACCTGACCGGGGACTACGTCGCGGCCCAGGTCAACCTCGACCGCGCCCTCCAACTGAGCCGCGGCCTGGGCGATCATCTGGGGGAGGCTAACGCGCTCGGCGAGCTCGGCGTCCTGGCGCAGGCCACCGGCGACTGCCCCGCCGCTGAGGCCAGCCTCAGCCGTGCGCTGGAGCTGAGCCGGTCGCAGGGCGACCAGCGCGGCGAAGCCGGATGCCTTTTCAATCTAGGCATCGTCGATTTCGTCACCGGGAACTTCGCGGCGGCGGCCGGCCGTCAGGAACTGGCGCTGGAGATATACGACCGCCTGGGGGACCCGCTCGGAAAAGCCGGCGTGCTCAACGCCCTGGGTGGCGTGCGGAACGCTACCGGAGACGGTTCAGCCGCCTTGGCCTGCTTCACTGACGCCCTGAAACTGTACGTCAGCCTCGGTGATCGTATCGGCGAGGCTTATGCGACCAGCAACCTCGGGGCCTTGAAGTGCATTGTCGGCGATTACGCCGACGCCGCCGCGGACATGGACCAAGCGCTGGAACTGTACCGCGAGCTCGGAAACCTCAGCGGACAGGCAGACGTTCTCAGCAATCTCGGCTCACTCCAGCGCCAGACCGGAAACTACCCGTCCGCGGCCATCTACCTGGCAGGCGCCATCACGCTGTACCGCGACCTCAGCGATCAGTTCGGCGAAGCCGGAGCGCTGAGCGAACTCGGTGCCCTGCAGCACGCCACCGGCGATTACCCGAGCGCGATCGCCAGCCTGACCCGGGCGGCGGAACTGGCCGGCAATATCGGCGAACGCGCCGACGAGGCTGAGGCACTCAACAACCTGGGCGACCTGTACCTGGACACCGGCGCGACCGGCGACGCCCACGAGAGGTACACCCGAGCCCACGCCATCGCCGCCGGTATCGACCTGGCCCTGGAAGACGCGCGGGCGCTGGAGGGAACGGGGCGATGCCTGCTCCGGCTGGGGCAGACGGCTGACGGTACGGTCGCGCTGCACGATGCCCTGGCTCTCTACCAGCGAATCGGGTCCGCTCAGGCCGAGCGGGTGGCCAAGACGCTACGCGATCAGGCCGGGACTTCAGCGGCTTAGACGGAGCCCTGACCACGCTCGCCCGTCGGCCGGCCAGGACCCGGGCGGACTCATCGGAGCAGCCGACCGATCGCGAGCTCGAGCACCTGAGCCTGGGTCCGGCCGCCGTGATCGGCAACGACGAAGTAGCTGCCGATCACGGCCGAATAAGCCAGCAGGGCGCGTGCCTCGACGTCGGCCTCGTCCGCACAGAACTCCCGGAACAGCGAGCGGACGAACTCCAGGCGCCGGTTGTCGGCCTGGCGCAGCCGCCGGGCGACGTCGCCGTCGCGGCGCGCCCAGTCCCTGACGGCCAGTTCGACGGCCAGTCCCTCAGGCGCCGAGGTCACCTCGAAGAGCCTCTTCAGCCGGACCCGCGCATCGCCGGGGTGGCTCCCGACCCGCGCGATGATGTCGTCGGTCCCGGTTCTCTCCCAGGTGCCGAGCGTCTCCTCCAGCAGGGCCCGGCGGTCCGCGAAGTGCCAGTAGAAGCCGCCCTTGGACACTCCCAGGGAGGCGGCCAGCGCCTCGACCCGCACCGCGTCCGGGCCGCCGGCCGCCAGCGCGGCCAGCGCGGCATGCACCCACGCGCCGCGCGGGGTCCTGACCTTGGCCACCGGCCTATCTATACGGCACCGTATTGACGGACGCAAGCAGGCATGCCTATTATCCATACGCAACCGTATGGATAATTCCGCCGGTCAAGGCATCCGAACGGGGTAGGTCATGAGGATTCCGAATGCGGTCCACCAAGCGCGACCATGGCGCATCGGCGAGATCGCGCCGGACTTCAGGCTGGAGGACGCCTGGGACCTGCCTGTGTACGGCGACGTGGGCGACTTCCCGGCCCTGCTCGAGGTCTTGTCCTCGCGCGACCTGGCCAGCTCGGCGTCGCCGGTGACGCGGCTGCTGTTCGGGATCCGGTGGATGATCGGCCGGTGGTTCGGCTGGGACGACGTGACCCGGCCGCCGATCCCCGGTGGCGACGAAGTCTCGCTGGCCGAACGGCTGCCGGCCGACCTGCGGGGCACGGCCGCCGGCATCAGCGTCGACTCCTCGTTCGCGCCGCTCTACCGGACGAACACCGAGTACGCCGCCGAGATCTCGAACCAGACCGTGCACGCCGTCCTGCACCTGGCCTGGGTCGACCGCGGCCAGGGCCGCCATCAGGGACGCCTGGCCGTCTACGTCAAGCCGCGGGGCCGGCTCGGGCGGCAGTACATGGCGTTCATCTCCCCGTTCCGGCACTGGATCGTGTACCCGGCCCTGCTGCGCCAGATCGAACGCGCCTGGCAGGCCCGCGACCGCTAGCCGGACGAGCGCTAGCCGGACGGTCCGCGTTCGCCGTCAGCCCCAGACTTCGGCGGCGACGTTGACGACGAGCTCGAGTTTGGCGCGCTGCTCGGCCTGGGTGAGCGAGTTGCCCTCGACCGAGGAGGAGAAGCCGCACTGCGGGGACAGGCAGAGCTGGTCCAGGGGGACGAACTTGGCGGCCTCGTCGATGCGGCGCTTGAGGTCGTCCTTGGACTCCAGCTCGGGGCGCTTGGTGGTGACCAGGCCGAGGACGACCAGCTTGTCCTGGGGGACGAAGCGGAGGGGGGCGAAGCCGCCGGACCGTTCGTCGTCGTACTCGAGGAAGAAGCCGTCCACGGCCAGCTCGGAGAACAGGGCCTCGGCCACGAAGTCGTAACCGCCGGAAGCGGCCCAGGAGGAGCGGAAGTTGCCGCGGCACAGGTGCGTGGTCACCGTCATCCCGGCCGGCTTGGCCGCCAGGGCGTCGTTGATTTGCTTGATGTAGCGCAGGTGGAGGTGCTCGGCGTCCTCGCCTCGTTCGGTAATTTCGGCTCTTTGGGTTGGGTCGTTGAGGTAGGCGAGGGACGTGTCGTCGAGCTGGAGGTAGGTGCAGCCGAGCGCGTCCAGCCGCCGGATCTCGTCGGCGTAGGCGGCGGCGAGGTCGTGCCAGAACTCCTCGGGGTCGGGGTAGACCTTTTCGTCGATGGCGGCGGGGCCGCCGCGGTAGTGCACCATGTTGGGCGAGGGGATGGTGAGCTTGGGGGTTATCTCGTCGCCGGTCTGTGACTTCAGGTACTCGAAGTGGTCGCCGAAGATCGTGTGGTTGATTTTTATCCTGCTGTCGACGTGGATCGCGGCTGGGGTCCACTCGATGTCGCCGCTGGCGTTGTGGAAGCGGACCTTGATGTGCCCTGGCGCCGGGCCGATGCCGCCGAGTGAGTTGATGAAGTCCATGTGCCAGAGGGCCCGGCGGAACTCGCCGTCGGTGGCGTCGCGCAGGCCGACGTCCCGCTGCATGTGCACGGCGGCCTTGATGGCCTCGTCCTCGGCCGCGCGGAGCTGGGCCGCGTCGATCCGGCCGGCTTGGAAGTCGTCGCGGGCGGCCAGCAGCGGGGCCGGGCGGAGCAGGCTGCCGACGTGATCGGCGCGGAACGGGGGGACCGAACGGCTCACGGCTCAAGCTCCTTCGCCTGTGTCTGCGGTCTTGGTCGTCACGGCAACCATAACCGCGGGGGTATCCGGGTCAGCCAGGACCGGCGGCGGCCGCTAGCTCCGCGCTGATGACCAGCCTGCAGGCCTCGTCGTAAGTGATCGCGCCGGCCAGCGTCTCCCCGGCCGGCGGGCCAGCCGCGCCGCGCGCCCCGTCGGCCGCTCCCGCACCACCGGTACCAGCCCCCGCACGGTCCCGGGCCCCCGCAACCACGGCAATGCTCCATCGTCGTAGTCCTGAGGACGCGCCGGGAAATAAACCGCAGAGTCTCCTTCGCGAGCCTTAATCGTGGCCAGTTCTGGCGTATATGCGGCCGGGCTTCTGCCCACGCTAGCGTGATCACTCCCGGAATCGTTCCTGCTGAGACTCCGGAGACGGATGCGACTGCCAGTCGCAGGTCCCTGAGCAGGTGTTTCATGATCGCGAAGACTTTTATATCATTTTCCGTAGTAAATCCTTCGCGATCATGAAAAATGCTGCCTGAGGCGCAGCCGTCCCGTCAGTAATTTATGGAGAAATCGAAGCCAGTTCACACCAAGGCATCGGGTTATCTTTCGACGCGTCCTGACCACCACGATGCTCCATCGTCGTAGTCAGGGGTGCGGCACCTGAGGCGCACGTGACACTGGGGACGCCAGGTACGCCGCCAAGGCGGCATCCAGCGGACGCGCCCTAACGCTAACATCCGGTATAGGCGCGCGTGTCAGGGCTGGCGGAGTAGGTGGCCGTTGACTTTGTATGACATCCTCGGGGTCCTGCCCGGGGCGTCGAGGCAGCAGATCGAGCGGGCCTACCGGGCTCAGCTGAAGGTGCTGGCCCCCGCGATGATCGCGGGCTCCACGACGAAGGTTCTCCGGGCCATCGATCGCGCCCGGGCCACGGCCGAGCAGGCCTGGCGGGTACTCGGCGACCCGGCCGCCCGGGCGCGGTACGACCTCGAGGCTGGCCTGCGGTCACCCGGCACGGGGCTGGAGCGGCCGGCTTCGATGCCGTCCGAGGCGGGCTGGGATCTGGGCCCGGCCGGGACCAGGCTGGTGGCGAGCCCCGACGGCGTGGCTCTCGTGCTCGGTGCGCTCGACGCGCTGGCCGGCTGGCTGGCGCCGGATCCGGGGCCGACCCGGCGGGTGGTCGTGCCCGATGTCCGCGGCCTGTTCGCCGGGCCGGGCCAGCGGGCCGCGGGCGGGGCCGGCCTGCGGCTGAAGATCGTGCGGCTGACCGCGAACCCGATGCCGGTCGAGGGCCTCATCGTGGACCAGTCCCCGGCCCCGGACGCCAAGGTCCGCCGGTTCGCCACCCTGACCGTGCAGGTGTGGCACCCGGCCGCCCGGCCCCGGCCGATGAAAGGGAGCTACCCGTGAACGCTGCTCCTGCCTTTGACCTGGGCGGAAAGGTCGCGATCGTCACCGGCGGCGCGTCCGGGATCGGGGCGGCGATCGCCGGTACCTTCGCCGCGAAGGGGGCCACGGTCGCGATCCTCGACGTGCGGGCGGACAAGGCGGCGGCGAAGGCGGCCTCGCTCGGGCCGGGGCACAGCGCGGCCGGCTGCGGCCGTGCTCGGGCTGACCCGGGTGCTGGCGGCCGAATGGGCCGGTCGGGGCGTGACGGTGAACGCCATCTCGCCGACGGTGGTGCTCACCGAACTCGGCCGGGTCGCCTGGTCCGGGGCCAAGGCCGAGGCGATGCTCCGCCAGATTCCGGTCGGCCGGTTCGCCGAGCCGGAGGAGATCGCGGCGGTGGCGCTGTTCCTCGCCTCGGACGACTCGCTGATGATCAACGGAACCGACCTGGTCATCGACGGCGGCTACACGATCAGGTAGAAAGGCGGTCGATGGCAAACGAACGCAGCTCCGAGGGACCGGTCACGATCTTCGGGCCGGATTTCCCGTTCCCGTTCGACGACTGGATTACCCACCCGGCCGGCCTCGGCTCGATCCCGGCCGAACGGCACGGCGAGGAAGTGGCCGTCATCGGCGCGGGCATCTCCGGGCTGGTCGCCGCGTACGAGCTGATGAAGCTCGGGGTCAAGCCGGTCGTCTACGAGGCGTCGCAGATGGGCGGGCGGCTGCGCTCACAGCCGTTCGAAGGCGCCGACGGCATCGTCGCCGAGCTGGGCGGCATGCGCTTCCCGGTCTCGTCGACGGCGTTTTATCACTACGTGGACCAGCTGGGCCTGCAGACCCGGCCGTTCCCCAACCCGCTGACCGAGGCGGCCGGCAGCACGGTGGTCGATCTGGAGGGAGACACCTACTACGCGAGCTCGCTCGGCGACCTGCCGCCGCTGTTCCGCGAGGTGGCCGACGGGTGGGCGCAGGCGCTGGAAGAGGCGCGCTTCACCGAGATCCAGAACGCGATCCGCATCCGTGACGTGGGGACGCTGAAGGAGCTGTGGAACGACCTGGTGCCGCGGTGGGACGACCGCACGTTCTACGACTTCGTGGCCACCTCCAAGGCGTTCTCCTCGCTGTCGTTCCGGCACCGGGAGGTGTTCGGGCAGGTCGGGTTCGGCACCGGCGGCTGGGACTCGGACTACCCGAACTCCATGCTGGAGATCTTCCGGGTGGTGATGACCAACTGCGACTCCGACCAGCGGCTGATCGTCGGCGGCGTCGAGCAGGTCCCGCGCGGCATCTGGCGCTGCCCCGCGCCCGTGTGCGCGCACTGGCCGGCCGGGACCTCGCTGGCCTCGCTGCACTCCGGGGCGCCCCGGCCCGGCGTCGCGCGGATCGCCCGCGGCGACGACGGCCGGCTCGCGGTGACCGACACCTGGGGCGCCACCCGGCACTACGCCGCGGTGCTGGTGACCTGCCAGAGCTGGCTGCTCACGACGCAGATCGAGTGCGAGGAACCCCTGTTCTCGCAGAAGCTGTGGACGGCCCTGGACCGCACCAGGTACATGCAATCGTCCAAGACGTTCGTGATGGTGGACCGGCCGTTCTGGACCGACAAGGACCCGCGCACCGGCCGCGACGTGATGAGCATGACGCTGACCGACCGGCTCACCCGCGGCACCTACCTGTTCGACAACGGCCCCGGCCAGCCGGGCGTGATCTGCCTGACCTACTCGTGGATGAGCGACGCGCTGAAGATGCTGCCCGAGCCGGTCGAGCGCCGGGTCCAGCTGGCGCTGGGCGCGCTGGCCAGGATCTACCCGGACGTGGACATCGCCAGCCACATCATCGGCGACCCGATCACCGTGTCCTGGGAGGCCGACCGGCACTTCCTCGGCGCGTTCAAGGGGGCACTGCCCGGGCACTACCGGTACAACCAGCGGATGTACGCCCACTTCATGCAGGACGAGCTGCCGGAGGAGCAGCGGGGCATCTTCCTGGCCGGGGACGACGTGTCCTGGACCCCGGCCTGGGTCGAGGGCGCCGTGCAGACTTCGCTGAACGCGGTCTGGGGCATCATGCACCACCTGGGCGGCGCCACCCACCCGGCCAACCCGGGCCCCGGCGACGTGTTCCCCGAGCTCCAGCCGCTTCAGCTGCCTGACTGAGATAGCCCGCTGGGACGGCCGCGATACCAACGTGACGCATGCGGCGTGAGTGCGTAACAGCCATCCTCGGCGAATATTTCTTCCGGCAAAAAATCCACTCTTATCGGGCATAAAATGTATACAGAGATGCACAGTTGCCCGGCTTGCGAACAGTCAATATGCTTTCTACTGCATCATGGGAGGGAATCCATGACGCTCTGGGGAGGGAGCCCATCGGCGGAACAGTTATGGCTGGCTCATAAGCGCGTGGATTGGCATCGCGGAAGCGCGCGCGTCGGCGCCTGCGACGGTACTGAAGCGATCAGAATGCATGCCTTGTGCTGGAATTTAACTCGCGTGATTGCATGGGTTTGCGCTCGCTGCTGCCGAAGGCGGCTTCCGAGGAAATCGGACTGCCAGCCAAATAATGGTTCGGTCGATGACATTGAGGACCGTGTCTTCGGGCTTTGATAGATCGTAGGTTAACCCCTGGAATCGCTCACGAATGCATAGCCAGGAGGCACGCGATGGCATGGGCGGGCTTGCCACCACGACCGGCGGATTCCGATGGTAAGAAGTGGATATTCAACCCACCGCCAGGCTGGCCCGAACCGCCCGCTGGATGGCAGCCGCCACCGGAATGGCGACCCGCTACGTCGTGGCCTCCCGCCCCCCCGGGCTGGAACTTCTGGAAGCTCGCCAAGGATTCCGGCCGCAAACGAGTCAGCACCTTCGTTAAGGCCATGGCCGCGACCATCACGCTGATCGCCACGGTTACTGGAACATACCTTGCGTATCTGGCCGTCCGCCCTCACCCGGCCACCACCGCCGACTGGGTCCGCCAGGCTAACGCCGCCTGCGACCAGGAAATCGGCGCCATGGACGAATCCATCTTCAACGGGCTGGCGCCATCGACAACTGGCCAGCAGGACACCTCCGCTCAGTCCTCGCAGGTGAACAGGGTCAACGACATGATCGGCGCGGTGGCCAGCCTGACCAAGGTAGTCGGCGATATGGATGCGGAGCCGACGCCGGGAGATAGCGGCGCCTCAGCGGTCCAGGCCGTGCTCAGTAGTGGGCACGCGCTCGTGAACAGCCTGAACAGTTTCTCCTACGCCGCTCAGGACGCGGTAGAGAACACATCGACGGCCAGGCTCGCCCAGGACTACGCCACCGAGATGACCGCCTACAAGCAATTCCAGGTGAACGTCGTCACGTGGCGGAAGGCGATAGGAAAGCTGGGCCTAAACCAGTGCCCGTTCTGGACTTCCGGCAATCCGAACGTACTGCCGTCTCAGGCTCAGAGCACCGCGCCCGCCACCCCGCCGCCAAGCCAGATCCCCGTGCTCAACGGCGGCGAGCAGCAGCTAGTCGCCAAGCTGAACCCGGACGATCTGATCAATTGCTATGGCCGGCCCGAACTGGAGGAAGACGGCGTCGTCGCCGCGGTTAACTGCTATACCGTCCGGCCCGGCCCGGCAAAGCATCCGCTCGTGGTGCAGTTCTCGGATATCTCGGCGGCTCAGGCGTGGTTCAGCAGCAACACGGCAGGTTACTTCGATGAAGACAACTGCCCCGCCGGGCACCGGCTCGGTACCTGGAGCCACGACGAAGTGACCGCTGGGATGCTCGGCTGCACCTATACGGCCAGCGGCGGCTTCCGGATGGTATGGGTGATCGACGGAGCCCTTATCGGCGTCATTGCCGACGGCACTGATGGGCCGACCATGTACGCGTGGTGGGAAAACTCGGCGTACATCGTCAGCTGAACCGCCCGGCGTTAGAGTTCGGATATGGCAGGCGATGGGCGGGGAGTCATGGATGCCGCCGGGATGATGCAGCAACTGACGGCGCACTGACCATCTGGGAACGCGAAGACCCGGGCTGCCGCCCCCGCGTTGCATGATCATGCACTGCTATGCATATAATTGCAGCCATGTCTAAGGTGCTCACCTCCCTGCCTGTCGGCGAACGCGTCGGCATCGCCTTCTCCGGCGGTCTCGACACCTCGGTAGCGGTCGCGTGGATGCGCGAGAAGGGGGCGGTGCCGTGCACCTACACCGCCGACATCGGCCAGCACGACGAGCCTGATATCGCCTCGGTGCCGGGCCGCGCCGCGGCCTACGGCGCCGAGACCGCGCGGCTGGTGGACTGCCGCGAGGCCCTGGTCGAGGAGGGGCTGGCCGCGCTGGCCTGCGGGGCGTTCCACATCAGGTCCGGCGGCCGCGGCTACTTCAACACCACGCCGCTGGGCCGGGCGGTGGCCGGCACCCTGCTGGTCCGGGCCATGCTCGCGGACGACGTGCAGATCTGGGGCGACGGCTCCACCTACAAGGGCAACGACATCGAGCGGTTCTACCGGTACGGCCTGCTGGCCAACCCGAGCTTGCGGATCTACAAGCCGTGGCTGGACGCCGACTTCGTCCGCGAGCTCGGCGGACGCAAAGAGATGTCCGAGTGGCTGCTCGCTCACGACCTGCCCTACCGGGACAGTACCGAGAAGGCCTACTCCACCGACGCGAACATCTGGGGCGCGACCCACGAGGCCAAGTCGCTGGAGCACCTCGACGTCGGCATCGAGATCGTCGACCCGATCATGGGCGTGCGGTTCTGGGACGAGACGGTGGAGATCGCCGCCGAGGACGTCACGGTCGGGTTCGAGCAGGGGCGGCCGGTGACGATCAACGGCAAGGAGTTCGCCTCCCCCGTCGACCTGGTGCTCGAGGCCAACGCCGTCGGCGGCCGGCACGGCCTGGGCATGTCCGACCAGATCGAGAACCGGGTCATCGAGGCCAAGAGCCGGGGAATCTACGAGGCACCGGGCATGGCCCTGCTCCACGCGGCTTACGAACGCCTGGTCAACGCCATCCACAACGAGGACACGCTGGCCAGCTACCAGATCGAGGGCCGCCGGCTCGGGCGGCTCCTGTACGAGGGCCGCTGGCTCGACCCGCAGGCCCTGATGCTGCGCGAGTCGCTGCAGCGCTGGGTGGGGACCGCGGTCACCGGCCAGGTCACGCTGCGGCTGCGGCGCGGTGAGGACTACTCCATCTTGGACACCTCCGGGCCGGCCTTCAGCTACCACCCGGACAAGCTGTCGATGGAGCGGATCGAGGACTCCGCGTTCGGCCCGACCGACCGCATCGGCCAGCTGACCATGCGGAACCTCGACATCGCCGACTCCCGCGCCAAGCTGGAGCACTACGCGGGCCTGGGCATGATCGGCAGCGCGCACCCGGCGCTGACCCCGATCGCGCCCGCGTCCCCGACCGAGCTGATCGGCGCGATGCCCGAGGGCGGGGCCGAGGCGATCGCGTCCCGCGGCGCGATCCCCGAAGGCGAACTGCTGGACCAGGCCGCCATGGAGTCCGGCACGGACTAAGCGGCGG
>JBEKJP010000100.1:0-30123 GCA_050011155.1 Streptosporangiaceae bacterium
CCGCCGCCCGCACGACGGCCAGGTCAACGCGCTCATCCGCGACCTGACCGAGGCCAGCGATGAGTTCCGCGAGCTGCGGGAACGGCACGACGTCGCGGTCATGCGCAACTGCACGAAGACGATCCTGCACCCCGAAGTCGGCCCCCTCACGCTGGCCAGCGAGGTCCTGCCCGGTCGGCGGCAATGCCCGCGCGTTCTCGGTGGACGAGGCGGGCACGCTGACGATGTCCGGTGAGGCGGGCCCGGACCGGGCCCAACTCCGGCCAGTCCAGCGGCTGCGCCCTGCGAAGAGACCTGCCTTTCCCGTGCGGCGCTTGCCCGGTCAGCCGGGAGAAGGTTCCATTCCGACATCGAGATCGACCACGACGCCGTAATGGTCGCTAGCCCAGATCCCGTCGGTGGGCTGGTCAAATGCGAGCTCGGCGGAGTTGATGTAGCAGTGGGCGTCCGGGTGGGCGTACCAGGATCCGACGAAGACGTAGTCGATCCTGCGTCGATGATGGGGCTGGCGGACGATGGCGTCCATCTCGGAGCGGGCGTTCGGGTTGTCGATGTCCCAGGTGAAGCCGGGTCCCTGGCCGGCCACGGCCCACGCGTCGTGATAGTGGACGCTTCGCCCGCCGAGCGACTGCTGACCCGTAAGGTAACGGATGCTCGCCGCGTCCGGAGTGGCGTTGAAGTCGCCGGCGATGATCGTCGGGAGGGGCCCGCGGTGGCGGGCGTCCAGATCTGCCAGCGCGACCGCCTGGCGCTCACGGGCGGATTCCGCTTCGAGACGCCATGACGTCGAAGCTGCGATGAACAGAAGCTCACCTTGGTCAGGTACCGGGACTGAGACGGCCATTGTGGCCCAGGGAACATCCATCGCATCGGGCAATCGCGGATCGATCACCTCGGCGACGCGGTGCGGCCATCGGGTGGCCACCGCGCTCCCTCCGTAACGGTCCGCCCAGGGCGGGGCCGATGCCATAACGTCGGCCTGATGAGTGCCGTGGAGTCCCGTTCCCTGCAGAAGCTCCTCCAGTTGCCTTCGCTCAGGACTCTGGACGACTTCCTCGAACGCCACGAGGTCGGGCGCGATTCGCCGGATCCCGCTGTTGAGCAGATCGGTGCGACGAGGGTCGCCTGCGGTGTTCTGCACGTTGATGGCAAGGACTCGCAGGTGCATGGACATCCTTCGCAGCCGGGTGATATCAACCTATCGTCCGCGCCGCAGCGTGCTCCTGCGCCGGGCCGCTGACGAGGGTTGGGCGGCGCACCGGCGGCGACCGACGACGGCACGTCTACAGGCAGTCTCCGGGGAACGGCACACCGCAGTGCTGGCCAAGGTCAATCTCCTGCGGGTCCAGCGACCGCGCCGGCAGCAATGAATGTCACAGCCCAGTAACGAGCTTGCCGGCGCCGCTGCCCATCCTGTGCCGCCTGAACAGCGGAAACCGGCAACCGTGCTGCCCGGCAGCCCCTGAGCTGACAGCAACGCCGTTCTGTTCGTGCCGTCATCAAGGCACGCCCGACCCGGACATGCAGCGGGTCGAGCTACTGGTGGGCCACGCCACCTGCGCGCTGGACCCCGATCTGGTGTGCGGGATCCCCGCCGCCTTGCTCACGCCCTTAGCCCGCGGCCAGTTCCGCTCGCTGGCCTCGAGTACTGCCCGGCTACTCCTGCCGCCGACGGTGGTGTTGTTGTGAGAGGATCACATTCCGTGGGACACGGTACTGGAGATTCAGCGTGACCCTGCCGTTCCCGGGTGCGAACGAAGCGGACCTGGCCGCGAAAGTCGGGGCCAGTGTGGCTCGCGGCCTGCGGCAGGCCGCCCAGCCGCCGCCCTGGCCGGACACGCGCGAATCTCTGCTGGAACTGCTCGCGGTGCTGCAGGAATGGCAGGAGCGGGCTGAGGTGACCACACTCTATGCCGAACACCTTGTGCGATTGCGGACCCGTCCCGCCGGAACGCCTGGACGTTCCTTCGGGCCGGATGATTACGTCGTCTTGGTCAATGGGACTGGCACCAATACCGGCCGCAGTTACATACGCGGCGTCCAGCATGACGCTAGCGGACTGCTCAACGGCGCGGTGCCGTTCACGGCACGTTTGAGCCCGCGCCGTACCAGGCAGGCGCGCCGGCGCGGTCTCCGTACGGTCCTGACCGCCTACTGCCCCGACCTGCTGGGCCAGTTCGAGCAGGCGATGCAGGACCGGGCGGACTGGATCAACGAGCACCGGAAAGAATTCGATCAGTGGTTCGGCGCAGTGCGCACTGACGAACAGATCGCCAGCACCCTGGCCAGCATGCGAGCCACCGAACGAGGCCTGCGGGCCGCCGTACGGGAACTCAGGGAATTCATCACCGCGAACTTCCCCCTCGCCGGTCCGCCCAGGCCGTAGAACCAAGTGCCGTAAGTTCGCCGGGGGTCGGCCATCGGCCCCTGGCAGGGTGGCTGGTTGCCGGCCGTTGATCCGGCCGAGGAATCTGGCCAGGTCTGTAGCGGTGCAGTTCCAGTTGAATGGCCCCTGGTACAGCGACCGCGCCCTCACTGCAATGAATATCTCAATTCAGTAACGGGCTTTCCCGTGCCGATGCGCATCCTAGGCCACCTGACGACACAGGGGCCGACCTGAAACAGTCCGCCGCCCAGTTAAAGAAGCCGTCGCAGCGCTGGCAGGCGTGGCAGATGCCGAAGCCAGCCCCACTGGCGCGGGCAGAGGCGACGCGGTGACGATCGCGGCCGTCCTTGCTGACCATCCGGGTCGTCATCGCGGACTCCGCAGCTGCGGTGAAATCTGGGGCGGGGACGAAACTCGTTCGGTGCTCAGATTACGGCGGGACGGGGGTGCGGGCGGTCAGGTTTCAGCGGCGGCCTGGCGGCCTGGGCGCTTCACTGAGAACCGCGCCGGACGATGGCCCAGGCCCACTTGGACGCGGGCATGACCAGGATGTTCGGCAGGACGAACGAGCCCGTGGTGGAGCTGGTGCCTGCCACCTCCGCGAGGGGTGCGACGAGATGGGTATCAGCGGGATCAGCAGGTAATGGCGGTCTCCAGATTTGACTCATACCGGCTGGCCCTGACGTCAGATCTCCGGTGAATTAAAGATTTTGCAGTTCAGGGCCATGACGCATGGTCCGGACCCGCAATGTGCTTGGGAAGACCTCGTTAAGTTCCTACACTTGTCCCGTGCAATTCGCGATTCTCGGGGAAATTCGGGCGGTAACCGAAGATAACCAGCCAGTTCCGCTCGGTGCTCCCCAGCAGCGGGCGGCGTTGGCCATTCTCCTGCTCGCCCCACGACGCGTGGTGCCAGTGTCCCGCCTGATCGAGGCTATCTGGGACGATCCGCCGCCAAGCGCCGTGAAGAGCCTGCACGGCTATGTGCACCGGCTGCGCGGGATTCTTCGTGGTCAGCCCCGGGTCGCGTTGCGGACGGCCGGGGCCGGCTATCTGCTTGATATCGATCCGGAACGAGTGGACCTGCACCGATACAGACGGCTCGTGGCTGAGGCCGACGGGGCGGACGACGAGATGAAGGTGACGTTGCTCACCGAGGCGGATGAATTGTGGCGCGGTCCCCCGATCTCCGGGGGAGGGTCCAGTGTCCTGCGCAATATCGCAGCCCAGATTGAGGAGGAACGGCTGGCCGCGCTTGACGCCCGGCTGGTCGCCCGGCTACGACTCCGGCAGCACGCTGATTGCATTGCGGAACTGAACGGGCTGGTCGCCGCCTATCCGTTGCGGGAGCGAACCCGGGCCATGCTCATGCTGGCGCTCTTCCGCTGCGGTCGCCGGGCCGATGCGCTGGCGGTCTTCAGTGCGGGGCGGAAACTGATGGCCGAGGAATTGGGAGTCGATCCTGGGGCCGAACTCACTTCGTTGCACGAGCAGATCCTGCGCGATGACGTCCGGCTGAGGCAGGTGCCACCAGACGATAATCTCGCCGGTGATGACCGTCGCGGTGAGGCAGGCCGGGCCGCGCCGGGCGAGCGCGGGCCCGCGGCCGCGGAGAGCGGCCACGCGCCGGCCGAACTTCCGCACGATATCGGGGGCTTTGTCGCCAGGGGCAGTGAACTGGCCGAGCTCAATGCTTTGCTGGCCGCGAACGAGGCCACCACGCACGGCGGTTCGCTGATCGCCGCCGTCGACGGCATAGGCGGTGTCGGCAAGACCGCGCTCGTGGTGCACTGGGCTCACCAGGTCCGCTCACGCTTTCCCGCTGGGCAGATCTTCCTCGATCTGCGTGGTCATGACCCGCATCTGCCTCCGCTGGCACCGGAGGATGCACTTGCTCAGCTGCTCAGGGCGTGCGGGGTGCCCGCAGCCGAGGTACCGGAGGGCCGTCAGCAGCGGAGCCGGGCCTACCGCAGCGCCGTGGCTGACGGCCGGTGGCTGATAGTGCTGGACAACGCCGCTTCGGCCGATCAGGTCCGGCCGCTACTGCCCGGCGGCAGGGACTGTGTCACCGTGGTCACCAGCCGTTCCTTCCTGGCAGGCCTGATCGCTACCGAGGGAGCGCATCGCATCGAGGTAAACCCGCTGCCGGCTCACGATGCCGTTGCCTTGCTTGGCGTCATGACCGGGCGGGTGGCGGCGGAGCCGGACGCCGCCGCTGAACTGGCATCACTATGCGGCCACCTGCCACTCGCGCTCCGTATCGCCGGGGCCAGCCTGGTGGCGCATGCCGACGGCGCGATCGCGTCGTTCGCGGCGCGCCTGGCCCGCGACCCGATAGGCGCACTGAGCCTGGAGCAGGACGCGGCGGTACGGAGCACGTTCGACGTGTCTTACCGGGACCTGACCGGACCAGCCCAGCGCATGCTCACCTTGCTGGGCGCGTTTCCCGGCCCTGACTTCACCGGGCCACTTGCCGCGGCCCTCGCGGGCGAGCCCGAGGAGGTGGCCTGCCGGGTACTCGCCGAGCTCCGTACCGGGCATTTCGTCGAGTATCAGCTGACCGGCCGGCTGCGCATGCATGACATCGTGCGTCAGTACGCGGCCGGCCTAGCCGCGCACGGCGACCCCGAAGCCGTGCGTGACGCGCGGCGCCGAGCCGTGGACTGGTACCTGGACAACGTCCGTCATGCCGTCAGCCGGGCCGGATTCCCCAAGTTCCTGGTCCCGCAAGCTGATGCCGCGATACCCGAGATGCCGGACAGGTTCGCCGACGAGAGTGCCGCGGTGGGCTGGCTGGAAGACGAGCGGCCCAACCTCGTCGCCCTTGTGTGTTCGGTGGCTGCCGCCGATACGTATCCAGCCACCTTGCGCATCGCCATCGAACTGCGCGGTTTCTTCCGGCTCCGCCGGTACGTGGCCGACTGGCTGGAGGTGACCTCGGCCGCAGTCGACCTGGCCCGCCGTTCAGGGAGCTCCCAGGACGAGGCGGCGAGCCTGCACAGTCTCGGTCATGCGCACTGGAGCGTGGGTGAATATGCCGCCACGGTCGAGTGCTACGAGGCGTCGCTAGCGGCAAGCCGGGCGGGTAACTGGGCGGAAGGCATTGCGGCCGCGCAGAGCGCACTTGGTTCCACCTACCACGACATGGGCCGGCACGCCGACGCCGTGACGTACTTCGAGCAGGCCTTGGCGGTTGGCGGTGACGCAGTGCCGGCGCTGCTGAGGATGATCACGGTGGGGAGCCTCGGCCTGACCTATCAGTCGACCGGCCGGTTGCACCGGTCCATCGAGTGTTTCGCAGCCGCAGGCCAGATCGCCGGGCAACTAGGGCTGGACGACGCGGTGGCCACTTCGGTCGGTAACATCGGCATGACCCACATCGCGCTCGGCGAACTGACCCTCGCTCGCGACGAACTGGACCGTGCGCTCACGAGTTACCGCAAGGTCGGCTCGCGCAACGGCGAGGCCAACGTCCTCACGTCCCTGGCCAACCTCAACGTGGAGAGCGGGCGTTACGACGACGCCGCGTACCAGTCGGCACTCGCCTTGCGCATCGCCAGGGACATTCGTGACCGCAGGATCGAGTGCGACGCGCTGATAGCGGGCGGCATGACCCTGTCCCGGCGTGGTGACCTGATGGCCGCGGGCCGGCGGCTCACGGAGGCGGCCGAAATCGGCGAGTCGATCGGCTACCAGCCAGGTATCGGGCTGGCCCTGGCCGAAGCCGCGCAGGTCGAGCTCCAGCTCGGGAACGCGCGAAGCGCAGCGGCCATGTGCGAGCGCTCGGCTTCGGTCACCCGCCAGTGCGGGGCGCGGACGGCCGAGGTACTGGCGGTGACGGTGTGGGCCGATGCGTGCCTGGCTCTATCCCAGTACGACGCCGCCAGCGTGCACATCGAGGCCGCGCTGCGCAACTGCCGGGAGATGGGGCTGCGTCTGCTCGAGGCGCGGGTGCTGCGGGCGCGCGGCGCGATCCACGCCGCCACCCGGGGCGCCGACGCGGCATCATCGGACCTGATGGAGGCTGCGGTCCTCGAATTCGAGATGTTCGGCAAGGGAGCGTGACCGGTCAGGCGATGTCGCGGCGGGTGAAGGCCACCGCACTGACCCCGATGCCCAGCGCGATGTAACCGAGCAGCACGACGACCGCGAGTGACCCGCCGAGGACCGGCGCGACGCCCGGCGCGCCGGTCACCGCGCCGGGTCCACCCATCGCCTTGGCGAGCGAGCCTGTCGCGGCGCTGAGCAGCCCCTTGCGCACACCGGCCAGGACCGGCACCGAAGACGAGAGCAGGCCGATCACGTTCTCCAGGGCCAGGGTCCACATCAGGCCGATTCCGATCGCGGCGGTAACGCTCCTGGTGAGGACGGCGAGGGCGAACCCGGCCATGGCCCAGGCCGCGCACACCAGCCAGAACGCAAGCAGGTGAAGCAGCAGCGAGGGCAGTGGCGGCCAGGCAGCGGGGTCGTGGTCGGCCAGCGCGACGATCGTGCTGCATATTCCGCTTATCACCAGGCTGGATACCGAGGTCAGCAGCATGACCACGGTCAGGGCGCCCGCCCGGCCAAGCACGAAGCCGATCCTGTCCGGGCGTCTGGCGACTATGGTCCGCAAAGTTCCCCATCGGTAATCGCCGCCGCCGACCAGTGCGCCGATTATCAGCATCACCGGCCCCCCGTACACCGGCATGGAGTAGAGCAGCTGGTTGTCCAGCTGCGCCGGGAGGAGGCCGCGATGGATCTGCGCCGCCTGGGCCGTGGTCAAGTGGGGAACGAACCTGTAGATCAAGTAAGAGATCAGGTAGGCGAAGACGATGATCTGCGCCGACCACACGACCACCATGAGCTTGGGCCCCGGCCGGTGCCGGAGCGCATGCAATTCGGTCCTTATCGTGATCACGTGCACACCTCCGCGGACTTGGCTCGGTCAGCCGACGAAATGCCGCTGGTCAACTGCAGGAAGGCCTGCTCAAGCGACGGTCCCGTCACCGAGACCTCGTGGACGGCGATTCCCGCCTGCACGAGTGCGCGGGTCACGTCGGGAGCCCCGGCCGGATCCATGGTGAGCTCGAGCCGGTCGGGGTGTGCCGCGACCTCGGCGACGCCGGGAAGTCCGCGGACCAGGCGGGCCGCGTCGGCCAGCGGCTCGGCTCGGATGACGACGCGCTGGCCCGGCCCGCAGGCCGACCTGACCTCGGCCAGAGTGCCGTCTGCCAGCAGTCGCCCGGTGTCCAGAATGGCCACCCGGTCGCAGATCTGAGCGACCTCATCGAGCAGGTGGCTGGACAGCAGGACGGTCCGGCCCGAATCGCCGAGGGCCCGGAGCATGTCGCGCATGACCGCGACCCCGGCAGGATCGAGCCCGTTCGCGGGCTCGTCAAGAATCAGCAGCTCCGGCTCCCCCAGCAAGGCGGCGGCGACCCCCAGCCGCTGCTTCATGCCGAGCGAATACGTGCGGTACCTGCTGTCCGCCGCCTGCTCGAGGGCGACCAGCTCCAGCAGACGGCGGATCTCCGCCGGAGCCGCGCCGACGTACCGGCCGAGCAACTCCAGGTTGCGGCGGCCGGACAGGTAGGGGTAGAAGGCGGGACTCTCGACGAGCGAGCCCGTGCGGCGCAGTGCGGCCGGATCGCCGAGCGGGCGGCCCAGGAGACGGCCGGTGCCCGAGGTGGGGCGGACGAGGCCGAGGAGCATCCGCATCACGGTTGTCTTGCCCGCCCCGTTCGGGCCGATGAACCCGTAGACGGTGCCTGCGGGCACGTGCAGGTGAAGGCCTGATACGGCTTCGACGCTGCGGTACGTCTTGCTCAGCCCATTGAGCTCGATGGCATTTTCTGTCATCACGGGGCGTCCTCCCGGGCTAGCGGGGGCTGGCGGATCTCCGGCCTCGGGTTGGCACCCGCCAGATGCTCGGCTAGGAACGCGCGTATCAGGGGCCAGGATTCGCTGGCCGACCTGGCGTTCGCGGCTGCGGTTCCGCCGAAGTCAATGACCATCCGGGGTGCGGGTGACATCCTGGTCATCGGCGGCAGGGTGGGCAGTCCATAAGGGAAGCACACGAAGTGGCCGGCGCCGGGGTAGCGCAGCCACTGGTCCGGATACCGATGCCCATGCTCGGCCAGCCGCGCCATCACTCGCCCGGCGAACTCCTCCGATGGCCACAGCTGATCGTCGGACCCGGATATGAGAAGAACCGGCCCGCGGATCCGTTCCACCTCAATGGCGGCCCTGGCTACGGTGTCGGCATCACGCCGCAGAGCGCGGCTGAAGTTGGCTGACAGTCGCAGCGGACGGCCCAGCAGCCAGATCATCATGAAAGACATCGCGGCCCTGAAGGTGAACTGGCCGGGCAGGAAGGGCAGGGGCGCACCATTCAGAAGCCAGGCGGGCTGGCGGAAATCGGTGAAGCTCCGGCCGACCCCCGGTTGCCTGACGGAACTCGGCGATCCGGCCACGACCGCGCCGACTCGGTGGTCCATGGACGCAACCTGCAGAGCGAGTTCTGCGCCGCGAGACAGGCCGACGACTCCGACCTGCTCGGTGCGCACCTCGGGCTGGCTCGTCAGCCAGTCCAGCACGGCGGTCAGATAACCGAGGTCGACATCTACCAGGCCCGGGGGCAGATCCTCGGCGCCGAAGTAGGTAAGGGCCAGCACCGCGTACCCGTGGCTGGCGAGCAGCGCGGCGGCGTGGTCGAGCTGACCGCCGTCGGAACCGCCGAGCAGCAGCACGCCGGGTTCCGGGCCGGCCGCGGGGCGGCAGTACAACGTCCCCGTGAGATCACCCGAATCCGCTGGCCGGGAGCTGACGTCCGCGCTGGCGAACGCGCGTCTGAGGGCCCGGCGGGCGACCGTCGCGCCGTCGATCTCGACGGACAGCTCGACCTGGAAAGGCCGCGGCTTGCGGCGGCTGAAGAAGGCCTCCGAGCGCCTGGCGCCGGCCGGCCGCATGGACCAGAGCAGCCCGCTCGGGTCAGGCCCGGCATAGCTGCCGGCCAGGGGCGCGTGCTCGGTGAGGTCGACGGTGCCGTCACCGGTAGCCCGGAATGTGGCCCGCGACTCCCAGGATCGGCGGGCACCGTCCACCGCGCTGGCCCGGAGGGTGACTTCGGCGCCTGGTGGCAGTGCAGACACCCTGATCCGCGGGCACTCGTCGACGAGGGCCTCAGCCGGCTCGGCGGAGATAACCGGTAGCTTGGTCACTGCTTCCTCCATTGGTCCGCTCTGGCTCGCCAGCTTGCGACCGGCGCGGCGGCATCGAGTTGGCGCACCGCCTCGGCGGCGCCCGCGGGCTTGCGGCTTTCCCGGACACGTGCCAGCCTGCGCGCGAAGAACCCCGACGCTGCCAGCAGGGCGATGACCGAACCGGTGATGCCGAGAGCGAGAGGCCCGCCGGTTCGCCTGGCCAGCGACAGGTCCCCCTCCGTCATGGCCCACCCGGCCAGGGCCGCCACGAAGAGGAAGGAGGCGCCGCCGTAGAGAAAGTAGGCCCTCCGGGCCGCCGGCGGATACGCCTCGCGAGCGCCACCCCGGCCAAGCAGCCCGCGGCCGAGCTGCGCCCAGTAGCTGGAGCTCGCCTTCCGCAGGTTCACCATGCCCAGACTGTGGTTGAGCATGTAATAGCCGTCAAGCTGGAGGAAGGGCCACAGGTTGGCCAGGGCCGCGACGCTGCCGAAGAGGATGAGGGGGGCTGACAGCACGTGGGTCTTGCTGCCCGGCGACGTGAGCAGCCACAAGACGCAGAACGGCAGCAGGAGCAGCAGGTTGGCGAACACTCCGGCGAAGGCGGTGTAGACCCGGTGCCACTTGTTCGGGAACAGGAGCACATCGTCGGCCTTGCAGTAGGGCGCCAGGAACGGGAACCTCCACAGCAGGCCGATCTCGCTGCTGGCTCCGCAGAAGTGCTTGCTCGTCACGCCGTGAGCGATTTCGTGCAGCATCAGGCCGAACCACATGACGAGCACGTACCCGATCCAGGCCGGCGGGTAGTGCCAGTCGGCGCGGACCTGGTGGTATAGCGCCGCGGCCGAGAACGCCATGGATATTTCCACGGCGAGCGCGGCCACCAGCGCCGGCAGGACGAACCACGGGGAGAACAGCGGTCGCAGCCGCGGTTCGAGCCGGCCGAACAGGCGGTCTGGATCGGCGAGCGAGAGCCGCCGGTACAGCAGGGTCTGGGTACCCCGCCGCTGGCGGCGTCCGGCTTCGGCCAGCCGGGCCATGGACGCCTCGTCGTCGGTCCCCGTCAGCAGGCGGCGGGCGGCCAGCATGCCGAGGATCTGCTGCCAGTGCGGCTCGGCCAGACGCCGGCCGGACCAGGCGGCGTACTCACTGCCGATCTCGCCGAGGCTGCGCTGACCGTCGAGCCGGGACATGATGAAGAACTCCCGCGGACCGACCTGGAAGTACCAGCTGCTGCGCGGGTCCTTGATGGTATGCGTCCAGCCCGCCCCGTCGCGTACCGCGGGGCCGAGGACGAGATCGCCGCGCAGCGCGGGACGCGCGGCGGCCAGCCCCAGCGTCGTGGTCATGGCCTGCCCTCCCGCTCAGCGAGGTCGGTGAACGCGCTGCGGAGTACATACGCCAGGTAGATCTCGTCGACGATGCTGACCCCGAGACGGTTGTTCGTCATGTGCAGGTAGCCGTTGAGCAGCACGCGGAGCACCAGGGACAGGTCGGTGAGCGGAAGCGGCGCCGTCTGCGCTCCTGACGGTTCCCAGAAACCGGCGAAGATCATGCGCTGCTGGCTGGTGAGCCGGGCTACATGGTCCCGTAGCTCCACGCAGTGCATGGCCCAGGACCGCATGAAACCGCTGAGGCGGCGGAAATCACGATCGCGGACCGTGGCGTGTATCTCCGCGACCCGGGTCACCAGCGATTCCGCCATGCCGGCGTAGGCGCGCTCGTATCCGCTTGCCCTGGTCTGGGTCGGATCCTCCGACCGCTGTTCCCAGAAGGCGCCGTACCCTTGGAAGTATCCTGCGATCTCGGGCGGCGGCCCGAAAAACGCGGCAGCCATGGCCGCCATCATCTGGACCGCGAGCCCGAACAGGACAGTGCGGACGTGGACGTTGGCCGTTTCCGTCAGGTAAAGCGCCAGGGTACTGGACCGCTCGAAATGCCACTCGGCCAGCCGCACTCCGTCCGGGCCGCCATAGCGGTCGTACTCGGGCTCGTAGTCGATGTAGGCCCAGCTGTTGTTGTCGCGCAGCGGTATCTGGCCGCCAGCGCCGTACCTGGCGGCCCATTCCTCTTCGGAGTATTCCGCCAGGAACAGTTCCTTGTACACCGGCGCCAGCACCTCGGGATCCAGCTCGTAAAGAGCCGGGCGGCGGGCCAGGAATGCCGCCACCTCTTTCTCGGCGCGCTGGCAGATTTCCCCGGCATCCGCCTGACGCCGCGGCCGGAGCCGCAGGCGGATGTGCGGGCCCTCCATCCAGTACCTGATGAAGAAGAACCGCTGCAGCAAATCGTCTTGCCGCAGGTCCCGGAGCAAAGGTATGACGCAGTCGGTGAGCAGCGGGTTGTTGTTGCTGCTGTAGAAGATGTGCATCGCCAGCCACTTGCCACCCGCATCGGAGTCCTCGAAGGGATACGCAGGCCCGAGGTAGGCGGCTAGATCTCGCACCTCGAGGGCGGTCCCTGTGGTCATGCTGTCCGCCGCCTTCCGTCCAGTTCCACGGTCAGTTCGGTCACCCACCGGTGCTCCCCTGAGCGCACCCACAACTGGCTGGGATCGGGCAGCATCTCCACGAACACGAGCCGGCGCCCGGCGGTCTTGACGAGATTGTCGAGCAGCGTCAGGGAGAAGTAGTCCTCGAAGTCGACGAAGTGCGGCTTCCGTTCGGGTGCGGGTCCGGGTCCCGGGCGCTCGCCGGGTGCCGGCCTGTCCGGCGTGGCGAAGACCCACCGGGGCAGGCCGTGTTCGTGCCGCCACCGGACCCAGTCCAGGAACCACTCCGCGTCGCTGTAACCCGGCCGGCGCCTCGGCACCCGGCCCGGATCGGTCTTCCAGAGCTGCCGCTGCACGACCAGGTTGCGGTAACGCACCCGCGGGTGCCCGCCGATCGGGGCGTCGCCCAGCGGCCGGTCGGTGCCCGACCAGAAGTCCAGCGCCGCCATGTTGGTGTAGGAGAAGGTGAGCAGCAGCCGCTGGATCTCCGGTAGCGCGAGCGGCATCAGGAATCCGAGGTAAACGGGGATCACTTCGCAACCGAGACGGCGGGACCGCAGTTGCAGCCGGTTGGCGCGCGGGTCATCGGTGATGATGAGGTCATCGACGGCGATCTGCTGGCTCGGGGAACGGAAACTGACGTCGCCGGGACACACCAGCTCATAAGGCAGCACCGACGGGTGCGCGTTGAGGTTGGCGGTGTCATAACCGCCGGTCAGCTCGGCGAAGACCGCCCCGTCTGGTTGCAGCTCGGCCAGACTCGCCCGCAAGCCGTCGACCAGCCCGTCATCACCGTCGCCGGGGAAACAGTGCGCGAACCGGGAGAACAGCAGGGTCAGCCCGCTGTAGACGCGGTTGATGACGCCCAGAGGCCGGCCGCCGACCTCGGCGATCTGCAGGAAGAAGCTGCGCGGGTCAAGTTCCCCCAGGCAGTCCGGCAGCTCGGCCGCTACCCCGTCGACGAATGCCTCGTCGATCACGAGTTCGGTGGCATCGGGCGGAAGCGCGGCGTAGGCGGCGCGCATGTGCCGGACCAGCCGCAGACGCGCGTTGTCCAGAGCCTCGATCTCCGGCTGACGAAACCAGTTCTGCTGCCGGACGTATTCGTTGTGCTCGTCGAACATCTGGCGCCGGGCGTTGTATTGAAGGTACTGATCGTAAACGTCCAGGTGAAAGTCGTGGGTGAACTGGGCCAGGTCGGCGCAGACGCCGCCGCGGCCGAAGCGCGCACGAAAGAACCCTTTCGCCATGAACTTGTTGTTCAAGGTGAGGTCGAACACCGGCAGCAGCCGGGACAGCTCGGCGAGCGCGGGAACCAGCTGGCTTCGCCACGTGTCGCGGCCGGCGACCACCGAGGCCCCACCCAGGCTTACGTCCTCGTAGAGCGCGGTGCGCGGTGCGACTGCCTCGGCGCGGCCGAGAACGTGCAGCGCGCCTTCGATACCCCGGCGAACGTCCGCCAGCACCGCACGGCGCTCGTTCAGCGGAGATTCCCGGTAGGCGTCGGCTTGTGCCGCGAGCGCGTCCAGCCGGCTGGCCAGTTCGCTGGACCACGAGGTATCCAGGCCGCCCATCCGGTCACGGAAGTCCCGTACCGGATCGTGGTGGTGACTGTCCAGGTGCAGGGCGGGAATCGTCAGCAGGCCGAGGCGAACCAGGCGGCTGAGGTACCGGCGCACATCCGGCAGGCCGCGCCGCTGCGGATCCGCCGCGTGAAGCCGCTGGGCGAGGTCCTCGAACCTGACCGTGCTGCCGTTCGGCGCGATGGCCAGCAAGTCCGCCAGGAAGTTGCCGCTGACGAGGTAGAAGAGGTTCTCCTGCAGCACATCCATGGTGACCGCCGCGTCATCGTCGCCGGGGCGACGCTGGCGGCGCACGTACCGGATGCGGTCTTGGTCGAGGCGCCAGCCCGCGGTCACCTGAACCGGCAGATCGGCCAGGAATTCGGGGGCGGCCACCATGGCGTCGCCGATCCGGCCGAGCACGGCGAGGTTGAGCCGCGTGTGGCTGGGCCATGGCCTGGAGGGTACGTCGAGGGCCAGCACGGGCCCGGCCCCGGGCACGAAGCGCCCGAGCGCTACCGCGGTGAGCGCGCTGAACGGGCTCGTCTTGTACACCATGCGGTAGATGTACTCGAGCAGGGAGCGTTCCTGGCGCCTCTCCCGCTTGGTCAGCGAACCGGATCCCCGCTCCAGGTACCGGGACAGGTACGTGTCGAGCGACGGGGAGGCCAGGAGGATGCCCGTCCGCAATCCCGCGTCGCTGCCCAGTTTCCGCAGGTGTTCGCGGCGCCGGTCGATCTCGGCGGCCAGCAGCGCGGAGCCGCGGTCCAGCTCCTCCTGATACCGGCGGCGCAGCGACACCCAGTCCCGCAACGCCGTCAGCGTGCCCGGACCGAGTTCACCGGCCAGCTCATCGAACAGGCCGGAACCGCGCGGCAGCCGCACGTTGAACACGGCGCGGCGGATGTCAAGCAGCCGTCGCCGGACGTGATCCTGCGCTGTCCGGGCCACCGCCGCCTCCAGGGCGGCGGTTAGCGTGCCCTTGCCTTCGGCTAGCTGGCTGGCGATGCCCAGCGCACCGTCGGCCCAGGTCACCGTGTCGCTGAAACGCAGCGGGTCGGCGGCTTCGACCGGCAGGCCCGCGATACGGAGCATGAAGAAGGGCGGCAGCAGCCATTCGGTTTCCGCGCGGCGCCCGGCGGCCGGAGCGGCAGCCACCGGGCGACCTGCGACCGGGGCCGTGGCTAGTTCTGGCATACGGACCTCCTAAAGTCTCGGCGCATCAGGCAAGTCGGAAGTCGAAGTCGGCCGCGCCCTGACGCTCCGGGCCCACCATGATCAAGAGCAGCGCCCGCTCATCCGTAGCCGCGAATCCGAGCCGCTCCGCGATCGCGACGTTGTCGAAGCCCAGCACCGCACCGCAGCCCACCCCGCACGCTGCGGCGGCGAGGTACAGCGCCTGAGCGATAGCGCCGGTCGCGGCGTTGACGAGGCGGTACCCTCGGTCGCCGACCGCGCTGATGACGGCCGCGGGGCGGGCGATGACCGCGACCACCATGGCGGCCTGCTCGAGGTTGTAGTTGTCGAGAAAGTAGTGGCGCTGCAAGAACATGCCAGTCGGCGGCCCGGGGATAGCGGTCAGCTGGTTCTGCTCGGGCCGGTAGTCGTAGGCGCCCGCGGCGATACCCTCGACGTGGTTGACGAAGACGGCCAGCCGCGTCACGGCCGCACCGCCGGCGTCGCACCGCAGCCCGCATGCGGCTGCCGCGGCGAGCAGCGTGCTGGCGTCGGCCGGGCCGAGGGCCGGGTGGCCGCTGAACGCGCCGAAACTCGACCGCCGTTGCCGCAGGGCCTGACTCAGTCCGGCCGTGAGCGCGGCGGGACGCGGCGCGGGCAGCGAGATGCCGGGCGCCTCCCCTGGCGGGCGGGGTACCGCCCTGGCGTCATCGATCGTCCCGGCCGGCGGCGGCAGCGGGCTGGCCGCCACGGCCGCCGCGTGCACGGCCTCCACCTGCGGGAATCGCAGCACGACACGGGACCGCTCGCGTTCGGTGTGCCGCACCGCCACGGCTGCCGGGTGAGGAGGCCCGGCCGCGGGTGGCTTCGTGCCTGGCGGCAGCGGCACCACGGCCATCGTGCTCTCCGCCGTCGTATCCAGGTTCAGCAGCCGGTTGAGTGCCTCCTCGTCGAACCACAGCGCAGGCTGGCCCGGCAGCCCCGCGGCCGCATTCCATAGCTGCCAGCTGGCGAGCAGGGCGCCCAGATCCATGGTGACGACGTGGTAGCAGAAGCTGTTGTACTTGAACGAGTTCTTCCAGAACTTCACCGTCACCAGCAGGAACTGGTCGGTGGCCAGGACCTCGGGGTGCCCGGGCAGAGCGGCGTGCACCTGCCCCGTGACATCGCCCGCCAGCAGCCGCCGCAGTGCGTGACGGGCGCTGGCGTAGTAGTAAATGCCCGGGAGCAGCGGCCCGGAGGGACCGGATACCCAGTAGATCTCCAGCGGGTACAGGCCGCCGCCCGATGCGGTGCCTCGCGACCATGCCGCGTCCTGGTACCAGGTCGGGTCGCCGATCCTGGTATTGCCGGTAATCCTCAGCCGCCGGGTCAGCAGGCCGAAGGTCTGCCGGAGCAGCGCGGACAGTGATTCCAGCGCGAGCGGGCCGGCTGTCGCCTGACCGGGCAGCGCCCCGTCCGGCGAGCCCGGGACCCCGGGGAAAAGGCCCGCGGCGAGCGGCCCGGCCTCGATATCGGTCCCCGGCGGCAGCGGCCATTCGGGGGCGCCCGGGTAGACCTTATACCGGCGCGGCTGGTCCGCCCAGTCCGGCTCGAAATGCGCGGGCTCCATCGGCTCGCGGGCACGCCGGACGACGGCTTCCACGTACTGGCTGGCGGTGCTGGTCATCGCGCGCCTTCTTTCCGGGAGATGCGGCTAGGGGAAGGGGTGCGGTACGAAGTTGATCTGCTCGACGGGCAGATCGTCATCTCGCCGTCCCGCTCGCCGCGCCGCGGTACGCAGCCGGGGCATGTGCAGGACCCGCTGTTTGTGCCAGCCGAAGTCGATGGGGAGCAGCCCGGGCACGATCACGCACATCGTCCGCAGGCCGGCCGAGCGCTGGTCCGGCGGCGTCTGGTCGACCACGATGACGTCGAAGCCGGCGGCCGTCAGCTGGTCCAGGCAGTACCGCAGGTCATCGCGCAGGTCGCCGTGACGAGGCCGTGACTGCTCCCAGTCCTGGTAGATCTCCGCCATCGGGCGGGGATCCGGATCGGCGAGCAGGAAGCTGGCATGCCGGGCCATCTCCGGCAGGCCGAATAGCAAAGAGTGGTCGCGCAACTCCCTGACCAGGCGGTAGTCCTCAGACATGGCCCGTGCCTCGGTCAGCGAGGCACGCATCCGCTCCTCGAAATCCGGGACATAAGACGCGAATTCGCACAGCGCGGCGGCGACCGCGTCGTCGGGCGACAGGCCCGATCCGGCGCCGAAGCAGAGAGTGCCCAGCTTCCCGTCGCGGCGTACGGCCACCCCGGTGACCACGGGGACGGGAAAGTCGACGCGATTATCGAAGAGCCGGACTTCGTAGCCGATCATCCGCAGCCGGTCGACCATGAACCTGGTGGCCCGGCTCCCGCAGGTGTCCGGGTCTATTTCCGGCAACCTCAGCCCGCCGTACCAGCACAGCAGGAATGCGTCGCGCTCGATGAGCTCAAGCATTCCGTGCAGGACCGCCTCTTCGGCGCAGCTGCCGATGGCGCAGCCGTTGGAGCATTCCTCGACAAAGTTGGGGCCCGTGCCCCGGCCGAGGTAGTAGACGAGGCGCTCCGGCACCAGCAGCGCGCGCTGGTCTCGCAGCGAGTAGCCCCAGACCCAGGGAATCGGCAGGTCAGGCGTGAAGCGCGTGAAATAGGGAGCGCCGGCCTCGTAGAACTCATCGACATAGACGCCGTAGTCGCGCGGATCGAGCGCCGGCTGGCCGAGGTCGTTGAGCGACCGGACGACGCGGGGTGCCAGGCCACGTGCCGCGAGGCCCGCGTATCGTTCCAGCCCTTCGAGCAGGCCCAGCTGGGTGCTGCGGTCATAGGAGTTGGCGTGGCCGCTCCAGAAGAACTCGTGCAGCGCCACCTGACCGCGCACCCGGGTGAAGCCGGTCACCGGCGCGCTCGTCGGACTGCCGAACGCCGGGATCGCCATCGTGCCGAGCGTGCCGCACAACGGGTTGGCGTACGCTTCCACCGCGAGGTCGTACCGTTCGGCGTCACGGAGCCGGTAGGTATCCGGTGTGGGCTTGGGCCTGCTGGCGGGCTCGTAGCGAGCCCGTTCGGCCGAGTCCGTCTCGGGTGAGCCGCACACGGGACAGTCCGGATCGGCGAGAACGATCCGCCTGCGCGTGATGAGGGAGTCCAGTCGCAGCTCATAGACGTATCCCTGCTGGGGCCGGGGCGGCCGGAGATCAGGTGTCGTGGCCACGAGATCGGTCAGCTCGGCCAGAGCTCGCAGGCAGAACATGGTCAGCCAGGGGATCTCCCCCACCGGGCGCAGGGCACTTCCGCGCTCCAGCGTGTCTCGCTCCTCGGCCGAGCGCAGCTCCTGCCAGCGCCGGGCCACACAGCAGTAACAGGGTGATGATGACCGGGACGCCGTGACCGGCGGGCAGATCATCGCCAGGTGGCCGTACAGGTAGATCACGATCAGCGAGCCGTCGCCGTCCGGCGGCTCGAACCGCGGCGGCTGAGACAGCAGGTCGGCATCGCCGATGATGACGACCCGGGCCTCGGCACCGGGAATGATCGTCCGGCTCAGGAAGTCCTCAATCCGCATCCGGCTGGCCGGCCACAACGGGACCGCGGGTACCGTACCGCTCATCATCAGGTGCGCTCCTCAGCAAAGGCAGGTGACAGGCAGGTGGCCGACGGGTCCCCGGCCCCACCCGTCGGCCTTGCCGTGGACACGTCCTGACGGGCATTGCCCCGTCGCCGCACCGCCGTGTGACCCGCGGCCCAAGCCCTGACGAGTCAGCGGTACAGCATGGATCAGTTACAGCTGCTCGTGCTGGAGCAGCTGGAACTGGTGGTGCTGCAGCAACTGCTGCAGCTGCAGGTGCAGCAGCTCGTAGTACTGCACGCGCAGCTGGTGGTGCTGGTGCAGCTACTGCTGCTACTGCTATCGCTGCCCAGTTCATCGCCCATCGTGGCGAAATCCTGGATCTCGAATGTCTCCGTCTCCAGAAGCGCCAGTTCCGTGCAAAGCCCTGTCATGTCTCCTCCCTTCTCACCTCGCGCCTCGATGCACCGCCGGATTCGTCCTAGGTGCAGCTCCCAGTGCTCCCGCAGCTGCTGCTGCAGCTGCAGCAACTTCCACAGCTCGAGCTGCTGCAGCTGCAGCAGCTACTGGTACTGCTGCTACAGCAACTGCTCGTGCTGCAACTGCTACTGCAGTTACAGCAGCTGCCCATGTCATCGCTTGCCTCGGCCAGGTCACGGATCTCGAACGTGTCTGCTTCCAGGCAGGCAAGCTCATCGCGTAGCGACAGGCCACCAGCCATGTCTTCTCACCTCCTGTCGTGCCTCGTTGCCGGGCTTGCGGCCGTGCCCACGACGCCATCCGCCCCGGACCTGGCTAAGCGCAGCTACTGGTGCTGACACAGCTGCTGCTGCAGCTACTGCTACTGCTGCTGCAGCTCCCGGTGCTGCTGCTGCAGCAGCTGCTCGTGCTGCTGCTGCAGGTGCTGCTCGTACTGCAGCTGCTGCAGCTGCCCATGTCGTAGTCGCCTGACTCGGGCAGGTCCCGGATCTCGAACGTGCCCGCTTCCAGGCAAGCGAGTTCGTCGCGTAGCGACAGGTCTGTGGCCATGTCTTTCACCTCCTGTCGTGCCTCGTTGCCGGGCTTGCGGCCGTGCTCGCGACGTCATCCGCTCCAGCTCGCCTCGGCCAGAAGGACCCGCACCGCATGCACCACGCCTGTCCCGCGCAGGTCCGCCGTGGTCACCTCGGCGACTAGGGCGTCGAGTCCAGCGGCGACGAGAGAATCGCCCAGCGTTTCGCGTGTCGCGGCATACCGGCTGGCCTCGAAGCGAACGGGCTGCGTTCCGGCCTCGACGCGAAGGCTTCCCGGATGAAACTCCGTCAGCAGCGCGTCACCCAGGTCGGCGGCTGCTCCGGTCTCCAGCAGCTGCCGCTGACCGACCAGATCCCGCAGGGCGTCCAGGAGCGCGTCCGCGCCCCAGCCCGCCGACCACAGGAGATGATCTTGGGCTCCGGGAGCCCTGGCCTCGCTGACGGCCACGACGACGGGGAAGCCGGGCACGCCGGGCAGCAGGTACAGACGCGGTTCGAGGCCGAAGTGACCGGCGGCGCGAACCAGGAAGCCGGCCGGCGAGTCGGCCGCCACGGCGGGCGGCAGCTCGAGCGGGCAGGCGGGATGCCCGGCCAGTGTCCGGCGCAGCGCATAGTACGCGAGCGCCGAGCCGAGGCCTGCCACGACCGCGCCATCATGATCAAGGCCGGTGCCGCGCCCCGCCGAGGTGACCTCGAAGCAGCCGCCGACGTTCCCCCGGCCGCTCAGATGAACGGCCTCAGCTGGCACGTAGCAGAGTTCGCCGGTGATGAAGGACGTCGCGGCCAGCCAGCGCCGGAGCGGCTCGACGGGTGTCATTCCGCTGTAGGTGAGCAGCGACTCCGGATGCACCACCCGTGGACCAGCGGGCGGCGCCGGTATCCCCTGCGCCGGATCCGCGACCTGCGCGAGGTAGACCTGCATCGCCTGATACAGGACACGTCGCCTGGCGTCGGCGGCGGTATTCACGTCAAACGCCGTGATGGTACGGCCAGTGCGGGCGGCAAAATCGGCAGGCCCGAGCCGGATCCGGCTCACCTTGAGCGGCGATTGATCGATCTGCCCGTCGTCGAACCCGGAGAACACGCCCACGTGCGACGCGACGAGCCGGAGAAGCCGCTGCAGCTGCTGCTCTCCGGTCAGGTCGGCGGCCGTTTCCCGCATCCCGCCGTCCTGGTATGGATGGCAGGACGGGCAGAGCGGATGAGGAAGCAGTCGTTCCCTTACCGTGTCAAGCGTCTCCAGGTCCTGGACGACGACGGCGTGGTCGGTCTCGGCGCCCAGCGTCCCCGTCAGCCATCGGAACATGTCAAAGGCCGCGGCGTTGCCTATCATCCGCGCACTCACGTCCTGGCCCAGCCCCCCAGGTACAAGTAGCTGAGGCAGGCTGGCTCCTCGCCACAGGTCGGCCATTTCGGTGGCTGGGATGTTGGCGCCGAGGCGAAGCAGCAAGCAGATCCAGCACGGGGCTGCGCCTGCCCTGGTCAGTGGCCCGAGGACGACGCGGTGGCCCACTACCGTGACCGGCAGGATGGCCGGCCCGTCAGGAAGCCGCCGGGCCAGGTCGATGGCATCGGCGGCTTTGCCCTGGTCGGCGAAGACGATGATGGCCTGGTACCTACCTAGTTGCTGGACGCTGAGGGCCGGCAAGTACTCGTGTACCTGGTTGACGCTGGCCGGAGCGCCTGCCTGCGTGGCAGCGCGCGTTTCCCCGGTCAGCCGGGCCAGGTCGGCGTCGGCGCTCCGCGGATCGAGCTGTATGTCCACCTGTTCCAGGCCGTTACGCAGCAGGCTCTCCGCGGCGGCGACCGAAGCCGGGACAGCGCCGGCCACCAATACCCGGCTGGCGCGGAACCGCGCGAAGCGGGTTATCGCATCGCCGACATAATGATCGACGAAGTCGATCTGGCTCTGATAACGGCCAGCCACCGCAGCTAGGAGCCCGTCTCCGCGCCCGGCCGTGAAGTCTCGCACGAATCCGCGCTCGAGCAGCGTGCTGACGATCGAGCCGATCAGGTCCTGCTGTTCCCGGTTCAGCCCACCGCACAGTTCGGCCACGGTGTTCTCGCCGGTGAAGTGAGGCAGCAGGGCAGCTATCCACTGGTAGGCAGTACGTCCCTTCATGACGAAGCCTGACTCGGCGTGCCGGAGAAATGCGCCGTCGCTCGTCTGGGCGAACACCACGTCCTGGCGGACCCGCGGACGTACCTGGCTGATCGGGGGTTCGTGCGTAGCCTGCGGCTGGTCCGGCAGTGCCGCATCCGGAGATACCTCGGTCAGGACCTGATCCATGCCCGTGCCTCTCTTGCGAAGAGCCTGTGCCCTTCCTGAGCGTTCCAGCCGGTGATGGCAGAGACCTGGTCCGTGCCTGTCATCTAGCCGCCACCATCGTGCTGGCGCTAGCGCTCGAGCTGCGCCGCCGCAAACAGCCTGACTAGCTCAGGTACCAGCACTTCCGGCCACTCACTGTCGATCAGGCCCGCATCGGCCAACTCGGCCAGAAGGTCGGCCATCGCTCCCGCGGGCAGGCCAACCGCGGTCGCCGCCTGCTCCGAGCTGATTTTCTGGCCGGGCTGCCGGGCAAGGACGCAGAGCAGCCACTGCGCAGGCGAGCTTAGCGACTCGTACGACGAGGCGATCGCCGCACGGATGGACAGGCGGCTTCCGCCGGGCAGGACCAGCCGGTCCAGCCGGCCGGGCCGCTTGAGTTCGGCGATGTACGCAGCGAGGTCAAGTTCCGGATGCGCGGTCAGGGTCGCCGCCGCGATCCGCAGGGCGAATGGCAGATGACCGCACAACCGGGCCAGCGACCGTGCCGCGTCGGTGTCCTTGCATCGACCGCCGAGCAGGTAGCGCAGCAGCTGCAGAGATTCATCCGCGCTCAGCGGCGGGAGCCGACGGGTCCATGCCCCGTACAGCGCGTAAAGGCCCCGCATGCTGCGCCGGCTGGTGATCAGCGCCCCGCATCCGCCGGCGCCAGGCAGCATGAGCTCCACCTGGCTCATGCTCGCCGCGTCATCGAGCAAGACAAGCACCCTTTGGTCGGCCAGCCTGGCGCGCAGCAGAGCCGCCCGGGCCGACAAACCGCGTGGGATCTCTCCGGCCCGCAGCCCAGCACAATGCAGCAGGTCGTCCAGTACTTCGCCGGGTGGCCTGACCGGACCGGCCGACCCGCCGAGCGGCACGAACCACTGGCCGTCCGGGAATCTCCCGCGAAGCTCATGAGCCACGCGGATCGCCACGGCCGTCTTGCCGACGACGGGCGCACCGTGGAGCACGGCGACCTGTGTCCTCATCCCCGCATGGTCGCCGCCGAGCAGCTTAGTAAGCTCACCAATTACCTCGGATCGGCCGACGAAGCCCGGGACGTCGATCGGCAGCTGGCACATTCCGCCCGGCGGCGCCGGGCGCATGGTGGCCGTCACCGCGGGTTCTGGCCGCGCCAGGTGTTCCCCGCGCAGGATGCGCAGGTGCAGGTCACGTAGGTCAGGGCCAGGCTCGATCCCCAGTTCCTCGGCGAGCAGCTGTCGTACGTCCGCGTACGCGGACAGCGCCTCTGACTGTCGGCCGGCCAGGCAGTAGGCCTCCATGAGCTGGGCCCAGAAGCGCTCCCTGTGGGGATAGCGTGCCGTCAGTTCGCGCAGCTCACCGATGAACTCAGCGTGCCGTTCCAGCTCGAGACCGACATCTATCCGGCGCTCGAGTGCTCGCAGTAGCCCTTCGGTGAGCCGGGGCACCTCCTCCCTGTGCAGCAGATCAGAATCCACGTTCGCAAGCGCTCGCCCGGCCCAGAGCCCGCAGGCGGATGTCAGCACCATCAGTTCCCCCAGCAGGTCCGCGTTCTGCCTGGCTTGCTCGGCGCGGGTCATCAGCTGACCGAACAGGAGCAAGTCAAATGTGTTGGGATCGGCGCTGATGAGATAGCCAGTAGGCGCGGTCCTGATCGCTTCGGCGCACCCGTGACGCTCCAGCAGATGACGCAGCCGCATCACGTGACTGTGCAGCGTGGTCCGGTACGTGAGTGGCAACTCATCGCCCCACAGCACCTCTGCGAGGTGCGTGATGGAGACGAAATGGTTGGCGCGCAGCAGCAGCGCCGCGAGCAGCGCCCTCGTCTTCGCCGAACCGATTCCGACGGCTCCGCCTTCGCAGAGCAGCTCGACGGGACCGAGCACCCGGAAGCGCGCGAACTTCTGCCGCGCCGGGGCCGCTGCCGTCGGCTTGGCGGGGGCGGTCATGCTAGCTGCCCGCCTCAGCAAGCCGCCTGACATCGGTCTGTCCTGCGCGTGTCAGTCCGCTGCCACCGTCACCTGTCACGGTGAGCATCAGATGGACTGAAGCTTCAGCCGGTCGGCCGGAATCCTTATAGCCGGGCAGGAGCAGCGGCTGGCCGCACCCACGGTCAGCACGTCGAAGGAGTGGCCTGATGAACTTGGTGCACCTCGAGGCCGAACTGGCGCTGCTGGAGACCGAGACGTTCGAAATCCAGGATTTCGCCACGATCGGCGACGACCTCGGCAGTGATAGCAGCAGTAGCAGCTGTACCAGCACCACCAGTTGTGCCTGCAGCACAACGAGCACGTGTAGCACGAGCTGCAGCAGCTGCTGCAGCACGACGAGCAGCAGCTGCGTGAGCACCAGCAGTTGTACGTGACAACGCATGGTCGACGTCCCATCCGATAGGCCTGCCCCCATCAGAGCCTGAGCCGGGCTGGTGGTCGCCGGGTAATTTTCCGGTAGGCAAGCCACGCCCGGTTCCCCGAAATGACGCACGCGTGGCCCGTTGGGGTAGCGGTCATCCCGCCGCGTTCTCAGCGCGGAGATCGCCGGTTCGAATCCGGCACGGGCTACGGCCCGCTCGCGATCGGCGCGGACCCGCACGGCCAGGTGCTGGGCAAGTGGGGCCTCACCGACGACGCCGACGGGCTTGAGCGGTTCACCGGCATCGTGCTGAGCGCGGCGACGTCGGCTCAGCTAACGCCGCGGCTCGCGCCCGGCCGCATCGGCCCGGTCGGCGCGGTGATCGCGCCCCGCCAGATGGAGCCCCCACTCGACCTGGCCGCCGCGAACGAGCTGTTCCTCGCCCCCGGCGTCGGCGTCCAGGGCGGCACCCCCGCCGACGTCGCGGCAACATTCTCGGCCTGCCCCTGATGGCCGGATCGCCGCCAGGCACCAGCGACGCCACTCTTTGATCCGGCCTCAGGCCGGGGTGCCGTCGACGGTCCCGCGCCGCCGCGTCGCATGCCGAATACCCTGCAGGCCGTCGTGGCCGCCGCGGGCGCACAGCCGGTGTTCGGGGTCAGCATCAGCGGAGTTCATCAGGCCCGCTTTCGACGCGCTCGCCCGCACGCTGCCGCTGCGGCGCCGAGGCCCAGCTGACGGACCACTGACCGGGCACTGCCGTGGAGGTGGAAGAGGCGTCGGCCGCCGAGGCCGTGGCCAGAGCTGCGGCCAGGACGGCGGTAACGGCCGCCATGAATGACGAACGGGGTTTCATCTTGGTCTCCTGTCGGGCGCGTCTTATCGCTGGGCGAAGAAGGAGCGGATGTCCGGGCCGACGATGGCCGGCTTGCCGCCCCGGTTCGCCGGGCCGGGATCGCTGGAGCCGCCGTGGTCCAGCCCGGGGAACCGCACGCACCGGTGGTGCCCTCTCTGCGCGCGCGCGTTTCCGCGGAAACGTTACAAATGTGGCTGCCGGGGTCATAGTGATCTGGGTCCGATGCCCTGTCCGCGGTAGATGAGGGTGGGGTCGCGTTTCCGCGGAAGCGGCTTGTGAAATAATTCACAAAGCGTTTCCGCGGGAACGCCTCGGGCGCGACTGCCGAGGCCATAGCGGTCCGGGCCCGATGCCCAGTCCTCGGCATGAGCGGATAATCGCCCTCGGGGGTGACGATGCATAAATATTCAGATCGGCTGATCGTACGTCGGACCGCGGCGGAGGTCGCCAGGTGGCCAACGACGCGTTGCCTGCGTGGATAACCGCTCGCCGACCCGCCGATATGATCGGCAGGCTGATGCGCGGGCCGCTGTTCAGGGTGCTTTCAGATCCGGGTTTTCTGCGTTTATTGTCCCGAACCCGATCTCAGCCGGATGCATGCGGCCTGGCCGCCATCATGATCGTTGTCTTCGTCGCTCACGGGATTCGGAGGCGCGGATCCGGAAGCCTCATGGCCAGTAGCCTGAATTTGAGATGCTGCGGGGGCGTCGCGCCCGGTTAGCCATGTTGCAGCGCGGGTAGCCGTGCCCTCGTGTCCGGGACTAACGTTAGCTGGTACCGTTAATCGCAGCAATCGCGCCTCACTTGTTTCACTTGTTTTGCGGCAAACGGTTGTTGTTAAGGCGTGGTCCGTCAGGGGGGACGATGTTTGATCCTGTTAGCCTGGCCGTAATGGCGTTGACTTCAGCGATCATCGCCGGCGCCCAGGAGGTCGGCAAGAACTCTGGCGGCGACTCCTACCAGCTGCTTAAGGGATACGTGATCAGCCGATACGGCCATGCCGCAGAGGCCGGCATCGCGAACTTGGAGCAGCAGCCGGGCGTGCGCGAGAACCAGGACAACCTCACGCGCCTGCTACGCGGGATGGGCGCCGAGGATGATCCCAAGCTTATGGGGCTGGCCCAGGGTCTTATCGACCTAGTCGAAGGGGGGGTGAAAGACGACCCGCTCGCGCCGCCCAAGCGTGCCGCCGGAGTTCGCGCCATCAGGCGGGTTCTGGACACGCACATCCAATGGCTCAGCGACATTCGCTCGCGCCATCTTGTCGAGGACTCACAGCTCCTGTCATCGCGGGTGGCCAGGGCGCCGAACATCCCCGTAGAGGTGCGGAACCAGATCTCGACCCTGCACGACCGGATGCGCGCGATCATACAGCAGGTCGCCATTAGTATCGAAAATGATAAATACCGGGAGGCGGAGCAGCTGCCACGGGTCCTGCCGAACCGTTCCGAGCAAGCGCGCGCCGCCCGCCTAGTGCAGGCAGATAAGGCGATACACATCTCCTATGAATCGCTTGCCCTGGCGGTCAGCTTCTTCAGCGAGCTTAATGAGACCATCCTGGCGCGGATAGAGCAGGAGCGCTCCGTTGAGCGCCAGACGCAGATGATGTTCGGCAACGCGATCATGATCTACGAGCTCGCCGCCTTCGCGATCGATTTCATCGCGAACTTCACCCTTGGCGGCGTGGCCGAACTGGAGGCATTGCACCAGGAGACGCTGCGCCGAATCGCGAAAGCCCACGAGGATCAGGAGCGGCTGGCCGCGAATGCCAACCGCGGGGGGATCGAGCCGACGGTCCGGGACGGCATCCTGGACGATATCCGGCACCGTGCGGCCACCCTGGACTTCTTCCGCGACGAGTGGAACCGCTATGTGAGCGACACCAAGCAGTTCCACAGGCGCGTCGCGGAAGTCCAGAACAAGATCCCGACGCTGGAGCTGATCCGGGAGAACGCGCGTGTCCAGCTCGATGTGCTGGAACTCGTCGCCATGCTGCGCTTCCTGCGGCAGAACGCGGATGCCGTCCGGGCCACGGTCGACTCCCTGCAGGGCTTCCGGCTGGCACCGCTGTCCCCAGCGCGGGTTCGGCGTCTCATTGGCCCCACGACAGGCTGATGATCTTCATTCCACTGGTCCGACTAGCGCGGACCACACATGTGAGGGGGATTGGAAATGACGACAGACGGCCAGAGACGCTACCGCGGAACACCCACCGCCGAGCTTGAGAGCTTAATGCGGGATCCGGGCCTGCCGGAGGCGGATCGGGACGCGATCTCCGATGAGCTCACCCAGCGGTACGAGGACGGGCTCGTGGGCCCGGCTGAGGCTGCACCATCATCCTTCCCGCCGCCCCCGGCTGATCCGCCACCACCGCATGTGCCCCCATCGCCCTCGCCCCCACGACGATCCAGGAAAAGACTCACCTGGGGTCTCATAACGCTAGCGGTGTCCGTCGCCGTCATCATCGGCGTGGTCCTGAGCGAGTCCGGCGCGAGCAAGCCCCCAGCAGCGCGCACCCTGCCCGCGGTGACGCCGACGGGCTCGGCGGTGGCCAGCCGGTCGGCGAGCGCGCCCGCGGTGACCCCGGCGAGCGCATCCGCGACCGTGACGCGGACGTTCCAGGCCGTGGTGACGTCGAGGGGTGCCACGGCCGCCTCGTGCCAGCCCAAGCAGCAGTCGGAGCAGGCCTTCGTGACAACGACGCCGCCCGCGACCCCGACGCGGGAGGGGGACATCCTGGTCTACCCTGATGCAAAGGGCAGCTCGCCGGTCGGCATCACCGAGGGTCCCGACGGCGCGATGTGGTACGCCAACGCCAGCGCCAGCACCTACTCGATCGGGCGCATCACCGCCAGCGGGACGATCACGCATTACAATGCGGCCGCTGGGCTGGTGCGTCCCTTCGGGATCGTCGCCGGGCCAGACGGGGCGCTGTGGTTCACCGGTTCCGGGTCGATCGGCCGGCTCACGACCGCCGGAGGGGCGACCCCCTTTACGTTCTTCACGGGCACCTGCATCGGCTCGCCCGACTGGATCGCGGCCGGGCCGGAAGGCGCGCTCTGGTTCACCACCGGCCTGGCGGGCGCCGGCGCCATCGGGCGGATCACCGCCAGCGGCATGCTGACGACGTACAGCGCCCCCAGCATCTACGCGCCGGCAGGCATCACGGCCGGGCCTGACGGCGCCCTCTGGTTCGTGAACAGCGCCTCCAAGGCCGACCCGGCTGCCGGGTCGATCGGGCGCATCACGACCGCCGGGGTGGTCGGGAACTACGCCCTCCCGGGCATCACTCACCTATCCGGGATCACCGCCGGGCCAGGCGGCACGCTGTGGTTCACCGGCATTGACCCGCAGCAGGCCGAGTCGGTCTACAAGATGACGACGAGCGGCGCCGTCACTGAGTACGTGAACCCCGGCTTCGGCCAGGTAGGGGGCTCCTACCTGGGAAATGGCGGCGGGATCGTGCAGGGCCCGGACGGCGCGATGTGGTTCACGGACTACGGCGGCTCCCAGTCCGCGATCATCGGCAGCCTGTCGGCGGCCACCGGCGCGTTCACGCCGTATGACACCCCCGGCTTTGTGATAGCCGCGAACGAGATCGCCTCCGGGCCCGGTAACGCGCTGTGGTTCACGATGGGCGCCAGGGGCATCGGGCGGCTACCCGCCCCGCGTTAACCCGGTCCCGATCCGGGGCCTGACGCGGGATGATGGACGACTCATGCCGACACTGACATCGAGGGCTTCGCCCGGGAGCTGGAAGCGATGGGGCGGGCTACCGCCGCTCCCTACCAGTTGCTGTTACGCCGGGGTCCCGCTGCGCGATGCGCAGGAGGCAGCCTCGCACGCGGACCCGCGGACGACGATGCGGTATGACCGGGCCCGCGCCAGCCTAGACCGGCACGCCACTTACATTGTCTCCGCCTACCTCTCTGTCGCGCGGGAGCGGGCCGGGCGTAGCAATCCCGGCGGTGCGCAGAGCCGCTTGCTCCTCGGTTCCTGCCGTCGAAGCGGCGGAAGAGGTGGTGTGCTGAGCATCTGCAGGTCATGATGAAGTGCGGTAATTTCACATGTCGTACTGCGACGCCTGCAAGGTATACAGCTCCGCGTACTGGCCGCCCAGTTCCATCAGTTCGCCGTGCGTGCCCGTCTCGATCACCTGCCCGTGCGCCAGCACATAGATCCGGTCGGCGTGCCGGACACTCGCCAGCCGGTGCGTGATGATCAGCACGCTGCGGTCAAGGGCGAGCGTCCGGATCGAGGAGAACAACGCGTACTCGGCGCGTGCGTCCAGCGCCGCGGTGGGCTCGTCCATGATCAGCAACGGCGCCACCCGGTAGAACCCGCGGGCGGCGGCTATCCGCTGCCACTGCCCGCCTGACAGTTCGGCGCCGTCCTTGAACTGGCGGGCAAGCAGTGTGTCGTACCCGCGGGACAAGGCAGAGACCACCGTGTCCGCTCCCGACGCCTCCGCCGCGGACGCCAGCAATTCCTCGTCAAGTGACCGCCCCATCGTGATGTTGTGCCGGACGGTCAGCGGCCAGTTGCCGTGGTCTTGCGCGATGACCGCGATCCGTTCCCGCAGCGACTCGCCGTCCACGTCACAGATGTTCGCCGAATCCCAGCAGACCGAGCCGCTGGCCGGCTGGTACAGCCCCGCGAGCACCTTGGCCAGCGTGGTCTTGCCGGATCCGTTCTCCCCCACCAGGGCGACCACCTCGCCGCGCCGGATCTCGACGCTGACATCGCGCAGCGCGGGCCCGGCTGCGCCGGGATAGCTGAAGGTCACGCCCGATGCGAGGATCCGCTCGAACCCGGCCGGCGCCGGTTTCCGCGCCGGCGACGGCAGCCTGCTCAGCGCGTCGTCACAGAACGCCAGGTAGTCAGAGAAGTACAGCCCTTCCTCGTAACACTGGTTGACCGCGTACATCAGCTGCTGCAGCGCCGCCTGGGCCGACCTGATGGCCAGCACAGCGGTCCCCGCGACCGACAACGGCAGCGCGCCGGCCGCCAGCAGCCCGCCGAGCGCCGCGTAGACGCCAGCGGTAGCGATCCCGCCCATGACACTGGCGACCACCTTGGTGGTCATCTGACGGCGAGCCGCGGCCAGCTCGGCGTTCCTGGCGTACGCGGCCAGGCGCGAGACCCGGTCGAGCAGGAAGGAGCGCATCGTGAACGAGCGGAGTTCGGCAGCGGTCCGCCGCTCGGCTATCAGCTCGGCCAGGATGTACTTCCT
>JBEKJP010000101.1:0-29982 GCA_050011155.1 Streptosporangiaceae bacterium
GGGGAGCAGCACCCGTCGGGCGCCCGCCGTGAACAGCGCCTGCGCGGTCAGTTCGACGCCGCGCACCACACGGGCGGCGTCGCGCTCGGTGAGCTGGTAGAAGACCTGTGGTCCGAGGCCCGGCAGGTACCGGATCCGGCCGCTGCCCGTGTCGGAGACCAGCGGCCCGGCGGTGACGATCCGGTTGTAGTCCGCCATCAGCGCGCCGAGCTCGGCCCCGTAGGCGGGCAGGATGCCGGCCAGCATCGAGGGCGTGAGGTTGGTCGCGGTCAGCAGCAGTCCCTCACCGGTGAACTCGCGCACCTGGAAGGCCTGGTGCACGCCCTGCCAGCCGGTCACGTCCTCGTCGAAGAACGCGGTCACGACCGCGTTCGGGTGTACCGACAGGTTCCGGCCGAGCGGCCCGGTAGGCGTACGCAGGCCCGACCGCGCTAGCAGGGCAGGCGTCTGGATCGCGCCGCCGGCCACGATCACGGCCCTGGCCCGTACCGTCAGGGCCGGGCCACGGCGCCCGCCCGGCCGCACCACGTGCCCGGTCACCCCGTTGGCCCCGGTCCCGCCGCGGGTGACCCGGTCCACCCGGACGTCGGCGAACAGCCGGGCCCCGGCCGCCAGCGCCCGCGGCACGCTGGTTACCAGCATCGACTGCTTCGCGCCGGTCGGGCAGCCGCTGCTGCAGTTGTTCGTGCCCGCGCAGTGCCGCTGGTTCCTGCGGTTCGGCACCACGGCCCAGCCCCGGGCCCGCGCCGCGTCCCGGAACAGCGCGGAGTCCCGCCCGATCGTCTCCGGGTCCTGTTCGGAGACCGAGAGCCGTGACTCGATCGCGGTGAAGTAGGGGTCGAGGTCACGCTCGCCGATGGCCGGCAAGCCCTCCTGCTCGGCCCACCGCTGCAGCACCCGGACGGGGGTTCGCCACGACATGCCCCCGTTGACCACGGTGGAGCCGCCGACGCAGCGTCCCTCGGCGTACAGCACGGACGGCCGGCCGATCGCCATCCCGCCCCCGCCGTCCCGGTACAGCGTGCGCAGTGCCCGCCCGGTCCCGGCGGTGAACGATTCCGTCGGGTGGTAGCCGCCCTCCTCGAGCATGATCACGTCCACCCCGGCCTCGGCCAGTTCGGCGGCCACGGTCGCCCCGCCCGCCCCGGACCCGACCACCACCGCCCCGCACTCCAGGTCCAGGTCCGCCTCGATGCCATCCCGCGTGGTCAGCCCCCTGGGTGTGGTCATGACAGCTCCGTCCCGTACCTTTCCACGCGGCGCCGGGACACCGCCGCGATGAACGGCTCCGGGTCGTAGCCGATCTCCCGCTGCACCTCGGGCAGCTCGTAGTAGCACATCACGAGCACGCTCTTGAGCCGCCGGACCAGCTCGGCGGCCGGGTCAGGGCGGGCCAGCAGGGCCCGCACGTAGGCGGTGGCCGTCCCCTCGTCGAGCCGGGTGAATCGCCGCCCCCGCGACGGCGGGTAAAGGCGCGCGCCCTGGTCGACGCCGGCCAGGGCCACGGCCAGCGCCTTCCTGGCCGCGGGCGGCAGCGAGCCCAGCATCAGGCCGAACTCGCGCAGCACCCGTTCGGCCCGATCGTCGGCCCGGATTCCGGGCGGGCAGACGATCTCGGCGAACCGCCTGGCGGCCGGCCGGCAGGGGACCTCAGCCGCTGGTTCCCCGGGGGGCGTCGGCACGGAAGATGGGCCAGCCAATCTCGGTCCTCCATTCCGCCTCGTCCGCCGCCTCACCCGCGCCGCGCAGGTAGTACTCGCGCAGCGGGCCGTCGACGCTGATCTCATGCCTGGTGGCGTACGAGCCTAGTGCGGCGTAGCTGAGGTCGGCGTCGCTGAGCGAGCCCAGGTGGCTGATGACGACGAGCTCGGCGGCCGGGATGGTGACCGGCGTGACCCGCCCGATGGCCCGCACGCCGCTTTCCACCGGGATGAACACGGTCGCCTGGCCGTGCTCGCGGGTGAACAGCTCGCTCGCGAACACCCCGCCCGGCGGCCCGGCGGGGCGCAGGCCCTGCGCGCGGACGGTGGCCCGCAGCTCGCCCAGGGCGCCCTGCCACCAGGCCAGCACGTCGGCGTGGTCGACGACCGCCGCGATGCCGGCCGCGCGGATGGCCGGGACGCTGCGGTGCTCGATGGCCGGCGCCCCCGGCGGCGGCTGCAGCAGGTTGCGCAGCGAGTCGACCGCGGTCCTGGTCTGCGCCAGCTCGGCCTCCAGCCGGTCCAGGTGCGCGGCGATCAGGGCGTTGCGGTCCGCGGTGTCGGCCGCGCCGAGTACCGCCTTGACCTCGCCGACCGGCATCTCCAGGTCCCGCAGGCGGCGGATGACCTGGGCGGCCGGTATCTGCTCGGTGGAGTAGTAGCGGTACCCGGTGTCGGGGTTCACCGCGGCCGGCGCCAGCAGCCCGACCTCGTGGTAGTGCCGGAGCGTCTTGACGCTCAAGTGGGTCATGCGCGAGAAGTCGCCGACCGTGAGCCCTGCTGTCACCTCGCTATTTTGAACCCTCCCCTTACCGGACAGTCAACCGCGGAGGACGGCCTTGACCCTCCGGCGAAGAGAGCACCGAGGCTGAAGTCATCAGCCCAGAAAGCACAACACGGAGGAGTCAGCTCATGACCACAAGCACCACCGGCCTTGAGACCGTCGTCGCCGAGCACATCGCCGCCGTCAACGCGGGCGACGAGGACGCCATCATGGCCACCTTCGCCGACGACGCACTGGTCAACGACGCCCGCCGGGAGTTCTGGGGCGCCGAGGCCATCCGCCGCTGGGTGGCGAAGGAAATGACCGGCGACCACGTCACCATCGACGTCACCGAGGTCATCGAGCACCACGGCGACACCATCGTCCGCGGCCGCTACGACGGCACCTTCGACAAGACGAACCTGCCGGACGAGCTCATCCTCACCAACTACTTCACCGTCCGCGACGGCAAGATCGTGAAGCTGATCGTGATCTTCAACACCGCGCCCGCCTACTGACCGTGGGCCGGAGGAGCCGGCCGGAGGAGCCGGCCGGCCTCCCCTCCGCCGCATGCCCCTATCCGCCCAGCACCACCCGCACCCCCGCCGTCGATCCGAGGCTGACGGGAGTGGCGCTCCCTCCCGTGCACGATCCCTTGGTCATCCCCGCGTACGTGGCGCCGTACTGATAGCTGCCGCCGCCCTGGCTGTTGGCCGCGGGCTGGGTCCACAGCGCCTGCGACTCCGGGACGGTGCCGCAGGTCACAGCGGTGCCGAAGTACTCCACGAAGTTCAGCACCCCGGTCGCCAGCGTGTCCCCGGCGGCCACCCGTAGCGACCCGAGGTAGGTGTCGGCTCCGGTCGAGGTGTTCTCGATCCAGGCTCCCCACCACTGGCCGCCCGCATCCGACGCGCCGCGCCACAGCCGGTACCGGTAGTACGTGCCCGTCGTGATCGGGTAGGCCAGCCGGCAGCTGTACCCGCTGCCCTCCCCGCCGAACACCCCGCAGTTCGAGCCCGAAACGGCGTTGGCGTTCCAGAGCGAGAACAGCGCCGTGTCCCCGGTGGACCCGTCCATCCGGTTGCCGTTGGTCTGCAGGCCGAGGTATCCGCCGTAGTTCGCGCCCATCCAGTCCCACTGCATGGCCCAGTACGTCGAGGGTGCCCGCTGCTCCACCCGCATCTGCTGATCCACGTTCCAGTAGCCCACGTCTGCTCCCTGGAACGCCCATTCGCTGCTGAGGTTCGCGTTCTGCTGCTGGCCGCGGGCGGTGCCGGTCGACCAGATCGCGACGTGGCCCGGCGCGTAGAGCACGGCGTTCGCGTCGTCCTGCAGTTGCAGGACGGTCCCGGCGTGGCCCTGCGTCCCGGTCGACCAGATCGCCGCATGACCCGGGGCGTACAGGACCAGGTTCCCGTCTCCCTGCAGCTGCAGGACCGAGCCGGAATGCCCGGCGGTCTGGCTGGCCCAGATGGCGGTGTGCCCGGGCGCGTAGAGGACGAGGTTGCCGTCGGACTGCATGGTGAGGACGAAGAGCCCGCTCGGTGACACCAGGTTGTCGCCCGGGTTCAGCTGCTGGCCCCCGCTCAGCTGAGCGGTATAGGTCGCCGCCGACGCGGGAGCGGCGCCGCTCCAGGCGAAGACGGCCGCCAGGACCGCCGCGAGCGTATACAAAATGGCTTTCATGTTCCCTCCCTGGAACTACGTGAAGCTCGTGGCCCGAAGACGGGCAGTTTCATCGTTCCGATCGGCCCGGCCAGGGGCGACGGAGGTATCCCGTGAGCCGGGGCGGGTTTTCCCGGTAGACATGCCGGATCGTGTGGGAGGATCCCGGCACGGAGGAACCCGGCACGGAGGGACCGTGGAACAGCGATTCGACACCATGCAGCGGCCGGAGGCGCCCGACGCCACCGCCCCGGACGGCTCGGATGTCCGGGAGTTGCTGCGGCTCGGCCGCGGCTCGATGGCCCACTTCGAGCTGGGCCCCGGCCGGGTCTCCGGGGCGGTCGCGCACCACGCCGTAGAAGAAATATGGTATGTGCTGAGTGGGCGGGGCCAGATGTGGCGGCGCCAGGGCGAGCGGCAGGAAACGGTGTCGCTACGGCCGGGCACCTGCTTGTCCATACCGGCGGGCACACACTTCCAGTTCCGTGCCGGTGCGGACACCCCGCTGGCGGCGATAGGGGTGACCATGCCACCCTGGCCAGGGGACGGCGAGGCTTACGAGGTCCCCGGCGAATGGCCTGCCGATACTCACCCCTGACGCTTCGCCCGGAAACGCCGTATTCCGCGAGGGTTTACGAGGCCCGTCGGGGACACCTACGGTCGAACAGGTTCACGCGAAGAGGTGGTGGGCATGCAATCAGGGCAGGGGCCGCGCTGGCGGCCGCTGAAACGTCACGACAGCGCCATAGCGGAGCAGATGGTCGAGCGCGCGGCCGAGCTGGCCAAAGATTCCCACGCGCAGACCAGGTACGCGGCGGTGCTGGTGAAGGACGAGAGCCTGCTGGCCTGGGGCACCAACGGCGTGCCGTTCCCCGGAGAGGATCACTGCTACTGCAAGGCCGGCGAGGCCGGGCAGCACGACCGGTGCCGGACCCACGCCGAGCAGCGGGCGATCACGCTGGCCCGCGAGGGCGACGGCTGGCGGATGCTGCAGGGCGCCAAGCTGATCTACGTCCGGCTGGAGGCCGACGACTCGGTCCGGCAGGACGAGCCCCACTTCTGCTCCCGCTGCAGCCGCCTGGCGCTGTCCCTGGGCGTGACGGAGTGGATCTTCGTCCTGTCGGAGGGGCTGGTTGGTTACACTTCGGCCGACTACGACCAGATCGCCAGGCTCAGGTGGTAATGAGAGGTCATGCGTTACCTGGAGACGGAGACCTCGCCCCTGATATCCCGCATCGGGCTGGGCACCTGGCAGTTCGGCTCCCGCGAGTGGGGATACGGCCGGGACTACGCCGGGCAGGAGGCGCGGGCCATCGTGCGCCGGGCGGTCGAGCTCGGCGTCACCCTGTTCGACACCGCGGAGATCTACGGCTTCGGCCGCAGCGAGCGGATCCTCGGCGCGGCGCTGCGTGCGGCGCCGGGCCAGGAGCCTGCCTTCGTGGCCACGAAGATCCTCCCGTTGTTCCCCGTCGCCCCGGTCGTCGAGCAGCGCGCGGTGGCCAGCGCGAACCGGCTCGGCGTCCGCCGCCTCGATCTGTACCAGGTGCACCAGCCGAACCCGCTGGTCCGGGACGGCACGATCATGCGCGGCATGCGCGCGCTGCAGCGGGTCGGGCTGGTCGGCGAGGTGGGCGTCAGCAACTACTCGCTGGACCGCTGGCGCGCCGCCGAGCGGGCCCTGGGCAGCCGCGTGCTGAGCAACCAGGTCCGCTACAACCTGGTCGACCGCTCCCCGGAGCGGGACCTGCTGCCGTTCGCCGCCTCGACCGGCCACGTCGTGATCGCCTACAGCCCGCTCGCACAGGGCCTGCTCTCCGGCCGGTACCACCGGGGCAGCCGCCCGCGGAACCAGTTGCGGGCCGCCAGCCCGCTGTTCCTGCCGGAGAACCTCGACCGCGCCGCCGGCCTCATCGCGGCCCTGCGCGAGGTAGCGGACGCGCACTCGGCCACGCCGGCCCAGATCGCGCTGGCCTGGGTCATCCACCGCCCCGGCGTCGTCGCGATCCCCGGCGCGTCGAGCGTCGGGCAGCTCGAGAGCAACGTCGCCGCCGCCGACATCGACCTGGCCGCGGACGAGTACCAGGCCCTGGGCGCGGCGGCCGACCAGTTCCGCCCGGTCACCGGCCCGGCGGCCCTACCCGGGCTGGCACGGGCCCGTTTTCGTCGCGGGTTATGGTGACCGGTACCGACGCCATCGTCGAGCGCATCTTGACCCGCTACGACACCATCACCGTGGTCGGCGCGAGCCGTGCCCCGGTCAAGGCGGCGCACTCGGTGCCCGCCCACATGCAGCGGCACGGCTGGCGGATCATCCCGGTCAACCCGTACGCCGACCAGATCCTCGCCGAGCCGGCTTACCGGACGCTGGCCGACATCCCCGGACAGCTGGGCCTGGTCGACGTGTTCCGCCCCTCCGGGCAGACCCCCGATATCGCCCGCCAGGCGGTCGCGGCCGGCGCCACCGCGCTGTGGCTGCAGCTTGGCATCGCCTCGGCCGAGACCCGGGCCATCGCCGAGGACGCCGGCCTGCTCTACGTCGAGGACCGCTGCCTGGTCATCGAGCAGCGCCGCCTCAACCTGGAAGCCCCCCATCCCTGAGTGCCCACCTCAAATATGACGATCGGGGCGCCGCTGGGTACGACGCCCCCTGGGTCGTTACCCGCCGAACTGACTGGTCCAGCCCATGGTCTGGTACTCCTCGAGGCTGGAGACGGATGCCGGAGTGATCGTCTCGCCCTGGTGGAGGGTACCGGTTCCCCAGGCGATGGCCTGGGCCGTCCCGGGGTCGATGATCAGGAAGTCGCCCGCGCCGCCGGACACTGCGAGACCGGTACCGCTGCGGCCATCAGGCACCGTGACAGTGCCGATGTTGATGATGCCCGGCTGGGCGGCGAGCAACTGGTAGATGGCGCCCCGGATAGTCGGCTGTACCGGGGCTGTCAGCAGTTGTGCGGTCCACTCGAAGACGTACTCGCTGTAGCTGCTGCTGCCGAACTGGCCGGACTTGTCCGGCTCGCGGTCCCACATCCGGCGTAGCGCGGCGTCGAGCTGCCCGGCGGTCCGCAGGTCCCGCAGGTCATCCCAGGTGAACTGGGCGCTGCCGAGACCCCAGTGCAAGCTCATGTGATAGTCGCTGGTCACAGGCTGGCGGCTGGTCCCGTAGGCGGTCATGAGAGGCGGTGACCCAGCGGCCTTCCACGCCGCCTCGTCGGCCGGGGTCGCGAAGGTGACCGCGGCGTCCTCGTTGGTGATCGTGCGGGCCCGGTCCTGGCCCATCCAGCTGTCCTCGGAATACGCGAGCCGCGCGCCGAAGTCGTCCCGCTGCTTGGGCAGGACCTTCTTCTTGGCCGGTGTCGAGCGGGGCGGGATCGCGGGCTCCTTTGGCTTGGCCACCGTGGTCGTGTAGTCCCGTGTCCTGATGTACCAGTAGGTACCGCTGACAGCCGGTGTGTGCGCAGCCTGGACCGCGCTCGTCAGCAAGAACGCGCGCGCGGTCACCGGCGCGGCGACGGCCGGCTTGCCGGTGCGGGGGTGCGTACCTGGGTGGGGCGCGGGCGCCTGGGCGAGGACGACCGCGACCGCGACCGCAGCGGTAGCGGTGAGTCCGGCGGTGAGCGACGTGACCCGCCTCCGGTGCGGAGTCGGTGCCGGAGCCTCGGCGAGAGTGAGTATGCGGGCGAGGTCGTGATCGCGGCGGCGGACGTACCCGTCCTCGGCCATGATGGTGAACGTGGCCGGTTCCAGATCGGTGACCAGCTTCATTTCGTCGGTCTGGCGCATGTCTACTTCCCCTGTAGTGATGTGATCGATGGGCGGACTGCGGTTTCGCCCGCGTCCCGCAGCGCGCAGGTCAGCCGGCGGCGGGCCCGGTGCAGCCGGACAGTGAAGGCGCGGGGTGAGCAGCCGGCCACCGTGGCGGCGTCGGCGATGCTCAGCCCGTGCCAGGTGACGAGTGTCAGCGTCTCGATGTCACGGTCCGGCAGCGACCCGAACACGGCGAGGGCCATCTCGCGCTCTACCACGTAATCCCCGGCATCCCAGGCGGCTAGGTCGGCCGTACCGGTGAGAGTGGCGATCCGCTCGGTGAGCTGCCGTCGCCTCCTGCCCGCCCCCGCGTGCTTGCTGAGCAGATTGCGCGCCACACCGAGCAGCCACGGCAGGGGCGGGTCCGGGATGCTGTCCCGGCGTCGCCACGCGATGAGGAAGACGTCACTCGCCACGTCCTCCGCGGAGTCCCGTTCCGCGTGCTGGAGGGCGTAGCGAAGAACATTCCGGTAGAACTGGTCGTACAGGCTGGTGAACCGTTCGAATGGATCGTCCACCCGGGCTCCTTCGGAGTCGTGTCGATGTCCTTCAAACGTGTAATCCGCTGAAGGTACTCAGGATCACGCCCGGGTTCCTGGAAGATCACGGTGACTTCGGGCCGGATGCGCCCGCATGCTAGATCGCGATGTTTATTGCTTACGTCCGAGCGCGCACCACAGGGCCGACCTGCCCACCTCGCCCGCGCCAGGGTCGGGGCGCCATTCCTCGACCCGCACGAGCCCGGACTCCACCAGGTCCATGCCCTCGAAGAACCGCCATATCTGCTCGCGGCTGCGGCCTATGTACTGCTGCTGTGCCGTTCGGCTCACGATGTCTTCAAAGCCCTGCTTCGCTTCCTGGTGGAGAAGTTCCGATCCCAGGTGGGACACGGCGAGATAGCTGCCCGACGGCAGGGCGTCCATCACCTTGGCCACGATCGCGTACGGGTCGTCGGAGTCTGGTATCACGTGCAGGATCATGAGCATCGTCACTGCCACCGGCTTGGCAAAGTCCAGCAGTCGCGCGGCTTGCGCGAGGATCGTGTCGGTGTCGCGCAGGTCGGCGTCGATATATTTCGTAGCGCCTGCCTGGTGGCTGGTCAGCAGCGCGCGTGCGTGCGCGAGCACGACTGGGTCATAGTCCACGTACACGACCCGGGATTCGGGCGCGATCGCCTGCGCGACCTGGTGGATGTTGCCCGCCGTCGGGATGCCGGTGCCGATGTCGAGGAACTGCCGTATCCCGGCCTCCGCGCTGAGGTAGCGGACGACCCGGCCGAGGAACGCCCGGTTCGCCCGGGCGGTGAAGCCCAGTTCCGGGGCGACTTTGAGCACTGCGTCGACGGCTGCCCGGTCGGCCGCGTAGTTGTCCTTGCCGCCAAGCAGGTAATCGTAAATCCGGGCCTGGTTCGCCATGCTGGTGTCGAACGGCGGTCGCCCGGTCTGGCCGGCCGCGTCCCCTCCCGCCTCATCCGCAGTCATCTAAGCGCCTTTCTCGGGGTGTGGTCAGGTCTCCCGGGCAACCTGCTCGCTGAAGCGCGTCGTCCCGGCCGGGGTTAGGGCTTCCTCCGTCCAGGGATCGGCAGCTGGAGGCCAGGGGGTTAACCCCTGTCGCCACGAACGTGAATGGCTGCGTCTGGCTTCTCCCGGCTGACCGTATCCTTCTTTATTGCCGCCGTGGCATGAGCGTTCGGCGATGGCCCGGTGCTCACCGTCCGCCGCTGAAGATCCGGTGAGTCCCGTGAAACCCGCAACGGCAGGCGTGCGAGTACGAGGGCCACGCCGCTGAGGGCGACGGCGGCGCCGACGGCCAGTGCTATCTCGCTGCCGCTCATGAACGCGGCGCGGGCAGCATGCGCGAGCAGGGCGCCGCTAGTGCCCCCGGCGCGAGCGGCTACGGCGAGGGCACCGCCGAATGAGCCGAGGATGGTTTGCACCGCAGCTGTCGGCAGGTGTCGTCCGGCCAGCGTCGCGGTCATGTGATCCTGGTAACGAGTCGACAGCACGCTCCCGATCACCGCGACCCCGAGCGCACCGCCGACCTGCAGCGCTACGGCGTTGCAGGCTGATCCCGTCCCGGAGTCGCCCTGCGGGACCGAACCCACAACGGAGTTCGTCGCCGTCGGCAGCAGGAGACCGGCTCCCAGCCCCAGCAGCAGGAGGCCTGGTACCACGTCTTGGTAAGTCGTGGTGGCCGCGGACACCACCGAGATCTGCCACAGACCACCGGCGATTGCCGCTAGGCCGACGGCAACGGTGAACTTGAGCCCGATGACGCGGCCGAGGACCGGGGACAACGGCGCGCTCACGCCCAGCACGGCGGCCAGTGGAAGGATGCGCAGCCCGGCCTGGAAAGGCGACAGCCCGAGGTCGAACTGCAGGAACTGGGTCTGTACGAACAGCGCGCCTAGCAGCCCGAAGATCCCGAGGACCTCAGCCGCCGCGGCCATAGAGAACCGCCGGTCAGAAAAGAACCCCAGCTTCAGCATCGGGTGGGGGCTGCGGGCCTCCCAGGCGACGAAGGCGCCGAGGACGGCCAGGCTGGCCAGCCCGGCTCCGATTACCTGGCCGGAGCCCCAGCCACTGGCGGGAGCTTCGATGATCGCCCACAGCAGCAGGCCAAGGCCGGCGATCGACAGCACCGCGCCCCAGGGATCGGGCCGGCCGGCAGCCGGGTTCTTCGAGTCGGGCACCAGCAGCAGGGCGCCTGCGAGCGCGGCGGCCAGGATCGGGACGTTGACGAGAAACACTGAGCCCCACCAGAACCGGGCCAGCAGCAGGCCGCCGGCAATCGGGCCGATCGCGATTCCGAGCCCGATGGTCGCGGCCCAGGCACCGATGGCGCGGGCCCGCTCCGCCGGGTCGCGGAACACGTCGTTGATGATCGACAGCGACGCGGGGATCGTCAGCGCCGCACCGGCCCCCATCACCGCTCGCCACGCGATCAGCAGGTCCACAGAACCGGAGAACGCGGCGCCGACCGATCCCGCGGCGAAAACGCCCAGTCCGATAAGGAAGAACCGCTTGCGCCCGAACCGGTCGGCCAGGCTACCGCCGACGAGCAGCAAGCCCGCGAAGACCATCGCGTAGGAGTCGACGATCCACTGCAGCTCACTCGAGGTGGCGGCCAGCTTCCTGACGAGGGTGGGCAGGGCCACATTAAGGATGGTGTTGTCCACATTGACGATCAGCGCGGAGGCGCACAGCACCATCAAAGCGGCCCATCGGTGTCCGCGCGGCACCGCAGAGAGCCTGAGCGCGGGGGCCGCTGCGCCGGAGGATTTCGCCATCGGAACTCCCTGGAAACCCATCGTGACGGTTGACATTGAACCGCCGGGGTCCAGAGCAGATGCCGGGTACACAGGCTGCGTCACGAACGCGCCGCTACCGGGCTTACTTAGTACCTTAACCGTACCCAGGCAGGCCTGCGGAGAATTAAGCGTTGCCGGCTCCCTCCGGACATCCGGAAGTCCCTCTTCCGATGTAACTGGCGTGCGTCTCGTGGGGACGTTGTTATTGGTGTTACAAGCGAAAGCCAGGCAGGACAGAGTTCACCGGCTGAATAAACCCTCCGCTCGTGCTGTCGTTATAACTGCGGGGCATTCTTAAGCATTTCTGACAATCCTCGCCGCACCCTATCTTCCAGGAGGTCGGAGCACGGATATTGTCCATGAGAAATATTCGGTGGGGCATTGTCGTCGTGATCATCGCGGTCGCGGCGCTAGGTACGGGGATTGCCTTTGAGCAGGCGGGGCTGGGGGTGCGGCGAACCTCGCGACGATCGTTGCGCTGCTTTCCCAGCTGGCCGCGGTGGTCGGCTGGGCGAAGGCACGCGACGAGAGACGCCGGCCAGGCGAGGTACTCACGGAGGCGCTGCGGGCACTCGGCGAGTTCCTGCGCAGGTGCGTTGCCGGCGGGCCGGGCGGCATTGATAACTCGCAACTGATTTCCCGGTGGAGCGCCGGACAGATCGCCGCTTACACGAGCGGAAAGGCGTTTCCGCCAGAGAATTTCGTCGCGGACTGCCTCGAAGTAAGCTATTCGCCGGATTCACCGCCGTCGTCATCATCGTCGCCAGCGTCATTCTCACCGGCTCTGGTCCCCCCGCGCCCGCCGACTGGACCCAGCGAATCGGCGGGCCGGTCGTGGCCGACGTGGCGGTGGCCGACGTCTGCGCACTGGACGCCACCACCGGCAAACCGCTATGGAGTTTCACCACCGGTGGCCCGGTGGACTCCAGTCCGATGGTGGTCGGCGGCATCATCTACGTCGGGTCACAGGACGGCAAGCTGTACGCGATCGACGCCGCCACCCACAAGGCCCGCTGGGCTTACAGCACCGGCGAATACGTGAGCGACACCGCGGCGGTAGCGACGCCAGCACCGATCCCTGACGTCGCGCGAGGAGCGCGAAAGGCTATGAGAACAGGCCGGGCCGCCCGGATCTTCCCGGCCGCGGTAGGGCATCCTGGGGGGCGTGCTATTCCGGTGGCTCACCGCGACCCGGCAACCGCCAGGCTCCCCGGCTTACCCGGAGCCGATGGCGGCGAGCACAGCGAGCAGTATGGTGACGGAAGCGGCGGTAATGTGCGCGGCGATCACGAAGATCGCCAGCCGGCGAGCTGGCTGCCCCATGTCGGGCTGCCCCATGTCGGGCCGGTCATCGCCGGCGCTGTGCGCCGGACCGAGGAACACCAACGCCATGCCCAGGCCAGCCAGCGGCAGCAGCAGCCCGCACGCCGCCCAGGCCACGCCCGCCACCCCGCTGACCAGGTAACCGATCCAGGTCAGCAGCCCGGCCACGGCCAGCCAGAAATGGGCGTAGTTCAGGACCGGCGCCCGCCCGCCGTATGGCCGTCCTCGGCGGGTGACCCACCGGGCCATCATCGAGACGCCCAGGCCCACCGTGACCACCCAGGCCGCCAGCGCCGCCAGGCCGAACGATGTCCGGCTGGACGGCGCGGCCGTCGCCGATGCCGTCGCGGTCACCGGCGCCGCGGGCTGGCTCGCCGCCGGGACGGCGCGGACCAGCCCGGACACGAACCGGCTGTCGCGGGCGATGAGCCGGCGTTGCCCGGCCTTGCCGTGAATTCCGGCCGCCGCCGCCCGCAGCGCCCGGTCGGCCACCACGTTCAGCTCGACCTGGCCCAGCCCTCGGCAGGCCGCCGGGACCGCCGTGATGACCACATGGCGCCGGATCGCGCTCGCCGCGAACTGCTCACATGAAGCCGCGGAACTCGGGTGGCCCGCGGAACCCGCGCATCCGGTCACGAGCAGGCTGGCCGCCAGCGCCATCGCGACTGCCATCTTCACCGCGGCCTCCGCTGCATCCGTCTGCACCGGACGATACCCGGACGATTCCCCGCTAGGCTGGCCGACATGGCCGATCACTACCGCGCGCCGGGCTGGTTCACGCGCAACGTCTTCAACCAGCTGGTGGCCTTCCTCACCAAGCGGGGGATGAGCGTCCTCGGCTCGCGGGTCCTGGCCGTGAAGGGCCGGACCAGCGGCGAGTGGCGCACCACGCCGGTGAACCTGCTGACCTACGAAGGCCGCCGGTACCTCGTCGCGCCCCGCGGCGAAACCCAGTGGGTGCGCAACCTGCGCGCGGCGGGCACCGGCGAACTGCGGCTGGGCCGCGGCGCCGAGGGCTTCCGTGGCCGTGAGCTCACCGACGCGGAGAAGGTGCCGGTCCTGCGGGCCTACCTGCGCCGGTGGAAGGCCGAGGTCGGCATCTTCTTCGAGGGCACCGGCCCGGACTCCACCGACGACCAGCTCCGCGCGATCGCGCCCAAGCACCCGGCGTTCGAGGTCCTCCCGCCTGGGTAGGCATGGGGAACCGGGCAGGCACGGGACAGGAGGGCAGAGATGGCCGAGGTAGCGCTCTTCCACCACGCGCTCGGACTTACGACCGGCATCACCGCGTTCGCCGACGAACTGCGCCGGGCCGGACACACCGTACACACGCCCGACCTGTTCGAAGGCCGCACCTTCGACAGCATCGAGGCGGGGATGGGCTATGCACAGGAGATCGGCTTCCCCGGTGAGGTGATCGAGCGCGGCACCCGCGCGGTCGGCAGGCTGCCGGCCGGGCTGGTCTACGCCGGCTTCTCGCTCGGCGTGCTCCCGGCCCAGAAGCTGGCGCAGACCCGGCCGGGCGCCCGCGGCGCGCTGCTGTTCTACTCGTGCGTTCCGGTCGAGGCGTTCGGCTCCTGGCCGGAAGGCGTGCCCGCGCAGGTGCACGGGATGGATGCCGACCCGATCTTCACCGAAGAGGGCGACCTCGACGCCGCCCGCGAGCTGACCAGCCAAGCCAAGGACGCCGAACTGTTCCTCTACCCCGGCGACCAGCACTATTTCGCCGACAGCACGCTGCCGTCCTACGATCCGGACGCCACCGCGCTGCTGACCCAGCGGGTCCTCGACTTCCTCCGCGACCGCTAGGCGCAGCCCGATGGAACAGCGCATCAGCCTGATCACCCTCGGCGTTGCCGATATCCGCCGCGCCCGGACCTTCTACGAACGGCTCGGCTGGCAGGCCCAGGAAATCGAAGAGACCGTGTTCTTCCAGGCTGGAGGCATGGCGCTGATCCTGTGGGGGCGTGAGAAGCTCGCCGTCGACTCCGGCGTCGATGACACGGACCCGGGGAGCGTCGCCCTGGCGCAGAACGTCAGGTCGAAGGCCGAGGTCGACGCGACGCTGGCCGAGGCGGCCGCGGCCGGGGCCACGATAACCCAGCCGGCTCGGGAGACCTTCTACGGCGGCTACGCCGGCCACTTCCGCGACCCGGACGGCCACGTCTGGGAGATCGCCTGGAACCCCGGCTTCACCCTCAACCCCGACGGCTCCCTCACCCTCCCCGACTTCGGCGCCTCCTAGCCTCGCCCAACGCTGACTAGGTGCACCGGTGTGCCACCGGTGCTGCTCTAGGTGACCCGATGTGCCACCGAGCCCGTATCAGGCCCCGGCAACGTCGGCGCTCCCTCTCCATACGTAACACCCTGCTCCCGCGCCCCCCGCGTCGCAGGCCCCGGCGTGACGCAGGCCCCGGCGTGACGCAGGCAGGGCCAAAGGAGTAGCAGACCGGGGACTAGAACCCGGAAAGCTGGCCGACGTCGGTGATCCGGAGCACGGCCGTGCCCGCTTCGTCGGAGGCGTCCAGGTCGACGACGGCGCTGATGCCCCAGTCGTGGTCGCCGGCCGGGTCGGCGAAGATCTGGCGCACCGCCCACCCACCCGGATGGTCAGTCTCGATGACCAGCAGCGCGGGCCCCCGCGCGTCCGGCCCGGTGCCGATCTCCTCGTGTACGTCGAAGTAGTCCTCGATCACATCCGACCAGGCGGAAGCGTCCCAGCCAGAATCCGAATCCAGCGCCCCGAGCTCCTCGTACTGACCGAACGCCGCCAGCCGCACGCGCTGGAACAACGCGTTGCGCACCAGCACCCGGAACGCCCGTACGTTCGACGTGACCGTGGCCGGCCGGACATCCACCGGGGCCGCACCGGAATCCAGCGGATTGCGCAGCCGCTCCCACTCGTCCAGCAGGCTGGAGTCGACCTGCCGGACGATCTCGCCCAGCCATTCGATCAGGTCGGCCAGTTCCTCGGTCTTGGCCTCGTCCGGCACCGTCTGCTTCAGCGCCTTGTAGGCGTCGGCCAGGTAGCGCAGCACCAGCCCCTCGGACCGGGAAAGACCGTAGTAGGCCACGTACTCGGTGAAGGTGAGCGCCCGCTCGTACATGTCCCTGACCACCGACTTCGGGGACAGCGCGTAGTCCAGCACCCAGGGATGGCCGCGCCGGTAGAGCTCGTACGCGCCCTCGAGCGTGTCCTCGAGCGGCTTCGGATACGTCACCGAATCCAGCAGCTCGAGCCGCTCCTCGTACGCCACGCCGTCGGCCTTCATCTGGGCCACGGCCTCGCCGCGGGCACGGAACTGCTGGGCGGACAGCACCTGCCGCGGGTTGTCCAGGGTCGACTCGATCACCGAGAGCACGTCCAGCGGGTAGGACGGCGACTCGGGGTCGAGCAGCTCGATGGCGGCCAGCGCGAACGGCGACAGCGGCTGGTTCAGCGCGAAGTCGAGCTGCAGGTCCATCGTGAGCCGCACGTAACGGCCTTCTTCGTCGGGCTCAGAAAGCCGTTCCACCACCCCGCCGGCCAGCAGCGCCCGGTAGATCGCGATGGCCTGGTGGATGTGCTTACGCTGGGCCGGACGCTCCTCGTGGTTGTCGGTCAGCAGGTGCTTCATCGCGGCGTACGCGTTGCCTGGCCGGTCGATGACGTTCAGGACCATGGCGTGGGTGACCTTGAAGCTCGAGGTCAGCGGCTCGGGATCGGCGGCGACGAGCCGCTCGAAGGTCGGCTTGCCCCAGGAGACCATGCCCTCGGGCGGCTTCTTGCGCACCACCCTGCGCCGCGCCTTCGGATCGTCGCCCGCCTTCGCCAGAAGACGCTCGTTCTCCACCACGTGCTCCGGAGCCTGGACCACGACCCGGCCCGTGGTGTCGAACCCGGCCCGGCCCGCCCGCCCGGCGATCTGGTGGAACTCGCGCGCCTGCAGCAGCCGGGTCCTGGTCCCGTCGTACTTGGAAAGCGCGGTGAACAGGACGGTGCGGATCGGCACGTTGATGCCCACGCCGAGGGTGTCGGTGCCGCAGATGACCTTGAGCAGGCCCGCCTGGGCCAGCGTCTCGACCAGCCGCCGGTACCGGGGCAGCATGCCGGCGTGGTGCACGCCGATGCCGTGCCGCACCAGCCGGGACAGGGTCTTGCCGAACCCGGCCGTGAACCGGAAGTTGCCGATCAGGTCGGCGATGGCGTCCTTCTCGGCCCGGCTGCAGACGTTCACGCTCATCAGCGCCTGCGCCTGCTCCAGCGCCGCCGCCTGGGTGAAGTGGACCACGTAGACCGGCGCCTGGTTGGTGGCGAGCAGTTCCTTCAGGGTCTCGTGCAGCGGCTCGAGGACGAAGGAGAAGGCCAGCGGCACCGGCCGCTCGGCCGAGCTGACCACCGCGGTCGGCCGCCCGGTACGCCGGGTCAGGTCCTCCTCGAACCGCGAAACGTCGCCCAGGGTCGCCGACATCAGCAGGAACTGCGCCTTGGGCAGCTCGAGCAGCGGCACCTGCCAGGCCCAGCCGCGCTCGGGGTCGGCGTAGTAATGGAACTCGTCCATCACCACCTGGCCCACGTCGGCATCGGCCCCGTCCCGCAGCGCGATGCTGGCCAGCACCTCCGCGGTACAGCAGATGATCGGCGCCTGGGCGTTGACGCTGGCGTCCCCGGTCATCATGCCGACCTGGGCCGGGCCGAACGCGTTGCACAGGTCGAAGAACTTCTCCGACACCAGCGCCTTGATCGGCGCGGTGTAGAACGTCCGCTGGCCGGCCGCCAGCGCGGCGAAGTGCGCGCCCGCCGCTACCAGCGACTTCCCCGACCCGGTCGGGGTGGACAAGATGACGTTCGCCCCCGAGACGAGCTCGATGAGCGCGTCCTCCTGGTGCGGGTACAGCGCCAGCCCACGCTCCTTGGACCACCCGGCGAACGCGTCGAAGACGGCGTCCGGATCAGGCGTCGCAGGCAGCAGGTCAGTAAGAGTCATAACGGTTCCATGATGCCGTGCCCAGATAGTGCCCCGCGCCGGTGCGCCGGGGGAGGGGGCGGCAAATACGACAGCGCCGCAGCAGGCCGCCCTATTCCATAACGAACGGGTCTGGGCGCGTGCCGTCCCGCCCGCCTCCCGCTACTCCTCCCTGAACGTCCCGATTGGCGCTTTGTCTGCAGTTCATGCTCAGCGCCCGTGGATGGCAGCGCCGCGGCGCTGCCGCCGGGCTCGGCGCCGGGCCCGCGTCAGCATCCCGGGCGTGGCGATGAAACTGGCCGCCAGCAGAGCCAGCCCGTTCGCCAGCCAGAGCGGCGACGACGTGATGACCCCGAGCCAGGTGATCTGGACGGGCGCCATGGTCAGGACGCCGGCCGAGATAATCGCGGCCAGCAGCGTCTCGGCCGCCCGCGCCCGGGGCGCGAGGTCCAGGTGCTCCGCCACAGCGCTGGCCGCCATGGCCCACAGCCCGATCGCGATCACGAAGAGCGGGGCCGAGGTGATGAGTACATTGCCGTAAGCCTGCGACTTGGAAAGCTGACCTGGTGTCATCGAGGCCTGCAGCACCACCAGCCAGGCCAGTGCACCCGCTGCGGCTACGGTCGCGACGGCCGCCCAGATGATCCGGCGCCGGACCGCGGGCCAGCCGCCGGCCTGGAGAAAGCTGACGAACGACGGCCAGGCGACGGCGCCACCGGCTACGATGGCCGCACCAGTGACCCCGGCAAGGACGGCCAGTACCGTTAGGGCCGCGACTGCCTGCCACGTCCCAGCCACGTTCGGATGCCCCCCGGCGTCGTCGATGGACCCGGCCAGGAGGCCGCCGCCCAGGACGAACATGCTCCACTGCCTCAGGACCCGCTTCCCGGTCGGCCCGGACAGCACACGCCACCGCTCCCGCAGGCCAGCTCGGATCACGCCGAGGCGCAGCCGCCACCCTGGCCTGCGGCCGTCGAGGGTGTCCTCCACCAGGGCCAGGAACTCGTCCCCGTATCGCTCCCGCCAAGCCCGCGGGTACCAGCGCAGCAGCCCGGCCAGCCGCGGGTTCGCGGGCTTGCCAGGGGCGGTCATGCCGGATCCAGGTCAACGGGTCCGAGGCGTCCGAGCCGGCCCAGACGCGCCGCCCCCGTTCTCTCGATCCGCCGCAAGTCGGCCAGGGCACTAGCCAGCTCGGCCGAGCCGCTCGCGGTGATCCGGTAAGGACGCCGCCGGTCCTCGCTGGCCAGCGGCTCGATCAGCTTGCGTTCTTCCAGCCGGGTGATGGCCCCGTACAGCGCGCCGGGACCGAGCGTCACCCCGGCGAAGTCCTCGATGTCCCGGGCCAGCGCGTGCCCGTGCTTCGGCCCGTCAGCCAGGCTGACCAGGATCAGCAGCGGCGGGTCATTCTCCCGGCGCAGACCGCCCGGCTGGCGTTTCTGTCCCACGACACCATCTTGCTACGCGCCGAGTAGCTACGCAAGACGTAGTAGATCAGGTTGCCACGAACTCGGCGTCCCCCCGGGTACCGTCTATGTGACCCGATGTGCCGCCGGCCCGGTTCCGTGACGCCCGCAGCAGCCGCGAGAGCACCACCCGCCACATGAGGCGCAGACTTGGCAGACCAGTTGGAAGTTAACGGGGTTGATTCGGGTTACCGGTCCGATTCGGGACCCTGGGCGGTACCAAATCCACCCCGTAACCCGGATCCACCCCGTTATGCGGCCAGGGATGGCGCATCACGTGAGGGACACCTGGGCACCGGGACGCCAGGGAATCACGCGGGTTGTGCCGCTCCGCCACCACGAACGACGTCGGTGTGCCACCGGGTACGTTCTTGGGTACGCGGGGGGACACCCACCCGCTGTGCGCGGGTGGGCGGACCCCCGGATCCCCTCTCAGGTGAACAGGGCGTCGCCGTAGTGCTGGCCGGGGCGCAGGCCGGGCGGGACGGCGAACACGGCGCTGCCGGTGTGGTGGATGTACTCGTTCAGGGCGTCACTCGCCAGTGCTGTCTGCAGCTTGATGAACTGGGACGGGTTCTTCATGAAGCCGATGAAGAACAGGCCGCCGAGCAGGGTCCCGGTCTCGGGGTCGATGCCGTCGGTGAAGGAGTAGCCGCGGCGCAGGATGTGGATCCCGCCGTTGTGCTCGGGGCTGGCCAGCCGGACGTGCGAGTCGGGCGGGATGGCGGGCCGCCCGTCGGCGCCGGCCTGGCCGAAGTCGGGCGGGGTGAACTCCGACCCGCCGGACAGCGGTGCCCCGCTGACCTTAGCCCGGCCGATGACGTTCTCCTGGTCGGCCAGGTAGTCCCGGTCCCAGTTCTCCACGAACATCTTGATCTTGCGGGCCACCAGGTAACTGCCGCCGCGCAGCCACGGCTGGTCCGTCTCCTGGCCGACCCACACGTGCTGGTCCAGCAACTGTGTCTGCTCGGCCTTGAGGTTGCGGGTGCCGTCCTTGAAGCCGAGCAGGTTACGCGGGGTGGCCTGCGCCGTCGAGGTGGTGGAGGTCCGGCCGAAGCCGAGCTCAATCCAGTTGTGCGCGACCACGCCCATGCCGATCCGGGCCAGGTTCCGCACCGCGTGGAAGGCCACCAGCGGGTTGTCGGAGCAGGCCTGGACGCATAGGTCGCCGCCGGTGGAGCTGGGGTCGAGGTTCTCGTTCGGCAGCGGCGGCAGGTCGGCCAGCGCGGACGGCTTGCGCGCGCTCAGGCCGAACCGGCGGTCGAACAGCGACGGCCCGTAGCCGATCGTGATCGTCAGCCGGGAGACCGGGGAGCCGACGGCCTCGCCGGTGTCCACCGGCGGCGAGTCGGGCTCGTTTTCCTCGCCGACCAGCTTCCCGGCCGCCATCCGGGCCGCCGCCGTCGTCCACACCCGCAGCAGGTCACGCAAGTCGGCCCGGGAGGTCCCGGCGACGACGTTCATGGTGCCGAACGCCAGCCGGTCCTGCGCCGGGGTAATGATCCCGGCCTGGTGGGTGCCGTAGAAGGGAATCGTCGGCCGGGTGTCCCCGGCGGCGGCCGACTCGCCCGGCCGGGTGAAGTACCCGGTCAGGCCGCCCGCCACCGCACCCGCTGCGAACAGCCCGGCTCCGGTCAGCAGCCCCCGCCGCGACGGCCCGGCCACGTCCGGCCCGGCCATGTCGGGCTCAGCGATGTGCCCGGTGCTCACGCGCTCACCTCGCCTGAAACCTTCGACATGGCCTCGGCTAGGGCGTTTACCGCCGTCGAGAGCTGCTTGCGCTCGGTCTGGGTGACCTTGCTGTAGTCCACCCACCCGGTGCTGTCGTAGCCGGGCGTGGCCTTGTACTTCGTCAGCAGGCTCTCCACCGCGGCGTCCCGCTGCTTGATCAGCGACACCGTGCTGGCCGCCTTGGCCTGCAGGTAGGGCTGCAGCAGGTTGACGACCTCCATCGACGCCTCGACGTTGGCCTCGAAGACGGGCAGGTCGGTGTTGGAATAGCGCTCTTCCTCGCCGGTGATCTTGGTCGTGGCCGCCTCGTTGACCAGGTCGGTGGCCCCGGCCGCCATGTCCAGCGGGTTGTACTGGGCGCTGCTCACCAGCGTCAGCAGCTGCTGCTCGTTCTTGACCAGGCCCGAGCACATCGCCGCCGCGCCGCTGCGGCTGTTGTCCTGCCAGAGCATCTGCTCGATCCGGTGGAAGCCGGTGAACTGGGACTTGACCGTGACCGGGTTCTCCCACCGGCCGTCGATGCTGGTGTCCAGGCTGCCCCAGACCGAGGCGACCGGCTCGATCTTCTCGTAGTAGACGCGGGCCTGCGGGTAGAGGACCTTGGCCTGGTTCATGTTGCCCGCGCTGATCGCCTGGCAGAACGTCTGGGTGTGGCTGACCAGGTCGGTGGTGTTCTGCTTGACGAAGGTGTTGTAACCCCGCACGGCGGTCACCAACTGCGGGTTGCTCTCCCAGGCGGGCCCGGACGCCTTCCCGGTGACCTTGAACGTCCAGTCCGGCTGGGACGCGCCGGGACAGTTGATCGTGTACGTGCCCGGCTGGACGGTCAGCGAGAAGCCGCCCGAGAGCCCGGGCGTGAGGTTCTCCTGCTCGCCCAGGATGTGCGCCTTGTCGTTGGTCCGCAGTTCGGCCTCGGTGACCGAGCCGGCCCCGGAGTTGGTCACGTCGAACTCGACCGCCCCGGCCGGGATGCTGGCCGGCTTGGGCTGGCAGCCCTGCGACGTGAGCTGGATCTTGACGGTGGTCGACCCCTTGGCGGCCGAACCCGAGCCGGAACTCGAGCACCCCGCCGCCACCAGGGCCAGGATCGCGGCGAGAACCGCCACCGCCGCGCCACGGCGTGGCTTCTTGGGCGGACCCGAAGGCCAGGCCACCAGGAGCAGCATCGGTACCAGGTAGGCCAGCCACGCGATGACCTCGATCCATACAGGGAACGGCTGGAGGCCGAGCACCCCGGTCAGCAGCGACGACAGCGGCGTGCCCGGCCGGACCAGCCAGGACAGGTCGAAGGCCTGCGCCTGGCCGGCGGTGAGCCAGCCCGCCTCGTAGGCGGTGTGGAAGGCGGTCATCACCAGGCCCGCGGCCACCACCACCAGGACCAGGCCGGTAACCCGGAAGAAGCGGGCCATGTTCAGCTTCACGCCGCCCTTGTAGATGCCGTAGCCGATCGCCGCGGCCAGCACGATCCCGAGCACCGCGCCCAGCCAGGACGTGGTGGCGTCGCCGGAGGCGTGGAACGTGGCCAGCAGGAAGACGGCGGTCTCGAAGCCCTCCCGCAGCACGGCCAGGAACGCCATCATCACCAGGGCCCGGCTCGACCCCTGGGCCAGGGCCGAGGCGGCCGCGCCCTGGAGGTCCTCCTTCATGCTGCGCGCGTGCTTGCGCATGAAGAGGGTCATGTACGTGACCATGCAGATGGCGAGGGCACCGACGACGGTCTCGAGCCCCTCCTGCTGGCGCTGGGGCAGGTCCGAGGAGATGATCTGCAGCGCGATGGCCACCGCGACGCAGATCGCGACCGCCGCGGCGGTGCCGATCCAGACCTGGCGGAGCGCGTCCTTGCGTCCCTGCTGGCCCAGGAAGGCGGCGACGATCCCGACGATCAGCGCGGCTTCGAGTCCTTCCCGCAGCCCGATCACGAACGTGGGCAGCACCAGTAGCCCCTTCTCTCGCAGTGGTCACGTCGCGCAGGCCCCACGTCACTTAGGTAAGGCTTACCTAATCTCAGGCAGAAAGGGTTGTCAAGACCTGATCTCGGCGACGCGTACCGGCCCGCCCGCCGGGTCGACCCGGTCCAGCCAGCCCGCGCCGAGGTGGACCGGCCGTTCCGGCACCAGCCGGACCAGGCGCGACCGGGTCAGGAGCCGTCCGTCCTGCCGGACCTCCAGCCGCGTGACCCGGCGGAACTCGTGGCTGCGGAGCACGAAACGGCCCAGCGGGGGAGCGGCGGCGGCGCGGATCACGTTCGGCGAGATCCAGCGCAGCGGCGGCCCGGCCAGGACGGGCACCCGGTCCGGAACCGCAGCCGGCCCAGCCAGGGCCCCGCCGTTCAAGAACGTGACAATCTGCCGCGCCGCGTGCCGGCCGGACAGCGCGGCGATGTCGGCGGTCTCGGCCGCGTGCACCAGGTTCCCGGCCGCGAACACGCCCGGGGCCGACGTGGCCAGGGCCGTGTCCACGGCCGGGCCGCGGGTGCCGGGATCCAGCTCGAGCCCGGCCCGCCGCGCCAGTTCGTGGTCCGGGATCCAGTCCCCGGTGAACACCACCGTCGCGCACGGCACGAACCGCGTGGCCTCCGTCCGCAGGTCCGTGACCTCCGCCCCGGCCAGCTGCCCGCGCCCGGTGATCCGCCGCACCGCGCGCGAGGTCCACACCGGGATCCGCCAGCGCACCGCCGCCCCGAGCCGGAACGCCGCGTAGCTCTGCTGCCGCTCGTGCTCGGTGACCAGCGCGACCACCTCCGCCCCGGCGTGCGCCAGCGTCACCGCGGCCGAGAACGAGACGTGCTCGGCCCCCACCACCAGGGCCCGCCCGGCCAGCCGCTCCCCGCCCAGGTAAACCCGCTGCTGCAGCTCCCCGGTGGTCATCACCCCGGCCGGGCGGTCGCCGGGCACCAGCCGCGCCGCCCGCGGCCGCTCCCGGCACCCGGTGGCCAGCAGCACCGCCGCCGCGGGCACCGTCTCGATCCCGCCGCCGCTGGTGATCGTGACCTCGGGACAAGCCGGGTCGCGAGCCAGCCCGGTCACCGTGGCCCCTGTGAGCAGCCGCGCGCCCGCCGCCTGGGCCGCGTCGGCCAGCACCCGCGCGTACGCCGGCCCCGTCATGACCCGGTGCAGGTCACGCAGCCCGTATCCGGTGTGGGAGCTATGCCTGGGCACCCCGCCCGCGGTCGTCTCCCGCTCGGCCACCAGGACGGAGCCGACGCCCAGCCGCCGCAGTTCGATGGCGGCCGACAGCCCGGCGGGCCCGGCCCCCACCACGACGACGGTCATCCCCGCCCGGCCATCAGCTGCGATACCGCCGCCGCGCAGTAGAACCCCTGGCAGCGCCCGTTGCCTGCGCGGGTGCGGCGGCGCAGCCCGCCCGGGTCGGCGGGCGGCACCGGGCTGGCCAGTGCGTCCCTGATCTCGCCGCGGCTGACCCGCTCGCAGTGGCAGACGATCTCGCCGTAGGCCGGGTCGGCCGCGATCCGGGCCGCGTCCTGGTACGGCCGGATGCCCGCCTCCCCGATATACGGCATGGCCGGCGGCGCGGGCGCCGGGCCTGGCCGCGGCACCAGCCGCAGCCCGGTCTCTTCGAGCAGCCCGGCGACGTGCTCGGCCAGGCCGAGCGACGCGGACAGCCCGGTCGAGCGGATGCCGCCCGCGCACGCGTAGCGCCGGCCGCCGTCGGCGTAGACCTGGTAGTCGGCGTGCTCGGTGGCCGCGCGCAGCCCGGCGTAGGTCGCGGTGACCTCCTCGTCGGCCAGCCCGGGCAGGATCGCCCGTCCGGCGGCGAGCAGCGCGCGCAGCCCGGCCTCGGTGGTGGCCGTGTCGGCCCGGTCGGGTACGTCCTGCGCCGTCGGCCCGAGTAGCACGTTCCCGTACACCGTGGGCGCGACGAGCACTCCTTTGGTCCGCGCGGTCGGCACCGGCAGCAGGATCGAGCGCAGCAGCGGCCGGGCCAGCTTGTCGAACACGATGAGCTCGCCGCGCCGCGGCGTGATCGTGAACCCGCCGCCGCCGAACATCGCGTCGATCACGTCGCTGCCCAGGCCGGCCGCGTTGACCACCCACCGGGTCCGCAGCGGCCCGCGCGTCGTGGTCAGCTCGTGCTGGCCGCCGGCGAAGGCCGCCGCGGTGACCTCCGTGGACAGCCGCAGCCGCACGCCCGCCTCGACGGCTTCGGTGGCGAAGGCCAGCGGCGTGGTCCACGGGCAGATGACGGCCTCGTCCGGGATCTCCAGCGCCCCGGCCGCCCCCGGCCCGAGCGCGGGCTCGCGCGCGTACAGTTCGTCCGCCCTTAGCGCCCTGATGGCCCGGTACCCGTTGCGCCTGGCGTTCGCCTCGATGCCGGGCAGCGCCGCCAGTTGCTCGGGATTCCAGGCGACCAGCAGGGCGCCGGTCCGCTCCACCGCGATCCCCGCCTCGGCCGCGTAGGCGCGCAGGAGCGCGCTGCCCCGCCGCAGCAGGCGGCTCTCCAGGCTGCCCGGCTTGGCGTCGAACCCGGTGTGCAAGATCGCGGTGTTCGCCTTGGACGTCCCGGTGCCGATGTCGGGCGCCGCGTCGAGGAGCACCAGGTCGAGCCGGTAACGGGCCAGCGTCCGCGCGATCGCGGTGCCGACCACGCCGGCCCCGATGATCACCACGTCGGCCGAGGCCAGATCAGTCGGCGGCCTCGTCATCGCCGGGCCAGCACGCGGTCGACGGCGGCCAGGAAAAGCGCCATTCGTTCGGCCGCCTGGTTGGCGGTGATGGACGGTTCCACGGTCGTTTCCACCTCAGCCGCCCCCAACCCCTTGACCGCCTCGGCGACGGAGGCAGCCTGCCCCGTGCCCAGCCGGGCCAGCGCGGCCACGCCCAGCGCGGTGGCGTCCGGCGACCGGCAGATCAGCACCGGTACCTGCAGCAGGTCGGCCTGGGCCTGCATGAGCAGCCGGGACCTGGTCAGCCCGCCGTCCACCCGGAGTGAGGCGAGCGGGTGCCCGAGATCGGCCACGGCGGCCGAGGCCAGCAGCGCGACCGACGCGGCGATGCCCTCGGCTACGGCCCGGACGATGTGCCCGCGCGTGGTGCCCAGGTGCAGCCCGGACAGCGCCCCGCGCGCGTCCGGCGCCCAGTACGGCGCGCCCAGCCCGGCCAGCGCGGGCACGAACGTCACCCCGCCCGTGTCGGGGACGCTCCCGGCCGTCGCGTCGAGCGCGGCCGGCTCGTCGAGGAGCCCGGTCTCGGTCAGCCACCGCAGCGCCGAACCGGCCGTGTACACCTGGCCGTCCAGGCAGTATGTCACCGCCCCGGCCAGCTGCCAGGCCACCGAGCAGGACAGTCCGGCCCCGGACCTGGCCGCCCGTGAGCCGGTCGTGACCAGCAGGAACGCACCGGTCCCGTAGGTGCACTTGGCGTCGCCCGCGGCCAGGCAGCCCTCGGCCAGCAGCGCGGCCTGCTGGTCGACCGCGATCCCCGCGACCGGCAGCGAACCGCCGAACACGGAGGTCTCACCCACCACCCCGGCGCAGTCCGTCACCGCCGGCAGCGTCGCCGGGTCCAGCCCGAACGCCGCGCAGGCGGCCTCGGACCAGGCCGCGCGGTCCAGGTCGAGCAGCAGGGTCCTGGACGCGGTGGCGGCGTCGGTCACGTAACCCGCGCCCAGCCGGTGCAGCAGCCAGGTGTCGGTCGTGGTGACCACGCCCCGCGCCGTCAGGTTCTCCCGCAGCCAGGTCATCTTGGGCGCGGCGAAGTACGGGTCCAGCGGCAGCCCGGTGAGCGCGGTCAGCTCGGCCGCCCGGCCGGCCAGCCGCGCGCAGACACCGGCCGAGCGGCGGTCCTGCCAGACGATGGCCGGGGTCAGCGGCCGCCCGGTGCGCCGGTCCCAGGCCAGCACGGTCTCGCCCTGGTTGGCCAGCGCGACCGCGTGGGCCACGGCACCTCGCGCTGGCCCGCCCGCCGCGGCCAGCGTCCGCCGGCCCGCCTCGACCACCGAGCCGAACAGCTCCTCCGGGTCGGCCTCGATCCCGAGGACCCCGTCCGCGCCGACGCTGCGGGTCCGGACCGGCACCTCGGCCTGGCCGAGCACCTCACCGCCCGGCCCGGCCAGCAGCGCCTTCGTCGCCGACGTCCCCTGGTCGATCGCCAGTACGTTCACTCTGTTACCTGTTCGCTCGCCTCCGGCTCGCTCACTCTTGCCCGGGCTCCGTGCGCATCGCCTCCCGTTCGGTCACCAGCTGCACCAGGTAAAACACCAGGCCCAGGCCGAGCGAGCCGAGCACGTAGTACTGCGCGTCCCGGAACGCGGCCGGCCCGATCAAGATGATCAGCTCGTAGGCGAGCCAGAGCAGCGCTCCGGCCACAACCGGAAATTCCCATTTACCGAACGGGCGGGCGCTCACGCCCGGCTCACCGAGCCTGCTCCGGCGCCCGGACGTGAGCACGTACAGCAGCACCGTGCCCGCGTACAGCAGCGCGGGCATGATCGTGGACGCGGTGAACAGCGTGGCCAGCGCGGCCGTGTGCGTCCGCAGGATCAGCGTGATGACGCCGCCGAGCACCGCGGCCAAGATCGTGGCCCAGGGCGGGCCGCCGCTCGCCCGCGGCACCTGGTGCAGGAGCTGGTGCCCGGGCAGCCGCCGGTCCCGGGCCATGGAGAAGATCAGCCGTCCGTTGGTCACCATGATGACCAGCCCGCAGGCGAAGATCGACACGACCACGAAGACCAGGAAGATCTTCTGCACCACGCCGCCGAGCACGTCGTGCACGATGGACGCCACCGGCGCCGAGCTGGCGTAGGCCGCCTTGTTGGTGGCGAACGCCAGCACGAGCAGGAACGCGAACCCGACGGCGCCGGACAGCAGCACCGCGCGCAGCATCGCCCGGGGGATTACCTGGTGCGGCTCGTGGGTCTCCTCGGCCAGGTTGCTGGCCGACTCGAAGCCCACGATGGTGTACGCCCCGAGCAGCGTGGCCAGCATGAACGGGCCCAGCCAGTTGAAGTACCCGGGGTGCGGGACCGCGCCGGTGGCGCCGAGGTTGGACCAGTGCCCCATCGACCGGACCGCCGCCACGATCAGCAGCAGGACGGTCAGGCCCGCGATGCCGATGATCTCGGTCGCCACCGCGGTGTTGTTCAGCCTGGTGGTGGCCCGGGTCGAGGCGATGATCAGCGCCGCCTGCAGGGCCAGCACCACCAGCGTCTCCAGCGCCGCGCTGGTCGGGCTGTAGGCCTCGCCGATCAGCGGCTGGAACGCCACCTGGACCAGGCCGTAGTCGACCGACACGGTGACGATGGTCAAGAAGGCGAACGACATCCAGCCGAACCACCAGCCCACGTGCGGGCTGGCCAGCCGCGAGGCCCACTGGTAGGAGTAGCCCGACAGCGGCACCCGGACCGAGAGCGCGCCGTAGACCAGCGCCACCAGCGCCTGGCCGGCGATCACGATGGGCCAGGTCCAGATGGACCGCGTCCCGCCCGTGGCCAGCGCGAAGGCGTAGGTGGTGAAGATCCCGGTGGTGATCGAGATGAACGAGAACGCCACCGCGAACGACTCGAAGTGGCGCAGCGAGCGGACGAACTGCTGGCGGTATCCGAACCGGCCGAGTTCGTCGTCGTCGGGGACGCTTCCCTTAGTGACCTGGTCCACGTAGTAACACCCCTTAGGAGGCTTGCCGGATGGTGCAGCCGGCCGCGGTGAGGGCGTCGACGGCCTCCGCGCTGGCTTGCGGGTCGGTGAGGACCGCGGTGATGATGTCCAGCGGGCAGACCCGGTACACGGCGATCGCGCCGAGCTTGGTCGAGTCGGCCAGGACGTAGGAGGCGGCCGCGTGCGCGATGATCGTGCGCCGGGTGGCCACCTCGAGCGGGTGGTAGTCGGTCAGCCCGGCCAGGACGTGCACCCCGCCGGACCCGAGGAACGCCTTGTCGGCGTAGCAGGAGGCGAAGAAGGCCTCCGCCTGAGCGCCGTAGCAGGCCGCGTCGCCGCGCCGCACCTGCCCGCCGCACAGCTGCAACTCGATCTCCTCCCGGTCGGCCAGGGCCATCGCGGCCGGCACCGAGTTCGTCAGCACCCGGCCGCGGAACGTCTCCGGCAGGGCCCGGGCCACCTCGAGCGCGGTGGTGCCGATGTCGATGACGATGGTGTCGGCCGGCTCGATCAGGGTCGCCGCCAGCCGCGCGATAGCCTGCTTGCGCGGCCCGTGCAGGCTGCTGCGGGTGGCGAAGTCACCCTCGCTGGAGCGGACCGACAGGGCGCCCCCGTAGACCCGCTCGAGCAGCCCCTGGTCGCGCAGCCCGCGCAGGTCGCGCCGGATCGTCTCGAGCGACACGCCGTACCTGCGCGCCAGCTCCTCGGCCGAGACCGCCTGGGCCTGGCGGACCTCGGCCAGGATGGCCTGGCGGCGCTGAGTCGGCAGCATGTAACCCCTGGGTGACGACACCATGGTGACCGTTGTTTACCGATCTTGATGCCATCTTGTGTGGGTGTCAATCCTCAGCTCCCGCCCCCGCCCCCCACCCTTCAGGCACAGCTGAAAGGCGTTGCCGCCCGCCTGCCCAGGTGGTGATGCTGGAAGCGGAAAAAACCACATGCCGGTGGTCCATTCCGAACGGGCAGGGCTGGTCCTGGGCCCCCAGGACCAGCCCTGGCTACGTGTGCGCCCCCGGGACGCTAGCCCGCTTGCAGCAGCTCCGCGCCCAGCGGCGTGAGCACGTGCAGCACCGCGCCGCCCTGGCGGCGGCTGGCGATCAGCCCCGCGCCGCGCAGCACCGACGCGTGCTGGCTGGCCGCGGCGAGCGAGACGCCGGCCCGGCGCGCCAGCTCGGTCGTCGTGCAGCCATCGGCCACGCTGGCCAGCACCGCGGCCCGGTTCCGGCCGACCAGCGCGGCCAGCGCCGCGCCGGGGGACCGGCGGCGCTCCCAGAGTGAGGTGCGGGCCGCGTCCGCGACCGGCAGGATCAGCCGCGGCGTCTCGTCCTCGTCGTTCGGGTTCTCGTGCAGGCTGGGATCCCGGCCGATGAAGACCGACGGAATCAGCGCGAGCCCCCGGCCGCCAAGCTCCATGTCCGCCTGGCTGGGCATGAAGATCTCGAGCACCGGCGGCCGCCAGCGGATCCGCGGCCCCTGCAGCGAGGCGAGCAGCGTTTCCGCGCCCTCCCGGGCCAGCATCCGGCGGCGGGCCGCCTGCTCGGCGTGCAGGCTGGACCTGATCCGGTGCCAGTACGGCTGGATCAGGTCACGGTAGGCGGCCTCGGTCGCCTCGGCCAGGTCGGGCCGGGCGCCCGGCTCGGCCAGCGCCCACGCGTCCGGGGA
>JBEKJP010000102.1:0-29333 GCA_050011155.1 Streptosporangiaceae bacterium
GGCACCGGCACCGGCACCTCGGGTGGGCATCACCATCACCGCTACTGGTGGTGGGGCAACTAGCGGCTAGCCGCCGCGCGGGGCCATAACCATGGAATTCCGAGGCCTCCGGCCCGCCGCCCGCAACCACACCTGCCCCTGTCGCCCCGTCCGCACCAGCTGCTGCTCCGCAGCGCTCCACCCTGATTCCGCGTCCCGGAACGCTATGAAACTGGACTTCGAGTACCTTAGAACGTACTGGAACTGGGGTTTCATGGCGTCTTGCCGAGCCCGCACAGCTGGATCGTGACGCGGCTGGCCGCAAAGCGGCCTGAGTCCGCTTTCCCGGCGGCTCCTGCCGCCGGGACAGGGCTCACCCACCGCCGCCTTGGCTACCGGAGCACCTAGATCATCGCGGCTACCCTTCGGTAAGGAGCAGACCGGCCGAGAGACAGGGCGATGGCGATGATAGGACGGTGCTGAACTAGTGAGCGCTCACTTTGACGCGGTGGTGGTCGGCGCCGGGCCGGCCGGCAGCGTGGCCGCCCTGGTGCTGGCCCGGGGCGGGGCGCGGGTGGCGCTCGTGGACAAGGCGTCCTTCCCGCGCGACAAGGCGTGCGGCGACCTGGTGGGTCCCCGGGGGGTGCAGGTCCTGACCGATCTCGGGCTGCGCGTACCGGACGCCGGGCAGGGCTCGGACCTGCTCGCGGTCGGCCCTTCCGGCCGCCGGAGCCGGCTGCCCGCCTATCCCGGGCGCAGCTACCCCGGGCACGGGATCATCGTGCCGCGGCTGGCGTTCGATCACGCGCTGCGCGAGGCCGCCGTCAAGGCCGGGGCGATCCCGGTCCGGGCCCGGATCACCGCGGTCGAGACGGGCCAGGAGGGCCGGGTAGACGCCATCGTCGCCGGCGACGGCCAGCGCCTGGCCGGGGATGTGGTCATCGCCGCGGACGGGGCGCTGAGCCCGGTCGCCCGGCTGGCCGGGATGCTCGATCCGGAGGCGGCGCTGTGGGGCTTCGCCATCCGGGCCTACGTGCCGGCCGAGGTCCCGCTGCCGCTGCTGGTCCTGCTCGACGCCAGCCCGTGGCGCATCTACCCCGGGTACGGCTGGCTGTTTCCCGGCGCGGACGGCCAGGCGAACGTGGGCATCGGAGTCGGCCTCGGCCGCAGCCGCGGGCAGGCACCGCTGCGCGGCGACCTGGACCGGCTGGTCACCCTGCTCGGCCGGCAGGGCGATCTGCGCGGGGACGCGCGGCCCGGCCCGGTCATGGGCGGCTGGCTGCGGATGGGCGGCACTGGCGCCCCGCCCGCCGCCGGCAACGTGCTGCTGGCCGGGGACGCCGCCGGGCTGATCAACCCGCTGCAGGGCGAGGGTATCGGCCCGGCCATGGTCAGCGCCCGGCTGGCCGCCGAGGCCGTGCTGGCCGGCCCGGACCGGGCCGCCAGCACGTACTCCCAGGCCGTCGAGGCGGCGTTCGGCCAGTACATGGCGGGCGCGGCGGCCTTGCAGCACATGCTGCTGCACCGGCCGAGGACCACGTCGGCGGTCACCCGCCTGCTTACCGCCCCGGTGGTCCGGCGCGCCGTCGCGGGCACCTGGTCGATCTACTGGAACGACCTGGCGGACGGCGCCCGCCCCCGCCCCTCCGCCTGGACCGCACGCGCCGTGCAGATCACGGCCGGGCGCCTGGCCCGGCGCGGACGAGCAGTTGGCACCGCTCGAGCATGACCGCGAAGCTGCTGCTCGTACACAGTCCCCTGGTCGGATCCGCGTCCTGGGATCCGGTCGCGGCCGACCTGGCCAGGCGCGGCTACGAGGTGGGTGTGCCCGACCTGACCGGCACGGTCACGGGCGGGCCGCCGTACGTCCCGCGGCAAGCTGAGGTGATCGCCCGCGCCGCCGCCGGCCAGCCCGCGATCCTGATCGGCCACAGCGGCGCCGGGCCGCTGCTGGCCCGGGCCGGCGCCATGGCCGGGCAGGCCCAGGGCTACGTCTTCGTCGACGCGGGGCTGCCGATCCCGGGTCAGAGCTGGATGGACACCGTTCCGCCCGGCCTGGCCGTCCAGGTCCGGGCGATGGCCGACGCCGAGGGCTGGCTGCCGCCCTGGTCGCAGTGGTGGGGCGACGAGGTGCTGGCCGGGCTCCTGCCCGATCCGCGGCTGCGGCGGGCTTTCGCCGCGGGCTGCCCCCGGCTGCCGCTGGCCATGTTCGAGGAGGTCCACCCGCCGGTACCCCGGTGGCCCGCCACCCCAGGCGCATACCTGCAGCTCAGCGACGCGTACGAGGATCAGGCGGCCCGGGCGCGGGAACTCGGCTGGCCGGTGGCGCGGCGGATGAGCCACCACCTCGCCCTGCTGACCGAGCCCGACCTGATCGCCGGGGCGCTGGCCGGACTAATCGGCCTGCTCGGCTAGCGGGCGGTACCGGCCGTCAGCGGGTCGTCGCCGGGCTGCCAGGTGTAGCCGTACCTGTTCGACCGGATCGGCGCCCGCCGCCCGATCTCCTGCAGGACCGGCCCGACGATGGCCTCGAACGCGACCGGGCCGTGCTTCTGGCGGATGGCGCGCAGCACGCCCTTGCCGCTGGCCTCGTCGATCAGCTGGCTCAGCACGCGGTAGTCGACGTCCTCCCCTTCGATCAGGCGGCCGTAAGCCGACTGCGCGAGCTCGGCCACCGCGGGGTAGGCCGCGGACTCGGTGAGGAACATGAGCGTGGCGTCCCTGAGGTCCATGAGCCGAGCCTACGGCCACCCGGCTCGCCCCGCGGACGGCGAAACGGGCGGCTCACTCCCGCTCCGCTGCGTCCGGCTCCGCGGCGTCCGGCTCCGCGGCGTCCGGCTCCGCGGGGGATCCGTGCCAGCGGAGCGTGACGTCGAGGTGGGCACCGGCGCCAGCCCGGGGCACACGGAGCACGGCCGGCGGCACCGCCGCGGGCGATGAGCCTGCACCAGGCATAGCACCGGCACGAGCCCGGCCGCTTTCGCACGCGCCTAACCGGCATCTCCAGCCCTAATCGTGTTGCGCCAACTAGTTTGCCATGCCAAGCTATTGGCGCGAGGGCAGATGATGGGTGATGAGCCCGGACGGGATGAGAGGGCGCGATGAGCGACGACGAGAGCGATCCGGCCCGCGAGCAGGCCGGCCTGCTCGCCGAGATGAGGGCGCTGCGCCGCCGCGCCCGGACCGAGCGGCACGCCTACTGGTTCCCGCTCGTCCTGTTCGGCTTGCTGACCTGCGCGTCGGTGCCGTTCTACGTGCTGCCCGACCAGCCGCCCGGGGACACCGGGGCGATATCGGGCCGCCCCTCGATGCCGATCCTCGGCGGGGACGCCGGCTTCACGATCCAGCGCTTCCTGGGCTACTACTGGCTGGCCGCGCTGCTCGGCGGCCTGCTGCTGACGCTGCTGTGGTACCGCCGGCACGCGCGCCGGGTGGGCCTGGCCACTCCGGCCCGCGGTTACCTGGTCACCACCGCCGTCCTCACCGTTATCACCCTGGTGATCCCGCCGCTGTCACAGGTGCGCAGCCCGCACTGGCTGAGCTGGCTACAGCACCTGAACGTGCTGTGGCCGGGCGACCTGGTCCTGCGGGGCACGTTCCCTTTCGTCATCATCGCCGCCGGATTGTGGGTCCTGGCCTGGGCCGAGCGCAGCCGCGCGCTCACCGTGATCGCCGCGGTCTACACCGGCACCGCGCTGCTGGCCAGCCTGTACGACATCGAGAACGTCCTGTTCCGGCTGGGCTGGAATCCCTCGGGAGGTGGCTGGCGGCTGACCTCCCTGCCCAACGTGCTGCTGCCCGCGATCGTGCTTCTCGCCGCGGGGGCAGGCGCGTTCGCGGTGCAGCGGCACCGCCGGGCCACGCCGTGAGCCGGGCGGAAGACCTGGCGCCGGAACCGCCCGGCCCGGACCATCCGACGAACGGCCTGGACGAGACCGTGCACCAGCGGCACCGGCTCGGCATCCTCACGATCACCGACGAGGCGCAGCGGGCTGAATTCGGCTACCTGCGCGAGGCGCTCGGCCTGACTCCCGGCAACTTGTCCAAGCACCTCACCGTGCTCGAACAGGCCGGCCTGGTCGAGGTGGAGAAGGGCTACGCCGGGCGGCGCCCGCGGACCTGGGTCCGCATCACCGCCCAGGGCCGCGCGGCGCTCGCGGCCGAGCTCGCCACCCTCACCGAGCTCCTGCGCCGCACGACCAAACGGTGAGGCTGGCCTGGCCGGGCGGCGCCTCCCGCACACCGCACAGGAACCGCTTCGGCTGTTACGAAGCGGGCGTCCGCGGCACCCGGCCCATGAGGTAGAACTCCTCGTTCGGCATGGTCTTGGTCAGGTGCGCCAGCCGGTTCGACATGGCGAAGAACGCGCTGATCGAGCCGACGTCCCAGATGTCGTCGTCGGTCAGGCCGTGGGCGCGCAGTGAGCCCAGGACCTCGTCGTTGACGGTCCACGGCTCGACCGCGAGCCTGACGGCGACCTCGAGGATGGCCCGCTGGCGGTCGTCGAGCTCCGCGCTGCGCCAGTCGGTGGCGACCTGGTCGGCGATCCGGGGGTTGCGGGCCCGGATCCGGGCGATCGCACCGTGGGCCACCACGCAGTACAGGCAGTGGTTCTCCGCGCTGGTGGCCACCACGATCAGCTCCCGGTCACCCTTGCTGAGGGCCGGCGTCTCCTTGTCCATCAGCGCGTCGTGGTAGGCGAAGAACGCGCGCCACTCGGCCGGCCGCCGGGCCAGGGTGAGGAAGATGTTAGGCACGAACCCGGACTTCTCCGCGATCTCCTTGATGCGAGACCGCAGGTCTTCGGGCACGTCCTCGATCGACGGCACATCGAACATGCTCTCCACCCTAACCTCCGGCCAGCCACGCCGGCCTGGCGCGGACCGCGGCCGGCTCAGACGACCTTGCGCAGCGTCGTCATCAACGCCGATGATCTCGCCGCCGACCGGGGTCCCGCTGATCGTCCCGAAGGCCGACTAGTTCCCAAGCTGGCAGGACGGGCTGGGCTGCCGTCAGCCGTTCCACGGTCACTCGAAGCATGTCAGGGGAAGGGTTGACGGCAAGAAGTCAACGTCTGTAGAGTTACGCGCATGGTATTCAATGACTGTTGAATTAAGGTGGTCTGTCATGTGGGCGATGATCTCGAAGGAGTTCCGCGAGCTCCGGCGGGACCGGCGGACGGTGGCGATGATGATCGTCTTGCCCGTCGCTCTGCTGGTCGTCTTCGGCTACGCTGCGAATTTCAAGGTCGGTGATATCCCCGCCGTCGTGGTCGGCCCGGGTGCCAGCCAGGCGGCGTCCATGCTCCCGGAGCCGGCGTTCCGCGTCACCGAGGTCGACCCTGCCGCGGGCGAGTCGGCCGCCCGGGCGCGGCTGCGCGACGGCACGGCGGTCGTGGCGGTGGTGACGGGAACCGGCGTCCCGCTCATCTTGATGGACGGGTCGCAGCTGTTCTCGGTGCAGACGGCGGAAGCCACCCTGGGCAAGATGACGCAGGGCGCAGGTGCCTCGCCCCGGGTCGAGATCCTTTACAACAAGGACCTGAGCACCTCGTGGGTGATGGTTCCCGGCCTGGCCGGGCTGATCTTGGTGTTCATCGGCACGCTGATCACCAGCCTCGGCGTTGTCCGGGAGCGGCAGGCCGGCACGCTGGAGCAGCTCGCCGTGATGCCGTTCCGCGCGTGGGATGTCATCGTGGGCAAGATCGCGCCGTACCTGATCGTGGCCGCGGTGGACCTCGTGGTCATCGTGGTCATCGGCATGGCCGTCTTCCACGTGCCGTTCGCCGGTAACGTCGGCACGTTCGCCCTCGGCGCGGCGCTGTTCCTGCTGGTGACCCTAGGCATGGGGGTGCTGGTCTCGACGGTCTCGCAGAATCAGGGGCAGGCCATCCAGCTGGCGTTCATGCTCGTCCTCCCGCAGGTGCTGCTGTCCGGGCTGATCTTCCCGGTCTCCTCCATGGCCGCCGGCGTGCGGTGGATCTCCTACCTGCTGCCGCTGACCTACTTCATCGAGATCAGCAGGGGCGTGATGCTGAAGGCGATGCCGATATCGGATTTGTGGGAGCCGATCGGGCTGCTCGCAGTGCTCGCGGTTGCCGTCCTTGGCCTGGCGGTCTTCAGGTTCCGCCGGGATCTGGCCCCGAGCAGCCGGAAGGACCGCGCCGCGGGACGGGCGCAGCAGCCGGTGGCCTCGTGAAATGGGGACTGCGGGACGTGGACGCCGCCCGCGGGCGCGACCTGGTCCTCACCGGGGTCACGGTGCCGGTTGACCCGTCGCGCGTCACCATTGTGGTGGGCGGGGACGGCGCGGGCAAGTCGACCTGCCTCGAAGTGCTTGTCGGGCTCCTCGCGGCCCGCTCCGGCACCGTGCTCCGCCCGCCGAAGGAGCGCATCGGGTACGTGCCGGCTACGGCGGGGCTGTACGCGGACCTGACCGTCCAGGAGAATCTCGACTTCTCGGCCGCCGCTTACGGGCTTTCCGGCCGCGACTACAGCCAGCAGGCCGCCAGGCTCCTGGAGCAGACCGGGCTCGGCCGCGCTCGCCGCCGGCTGGGCGGGCAGCTCTCCGGCGGGATGCAGCGCAAGCTGGCCGTCGGGATGGCCCTGCTGCACGCGCCCGATCTCCTGGTTCTTGACGAGCCCACGACCGGAGTCGACCCGGTCAGCCGCGCCGAGCTGTGGCGGCTCATCTCCGCTGCCGCTGCGGCGGGGACCGCCGTCGCGGTCAGCACGACCTACGTGAACGAGGCAGCCCGCGCGGCTGTGGTGGTGCTCCTGGAGGCCGGGAAGGTGGCAGCCAGCGGTTCCCCGGCGCAGATCCTGAACGACGTCCCGGGCGTGCTCGGCGTCATGGATGGCGCCGAGCGGCCCACTGCGCTGTCGTGGCGGCGCGGCGCCACCTGGCGGGTATGGGACCCGGCGGGCGCGCTCCCGCAGGGCGCGCGGCCGGTAGCGCCGGACTTCGAGGACGCCGTGGTCGCCGCGACGCTTGCGGGCGAGCATCGTGAGCAGGGGAGCTAACGCGATGGAATTCCTTGCCGAGACCCGGTCGGCGACACGGTGCTTTGGCCAGTTCACGGCGGTGTCCGGAGTCGACCTCACCGTATGCCCCGGCGAGGTCCTCGGACTGCTCGGCGCGAACGGCGCCGGCAAGACGACGCTCATCCGGCTGCTGCTCGGCCTGCTGCCCCCAAGCGACGGCATGATACGGCTGTTCGGGGAGGCTCCGTCGATCGCGACCCGCCGCCGGGTCGGGTACGTCCCGCAGACCCTCGGCCTGTACGCCGGCCTCACGGTGGCGGAGAACTGGGACTTCACGGCCGCGGCGTTCCGCAACCGCGGGACCCCGCTGCCCCAGGGCATCTCGGCGTGGAAGAAGGAGCTCGTCGGCAGCCTCCCGCTCGGCACGCAGCGCCAGGTCGCGTTCGCGGTGGCCCTCTCCCACCGGCCAGAGCTCCTGGTACTCGACGAGCCCACCTCCGGCGTCGGCCCTCTCGGCAGCTCGCGGCTCTGGGAAGGAATCCGGCAAGCCGCCACCGCCGGGGCCGGAGCGCTGGTGACAACCCACAACATGGAGGAAGCCGAGCAGTGCGACCGGCTGACGATCATGGCGGAGGGGAAGGTGGTGGCGGCGGGTACCGCGGACGACATCACGGCCGGCCGGACAGTCGCCGAGGTCCGTACCGCGCAGTGGAGCCGCGCGTTCGCCCTGCTGGATGCCAGCGGGCTCCCCGTGCAGCTGCACGGTACGATGCTGCGGGTAGGCGGCCAGCCCGCGTCAGTCTCAGCACTGCTCTCCCGCGCGGGCATCGACGCGGCCGTCGAGCCCGTCCCGGCGAATCTCGAGGAGGCATTCGTGACAATCGTCGCACCACCGGTAGCGGTATGAACCGCACCGGGCGGCGCCCCGGAACCCCGGACACCCGCGACGCGATCCTCGCCGCCGCCCGCCGGAGGTTCGCCACCCGAGGATACGACGCCACCTCAGTGCGCGTCATCGCGGCCGAGGCCGAGGTGGACCCGGCCCTGGTGATCCACTACTTCGGCACGAAGGAGGCGCTCTTCACCGCCGCGGTCGGCCTGCCGCCTGGCTTTCCCGCGCTCCTCGCAAGCCTCGGGACGAGGCCATCCCAAGGCTTCGGTCAGGCCCTAGCCCGCACCTACCTCAGCGTCGTCGACAGCGACGACAGCCGCAACGCCATCCTCGCCCTCGTCCGCTCGGCGGTATCCCACGACAAGGCCGCCGCCATGCTCCGGGAGTTCCTGACCGCGCAACTGCTGCCCGTCATCGCGCGGCTCACCAGCCACCCGGACGCGCAGCTGCGGGCATCCCTGATAGCCGCGCAGCTCATCGGCATCGCCATGCTCCGCCACGTCCTCCGGGTCGAGCCACTCGTCAAGGCGACGCCGGACGAGATCGCCACCCTAGTAGGCCCAGTCATCCAGCAGTACCTGCGCTAACCAGCACCCAAGGTCGCGGTTCCACCCGCGCTCGCGCCTGAGGCTACCGGCTACGCTTCGTCGCGATCCCCCGCCGTCGCTGATCACCTGGGCCGGAAGACGATGAGTAGCTTTCGCTCAGCTGAGGTAGGTGAGGATCAGCTGGATGACCGTCGCCGCCAGGATCAGCACGGCCCCGGCGGTCAGCACGGACCAGACGGCGACGAGCCGCAGGAGCTGAGCGGCCCGTGCGGCGGCCTCACCGTGCTCCTGCCGTATCTGCTCGAGCTGGCGCGGGATCTCGGCGATGAAAGCCATGGCCGCGGGGGTCACCACGGTGAGCCCGCGGGTTCGGAAGAGCGTCAGCCGGCTCGCCTTGCTGGCCTCGAGCGCGGCGCGTGCGGCCTGGGGCATATCCGCGAACAGGTCCCGGTACTCGATCAGGCTGGCCCGGGCCTGGGCCCACGTGCCCCAGACCAGCAGCGCCGAGCCAGCCGCGGTCAGCCACTGCGCGGCGGCATTCCATGACGACATGGCGGACAGCCTCCCACGCACGGCTGGCACCCGGCGATCCCGCGCGATAGCGTGCCGCGCATGCGGTGCCGGGCGGTTCCGTGATCCATTCCTGGTCGCTGCGCTGCCGGGACGGTGACCTGGCCGTCAGGGCGCGGCGGTGGTTCCGCGGACGATGAGGCGGGGGGCGACGACGGTCTCGGTGCCGGTCGCGTCCTGCCCGTCGAGGCGGGCCAGGGCCCGGACCACGGCCAGGTCGGCGAGGCGGGGGATGTCCTGGCCGACGGTGGTGAGGTTGATGTGGGCCATGCGGGCGAGATGGCTGTCGTCAAAGCCGATGACGGAGATCTGGCCGGGAACGGGGACGCCGGCCCGGAGAAACACGTCGAGGACGCCCGCGGCGCACTGGTCGTTGAAGGCCAGCACGGCGGTCGGCCGGGGATGAGCGGCCAGCAGGAGCCGGGCGGCCGCGGCGCCGTCTTCCTCGGTCAGGCCGCCGGGTATGACCTGGCCGTCCAGGCCGTGACGGTGCATGGCGGTGCGGTAGCCGCGGCGCCGGTCGGCCGCGCCGGGGGCCCGGCCGCCGTCGATATGGGCGATGTGGCGATGGCCGAGCGAAACCAGGTGGTGCACGGCCTGGCGGGCCCCGTCGTCGTCGGCGGTCCTGACCACCTCGACGCCGGTCGCGGATGGCGGCAGCCGCCGGGCCAGGCAGATGACCGGCAGTTGCGCGGCGAGCTTCTCCAGCCGCGCCACCGGCGCCTGCGGGCCGAGCAGGATCAGCGCCTCGCACCGGTCGGCGAGCAGCGCCTCGGTGGCACGGTGCTCGCTGCGGCTGGCGGCCACGGCGCTCAGCGTGAGCTGGTAGCCGGCCGGCTCGGCCACCGCGTACAGGGCTTCTACCAGGTCGGCGTGGAACGGGTAGGGCAGGCCGAACTGCACGCCGAGCAGGCGGGAGCGACGGCTGCGCAGCAGCCGCGCCCGGGTGTCGGGCCGGTACCCGATCTCCTCGGCGGCCTGGAAGATGTGCTCGCTTGTGGTCGCGCTGACGCCCTTGGCGCCACGCATCGCGATGGAAACCAGCGCCACCGATACACCCGCCCGGGCCGCGACATCGGCGAGGGTCGGACGCTTCGTCATATCCCAGATACTATAACGTTCTAGTTCAGGGACGGCTGGAGCATTGACATGAATCCGAACGAAGTGGCCTACTTGTAATCACAAATCTAGAACGTTCTAGCTCCGAGACGTGAGGCACGATGTACACGCTGGCCGCCTGCGCCGAGATGCTGTTCCTGGACCAGCCGATCCAGGAACGGGCCCGGCGCCTGCACGACCTCGGCTTCGGGGTCGAGATCTGGGACTGGACCCGGCACGACCTGGACGCGCTGGCCCGCTCCGGAGCGGTCTTCGGCTCGATGACCGGCTACATCCGCGGCAGCCTGACCGACGAGGACGGCGTCGCCGAGCTGCTCCGCACCGCCGAGGAGTCGGTCAAGGCCGCCGCCAGGCTCGGCTGCCCGCGGCTGAACCTGCACGGCACCGGCCTGGACGGTCAGGGCCTGCCGGTCCAGCCGGTGACCGGCGAGCCGACCGGCCCGATGTGGATCGCCGCCTGCCGCACCCTGACCCGGCTGGCCGAGCTCGGCGAGCGGGCCGGGCTCACCTTCACCCTGGAGAACCTCAACACCGCCGTCGACCACCCCGGCGTGCCGTTCGCCCGGGCCGCCGCCACCCTGGCCCTGGTCGCGGCGGTGGATCGCCCCGGCCTGAAGATGAACCTCGACCTCTACCACGCGCAGATCGGCGAGGGGAACCTCATCGAGCTGCTGCGCCGGGCGCACGGCCTGGACCTGATCGGCGAGATCCAGGTCGCCGACGTGCCCGGCCGCCGCGAGCCGGGCACCGGCGAGATCAACTACCCGGCTATCGCCCGGGCCCTGGCCGAGCTGGGTTACGACGGCACGGTCGCCCTGGAGGCCTGGGCCGCCGAGGACAGCGACCTGGCCCTGGAGCGCTTCCGCGCCGCCTTCACCCCGGTCACCCTCTCAAGGACGAGTAGCGTCAGCGGGGCGCGCCTTAGCCGGTTAGCGGGGCTGGATCTCGCCCATGGGGCCGAAGCCGTCGTGCGGGGTGTCGATGTAGATGATCTGCGGCTGCGTGGCCACCAGGTCGGGGGCGGCGTCGAAGAACTTCTTCACGTAGGGCTGCTTGACGTGCGTACCGCCCGCCCCGGCGTCGACGAAGCCCTCGATGCAGATGAACTCGTTGTCGTCGGTCAGGCTGCGGGCGAACTGAAAGAACAGGCAGCCTTCCTCGGAGTTGACGTCCTTGGCGTAGGAGTCGGCCAGCGCCAGCCAGTCGTCCATCTTCTCGGGCCGGATCTGCATCTTGATGTTGATCAGGATCATCGAGTTCCCTCCCGTACGGTGCCGGTGGTCACAATCGTGGTGTGCCCGCCCGCGAGCGTCAACCGCGGCTGAGCACTGTTCAATAATGGGACAGCTCTATGGAGCCCCTAGGGTGGCGGCATGGCCTCGTGGTGGCAGCGTGACGTGATCGCGCCGGGCAAGCTGCCGCTCATACTGTGCTTTCTGGCTTTCGTCACCACGTTCGTGGTCACCCGGACGATCACGCGCATGATCCGCGACGGTCGCGGCCCGTTCCGGAACCAGGTGACGGCCAGCGGGACTCACATTCATCACTCCGTCCCCGGGATCGTCCTGCTGATGATCGGAGCTTTCACCGCCGTCGGCGGCCCTGACCGGCTTGGCTGGCGCTCGTTCGCCGCGGTGACCGTCGGCATCGGCACGTCCCTCGTCCTGGATGAGTTCGCGCTGATCCTGCACCTGCAGGACGTCTACTGGAGCGGCGAGGGCCAGCTTTCCGTCGAGGCGGTGAGCCTGACCGCCGCCTGCCTCGGACTGGCCCTAGCCGGATTCAGTCCCTTCGGCCTGCAGGACATCGACAACATCGAGCTGACCCTGCGCCTGACCGCGAGCGGCGTCCTGGTCATCGACGGCGTGCTCTCCGTCATCTGCGTCCTGAAAGGCAAATACCGGACGGGACTGTTCGGGCTCTTCCTGCCGCTCGTCGGCGCGGTCGGCGCGGTGCGGCTGGCACGCCCGTCGTCAATCTGGGCCCGGCACCGCTATCGGGGCGAGCGCCTGGAACGCGCGACGCGACGCGCCGCCGACTTCGACCGGCGCTGGGCTCCCCTCCAGTCCGACTGGGTGAATTTCGTGGGCGGCAGGCCGTCCCAGCCCAACCCGGCGACCCCCCATCCCCCCGCAGCAGGCTCGCGCTAGCCGATCTGCTCGGCCAATGCGTCGACGACGATGGCGACGTTGTCCATCCGCTGAATAGCCACGTCCGCAGCTTACGACCGCGGCTCAGGTCCCATTGCCCATGATGCGATGATTAGTTTAAGTAGTCATGGATTCTGTAAGATGACTATATGAATACGACATCGCATCATGGCCTCCTCTACGCGGCTCCGCCGCTGACAACTGAGGATGAGTCCGTGCTGCGCGAGATCCATCTGATGCGCAAGGACCTCCGCCATGTCCTGCGCACACCTAGGCGGTGGGAGGGAGTCCTGCGCCGTTCGGCCCTGGCCCGCGCGATCCAGGGCTCGAACAGCATCGAGGGCTACCAGGTCGCCGAGGATGACGCGGCCGCCGCAATAGACGGCGAGGAGCCCATCAGTGCCGACGAGGAAACCTTCCTCGAGATCCAGGGTTACCGCCAAGCGCTGGGTTACGTCTTGGCCATGGGTGACACCGAATACGCCACCTTCGACGCCACCGAGATCCGGGCCATGCATTACATGATGCTCAGCCACGACCACACGAAGTCGCCCGGGCGCTATCGTAAGGGCCCGATCTACGTTCACGACGAGCGCAACGACCGTGTTGTCTACGAGGGACCGGACGCCGCCGATGTCCCCAAGCTTATAGACGCTCTCGTCGAGAGCCTCCATACCGGGGTGAACAGCGACCCTGTCGTGCGCTCCGCCATGGCGCACCTCAATCTGGTCATGATTCACCCCTTCCGGGACGGCAACGGACGCATGGCCCGGGCGCTCGCCACACTCGTGCTCACCCGATCCGATATCGGCGAGCCAGAGTTCTCCAGCATCGAGGAATGGCTTGGAGCCAACACCGAGGACTACTACAGCGTGCTGGCCCATACCGGCCACGGGTCATGGCTGCCACGCGACGACGCGCACCTGTGGCTGGCGTTCAATCTTCGTGCCCATCACATGCAGGCGCAGACCGTCGCGCGCCGCGTCGAAGAGGCCGGGATTACGTGGACCGAACTCGACGAACTGCTCGCCGAGCATGATCTTCCCGAGCGTGCGATGGAGGCGATGTTCGACGCCGTCCTCGGGTACCGTGTCCGCCGGGCCGGCTATCTCAAGCGAGCACAAGTCACCGAGCAGACTGCCACCCGGGACCTCGCGGCCCTGGCGTCGGCGGGCATCTTGAGCGCGTCGGGCAACGGCCGGGGCCGCTACTACACCGCTGGTAAACCGCTCAGGCAGATCCAGGAGCGTCGGCGAGGCCGGCGCCACCCGCTTCGCGACCCCTACCCATGGATGAAGGCAAAGCTCAGGGAACCTATGTAAGCCCCTGCTTGTGTGGCCTTCCTGTTCAGGCGCCGGCGTGCGATGGTTGACACGGCAAGGAGCATGATCCGCTAGGGGAGGAACAGCAATGGCGCGTCCCGACGAGAACCCGGGAAACCTTAGTTTCTTCCTCGAGCGCTCGGCGGCCAGCCATCCCGACCATCCCGCGATCCGGCTGGATGATTTCGCGCTCAGCTACGCCGGGCTGCGCGAAGCCGCCGGGCGGATGAGCACGCTGCTGACCGAGGCCGGAGTGGAGCCCGGGGACAGAGTAGGGATAATGCTGCCGAACGTCCCGGCCTTTCCGATCGCCTTCTACGGTGCGCTGGCCGCTGGCGCCGTCGTGGTCCCGATGAACCCGCTGTTCAAGAGCAGGGAAATCGGCTACTACCTGAGCGACTCCGGCGCCAAGGTGCTGCTGGCCTGGCACACCGCGGCCGGCGAGGCGGCCAAGGGCGCCACCGACGCCGGAGCCCAGGTCCTGGTGGCCGAGACCGCCGACCTGGCCGATCTGCTCGCCGAGCACGCTCCCGCCGAAATGCGGTCCGACCGGGGCGGCGAGGACGACGCGGTCATCTTGTACACCTCGGGGACCACCGGCAAGCCGAAGGGCGCACAGCTCACCCACGCCAACATGACCACCAACGCCGACGTGGTCGCGCGGACCCTGCTGCAGAACGGCACGGACGACGTGACGATGGGCTGCCTGCCGCTGTTCCACGTCTTCGGCTTGACCTGCGGACTGAACGCGACCGTGGCGGCCGGGGGCACGCTCACGCTGCTGCCCAGGTTCGACGGGGCCCGGGCGCTCGAGATCATCCAGCGCGACGCGGTGACGATCTTCGAGGGCGTGCCGACCATGTACGCCGCCATGCTGCACACCCCCGACGGCGACCCGGCCCAGACCGCGACGCTGCGGACCTGCATTTCCGGCGGTGCCTCGCTGCCGCTGGAGATCCTGCGCGGGTTCGAGGAGAAGTTCGGCTGCGTCATCCTGGAGGGCTACGGCCTGTCGGAGACCTCGCCGGTCGCGTCGTTCAACCTCCCGGACCGGCCCCGTAAGCCGGGCTCGATCGGCGTCCCGGTCGAGGGCGTGCAGATGCGCCTGGTCGACGAGCAGGGACAGCCCGCCCCCGAGGGCGAGATCGGCGAGATCGCCATCAAGGGCCACAACGTGATGAAGGGCTACCTGGGCAAGCCCGAGGCCACCGCCGAGGCGATCACCGACGGCTGGTTCCGCAGCGGGGACCTGGCCAGGGTCGACGAGGACGGCTACTTCTACATCGTCGACCGCAAGAAGGACATGATCATCCGGGGCGGCTACAACGTCTACCCGCGCGAGATCGAAGAAGTCCTGCACGAGCACCCGGCGGTCGCCGAGGTCGCCGTGATCGGGATCCCGCACGACAGTCTCGGCGAGGAGGTCGGCGCGGCCGTGGCGCTGAAGGCAGACGCCAGCGCGACCCCGGAGGAACTGCGCGCGTTCGCCCGGGACAAGATCGCCGCCTACAAGTACCCGCGCCAGGTCTGGCTGGTCGACGAGCTGCCCAAGGGCCCGACCGGCAAGATCCTGCGCCGCGAGGTCAAGCCGCCCGAGAACGCCAGCTGACCTCGCCGTGTAAGTGATCCTGGACCAGGCGGATGGCGACCGCGGTTCTCATGCCTTGGCGTCGCGCAGCCACTTCTGCGCCAGGGCTCTCACGTCGTCGAGCCCATCCGTGTCACCCTGTGCGTTCCGCACCCGTTCCTCCTGGTCGAGACCGCGTTTTCGGTCGCGCTTGCGCATCTTGGCCAGGTAGATCTCCACCTCCTTCTCCACCGTGGCCGTTTCTTCACGGAATCGCAGGTCGGTCGCGTGAACACGCCCGTCGCTGGCTCGCTCCTCGGAAATCAGCTCGTCGTAGGTCGATGCCTCGCTCATCAGCTTGGCCAGGACGGGCAGGCAGTCCAGGGCCATCATGACCAGGACGAGCAGCCAGTGGCCGAACAGGACGAACGTGCTCTGGCTGGACAGCAGCTCGAGCGCGTCCCATTCCTCGATGATCCCGATCTGCTTGGCCTGTTCCTTCCGCCTGGTGTCGACGGCGGTGATGATCGCCTGGTGCAGTTCGGTGCCGTAGGTCTGCCCGGCCGCGCCGGCCTGCTGGATCAGGGCGGCGATCGACGTCTGCAGCTTGGACAGCTGCGCCTGCTTGGTAGCCAGGCCGGTTTGCGCGGCGTACTGGTTGGCGGCCTTCCAGTCCGCCTTACAGCGCGGGCCTTCCCCGCCCGTTCCGCTCATGCCCGCGCCCGCCGTGCCCGCGCACTCGCCAGTGGCGGTGGAGGTCAGGTTCTGGTGCTGCGTCTCCTCGGTGGCGACCACGCCCTCGAGCTGCGTCTGCTGCTGCTTGGCGGTGTCGAGCTTCTGCTGGATGGCGTACGGTGAGTTGGCCACGGTCAGGTGATAGCCGTCGCAGGCCGTCGAACTGACCCATTGCCCGGACACCGGATTGCAGGTCTGCAGCTGGCTCTCGTACTGGTCGAGCGCCTGGGTCCGGGTGGTCAGCGCCGTGCTGTCCAGCGTGTTCTGGAAGATGCGCAGCGTCAGCGGCTCGGCGATGGTGAACGCGAGCAGGATCGCCAGCACCAGGCGGGGGAGGAAGATGAGCACCCGGCTCAGGCCGCGCACGCCGTGCGTGCTGGTAATCAGCCAGCGGTCGACGCTGAAGATGATCCATCCCCAGACCAGCGCCAGCGGCACCAGGGCGATGGCGGGCGCGGCGACGATCTTGCCGAGCGCGGTGAACATGGCGAAGGCCGCCAGGCAGCCGGTGTTCAGCACGATGATGCCGAGCCCGGTGTACTTGGCCCGCTCGGCTGGCGACCAGTCCATGACGTCTTCTTTGATCCCGGCGCAGGCCCGGAACCAGCGCCCTGGACCGTAATCGGCCTCGACCGGCCGGTACGGCCCGGGCTCATCGCTGGCCGGCACCTTGTTCATCGGCATGGTGGCGCTCGCCTGCGGCGGCACCTGCCCGTCCAGGTCAGCGCTCACGGTCTGCCTCCGGCCCGCGTTCCCCGAACCTAGGGCCGTCGGGCAGCTCGGGCCGGTCCCCGGCCGTTAGCTGCGGACCGCCATGATCGCCGTGGATCCGCCGGACGATGTCCTCGATGTCCGCGTTGAAGGTGTCGAGATGGCCATTGGCCGCGTAGAGCTTCAGCAGCTCGATGTTGGCGTTGACCTGAGCGCGACGGCCCTCCAGCTCGTCCTTCCACTTGGCCTCGTCCCGCGCGTGCTTCCACTCCACTCGTGCCCTCCGCTCCTCGCGGGTCCACTGCACTTCCTCGTACTGCCACCGGTCGGCCCGGTCCTCGAGCTCGTGCTGGCGCGCGGTGGCGCGATCCTCGAGCTCGTACTGCCGTTGCCGGGAGCGGTCCTCGAGCTCCTGCTGCCTCGAGATGGCGGTGAGCGCGTCCATCCGGTCACGCTGCTGCCGGGACTCGTCCATCTGCTGGAGCCGCTCGGCGTACTGCGGGCTGTCCATGCCGCCGTCGGCGTACGCCAGGTCCAGTGCGGTCCTCGGATCGCGGCTGATGGCGTCCATCCGGTTGGCCTTGTTCAGGATGTGAGCCTGCTCGTTGCTGTCGAGCAGCGCCGCGTGATGCTGCCGCTGCAGCTCGATCAGCTGCTCGTCGGCTAGCTTCCCGATGTCGACGAGCACGGTAGGCGTCTCGATCTGGACCGTGGCGGAGGTGATGACCATCCCGGGGATCTTCGGGGGGCGGAGCGTCATGTAGGACTTGACCTGGACGGCCATCTCGGTACGGAGCCTGTTGATCGCCTTGATCGGGTAGTTGAGCCCCAGGTTGAACAGGTCCTGATAGCCCCGGAGGTAAGCGATCAATGCGTCCGCCGCGTTGACCTGCCCGTCCCGCACCACCACGACGGCATCCAGCACCGAGCAGATGAAGGTCACCTTGACCACGAACTTCGCGGCGTCCTCGGAGTCGATCTCGAACGAGACGCCGACCTCGGTGTCGGGCCGGACGCTGACCACGCTCACGCTGGAGGCGCGCACCAAGATGTCGTCGTGGGCGCGCAGTTCCCGCCGGTCCACCACGTAGCGGCTGCCCACCCGCCAGACGAGCAGTTCGTGTGGCTTGATCTTCGGGATGTCCTCGAGCTGGCGGCGCTTCACCAGCCCGAGCGGTCCCCGCCGCTCGGGATCGCCCAGTTCGTACTGGGCGACGATCGGATATGACGGCGCCCGCTCGCGGCTCGCGGCACCCCGGTCCGGCAGCGTAGGCCCGATGAACGGGCCGTCGGGAACCGCGCGGGGATCCGCCGGAGCCCGCTGACCGTCCCTGACCCGATAATCGGGCCGAACGGCGTCGGCTGAATTGAACCAGGAAGAATCGGTGCTCATGACGCTGTTCTCTCTGTGGGTTCCAGATGCTTCAAGGCGTCCAGCAAGGCCTGGACGGTAGCCGTGGTGTCGGTCTCCGGCCGCCTGGAGCGGGCCAGGATGTTGATGAAGTCCCTGTTCAGCGGCTCGTGTTCGTCAGGAGGGAGGGCATCGGTCAAGGCGTCGCCGAGGGTGCGGGCGGCGGTCCGCGGATCGTCGCTGACGTGCTCAAAGGCGCGGACCGCGTCGAGCAGCGCCACCAGGGCGCGCTTGCGGTACGGCCGGTAGCACAGGACCGTGGCCCACAACCTGACCACGAGGTCCAGGTGCTCGGGCTGGCTCTTCAGCAGCGAGGTAATCGACGGCTGCTTCGTCTTCGGGTCGCGGGCGGCCAGCACCTCGACGATGCACAGCCGGGCCCGCTCCCGGTTCTTGCGGTCGTCACGCCAGCTGACCGCGGGCTTTCCCGGTGCGCCGCCGTCGTCATCGGCCGGCCGGCTGGCCCGGTCCAGCCGGTCGCGGAGCAGGGCGAGTACCTGGCATGCATCCTGGCCCCCCGCCTCCCTGACCAGGGTCGCGAACAGGCTGGCCATCGCGATAACCGCCTTCGTGGGCACGTCCTTCCACTGACCGATGAGGTGCCAGAGCCGGGAAGCCGCCTCGGCCGGGTAGACCACGCCGAGCTCGCCGCTCAGCGTGGCGGCCGCGGTCCACTGCCGGGCGGGATCCCCGCTGTTCACCCAGTTGGTCGCGATCCGCAGGGCGACCGGTGCCAGCGCGTGGTCCCTGGACATCAGCCACAGCACGTACACCGCCGTGCACTGCCCCGACCACGACTGCTCCCCCGCGGCCCACAGGTGCAGGTAGGAGTCCTCGACCTCGTCCAGGGCGGTGGAGGCCAGCACGGTCAGGCCCAGCGCGACCGACACCTGCACGTCGTGGATGGCGGCGTCGGCGATCAGTTCGGTCAGCCACTCGTGCACCGCCACCCAGAAGGTCATGTCGTACTCGGCCCACAGCTCCTGGAGCGCGTGCCGGTGGGCCAGGGACTGAGAGCTCGCGTCCTTCCCGCGGAAGTTGACGCGGCCGTCCTGGCGTTCGATGAGCTCGTTCGGCTGGCGCCGGGTGCGCGCGTCCCGCAGCGTGCGCGGGCGCGGAGTCACCCGGTCCTGGTCGCCGGCGTCGCCGTCCTTCTTCTCATCGTCGGGATCCGGCAGCAGGCCCGCCTCGCACAGCGTTTCTCTCAGACGGCGGTGCATCGCTTCGAAGATGCGCTGACTTTGCCCGGCGGCGAAGCTCAGCGTGACGATCAGCTGGATCTCGTCGTCGGTGCGCGCCTCCGCCGACAGCCACTCGCGCACGTGCCGCCCGGGGTCGTGGGACAGCTCTTCCAGGATCTTGGCCGGGTCTTCGCCCTTCGCCAGCCGGCGCCCGATGACCGCGAGGTCCCCCACCCCGCAGGTGTCGGGCACCTTCCCGGCCACCGCCGCGATCCGCCCGGCCACCTCGGTCCCCGCCGTGTAGGCCGCGAGTACCTGTGCCGCCGTCGGCGGCAGCCAAGCCAGCCGCTCGACCGACCGGCCGCCCTGGCCGCTCCCAGCCGTGATGACGAGGTAGGCCTTGGCGTCGCTGACGTGATTGCGCAGCACCAGCCAGCTGAAGTCGCTCGTGTCGGCCCGCGGGGCCAGCTGCCAGTCCTCGACGAGGTAGCCGTGGCCCTCCTCGAAATCGTGCTTGGACAGGTCTTCGATACTGAGCGCGGGCGAGACGACCTCGAGCGGCGCGGCGCCCGCGTTCAGCAGCAGGCGGACCGCGCTCGTCCGCTTGCCGAGGCCGCCCGCCCCGCCGAGGACGACGACCCGGTCCCGGCCCAGCGCCACCGCCGCCGCCTCGAACAGCGGCGGCTCGGCGAAGTGCGCGCACAGCGCGCTGGTCTCCGCCGCGGTGAACCTGCCGGTACGAGCCCGGCGGCCGCCGTCCTCCTGGCCCGGGCCGTGGGCGGTGCCGAACGTCCCCTGTGACGCGTTGACCTGGCCGTTGAAGATGTTGGCGTTGATGTAGCTGCCGTAGCCGCCGAAGAGAGAGGACAACTGCTCTTGCGTGTCTCGCGCGACGTGCTGATCGTCATCGGCGACCGGCGTACGCGTCGCCCCGTTCGTTCCCTCGGATTTGGCGTCCGCGGCGGTGGCGTCGCCTGCCTTCCCGTCGGCCGCCTCGCCCGGCCGCTGCCTCGGTTCCTGCGCCCGCTCCGGCTTGTCCGGATCGGGTGCGGGTCGCGACTCCTGGTCATCCGCGCCGCTCATCGCGATCCGCCGTGAACGATCTGGGTGCCGAAGACGCCGTATTTCGCGTTGACCGGCCCGTTGAACACGTTGTGCACCCCGGCCGGGGCGGCTTCGGCGTCCGGCTCGCGGGGCTCCTCGCGCTCCTGGTCCTGACCGGGACGCCGGGACCTGGGGCCGGGGTCGCTGCCGGGGAAGTCGAGGGCTTCCGGTGTGAGCAGTTCGTCGTCACCGGCCAGGATGCGCTGGTAGAGATCGCCGAGGGCGCGCCCGCTGTCGGTGCCGTTTGCCTCGAGCAGCTGGGCCGAGAAGTCGCGCTTGACCTCCAGGGCTCGCGTCGGCTGACCGGCCCGGTAGAGGGCGTTCATGTAGAGCCAGGCCACCAGCTCGTCGTCGGGCTGCTCCCTGAGCAGGGTACTCAGGCCCGGCAGCCGCTCGCGGGACTCACCGTGCCTGAGCGCGCTCTGGTAGAGGTCCAGCCGGGCCGCGCGGATCTCCTCGGCGAGCCGGTACCGGTACCCGTCGACCCAGCGCCCGGGCAGCCCGGCCAGCGGCTCGCCGTAGCACAGTCCCAGGGCCTCCTCGAGTAGCCCGACGGCTCGCCGGTCGCCCTCGCGGTCCAGGGCGCGGGCACGTTCGGTCCGGGCATGGAACACGTGTACGTCGACGTGCGCCGGGGAGATGTCGAGCGAGTAGGTGCCGTTGGCGTTGTGCAGCACGTCGCCGAGACCGGCGGCGGCCAGGTTCCTGCGCACCGCCGCCACGAGATGATGGAGCGCTTCCAGCGTGGCGCCCGGGCCGGGCACGTCGTCCCAGATCGCCGCCATCAGCTCGTCGTTGGCCAGTCGCATGCCCCTGGCCGCCAGGAGCTTGACGAGCAGCCGCTGCTGCTGGCCGGGGCCGGGAGGATGCGGCTGTCCGCCGCGGGCGATCCGGAAGGCGCCGAGGAGCTGGAAGGTGACCGGCCCTCGTTCCTCCTCGCCGTCCCTGATCGCGATCTCACCGCTCATGCCGGTACTCCCTGTTTCTCGTGGGCCGGGACCAGGTCTCGATACAGGTCTTGACACAGGTCAGGGCCCAGCCTGACGACCACGAATCCGCCCAGTTCAGAGCCGGATTGTGGCTCCCGTCGGCGGCACGAGTCCGTCGGCGGAAGAGACCACAGAGCTGGAAGGACATCGAAATGAATGACTTCGGCAAGCCGGCCGTCCCGTTCCGGAAGAGCACGTTCTCCGGGGCCTCCAACCCGGCCTGCGTGGAGGTTGGCTTCGAGACGTCGGCGGTACTCATGCGTGACTCCAAGGACCGGAGCGGCCCGGTCCTGCGCTTCACCGTCGCCGAGTGGAAAGCCTTCGTGGCCGGGGTGAAGGCCGGCGAATTCGACCTGCTCTGACCGGGCCGGACCAGGCGGGTGCCGCGGCCGAGGCCCGCGGCACCCGCCTCCCCTCCTTGGTCCGCGGCGGCACGGAGTCCCGGCACGAGCCCCCCTCAGGCCGTCATATCGAGGTAGCTGAGCAGCGCCCGGGACCGCGCGGCGTCCAGGGCCTGCCGGCGCACCTGCTCGAAGGCCTCGGCGTAGTGGCCTACTTCGCCGGGCTCAACGACGAAGGCCACCCGGTCGAGCAATTCGAGCTCCACCACCCCAGGCTCGTCCCCGGCGAACTCGAAGATGTGGAATCCCGCTCCCAGCGCGTGGTGCGGTCCCGCCTCGAAGGGCAGCACCTGGAGGGTCACGCCGGGCCTGGCCGCGACCTCGGCCAGGTGCTCGTACTGCTCGCGCATCACCGCCGGGCCGCCGACCGGCCGCCGCAGCACGGCCTCGTCGAGGATCACGTCCAGGCCGGGAGCGCCGTCCCGGCTCAGCACCTGCTGACGCAGCGTCCGCAGGCGGGCCAGCCGCCGGACGGTCTCCAGCGGGAGATCGTCCTGGGTCTCGATCAGCTCCCAGGCGTAGCGTTCGGTCTGCAGCAGGCCGGGCACCAGGTTGGGCTGGTAGGTACGGAGCACGGCCGCGTCGTCCTCGAGGATCAGCTGGGTCTCGAAGCCCTCGTCGATCAGGTCGGCGTACGGGTACCACCAGCACCGCTCCCTGGCCTGCCGCGCCGCGCCGAGGATTTCTTCCCGTCGCTCGCCGCTGGTGTTGTAAAGGTCGAGCATGCTGCGGACCTCGGCCACCCGGACGGCGGCCATGCCCGCTTCGATCCGCCGCAACCGCGGCAGCGAGCAGTCCAGGTGCGCGGCGGCCTCGTCCTCGGTCCGCCCGGCCTCGCCGCGCAGATGACGAAGCGAGGCGGCGACCTTCCGCCGTCTCGCCACCGCGCTCTCATCACGATGAGTCACGCGCCTCTTCCCCCCAGAGCTCAACCCCTACGACCCGACGGCAAAGCAAATTTCGATCCGGATCTGTAAGTATGCAAAACTTGACTCGCGAACCTATGCAAAGCGGGTCAGTGAAGACTGAACAGTATGCCCGAGACTTGCTGTCTCGCAGGCGATCCCGCATAAATACGGTCGAGTGGTACCAATGGGATCATCCCGCCACGACAGTACTACATGCAATTTGCAGAATGCAAGACGTTTGGATATGATCATGGAACTGGCTAGCGGGATCGACCGCTCGGGCGACTGTGGAACCGGAACGGGGTCATGGCGACAGGTGGCAGGAGTCCGTTGATGCGGCGCCGGCGGCTGGCCGCCGAGCTGCACCGGCTGCGGGCTGCGTCGCGCCTGACCCTCGAGGAGGTCGCCGACCACCTGGAATGCTCACCGGCCAAGGTGAGCCGGATCGAGAACGGTCAGGTCGCCGTCCGGATCCAGGACGCCAGGGAGCTTCTCGATCTGTACGACGTCGATGATGCGCAGCGTGATCCGCTGCTGCAGATGGTCAGGCAGGCACGCGGAAAGGGCTGGTGGTCGGACTACGCCGACCTGCTCGACGAGGGCGGTCAGACCCTGCTCAGCCTGGAGGACGAAGCCTCCGCCATCCTCGTCTACGAGACCAACCTCATCGCCGCCCTGCTGCAGACCCGGCGCTACGCGTGGGAGCTGATCTCCTCGCGCACCGACTCACGGCTCGAGGTCGTGCAGCGCACGGTCGACCTCAGGCTGGCCCGCCAGCAGATCCTGGACCGGCCGAGCGCGCCGGAGCTGAACGTGGTACTCGACGAGGCCTCGCTGCGGCGGGCAGTCAGCAGCCGCGACGTGATGCGCGAGCAGTACGAGTCGCTCAGGGACATGGCCGACCGGCCGAACATCAGCCTGCGGGTCCTCCCGTTCGGCGCCGGAGCGCACCAGGCGATGGGATTCCCCTTCCAGATTTTCGAGTTCGTCGACGACGACCCGCATCTGGTGTGCGTGGAGCTGCTGAGCCGCCGGGAAATCCTGGAGAGCGCGGAGGAGGTCGGCCGCTACCGGGCCGCGTTCAGCCAGGTCTACGAGCGCGCCCTGCCGCCCGGGGAGTCGCGGAACTTCCTGGTGAACCTGGCCAAGGAATACGAACAGTTAGCCCCGGGCGCATGTAGCCAGCGGAGGTGTTCATGAACATGGTTAGCCCAGCTGGAAGGGATGCCGGCCGGCTTAAAGGAACCTCGGTCCGGTGGGTCGTGGCCAGCGACCCTAGCCCCCGACCCGCGCGGGGCGGGGGCTTCCGGCACGGGATCGAGTTGGCCTGGTCGCCGGTTGACACCGTGCTCGCCGCCCGTGACTTGTCCAACGTCGTCGTGATGGGGGCAACCCTCGCGGTGGCGATACTGTGCGCCAGCGACGGCGGCCTGGCCGCGGTGATCATGAACATCCCCGCGCTGGCGGTCGTCTGGGGTGCGGCCTACGGGCTCATCCGCCTAGGCCGGTGGTGGCGCGGCGTACGCCCGCCCGAGCACCAGCCGCCCCGCAGGTGAGCAAGCGGTGGCGGCGGATAGCGCTTTCTGCGGAGCGGGCCTCGGAAAAGCACCAGGTCAACGCTGCTATTCAGCTTTGCAGGAAGGCGGCTGAGGCGGCTGAATTGGCCGGGGAGACCGTCATGCTGGGGGGCGCGCGGTCTGCTCACCGGGACGGACGGGGGTGAACAGCAGCGGACCGAAGGAGTACCCAGTGATGGTGGGTTCGGTGGTCTTCGTGGAAATGCGCAGCGACCGGCTCGCCGAGACTTCGATGCCACCCGGGCGGCGATGGTGGCCGCCGAAGTGGAGTTCATCGGCCCGGGGAAGTCCCGGCCCGCTTTCTGAGCCAGCGCTGCTGGAACGCCATCCTGACGGCAAATGAGTGAGTTGCTCCAGGCATGCCGCTGATCCAGGCTTAGGCGGGCTCGCGATGCCAAGATACGTACATGGCGACCCGTTTGGCCGGAATCACAATCGACTGCGCGGACCCGCGCGGCTGGCGTCCTTCTGGAGCGCTCTGCTGGACATCACGGTCACCGGCGAACATAGCGACGCCGGATGGGCCACCGTCGGTTCACGCCTGGATCACCAGCCGCGGCTAACCTTCCAGCGGGTGCCGGAGCTGAAAACCGCCAAGGTCCGCATCCACCTCGATATCCAAGTCGATGACATCGGCGCGGCACGCCGGCAGGTGGAGGACCTCGGGGGCCGCTGGTCAGGTGAGCAGCACGACTACGACGACGGCATCGTCATAGTCATGCACGACCCAGAGAACCATGAGTTCTGCCTTGTCCAGTACTACGATTTAAATATCGGCGCAAGCCACCCTTGCCTGCCGCCTCCTGTCATACCGAACCGTCCATCCACACGGCCAGGCTGACCCCCGCCGTTCATCACCAGTGCCAGCTTGTGCTCGAGGATCTCCGCTGGCGCGCCTTGCGGGTCCGCAGCCGGGCGGCCCATGGTCATCTCGGGGCCGTCCTCTCCCAGATCCCGAAGGCGTTCGGCAGTTTCGCCACCGTCGGCTCCAGGTCCGGGCAGTGCCGGGCTAGGACCGAGCGCATCGTGTTGTCCGCGATCCACGTCATGCCCTCCGGGGTATACACCTCGTCGGTGAAGGAGTCGGTGAAGAACCGGTCGCTATTGAGCCGCCGGGAAGCCATCAGGATGAAGATGCGGAACGCCGTATCGCTGAAGGCGAAACCCTCCGGGAAGTCCTCGGCCATGAGGCCGGGGATGAGGTCGAGATCTTCGATCTTGCCGTCGTACACCTCGTGCAGTTCCTGCGCCCAGACCTGGTTGCTCGTCACCTCCTCGAAGGTCTGCGGCACGGACATGTGCAGCAGCCGCCGGAACTCGCAGTACCGCGGCACCCCGAGCTCACGGCAGCGCAGGATGTCCAGCGCGGCCATGTCCATGTACGCGCCGTTGTCCGGCCGCCTGAACGTCTGCAGCCCTTTCGGGAAGTTATGCAGGGTGACCAGGCCAGGATTCATCGTGCCGAACGTGTAGACGATGTCGGTCAGCCGCTGGTCCCGCAGGATCGGGACGGCCTGCGGCCCGGTCAGCTCGGTAAAGGACCGTGGCCCGAGGGTCCGGGCGTCGTCGCGCGCCGACCGGAAGTCGAAGTCGTCCGGCACGAGCGGGTGCATCCGGTACACGGCGACGAACTCCTCGGTGAGCGCGTACGGCACGCCGAAGTCCTCGGTGCCGGTACCGGGGATGCCTCGCAGCGCCTCATTCTTGGAGATCTTCGCGACGAAGTCGTGCAGTTTCTGGCCGGCCAGGCCCCACCAGTTCGCATACAGGCCCTCGACCGCCGTGGGGTGGGCCGTGACCGAAGGCGTCCATTCCACGGTGTGGATCTTGGCGATCAGCGCGCAGGTGATCAGCCGGGCCTTCTGAAAAAGCACCTCGTCGCCGAAATCTGGGTGGGCCGCGGCGAGCATGGCGGCAATGCTGTTGTGTTCCAGCGAGAACAGCGTCTGCATCATGCCCAGCCCAAGCCAGAAACCCGGCATGAGAGTCGGATTGCCCTGAGGGTCAGGCGGGATCGGCGGCAATCCGTCGACCACCCGCAGCCGCCCGCCCGCACCTTCGCGGAGAAACCGCTGCTGCTGAAGGTCATTGCCGTAGATCGACGATCCGTCCCACCAGTGCGTGTTCACGTTGAGGTGCGTCGGGGGCAGCGCCGAGTCCGCGGGAGAGGTCGGGTCGGGAGCCACGCGCATGACGACCACGGGAGGCGCGGGCCAGTCATCGCCGTTAACCTCGGGCAGGACCCACGGGTTCTCCGTCGGACTCGTGCCGTGCTTGATCCAGTCGTGCAGCATGAACTGCAGCCACGCCGCGATGAGGGCGTTGCCTGAGGTGGCCGGGTTGAACGCGTCGCGGGTCATCAGCCTGCGGCTGATCTCGCGGGGGTTCGGCACCATCATCCGGTCCTGGTCGGGCCAGGTGTCGTCCAGCGGCACGTTACGACCGAAGCGGGTATTCGCCATCCCCATCTCAGGGTGCTCCAGGTCGTTCCAGCTGCCATCCGCGGTGCGGGCGGTCCGGTACGACTCGTCATACCGCGGCGGCTGGACCGGGTCCACCGACGGGAGGCGGGAGGTATCAAACAAGTTCTTCTGCCGGAGCGTGTCGCGAATACCGATCAGCTCAGCCAGGCCAGCGATTTCCGGCAGCCTGTACCACGGATGCTTAACCGCGACCTTGTCCGTGATCTCGTCGTACAAACGCCCGGCCAGGCCGGGCTGGTCAGGAACGTCTGACGTGCTGACACCCTCAGGTGGTTCAGCAGACGATTTCATGGCTGTTCTTCCCCTCCTCACGTTCCGGCGGACCTCGCCACCGCAATGCTGTCGGTTCTATTGCACGGTCGGCCGCCCATGGATCTGGCCTCGAAAGTGGCCGCCATGCACCCGGGCAGCCAACGGCCGAGCTCACCTCGCACGGGATTCGCATGGAGGGGACCTGGTGACCTCTCCTCTGCGCGCCTGCCCCACGTTTCATAAGGACGGAGGAGCCAGCTTGGCCAGCTGATACACCTCAGCGCCCGGCCCATCTGCGGAAGCCCGGAAATTGAGGTGCTCCTAAGCAGCATTCCAAAAGTTCTATTCGTAACCCGGTGGCAACCAGGGGCTGGTCCAGGGGGCGGCGGTATCGAGCATCTGATCGGGTGAGCGGCTGCGGAAGAAGAAGTGGATCTGCCTCAGCCGGCCGGGCCAGGTCACGGCGGTGTTGGCCTGGGCTCTCGCGGTGCATCAGATGGATCGGCCCGCGGCCGATGCATGGAACCCGCCGTCCCCTGAGGCGAGAGGGGCCGTAGGCTGAAATCCCGAGTTCGCGGTAAGGGCGCCTGTGAGTTGTGTGAGCCAGGGCTGGGTTCAGTGCCGCGTTCGGTCAGCCAGGAGGCGGCTATTGCTGCCCGCCTGGCGGGGTGGCCAAGCTGGTGGCTCGAGCAGCTTGGGGATCCCTAGCCGCGCGTTACCGGTGGGGTGCTTGTCCTTTGCCGGCGGGTCGCGGAGGCCCCGCCGGGCCGGTGAGCCTGGCGGGGCCGCTTGGCTGCGGTTTCATACGCTGGCGGGCCGCGTAGCGTCCTGCGGGCGTGGCGCTTGCCTTTGGCCGCGGTGGTGGCGGCTGAGCCATGGCCCTATAGCGGCCGCGCACGCGGGGCTAATGAACACGGCTGCGTAGATGAGGTATATCCATGGGGCCTGTCCGATATAGAAGTCGTGCGCCGACATAGACTCGGGATTCTTGATGGCCACGCTATCGAGGAAGTCGGCGGGCACCGCCAAAGCCAGCCATAGGGCGCCGAGCTGGAGGGACTCCCAGCTCCATTGGTGCACAGTGTCGCGCCGTTGCCACCGCCAAGGCCCACATATCGCAACTGCTCATCAAGCTCAACGCGGCCAACCGCGTCCAGATCGCGCTCGTCGTCCACGACGCGGCCGCCTGGCGGCAACAGTAAGGCCGACACGAATCTCGCCAGCGCCGGCAGGCAAAGCCACCTGGCCGCCGTCCTCAAACCGGGCCGTGGAGAAAACCAGCTCCATCAGCCGGGGAGCGAACCCGGCCGTGCCGACCGTCCAGTTCTGACGCTTCCCACAGCAATCTGCGACTTCGCAATCCCCCGGCCGACGGTAAACCGCGCACATCACCCTGGTTGCCGCCGCGATCACCACCGCCAACGGCTGAACTCCGCAGCTTCCCGGGACGGCCTGGCCCGCGATTCGGCTGCCGCACCCGCGTGCTGGCCGGGGAATGCCGTTTTGTGCGTGTTGCTCGCGTGTTGGACGCCTCCTGGACCCGGACTTGTGTTGCTCTTGTGTTGGCCGCAGCGGCCCCGGTCCGCCGTCGCGCCCGCACTCCGGACCCGGCCCTGTCACACTGGCACGCGCACCCGCCCGCGGCTGTCAACGCCGGCCATTTCTCACCCGATGCGGCAGCCGCCCGAAGACCGGCTGCCGCCGGCTACCGCTGGCATGCCAGCCATCCCGTTACCCCCTCGGCCAGGCCGGGAATGACCCACCGTGAGGAACAAAGCATGCGCCGACGGATCAAAAGCACCCATGCCGATTATTCGCTCCTGCGTCCGCTTGTTCTTGGCAGCGTGGTTGAGCACATATCAGGGCGTTCTGGGGCGATGATCTGATCATGCTGCAATTAGCCATTAGCCGCAGGTATGAACTCACCGGGCTGCCTGCGTGGCTGTGGTGGTGAGGCTCCGAGCGCGGCTAGCTGGACAGCGCCGGCCCGGCTACTTGCTCATCGCGGGCATGCGGCATCTCGCCCGCAGAGCATGAGACCTTCGGTGTGCCGAACGTAGTTGACGAGGGTTGACCGGGACTTGAACGCCAGCGCGTTATCGACGGCGACGGCCAGCGCGGGGGAGGTACCTTGCGCGAAACTGAACCGGTAGGTGGCGCAGCCGCCGGGGAATGTGTAGAGGCGGAGGCCGGAGAACTGCGGCGCCACGCTCAGCGGATGCTCGAACCGGCGCGTGCCGGGTTGGTCGGAGGGGATCTGCTGGACGCCCGAGGTGTCGCAGGTCGCAGTGAGGGTTACGGTGACCGCTCGCGGCCCTGCGCGATCGGGGTCCAGCCAGAAGCTGGCCCTCCCGCTGGCGATGTCCGTGCCGCCAACGCTCCAGCCCGCCGGGAGCGCGGCGATGCAGGGCAGCAGGGCAGCGGACGGGACTGCCTGGGCGCTGAGGATCA
>JBEKJP010000103.1:0-58598 GCA_050011155.1 Streptosporangiaceae bacterium
ACATCCTCGCGAGCACCTCGTGCCCGTTGGCGAGTACCACGGTGTAGAAGCCGTGCCCGCGCATCCGGATGACCGTGCCCTCGGTCTCGATGAAGTCAGCCCTCGGCATGGCGCACCCCGCCTCGGTAAACGGCGATGATCTCGCCCTCGGTCCCGGTCATGTCACTCTTCGGCATTTAGCGATCCTCCTCATTGTTCTGGCTGCGGCGTCGCACACTTTGCAGCGCGAGCGTGCCCGTCACGGGCGGTTCGGTCAGTGCCGAACTCCTTCACCAGCAGCTTGATCTCGTTACAGGCATAGCAGCGCTTCTTGCTGTCGATATGCGAGCGTGTACCGTTCGCCCGTGCCCTTGGACTCGTCGCAGGACAAGCACAAGATCTGGAATCCCTCGGGGAGGCCATTGTCCCGAAGCCAGCGGTACATGCCACACGTCTCGGCCGAACAGCTTCTCGCGGTGTGCTGAGCCGCCGCCACGTCCCCCCAAGCCGCAGCAGGCGCACCGCCAGCCGTAGAGGTCGAAGTCCTGCGCCACTAGGTCAGCGCGCCGGCGGCCTCCGATGTTCCCGCCTGCACTCGGGCGTTTGCTCGCGCACGCCCCACCTGCATCTCCATCGCCCTACAGCTGCTGGGCAGTGCGGGCTTCCCAGGCGAGCAGGGAGAAGTTGGTTTCCGAGCGCCTGCTGTCGCCGCGGAGGTCGCCGGCGTACTGGGCCGCCCTGCGGCGCCGTTCCGTGCCCATAGCAATCATTCTGGGCGCGCCAGGCCGTTACGTACCGATCTTGCTCAGCTGCGCTTTGGCCATCTGGTCGATGTTGGGGGGCAGCGGCGCGTAGCCGAGCGAGGGGAGCAGTTGCTGGCCCGCTCCGAGCAGGTAGCCGTTGCCGCTGCGGCTGGTGGCCGGCCAGACGATCACCGCGCTGCTGCCGAGGGTCCATTCGCCCTGCGCCGCCTCAACGAGGAACTCAGAGAAGTACTGGGTGGTGCCGGAGGAGTCCGAACGGCGGGCGATGGTGATCGGGGTGCCGGGCAGGGTGACGCCGGGGTTGTCCGCCAGGATTGCCGGGTCGTTCCACGTCGTGATCTTGCCCTCAAAGATCTGCGCGAGGACCGGCGCCGATAGCTGCAGCGGCTTGCCGAGGCCGGACAGGTTGTAGGAGACCGTGATGGGACCGAGCGCGACGGGGAAGTACAGTACGGTCTTGCCCTTGAAGTTCGCCTGCTCCGCGACGGGGATGGGCGAGTCCGAGGCCGCGAAGTTGGCCGTCCCCACGGCCAGGTCCGTGCGTCCCGAGCCCGAGCCGCTGCCGTTGTAGTTGACCGTGAGGTTGGGCGCGATCGGCTTGAGGCTCGAAATGGCCGTCTGCTGGAAGTTGAGCTGGAACGTCGATCCGCTCCCGTTGAGCGTGCCGCTGAGGGCGGCGATGCTCGGCGATGAGTTGCTCGCTGACGGCCTGCTGCCCGCCGAGGAGGACGAGGAGCTCGTCGAGGTGCCCTTACCCGGTTTTGGGGAATTCGTGGCCAGGAGAAGACTCACCGCGAGGAGACTCGCAAGCGCGATGGCACCGACGATGCCAGAGTAGAGCCTGGCCGGGCGTATCCCCCGCCGTTGCGTTTTCTTGTTCTCGCCGCGGTTGGGCTGCGTCTTGTCAACGCGGACTAGTGGCGCGTCCTCGCCGGTTTCCTTGTGGTGGCTGAGCTGCTGCCGGGCGGTGCTGGCCAGACCGTCGGGATCGGCGGCGGCCGGGTCGAGCCCGGCCAGCCGGTCACTGGTGGCCACCATGGCGTCCCAGTCCTGCGTCGCAGCCCGCTCGCGGATCTGCTGGTGCAGGGTCTGGAGCGAAGGTAGTGCATCGCTCCCTTCTCCGGGTGCCGGCGCCGGCTCCTGTGCAGCGGAATTCCGGGGAGCTGGCGTCGCGATTTCCGCGTCGCTTAGCGTGGCTGGTGGCGGCGTATCCGAAGACGGAGCGGGGCATGCGGCTGGGACGGTTTCCGGCTTCGCCGTAACGTGGCTGGCGGTCGAGGCCAGGGCCGCGGCAGCCGCGTGGGCAGTGGTGGCCTCATCTAGGCGGAGCTCGGCGGCCTGGATGGCATCCTGAAGTTGACGCTGCTGCTTGTCCGCTAGTGGCGGGCTGCCGTGTGCTTGGCCATGGAGGCGTTCCAACTCGCGGTTGCGTTCGGCCATCTCGGCATGCAAGGCGCGCTCACGCGCCTCAGCTTCGGCGAGATCCCGGGCTCTCGCAGCTTCCGCCTCTATTCGGCCGGCTTCGGCCTCGGCTAGCCGCCGGGTCAGGTCTTTGATCTCCCGGTCTGTGTCACGCTGGGCCTCTTGCGGTGCGGCGTTGTAGGCGAACTCGAACTCGCGGGCGTCGTTGACGGCGCGGCTGCGGGGCACGGGCCGCTGGTCGGCGGCCAGATCCTCCCGCAGTTGCTTGAACAGCGCATCCAGGCGCACCCGGGACGGCTGGCCAGGGATGCCCTTCTCCACCAGGTCGGCCAGGTACTTGGTGAAGTACGTCTGCGGCAGTGCCAGGCTTCAAGGGCTTCGACCTGGTGAGCCCATAGGCGCCGTGTGCGACTATCTCCGGCGGACAGCGCTTCGAGTTCGGCCGCTACCTGCTCTCTCGCGGGCGGCGTCGTCATCACGTCCGGGGTACGTTGCGGGTTCCGGCTTGGATCACAGCGCCTGATCACCCGGACCATCTACCCTCGGAACATCGAAGGCGCAGCCGTCTGTACGCCGTCGCGTTGACGGCTGTCCATATGCTTGTTTAGCGTCGTTTGTCCGGCGTCAACCGATTCCATGGGGGAACGAGCATGCAGCGGATGCCCGCGGTTTCACGTCCGGCCTGGGCGCTGGCCCTGTCCGGTGCGGGCGGGCGGGCCGGCGCCCCGCGCCGCTCACCGGTCGAGATCGTCGCCACCATGGGGTCGTACGTGACCCGCACCCAGGCCGCGGAGTTCTCCGGGCTGCGGGCAGGCCCGTTCGGCCGCTGGGCCGACGGCGTCAACGCGATGCGCGAGGACTGCGCCGCCTTCGCCCGGCACTGGGCTGCCCACAACGACCAGGTAGCCGCGGCCGACGGGCCGTTGTGGGTAGTGCTCGGCGACTCGACCGCGCAGGGCCTCGGCGCGCCCACCCCCGCCGACGGCTACGTCGGTCAGGTCCTGACCGCACTCCGCGAGCAGACCGGCCAGCCCTGGCGGGTGCTCAACCTGTCCGTCTCTGGTTCGCTCACCCGCGATGTGGCCGGCACCCAGCTGCCCCGGATCCCGGCCGGCGCCAGCCTGGTGACCTGCGGCGTCGGCGTCAATGACATCCTGTACACCAGCCCGGCCAAGCTGTTCGCCGAGCTGCGCGCGCTGATCGCGGCGCTCCCCGGCGATACCGTCCTGCTCGACCTGCCGCTGCCGGCGGGCTGCTGGGGCTTCCTCGGCCGGGCCAGCGTGCCCTACGTGAACCGGATCAACCGCACCATCCACCAGGCCGCCGCCGCTCGCGGCCTGCCCGTCGCCGCGATCTCCGCCCACTTCAGGCCCCCCTGGGCAGGCAAGTTCGCTTCCGACTGCTTCCATCCCAGCCAGGACGGCTACCGTGACTGGGCACGGGCCCTGCTGGCCACTGTCACCCTGGGCCGTTCGGCCTAAAAACACCGACACCGGGCGGCCGGACGCCCGTGCCATCGCCAGGATCACGTCCAGGTCGGCCCGGACGTCGAGGAAGTCACGGGAGCGAAGCCCACCCCGCAGTTCCCCATGACCACGGTCGTCACGCCGTGCCAGGAGGAAGGGATGAGCCGTTCGTCCCAGCTGGCCTGCCCGTCGTAGTGGGTATGGATATCGGTGAAGCCGGGGGTCACCAGCGCCCCGTCGGCGCTGATCTCGCGCCGGCCGCGTCCAAGTCCCGGTCCGACATTCGGTAGGCACTCAGCGGGCTGATGGTTATCCTGGGCGTATGTTCGTGACCGCGGGTCTGCTCCTCGCCAGGCCGCGCTGACACCGAAATCCGTCAGCGCGGCAGCCCCTCATGCGTGAGGGGTTTTTTCGTTTCCTGCGAAGCCCTCGGGAGGAATCATGGACATGGACGCGGAGCGACCGCCGTTCCGGTACGACGCGCGGCTGGCCGGCGAGATCGAGCTGCGCTGGCAGGAGCGCTGGGAGCGGGAGGGGACGTTCCGGGCGGCCAACCCGTCCGGCGCGCTGTCGGACGGCGCTCTGCCCGCCGGATTCGGGGCCGAGGCCGGGCGGCGCAAGTTCTACCTGCTGGATTTCTTCCCGTATCCCAGCGGGATCGGGCTGCACGTGGGACATCCGCTGGGCTACATCGGCACCGACGTGTTCGGCCGCTACCTGCGCATGACCGGTCATCACGTGCTGCACCCGTTCGGCTTCGACACCTTCGGGCTGCCCGCCGAGCAGTACGCCATCGACACCGGCCAGCATCCCGCCGTCACCGTCCAGCAGAACGCCGCCGTCATGCGCCGCCAGTTGCGGCGCCTGGGCCTGGCCCATGATCACCGCCGCGAGATCCTGACCAGCGACCCGTCCTTCTACCGCTGGACCCAGTGGATCTTCCTGCGCATCTTCGGCAGCTGGTACGACCCGCAGGCCGGCCCGCTAGGACGCGCCCGGCCGGTCGGTGACCTAGTCGCGGAGTTCACCTCGGGCCGCCGCCCCACCCCGGACGGACGGCCGTGGCCGGACCTGACCGCGGGGGAGCAGCGGGACATCATCGACGGTCATCGGCTGGCCTACCTGTCGGAGCAGGTCGTCAACTGGTGCCCGGGGCTGGGCACGGTGCTGGCCGACGAGGAGGTGACCGACGAGGGCCGCAGCGCGGTCGGCAACTACCCGGTGCACCGCAGGCCGCTGCGCCAGTGGATGCTGCGCATCACCGCGTTCGCCGAGCGGCTGCTGGCCGGCCTGGACGAGGTGGACTGGCCCGAACGGGTCAAGCGGCTGCAGCGGAACTGGATCGGGCCTTCCGGCGGTCCTTATCACATGAGGGACTGGCTGTTCTCGCGGCAGCGCTACTGGGGCGAGCCGTTCCCCGTCGTCTACGACGAGGCCGACCCGGTCATGGGGCGTCGGCCGATCGCGCTGCCGGACGACATGCTGCCGGTGACGCTGCCGCCGATGACGGACTTCCGGCCCGCGCCGCAGGACGACGCCAGCGACCCGGTGCCCGCGCTGGCCCGGGTGCCCGGCTGGTCGCACGTCACCCTGGACCTGGGCGACGGGCCGCGGCGCTACCGCCGCGAGCTGAACGTCATGCCGCAGTGGGCTGGCTCTTGCTGGTACTACCTGCGCTACCTGGACCCTGCTAACGATTTTTCGCTGGCTGATCCCGCCGTCGAGCGGTACTGGATGTCGCCGTCCGGCGTCGACCTGTACGTCGGCGGCGTCGAGCACGCCGTGCTGCACCTGCTGTACGCGCGGTTCTGGCACATGGTGCTGTACGACTACGGCGTGGCGAGCAGCCCGGAACCGTTCGGCCGGCTGTTCAACCAGGGGTACATCCTGGCCGACGCGTTCACCGACGAACGCGGCCTGTACGTGCCCGCGGCCGAGGTGACCCGGACCCCTGATGGCTGGGCCTCCGGCAGGCAGCCGGTCACCCGCCGGGCCGGGAAAATGGGCAAGAGCCTGAAGAACGGCGTCAGCCCGGACGAGATCTACTCGGCCTACGGCGCCGACACGCTGCGGCTGTACGAGATGGCGATGGGCCCGCTGGACGGCGACCGCCCCTGGCGCGCCGACGACATCACCGGCATGCACCGCTTCCTGCAGCGCCTGTGGCGCCTGATCATCGACGAGACCACAGGGTCGTCGGCGGCGGCCGCCGTCCCGCTGGAACCGGACACCGAACGGCTGCTGCACCAGACCATCGCCGCCGTCCGGGAGGATTTCGAGGCGCTGCGCTACCACACCGCGATCGCGCGGATCATCGAGCTGACCACGCACGCCTCCCGGCTGCCGCGCGTGCCGCGCGTCCTGGCCGAGCCGCTGGTCCTGATGGTCGCGCCGCTGGCCCCGCACATCGCCGAGGAACTGTGGCAGCGCCTGGGCCACCCGGACTCCCTGGCCCGCGAGCCGTTCCCGGAGGCCGACCGGGCCCTGGCCGATCCGGCCCGCGTGACCCTGCCGGTCCAGGTCAACGGCAAGGTCCGCTTCACCATCGAAGTCCCCGCCGCCGCCACCCGCGACGACATCGCCGCCGCCCTGGCCAGCCATCCCGCCTACCCCCGCGAGCACATAGCCCGCCTGGTCATAGTCCCCGGCAAGATCGCCAACATCGTCCTGCGCTAACCATCGCGACAGCCACTCATGTCCCGAGCGTCTCAGTCCGGCCTGCCGCGGCGGCGCGGAATCTCAGTGCCCGCGGCGCCGGTCCTCGGGCACCTCGTCCCAGGTCTTCGGCTTCCGCGGCACCTCGTCCCAGGCTCGGCCCGGCTTGTCCGGCTGCTCGTCCCACGGCCAGCGTCCAGGCCGCCGCGGCCGCCCCAGCGCCCGGAGGCGGCGCAGCAGCTTGCCCATGTCCCCGTCGTCGCTCATCGTTCCTCCTCGCCAACGAGATCGATCTCGTTTACACCACCATTGTTACCCCAACGGGCCGGGCTCGCGCCATCAGGTAAACCCTCACGTGACAGACTCAGGAGCGATGTGTACGGTCGTCGTCAGCCTGGCCCCCGGCCAACCGGTGCCGTTGCTGCTGCTAGGCATACGTGACGAGTTCACCGGCCGCCCCTGGCAGCGCCCGGCCCGCCATTGGCCTGGATCGCCGCTGATCGGCGGTCGGGACGAACAGGCCGGCGGCACCTGGCTGGCGGTGCACCCGGATGTGCCCCGGGTCGGCTGCGTCCTGAACGGCCGGGGCGAGTTCGCCCCGGCCGAACGCCGCCGGTCCCGCGGCGACCTCCCGCTGCGCGCGGCCGCCGAAGGCCCCGGCGCCCTGGTCAAGCTGCACGAAGACCAGGACACCCTGAGCCGGTACGACCCGTTCTATCTAGTGAGCGCCGACCGGACCGAGGTCCGTTTGCTGAGCTGGAACGGCCGCGACACCGCGCTCACCAGCCTCGACCCGGGCACGCACGTCCTGACCAACGCCGGCCACACGTACCCGCCGCCCGACGGCACCCGGTCAGACGACAAGGCCGCCCGCTTCGGCCCGAAGTTTGCCGCGAGCCGTCCGTCCGGCCACCCGGCCGCCAGCCTGGCCGAAGCCTGGGCGGCCTGGCTTCCGCTGGCCGCGGGTGACGGCCTGGCCACGACCGAGCCCGGTGCGATCATCGTCCGCCGCGAGCTCCCCGATGGCCGCGTCTACGGCAGCACGTCGGAAACCCTGGTCGCGCTGGCCGCCGACGGCCGCGTCCGCTACGACTTCCAGCCGTCCCCGCCCGACCCCGCGACCTGGTATCCCGTCGACCTCGGCTAAGCCCCAGAAGACTCAGAAGAACTCGAAGTACTCGCGCATCTCCCAGTCGCTGACGTCCTGGCCGTCCGGGAGCGGCACCTCAGCCAGCGCGTCCGTGTACCGCCCGAGCTCGAAGCGCTTCATCATGATCAGGTACGACACCAGCGTGTCGCCGAACGCCCCTCGGTAGAACGGGTCCTCGTCCAGCACGTTGACCGCGTCGGCCAGCGAGGCGGGCAGCGGCGGCGCGTCCAGCGCGTACGGATCTGCCTCGGCCGCCGGCGGCGGCTCCACCCCCCGCCGGATGCCGTCAAGACCCGCCGCGACGTTGGCCGCCAGGTAGTAGTACGGATTAGCGGCCGGCTCGCCGATCCGCATCTCCACGTGGCTGCTGATGTCGCCCGGCGAGCCCTGCGCCCGGACCAGCACGCCCCGGTTCTCGATCCCCCAGCACACCCGGTCCGGGGCGAACGAGTACGGGCGGAACCGCTTGTAACCGTTGACGGTCGGCGCGGCGAACACCGCCATCGGCGCCGCGTGCGCCAGCAGCCCGGCTATGTAGTGCCGGCCAGCGTCGGAAATGGCGGAAGACACCGAAGCGAACGCGTTCGAGCCGTCCGCCCGGGACAGCAGCGACTGGTGCAGGTGCCAGCCGGAGGAGAAGAAGTTGGGCAGCGCGGGGCGGCACATGAACGAGGCCAGCAGCCCGCGCCGCTGGCAGACCTGCTTGACCGCGGACCTGAACAGCACCGCGGCGTCGGCCGCGGCCAGCCCGGCCATCGGGGCGAAGCTGATCTCGATCTGACCCGGGCCCCATTCGTCCTCGATCGAGCGCGGCGGCAGGCCCACGTCGATCAGCGCGTTCCGCAGTGCCTCGAGCGTCGGCCCCATGCCGTCCAGCCGCACCTCGGACAGGAACTGGTAACCGCGCTCGAACACGCTGACCGGCGGGGGCGGGGGAGTGAACCCGGCGTTCTCAGGCGCGAGCTCCTCGGGCGAGCGCACCACGATCGAGAACTCGAATTCGAGCCCAGCCAGCAAGTCGTAGCCGGCCTCGGCCAGATCAAAAAGCACCCTCCGAAGCAGCCCGCGGCCGTCGAGCGGCATCGGCTGGCCGTTGCCGAAGTACACGTCGCACAGCATCCAGCCGGTCCTGTCGGCCCACGGCAGCACCCGGAAGGTGGCCGGGTCCGGCACCACCACCACGTCGGGGAAGCCGGTGAACTCGGCGATGCCGAACCCGCCGCCGCTCGCGAACGCGGGTACGAACACCTGGTTGCCGGTGTCGAGGCTGTAGATCGCGCCGGAGAAGTCGAGCCCGTCGGACATCGCGGCCATGGCGGCCTCGGGGGACATCATCTTGCCGCGCGGGATCCCGTGCTGGTCCACAACCGCCAGCCGGACGGTCCGCAGGCCGAGCTCGCGGATCCCGGCCGCGACCTCCTCGACCACGGCCGCCCGCCCGGCCCCGGCCAGCCCCGACTCGCCCAGCCCGTACCGGGCCACGAACCCCGGCTGCCCGACACCTGAGATTTCAGTGCTCACCCGGCCTAGCCTAGGCCCCCCTAACTCAAGCGGGGCGGCAGTCCCAACGCGGGGAAGATCCTCTCGGTCTCGAGGAAGAACGTCATCCGGCTGATCTTCCCGCCCGACACCTCGTGCAGCTGCAGCGCCCAGGGCATGTGCCCGCCGGCCGGGTCCGGCTTGTACTGCCCCCAGGCCATCGAGCCGTTGACGTACCCGGCCGGCACCATGACCGAGTCCCGGCACGCGCTCGGGCCCGGCTCGAGCATCCACTTGGTGATGTCCTGCGCGCCCCTGACCCAGAACGCGAACGGCGGCATGGTCATCAGCGCGTCGTCGTGCAGCAGCGTGACCAGTTGCTCCATGTCATACCGCTGGAACGCCTCGACGTACTTGGCCAGCAGCTCGGACTGGTCCGGGTCGACCGCTACCGGGCGCTGCTCCTCGGGCAGCGCGGCCAGGGTGGCCCGGGCCCGCTGCAGCGCGCTGTTCACCGCGGCCACGCTGGTGCCCAAGGTGGACGCGGCCTCGGCGGCCGGCATCTTCAGCACCTCGCACAGGATCAGCGTGGCTCGCTGCCTGGCCGGCAGGTGCTGCAGCGCGGTGACGAACGCCAGCCGGATGGTTTCCCTGGCCACCGCGATCTCGGCCGGGTCGCCGTGCTCGGGCAGGACCGTGGCGTCGGAGGCCGGGGTGATCCAGATGTCCTCCGCGTGCGGGGCGCCGAGCAGCGCCTCGACCGGCGGCGAGGCCGGGCCGAGGTCGATCGGCAGCGCCCGCCGCTGCCGCCCGCGCAACATGTCGAGGCAGATGTTGGTGGCGATCCGGTACAGCCAGGACCGTACGCTCGACCGGCCCTCGAACCCCTCGGCCGCGCGCCAGGCCCGCAGCATCGTCTCCTGCACGGCGTCTTCGGCCTCGAAGCCGGAGCCCAGCATGCGGTAGCAGTAACCGGTCAGCTCTCGGCGGTATTGTTCCAGATTGTCCGGGCTGACCTCGGTGGCGGCAGTCGTCGGCATAGTTCCACACCCTATGCCGAGGCCCTGACATTTTCAGGTGGGGACATTTTCAGGCGGGCTCCATCCCGTACCTGCTCATCAGCTCCCGCTCCGCCTCCCGCGAGGGGGGCTCACCCGAGGCCCAGAGCGTGTGCAGTTCCTCGAAGTAGGCGTCCATGGCCGGGGCGTGCAGCACCAGCAGCCGGGCCGGCCCGGCGCCGGAATTACCGAACGTGTGCGCCGCGCCGCGCGGCACCAGCAGGAAATCCCCGGCCCCGCCGGTCAGCGAAGCGTCGTCGACCTGGAACGTTATCGTCCCCTCGAGCACGAAGAACGCCTCCGAGCAGGTCACGTGCCGGTGCGGCGGCGGGGTACGGGCGCCCGGCGGCACGGTGCGCTCCATCAGCGAGAAGTCGCCGCCGGTCTGGTCCGCGACGGCCTTGAACGCCATCACGTTCCCCCGCGCCGTCAGCAGATGCCCCTGCCCAGGTGACAAGATCCCGGTCATGCTGCCTATTCTTCCAAAATGAAGGATCTCCTGGAGGACGCGAAGGCGGAACTCTACGAATCCGAACCGGACGGCTTCACCGCCCGTCGCCAGGAGCTAGCCGAACACGCCCGCGACGCGGGCGAGCCGGCCGTGGCGAAGCAGATTGCGGCGTTGCGGAAACCCACTCGTTCGGCGTGGGTGGTCAATCGCCTCGTACGGTCGGATCCCGAGGTACGGTCCCGGCTGGACGCCCTGGGTGCCGACCTGCGCGCGGCAGCCGACGGCGGCCGGATCAGGGAGCTGACCACGGCCCGGGCCCGGCTGGTCGACGAGCTCACCAAGACCGCCCTGGCCGGGCTGCCCGCCCCGGCCGCGGCGCTGCGCGAGGAGGTGACCGCCACCCTCGACGCGGCCATCGCCGACCCGGACGTGGCCGGCCGCCTCGGCACGCTGGCCCGGGCCGAGCAGTACGCCGGGTTCGGGCCGGTGTCCTTCACCGCCGCGCCGCCCGCCCCCGCCCCCGCCAAACCGGCCAAGGATCCGGCCGCGGCCGCCGCCGAACGCGAGGCCCGCCGCCAGGAAAAGATCAATTCGGCCGAACGGGACCTGGCTCAAGCCGACCGTACCCTGCAAGCCGCCCTGGCCGCCGAGCACGACCTGGAGGACACGGTTCGCGCCCTGGAAACCGACCTCGCCGCCGCTCGCCAGCGCCTGGCCGAGGCGCGGCGTACGTCCTACCGGGCCGAGTCCAGGCAGCAGCGGGCCACCCGCGAACTCGATCGGCTCCGGGAGTAAACCATCCCCGCGGGCCGACGCCTCTTATTACACGTGAGCATTGTGCATCAGTTTGCGGGGACGATGGAGGTGTTGCCGGTGGATGGTCGTCCGTCTGAACCCGACGGGTTCCGTGCTTTCGTCGAGGCACGGTCGGGCGCGTTGTTGCGATCGGGCTGGCTGCTAACCGGAGACTGGGCCAGCGCCGAGGACCTCGTGCAGACCGCGCTTGCGGCCGCCTGGCCGCGATGGACCACCCTGACCAGGCAGGACGCGCCGGAACTGTACGTGCGCAAGATCATGGTCAACACCTTCCTGCGCTGGCGGCAGCGGCGCTGGACCGGTGAGATCGCCACCGCGCGGCTGCCCGAGCTGCAGGCCTACGGGGACGTGTTCGCGCAGATCGACGCGCGGCAGGCGCTGCTCGGGGCGCTGGACCGGCTGCCGCCGCGGCAGCGGGCCGTGGTCGTGCTCCGCTACTTCGCCGATCAGACCGAGGCGCAGACCGCGGAGGCGATGGGCTGCTCGGTGGGCGCGGTGAAGGCGCACGCGTCGAAGGCGCTGGCCCGGCTGCGAGACACGCCCGGGCTGGCCGAGCTCATGACCGGAGGTGTGGCGTCGTGAACACCGAAGAACGGCAGCTAGCGGAGATGCTGCACCGGGTCACCCCCGAGCCGCCGCGCCGGGTGACCGTGGAAGACATCGCGTACCGGGTGGCCAGCGAGGGGCGCGGCTCGGGCCGAAGCCGGGACCCGCGCCCGCGGCGCGGGTTCTCCTTCCGGAGCCGGGGCCTGGTGCCCGCGCTGGCGGCGCTGACCGTGGTCGTCATCGCCGGCGCCAGCGCGGCCGTCGCGACCGTGGCCACCTCCCACCACAGTCACGCCCCGGCGACGAGCGGAACGCCGACATCATCGGCCTCGGTGTCGACCTCGTCGTCCTCGCCGGCGCCGTCGCAGACAGTGACGTCGGTCCCGCCCGGGCCGCACCCGCAGGTAGCAGGCGGGATGTGGGGCGCCGAGCTGATCAACCGGCAGTCGTTCGACCAGGATTCGCTGACCGGTAACGGGGATTCGCTCTACGCGTTCGGCAACGGCACCCTGGACCGGATCGACCCGGCTAGCGGAGACGTCCTCCAGAGCGTCCCGTACAGCGCGGCCGACCCGGAGAAGCCGGTCGTCGTCGGGAACACGGTCTGGGTGGTGTGGTCCTACGGGGGCGGTGACATCATCCTGCGCGGGTACGACGCCCGCACGCTGGCTCAGGTCGCCTCGGTGGACGTGCCCGCCATCGGCGGGGTGTCCACGTCGGCCCAGGGCGTGCTGTCGGCCGCACCCGACGGCAAGCTCTACGTGGCCGCCGGCGACAGCGTGGCGGTGGTGGACTCGGGTACGCACCAGCTCACCAGCCGGATCTTGCTGACCGCGGGCCGGGCTAGCTCGGTCGCCATCGCGCCCGACGGCGGCCTGCTCTACGTCGGCATCGGGTCGGCCGATTCCTTCCAGCTGCTGACCTACAACGCCGGGACTGGCCGGATCGTCGGTTCGTCGACGATGCCGAGCGGATCAGCCGGGAACCTGGTCGCCACCTCCGGCGGGATCTGGGGCACGACCGGTTCCGGGATGAGCGAGTGGGTCTGGTTCGCCCCGGGCTGGGATCTGAGCCGTGCGGTCCGGGTCAGCCAGGGCGCGGGCGGCGGCCTGTTCTCGCTGCCGGTCGTCAGCGGCGGCGTCGTCTGGATCGGCGGCTCGCACGAGCTGATCTGCGCGAGCCCGGCCACCGGGAAGACGCTGGCCGGCACGGTTATCCCCGCCGACCACGGCGTGGTGGAGTACTTCAGCAGCCCCACCGTGCTCAGCAACGGCCACGCCTACGCCCTCTACCAGGACGACCAGAGCCAGCTGGCCGGCGTCGCCCAGCTGACCCCACCGGCGCAGTGCTAGCCCGGGGGACGACCCCCCGGAACCCCCCTGACCCTGCCAGTTCGCGCTAGTGGCCAGGCCCGTTCGTCACCCTTTCCTCGGGTGGCGGCGGGCCTGGCGGCGTTCCGTCGCCGAACGGCCGGCCGCCGAGTTCCTCGCGGTGGTGCGGGGTGACCCAGCCGGACAGGTCGGGCCCGGCCGGGACGATTCCCGACGGGTTCAGGTTGCGGTGGACCCGGTAGTAGTGCGCCTTGATCTGGGGGAAGTCAATCGTGTCGCCGAACCCGGGCGTCTGGTACAGGTCCCGCGCGTAGGCCCAGAGCACCGGCATCTCGGTGATCTTGTTCCGGTTGCACTTGAAGTGGCCCTGGTAGACCGCGTCGAACCGGACCAGCGTGGGCCACAGCCGGATGTCGGCCTCGGTGATCGTGTCTCCGACCAGGTAGCGGCGGGTGGCCAGCCGCTCGGACAGCTGGTCGAGGCGGGCGAACAGCTTGCCGTAGGCCTCTTCGTAAGCCGCCTGGGTGGTCGCGAAGCCGCACTTGTAGACGCCGTTGTTGACGTCCTCGTAGATCCCGGCGGCGACGTCCTCGATCTCGTCGCGCCGCTCGTCCGGGTACAGTTCGGGCGCGCCGGGCCGGTGGAAGGCGGTCCACTCGTGCTCCATGTCCAGCGTGATCTGCCGGAAGTCGGCCGTCACGACCGCGCCCGGGCCGATCTCCACGATGGCCGGGACGGTGACGCCCCGGTCGTAGCCGGGCACCGCCTTCTCGTAGGCGTCCCGCAGGAAGTGGACGCCGAGCACCGGGTCGACCTCGCCCGGGTCCAGGTCGAACGTCCAGCTCCGTTCGTCGTGCTCGGGCCCGCAGATGCCCATCGACAAGGCGTCCTCGAGCCCCATCAGCCGCCGCACGATGACCGTCCGGTTGGCCCACGGGCAGGCCCGCGCCACCACCAGCCGGTACCGCCCCGCCTCGGCCGGCCGCGTCCCGTCCCGCCCGTCCGACGTGATCCGTCCGTCCAGGTACTTGGTTTCCCTTACGAACTCACCGGAAGCACTCATTCCCCCGACGCTACCTCACTGCTCCCGTTTTCAACTATCCGCCCCGGTTCCCCGGTGGACCGGGCTACCGGATCCCCTCCCAGAGGGCGCGTTCGTCGCCCGCGGGGTCGTCGACCGGGGTCACGGACTCGGTGAGCACGCCGGTGGTGCGGCGGCTGGCGTCGTACGGTGCCCAGCCGGGGTCGCCGTCGGTGATGAAGTCCACCCATACCCGGTGGGTGCTGTCCGCGACCGCCTGCGACGGCGAGTCGCCGATCAGGGGGCGGAGCTCCTCGCGGGCGGCGGTGTCGAACGCGAACGGGATCTCCGCGGCGTGGCAGGCGCCGAACCGGTGGTTGTCGGCCGGCCGCGGATGGTCGAACCGGTACATCCAGGTGGGCCCCGTGGGCCCCGTGGGCCCCGTGGGCCCCGCCCCGGCCGCGGCCCGCGCCTCGGCCACCCGGATCGGCGGGACCCGGAAGAACCAGTCGGTGATGACCGCGGCCAGCAGGTCACCCGGGCTGGCGCCCGGCCGGTTGTCCCGGTAGACGTCCAGGCCAGGCCCGGACAGGCCGTACGCCCCGGCCGCGAAGGACAGCGTCGGCTCGTCGATGAGATCGATGGTGCTCGCCGCGACCAGGAACAGCCGCGCCTCGTCCAGGTTCGACCCGATGAGCAGCGGGACGTTCCCGCCCTGGCCCGCCGCGATCGAGGTCAGCGGCGCGGCCGGGAGGATGGCGCCGTCCACGGTGGGTGCGAACGGCAGCAGGCTCAGCGTGAGCCGTCCCCAGCGGGCCGGGTCCGGGGCGGTCTGCACGTCCACGACCAGGTCCGACGCGGCCTGCACCAGTCGCTCAAGCGGGACGGCCCGGATGGCGTCCCGGTCGGGCGGCACGCCGAGCGCGGCGGCCAGGTAGCCGCCCACCATCGTGCCCTCGTCCTCGGTGAGCGTGTGCGCCCCGGCCCCGCTCTGCGCGATGGCGCGGCCGAACAGCCCGGCCGACAGCGGCATGGACAGCAGCGTCGTCACGCTCATGGCCCCGGCCGACTCGCCCGCGACGGTCACCCGGCCCGGGTCCCCGCCGAACGCGCCGATGTTCTCCTGGACCCACCGCAGCGCCGCCAGCTGGTCGAGCAGGCCGAGGTTGGCGATGCCGTCCCCGAGGAACAGGAAGCCCTCGGCGGCCAGCCGGTAGTTGATGGTCACGCAGACCACGCCGTCGCGGGCGAACGCGGCCCCGTCGTACGCGCCGACAGAACCCGACCCGTTCATGAACGAGCCGCCGTGGATCCACACCAGCACCGGCAGCCCGGCCGCCCCGGGGTCGGGTGTCCACACGTTGAGGTTCAGGCAGTCCTCGCCCGGGATCACCACCTCGGGGAACAGCGGCTGGTACTGCGGCGGGTAGTCGCCCTTGGGCACGGTCGGGCCGTACGCGGTCGCGTCCCGTTCGCCGGCCCAGGCCGGGACGGGCTGCGGCGGCCGCATCCGGTTCGCGCCGAACGGCGCCGCCGCGTACGGAATGCCGAGGAACGCGGCTATCCCGGAGCTGGCCTGGCCGCGGACCGCGCCGTCCTTGAGCTGAACCACGGGGTGCTGCGTCATCTCGGTCATGCGTCCCCTCCGGTGCCACGGATTGAAAGATCAATTGCAAACTATCTACCTGCACCGGGTCCGCGCCAGACCCAGGGCGTTTGCGACCGAGGGTGGTAGCTGGCAGGCTTGCCCCTATTGTCTGCATTGTCTGCGGCTATCCGAATGGGGCGTGATGGGGACCGAGGGCTGGCTGACGGTGCGCGTGACCGGCTTGATAGCGGGCGCGGCCCTCGTGGCGGGCGCCCTGGCCGGCGTCCCCGCCGCGAACGCGGCCGCCACGGGCCCGGCCGGCGTCGGCGCTAGGTCGGCCGCGGTCCAGGACGTGGTGACCGGCAAGCTGCTGTGGAGCCGCGGCCTGAACACCGAGCGGCCGATGGCCAGCATCACCAAGGTGATGACCGCCCTGGTCGTGATCAAGGCGGGTGACCTGGACCGCGAGATCACTGTCCCGGCCGCGGTCACCGGGTACGTGCGCGAGCACGACGCGAGCAACGCCGGCCTGCGGCCGGGGGACCGGCTCACCGCGAACGAGCTTCTCTACGCGCTGCTGCTCCCGTCCGGGGCGGACGCCGCCTACACCCTGGCCGAGGCGTACGGCCCGGGACTGACCGCGTTCGTCGCCGAGATGAACGCGATGGCTCAGGACCTGGGCATGACCCGGACGCACTTCAGCAACTTCGACGGGCTGCCCTACCCGACCGAGTACTCCAACTACTCCACCGCCGCGAACCTGCTCGCCCTGGGCCGCGCCGCCATGCTGCGGCCGGCCTTCCGCGCGGTCGTCGGCCAGCGCAGCTACCGGCTCGCGGCCGGTTCCGGCCATCACGCCTACCTGTGGAAGAACCTCAACTCGCTGATCGGCGGCTATCCGGGCGCGATCGGCATCAAGCCCGGCTACACCGGCGCCGCCGGGCAGTGCCTGCTGTTCGAGGCGAGCCGCAATGGTCACATCATCATCGGCGTTACCCTGCACAGCCCCGGTTCCATCGCCAGCATCAACGTAGCCGACGCCACCCTCATCCTGAACTGGGCTTTCAGCCTTCCGGGTGAATAGCAGGGCGAGCGCGATCACCGCAGCGCCCTCTTCCCGCCAGGACGCCGCCAAACAGCCCCGATGTGCCACCGGTGCACCTCTATATGGCCCGATGTGCCACCGGTGCGGTTCCCGCGACGCCGGCAGCAGCCGCACCGCCAGTCTCGGCGCCCGCCCGGTGCGGACCTCAAGCGGCCTGCGTATCGCGCCCGACGGTGACCTGCGCGAGCTAACCCAAAGGCCTGACCTGCTGATCGTGCCCGGGGGCGAGGGCTCCCGCCGCCCTGCCCCCGAACTGGTCAGCTGGCTCCGCGCGCACGCCAGCCAGGCGGAGCGCCTGGTCTCCGTCAGGACGACCTGGGCCGGGAGGCGGCCCTGGATATCGCCCGGCATCTCGTGGTGTTCCTGCGCCGGCCGGGCAACCAGGCCCAGTTCAGCGCCCAGCTGGCGGGCCAGCTCGCCAGCCGGGAACCGCTGCGCGACGTGCAGCGGTGGATCGCCGAGCACCCGGGCGCCGATCTGTCCGTCGAGACGCTCGCGAGCCAGGCCAGCCTGTCACCGCGGCAGTTCGCCCGGGCCTTCGCGGCCGAGGTGGGCATGCCGCCCGGACGCTACGTCGACCAGGTCCGGCTGGAGGCAGCCAGGCGCCGCCTGGAAGACACCCCGGACGGGGTCGAGCAGACCGCGCGTTCCTGCGGGTACGGCACGCCGGAGGCGATGCGGCGCGCCTTCGTCCGGGCCCTCGGCGTCAGCCCGGGGGAGTACCGCCGCCGCTTCCGCCCCGCCATCACCACCCAGGTCTAAAGGAGAACATCATGCAGATCGCCATCCTGCTCTACAACCGGTTCACCGTCCTCGACGCGATCGGCCCCTACCAGGTGCTCAGCGGGATCCCCGGCGCCGAGACGGTCTTCGTCGCCGAGCAACCCGGTGCTATCCGCGACGAGGTCGGCAGCCTCGTCCTATCCGCGTCGAAAGGACTGGCCGACGTCCCGCGGCCCGACGTCGTGGTGGTACCCGGCGGCCCCGGACAGAACGACCAGATGCACGATGGCCCGGTGCACGAGTGGCTTCGGGCCGCCGACCAGACCAGCACGTGGACCACCTCGGTCTGCACCGGCTCGCTCATCCTGGCCGCGGCCGGCCTGCTGGCGGGGCGCCGCGCGACCTCGCACTGGCTCGCTATGGACCAGCTGGGCTCCCTCGGCGTGACACCGGTCAGCGAGCGCGTGGTGTCGGACGGGAAGTACGTGACCGCCGCGGGTGTGTCGTCCGGCATCGACATGGCCCTGACCCTGGCCGGCCGCCTGGCCGGCGACGACATCGCCCAGTCCATCCAGCTGATGATCGAGTACGACCCGCAGCCGCCCTACGACGCGGGCTCCGCCGACCGCGCCCCGGCCGAGATCGTCAGCCGCCTGCGCGACCGCAGCCGCTTCCTGCTCACCGGCCGCCCCGGCTAGCTAGGCAGTACCTCGCCGCGCCGGGCCGCCGGTTGCGAGCCCTGTGCTCGTGGGTGACAATGGGGCGTCTGGCGATGAGGCTCGCCATAACCGTGCGGCACGCCGCGCTGATGGCCTCTACCCCCCTGAGGTACAGGGTTCGCACGGGTAGGAGGCATGGTCGTGGTAGAAGACCCTCAGGAACCGCCAGGCGAAGATCATGAGGCTGCGCGGTGAGCGCGGCCGTCCCCATCCCGGTCATCCAGGTTCTGCAGGTCCTGACTGTCGCGCTTGGTGCCCCCTGGGTGACAGGCGTGATCGCGCGGGTGGAGGCACGGCTGCAGGGCCGCCGCGGACCGCGGGTGCTGCAGCCGTACTACGACCTGGCCAAGCTGTTCCGCAAGGAAGCGCTAGCGCCGGAACAAGCCAGCTGGTTCTTCCTGGCCGCCCCGGTCGTGGCCGTCGCGGCCTATCTGACCATCCCGCTGCTGATCCCGGTGCTGACGACCTACGGGCTGCCGCTGGGGTACATGGGCGACATCCTCGGCGGCGGGTTCCTGCTCTCGCTGGCCAGTTTCGTCGTCGCGACCGCCGCGCTGGAGACCGGCAGCCCTTACGCTCAGCTGGGGTCGAGCCGGGCCAAGACGTTCTCGGCCATCACCGAGCCGGTCGTGCTGTTCGTGGTGTTCACTGTGGCCCTGCTGACCGGCACTGACCTGCCCTACGCGCTGGCGGCTACGGTCCGGTCGTCCGCGGGAGAGGTGATCCGCCCCGCCCACCTGCTGGCCAGCGCCGCGCTGTTCATGGTGATCCTGCACGAGACGGGCCGGATCCCGGTCGAGACCCATACCGGGACGAACGAGTTCGGCATGATCGAAGAAGCCCGGTCCTTCGAGCATTCCGGACCGTACCTGGCGCTCCTGCGCTGGGGAAGCGAACTCAAGCAGCTGATCCTGTTCACCATCCTCGCGGACGTGTTCGTCGTGCCGTGGGGCCTGGCCTCCACGCAGCGGCTCGGCGCGGTCCTGCTGGCGATCGCGGCGCTGCTGGCGAAGGCCGTGGCGGTCGGCTGCGTGGTCGCAGGTGTCGACAACTCGTTCGCCAAGCTGCGCCTGTTCAAGATCACCGAATACGTGTCGGCCGCGTTCCTGCTCGCCGTTCTCGGCGTTTTCACTCTCTACCTTGGAGGCCACTGATGAGCACGCCCGGCGTCTACGAAGGCGTGGCGAACGCCGTCGCGGCGCTGATGCTGCTGCTGGAGTTCGGCATGCTCCGGCAGGCCATGGTCCGGGACCAGGTCCGGCTGTACGCGGCGCAGTCCGCGCTGATCTCGGTGCTGGCCGTGGTGATCGCGGCCGACCGGAACCTGCCCGACCTGTATGCGCTGGCCGCGCTGTCCGGCGCGCTCAAGGTGGTCGCGGTCCCGCTGGTGCTCCGCCGGCTGCTCGGCGCCCCGATCGGCGAGGAAACGCCCGGCGTCGCGGGCAGCTACACGCTCGGGCCGGCCAGCGCGGTCCTGGCCAGCATCGGCCTGGCCGCGTTCGGGTTCTTCAGCTTCGGGTCACTGGGCATCCACAGTCCTGAGGCGCCGGCCACCGCGCTGGCCATCGCCGGGGCGATGGTCTTCGTCGCGTTCGGCCTGATGATCGTGCGCCGGGACGTCGCCTCGCAGGCCATCGGGTTCTTCTCGCTGGAGAACGCGATCTCGCTGGCGTCGCTGGTCGTGGCGGCCGGGCTGCCGCTGCTGCTCGAGACCGCGTTCCTGTTCGACCTGCTGCTGGCGGTCGTGGTGTTCGGCATGCTGATCCGGGCGCACCATTCCCGGGCCGAGTCGCTATCCACCTCCGACCTCACTCACCTGCGGGGGTGAGCTCATGATCGGCGTCATCCTGGCGATCCTCATCGTCCCGCTGGCCACCGGGATCGCGAGCTTCTGGGTCCCGCCCCGTGCGGCCGCCGGTCTCACCGTCACGTCGGGGATCGCAAGTTTCTGGCTCGTGCTGGCGCTGGTCCCCGAGGCGGCCCACGGAACGCTGAACTACCTGTCGTACCTGCGGGTCGACGCGGTCAGCGGTGTTTTCCTGCTCGCCACGAGCTTCTTGTACGCGGCCGTGGCGGTGTACGCGGTCGGCTACCTGAAGGGCCGCGACGCCCGGTATACGCGCCGGTTCTACCTGGGCTTCAACGTGTTCGCCTGGGCGATGCTGGCCGCCCCCGTCATGGGCAGCCTGGCGCTGCTGTGGATCGCGGTCGAGATCACGACGGTCGTCTCGGCGCTGCTCGTCGCGATCGAGGACACTGACGGCGCCGCCGAGGCGAGCTGGAAATACGTCCTGATCGCCTCGGCCGGGCTTGGCCTGGCCCTGCTGGCCACGATCTTCGCCTACTACGCGGGCGCGCAGATCCTGGGCGTGCACTCGGACCTCGCCCTACAGCCCCTGCTGCGGGCCGGCCCCAGACTGCAGGCCACCCCGGTGCGCCTTGCCTTCCTGCTCGCGCTGCTCGGCTACGGCACCAAGGTCGGCCTGGTCCCCGTGCATACCTGGCTCCCGGACGCGCATTCGGAGGCGCCTACCCCGGTCTCGGCGATGCTGTCCGGAGCGCTGCTGGCCACCAGCTTCTACGCGATCCTGCGGTTCTACCAGGTCGCGGCGGCGAGCCTGGGCAGCGGCTTCCCGCGCGATGCCCTGCTCGCCTTCGGGGTGGCATCGCTCCTGCTGGCGTCGCTGTATGTGTTCGGCCAGCGGGACGTGAAACGGCTGCTGGCTTACTCCAGCGTGGAGCACATGGGCATCCTGGCGATCGGCGTGTCCTTCGGCGCTCCGATCGCCCTAGCCGGAGTGCTGCTGCACGTCATGGCGCACGCCGCCGCCAAGGGCAACGCGTTCATGGGGGCCGGGGTGTTTACCGTCAAGTACGGGACCAAGCGGATCTCGGCCCTGCACGGAGGCCTGGACCTGCTGCCGTGGAGCGGGCCGCTGTTCCTCCTCGCCATCTTCGCGTTGTCCGCCATCCCTCCGTTCGGGATCTTCCGGAGCGAGTTCCAGATCGTCGCCGGCGGGCTCGGCAGCGGCAACTACACCGCTGCGGCGGTCTTGGTGGTACTGGTCACGATCGCGTTCTTCGGCCTCGCCACCTCGGCCACCAGCATGCTGCTGACCCACCGGCGGGCAAGCCGGGTGCTGACCCGCGGTGAGCCCAGCGCCTGGATGGTCGTCCCGGTGCTGGCGGGCCTGGCGGTCCTGGTGGTGCTCGGAGTGCACCCTCCGGCTGAGCTCACCGAGCTGATCACCAGGGGCGCGGCCCAGCTCGGGAGGACGCCATGACGGTCACCAGCACCGAGCCGAGCGTCGGGGCGCTGTGGGAGGCACTGGAGTTCAGGATCGCGCGCGGGGAACGGTTCGCGGGCTTGTTGGCCGACCGCCGCGACGGCGGGATCACCCTGTCCGCCCAGGTCGCGGTCGCGGACGGCATCGACACGATGGAGACGGTCCTCCCGCCGGGCATGCGCGCCTACCCGGCGCTCACCCCCCGGCTCGGCGCCGCGTTCTGGTACGAGCGCGTCATCGGAGATCAGACCGGACTCGTGCCCGAGGGACATCCCCGGCTCGCCCCGCTGATCCGGCCCGGCAGCCCCGGAGAGTACGCGCTGCCGCTGCATACCAGCGGGTACGGGCTGTTCACGATCCCGCACGGCCCGGTCCGCTCCGGTGTCTTCGAGTCGATGGAGTACCTGGTCGAGACGCCCGGCGAGGCGATCCCGCACCTGAACATGCGCATCTTCTACAAGCACCGGGGTATCGCGAGCCGGTTCGCCGGGCTGCCGCCGGCCGACGGCGTGCTTCTCGCCGAGCGCGCCGAAGGTATCGCCTCCGTCGCCCATGCGCTGGCTTTCTGCCACGCGGTCGAGGCGATCGCGGACTGCCGGGTTCCCCGGGAGGCCGGGCTGATCCGCGTCATGCACGCCGAGCTCGAGCGGATCGCCAACCACCTCGACGTCGCCGTCAAGCTCGCCGACGCGGCGGGCCTCGCGGTCGCCACCGCCCGTTTCTCGCTGCACAAGGAACGCGTGATGCGCCTGGTCAGCGCGCTATGCGGCAGCCGGTTCGGCCGCGGTGTGGTCGTGCCCGGCGGGGTGGCCGGATATCCACGGCAGCGGCCCGCGGCGATCCTGGAGCGGCTCGGCCCGCTGGAAAAGCAGGTCACCGCGGACGTCAAGGTGCTGATGGTCACCTCCTCGTTCCTTGACCGGCTGCGCGGCACCGGCCCGCTGACCCGGGACCGGGCCCGGGAGCACGGCGCGCTCGGCCCGATCGGGAAGGCCTCCGGCTATGCCGACGACGCTCGTCTGGCCCGCCCGTACGACGCCTACCCGGCCCTCGCCGTCGAGCCGTTCCGCGAGCATCCGGCCGGAGACGCGCTGGCCCGGCTCTGGGTTCGCTGGGACGAGGTCGCACAAGCTTTCCGTCTGATCAGGCAGGCCGCCGACAATTTGAACGAACGGGTGGACGTTCCGCCCCGCCTCCCCTGCGAGCCCGTCGAGGGCAGGGCGACCGGCTGGGCCGAGGCCCCGCAGGGTGAGGTGCTCTACGACGTGACGATGGCCGAGGGCCTGATCGCCTGCTGCCAGCCCCGGTCGGCGTCGTTTCACAACCTGGTCTTGATGCACGAGGTCTTCAAGGGCGACATCCTCACCGACTTCCCGTTCATCGAGGCCAGCTTCGGCCTGTCCGTCGCCGGAGCGGCCCTGTGATTTCCGGGGAGGCGGGACAGTGAGCATCTGGGTACTGCGCGGACTGCGCGAGGGCGTGGTCACCACCCGGTGGCCACGTCGAGCGGATGAGTACGCGGACACGTGGTGCGGGCCCGCCACCGTCAGAGCCGGAGCCGCCGCTCCGCCTGAGGCCGCGACCCGCTGCCCGACCGGGGCGATCGAGGTCACCGACCAGGTGCGGCTGGACCAGGGGAAGTGCATCCTGTGCGGCCGGTGCGTGGCCGAATGGCCGGATGCGTTCGCCTGGTCGGCGGGCGCGACCGGGCGGGGTGCCGCCGCGCTGGCCCGCCAGGCCCTGGTCGTCCCGGAAGCCCCCGAGACCGACGAGGCGATCGCCGCCGCGCGCACCGCTCTGGCCGAACGCACGGCCGCACTGCGGCGCAGCATCCACATCCGGCATGTGGACGCGGGGTCTGACGGCAGCGAGGAGTGGGAGATCCAGGCGCTGCTCGGCCCCATCTACGATGTCGGCCGGCTCGGTATCTTCTTCACCGCCAGCCCGCGTCACGCCGATGTGCTGCTCGTCACCGGCGCCGGAACGGCCGGGATGGCCGGACCGCTGCGCACCACCTACGAGGGAATGCCGGACCCGAAGGTGGTGATCGCCGTCGGGACCGACGCGGTCAGCGGCGGCTTGCTGGGCGAACAGCTCACCGGGGTGTCCGCCGCAGTGCCAGTCGATATCTGGGTACCGGGCAGCCCGCCGTCCCCGTTCGGCATAGTGAAAGCCCTTCTCGTCGCGGCCGGGAGACTGTCATGAGCGAGCCGAAGGGGCGCGTCGGCGTCTGGACTGACGAGCGAGGAGCTTGCGACGAGCGAGGAGGGAAGACGCCGACTGCGGGCGCCCCGGAGGCGAGCGGGGAGGCACGGCCATGAGCGCGCTTCTCGCCGCGGGTTTTATCCTGCTGGCGCTGGCCGCTATGGCGGGTCTCGTCATCACCCGGCCGGGCTGGGCGCGGGGAGCGCCGTATCTGGCCGGCGCGGCCGGCGCGGCGTGCCTGGCCGCGGCGGGCGGGTTCGCGCTGGCCGGACGGACCGTACGGCTGGACATCGCCGGATGGCTCGGCGATCCCATCGGGACCGGGCAAGCACCGGGGCTGACCGCGGACCAGCTGTCCGGCCTGTTCCTGGCCATGGCGTTCGGCGCCGCCGTCCCGGTCTCGGTCGCGTTCGCCAGCTGGGCCACCCGGCCGGATGAAGCCGCCACGCGCATGCTGGCATCGGGGTACGCGCTGGCGCTCGGCGCGGTCGCGGTGATCATGACCGCGACCGACGCCTTCACCGCGCTGTTCGGCTGGGAGGCGCTGACGGCCGCGTTCTACCTGCTGGCCGGGGCCAACCGGGCCGAACGCGACCGGGCCGGCGCGGCCCGCATCACGGTCGCGTTCGGCAAGCTCAGCGGGGCCGCCCTGCTGCTCGGGCTGCTGCTGCTGGCGGCCAGGTCGCATTCGATCCTGCTCGTCTCCTTCGTCCATGTACCCGGCGGCGCCGCGCGGACGGCGGCCCTGGTCTTGCTGACCGCGGGGTTCGCGGTCAAGGCCGGGCTGGTGCCCTTCCAGGTCTGGATGCCGCGCGGGTACGCGGCCGCGCCCGGCCCGGCCCGTGCTGTCATGGCCGGGGTATGCGTGAACGTCGCCTTCTACGGCCTGTGGCGCACCCTCACGCTGGCCGGGCGCCCGCCCGGCTGGCTGGCCGGCGCGCTGTTGCTGCTCGGCGGCTTCTCCGCCCTGCTCGGCATCGCCCACGCGGCCGTGCAGAACCGGCTCTCGAAGGTGATCGCCTATTCCAGCGTCGAGAACAGCGGGCTGATCATCACCGGCTTCGGCGTCGCGATGACCGGCGCCGCAATCGGGAACCGCGAACTGGTCGCGACCGGGCTGCTAGCCGCCACCTTGCAGATGGTGGCGCACACGGCCGCGAAGTCGCTGCTGTTCAGCTCCGCCGCCGGAATCGAGGCCGCGGCCGGCCGCGACGACCTGGAAAAGGTGCGCGGCATGGGGCGGTTCACGCCCTGGAGCGGTGCGGGCCTGGCCGTGGGGGCGGTGACGCTGGCCGGGCTGCCGCCGACGGCGGGGTTCGTCTCGGAGTGGTTCCTGCTCGAGTCGCTGATGCAGCAGTTCCGGGTGACCGCGCTCGGCGGGCGGCTCACCCTGGCGCTGGCCGGGGCGGCGGTCGCGTTGACGGCCGGGTTCGCGGGCGTGACGTTCGTGCGGATCGTGGGGATGGTCATCCTGGGCCCGCGGCCTCCTGCCGGATCTCCAGGGGGCCGGCCCGCTGGACGCGAATACGGCTGGTCCGGGCGGATAGCGGTGGCCGTGCTGGCGGCGTGCCCGCTGGCCATCGCGGCGATCACCCCGCTGGAGATCCGGGTGATCGCCGCTGGGCTGTCGCCCGTGGTGCCCGCCGGACTCACGGAGGGCGCGCTGAAGTCGCCGTGGGTGCTGCAGCCGGTGTTCGACGGGTTCTCCATCTTGTCGCCTTCCTGGCTGTGGGTTGAGATCCCGGCCATGCTGGTCATCGTCATCCTGCTCACGCTCAGCCTGTCGGGCCGCCGGATGCTGCGGGTGCGACGGGTACCGGCGTGGCGCTCGGCCACGATCGGCGTCGAGGGGGCGGACTCGTACACCGCGTTCGGGTATGCGAACCCGACCCGGCGAGTTCTCGCCAGCGTCTTGCACACCCGCGCTGACGTGGAAGAGCTTGGCCCCGCTGACGACGGAGACAATGGCTCGGCCGAGAGCGCCGGGGGCAGTGTGCCGCATCTTCGGTACGTGTCGGATGTCGGCGAGGTCGTGGAGAGCCTGCTGTACCGGCCAGCGGTACGGCTGTTCGCCATGCTGGTGACGGCGGCCAAGCGACTTCAGTCGGGGCGCCTGGACGCCTATCTGCTGTACATGCTGATCGCGCTGGTGGCGGTCGTCGCGGTGGTAACCGCCTTGCACTGACCTCGGTGACGGCTTCCGCCGTTAGCCGGGAAGATAACCGGCCGGAGCCGCCTGCCCGGCGAAGGGGGCGCCTGAGGCCGGCGCCCGGTTAGCGCACGCGGGCCCGAACACCGAACCAGAGCAGGCCGCCTGGCCGTCACCCCGGCTCAGGGCCAGCGCGGCGCCGATCATGACCATGGTCACCAGGAGGCACGTCAGCACGGCGTGCCGCGAGCGCGGGCGCTGGCCTGCCTGGCCCGCCCGGCCCCGGTCCCGGCCCCGGTCCCGGCCACGGCGCGCCTGGCGGCGTGAGCGCTGGATGGCCCGGCGCGACCTGGCCCGCGGCGTCGCCCGGACCGGCATCTGCTCGCCGGCCGTCAGCCGGGTGAACGTGATCAGCAGGGCGGTCAGTTCCGGGTCGGAACCGGTCAGCCCGTCCTTGATCGAGTCAAGGCTCTGTTGCTCCCAGCCGCTGAGGCTCATCGACGGCCCTCCACCGTGTACGCGGCGTCCAGGACGCCGGAAAGGGGCTAGTAGAGGCCATCGGCCCGGCATTGGGCGATACGCGAGCCTCATCGCGATACGCCCAGACTACCAGCGCCTGGAAACAGGCGGCGGCCGGTTACCGATCCCAGGGGCTGGCGAACACGCCGTCGCGCAGGTCGTAGTCGTACCGGTAGATCTCGCGTCCGTCCAGGTAGGCGCGTTCGGCCCGGCTCATCACGTCCAGCGGGTCGCCGGACCAGATCACCAGGTCCGCGTCCTTGCCCGCCGCCAGCGAGCCGATCCGGGAATCAACCCCGAGGATCCGGGCCGGGTTGATCGTCACCGCCTCCAGCGCCGTCACCGGGTCCAGGCCCTCCTTGACCGCCAGCGTGGCCTGGTGGATGAGGAAGTGGATCGGCACCACCGGGTGGTCGGTGGTGATCGCGATCGTCACCCCGGCGGCGGCTAGCCGGCCCGGGTTGGCCAGCGACCGGTTGCGCAGTTCGACCTTGGACCGGCTGGTGAACAGCGGGCCGATGATGACCGGGATGGACGCGGCGGCGATCTGGTCGGCCAGCAGGTACGCCTCCTTGAGGTCCCGGTCGGCCGGTTCGCCCCCGGCCGCGTCCTGCTTGGCCAGGTAGTTCTGCGCCGCGACGAACGCGCCGCGGATCACCGAGGCGGTGCCGGTCCTGGTCGACGGGGTCTCGTTGCGCTCGCCGTAGACGCGCTTGGGGTTCTCGCCGAGCGCGGACTTCAGGCCGGCCGGCTCGCGGAGCACCATCTCGTCCACGGTGCGGCCCCAGCACTTGATCGCGACGGTCTGGCCGCCGATCGGGTTGGCCGAGCCCGGGTTGACGTTGACCGCGAGCACGCCGCCGCCGATGGCGTCGCGCAGGCCCAGGTCGTCCGGGTTGATCCCGTCGAGCGCGCGGATCTGAGGGGTAACCGGGTTGGTCCGCTCGTTGGTGTCCTGGCCCGCCCAGCCCTGCCCTTCCTCGGCCAGCCCGACGTGGGCGTGCGCGTCGACGAAGCCGGGCAGCACCCACTTCCCGGTCGCGTCCACGACCTGGGCGCCGTCCGGCACCGCGAACCCCGCCCCCTCGACCGCGGCTATCTTCCCGTCCCGCAGCAGGACGGTCCCGCCGTCCACCGGTTCACCGTCGATCGGCACGACACGGCCACCGGTAATCGCGATCGTCTGCGCCACGCTTCTCCTTCGCACCCAGGCTGATGTCCGGCTTGTCCAGAAAAGATCATAAAACGGCGACTAATTCCGTTCTAGGGAGCGCATGCGACGGTTACCCCGAGCGGCCTCACTCACCTCAGCCGCAGGGTGCGGAGCGCGTCACCGGCCTGGCGCCGGAGCCAGTGGTACACGGGCCTGGGACGGTACGGTAAACCGCCCTTGGTGATCGCGTCGATCTCGTCCGGGGTCAGTTCGACCGACGCCGAGGCGATGTTCTCCTCCGCGTGCCTGGGCGAGCCGGTGCCCGGGATGGGCAGGACCTGCGGCGAGACGGCCAGCAGCCAGGCCAGCACCACCTGGTGCTGGGTCACGCCGTGATGTTCGGCCGCCACCCGTACCGGCACGCATCTGTCCGTGTCCTGGATCGGCGCCCAGGGCAGGAACACCAGTCGCTCCTGCTCGCACAGGTCGATCATCGACTCGGACCGGCGGTCGGACACGTTGTACCGGTTCTGTACCGACACGATCGGGATGATCGCCTGCGCCTCGCGCAGCTGGGCCTCCGACACGTTGGAAAGGCCGACATGCCGGATCTTGCCCTCGTTCTTCAGCTCGGCGATCGCGCCGACGGACTCGGCCAGCGGTACCGCCGGGTCGGGCCGGTGGAGCTGGTACAGCGGGATCTGCTCCAGCCGCAGCCGCCGCAGGCTGCCCTCGCAGACCTCGCGGAGGTGCTCGGGCCTGCCGTTGGGCTCCCAGCGGTTCGGCCCCGGCCGGTGCTGGCCGCCCTTGGTCGCGATCACCAGGTCGTCCGGGTACGGGTGGAGAGCCTCGGCGATGAGGACCTCGCTGACGTCGGGGCCGTAGGAGTCCGCGGTATCGATGAAGTTCACGCCGAGTTCCACCACCCGCCGCAGGGTGGCGATGGCCTGGTCCCGGTCGGGCGGGTCGCCCCAGATGCCGGACCCGGTGACCCGCATGGCGCCGAACCCCAGCCGGTTGACGGTCAGGTCGCCGCCCACGTCGATGGTTCCGGCCGCCGCGGCGGTTGGCTGCGCGCTCACGCGATACCTCCTCCTCCTCCTCGTCCTCCCCGTCAGCCTCTCATGGCCAGGCTGCCCGCGCGGGCGCGGGGCCAGGACAGCGGGGCCAGAACAGCGGGGCCAGAACAGCGGGGACGGCGGTTCCCCGCGTGGCGCGGGAAGAGGTCCGCACTCGGCGTGCCACGCGGGGAGGCCTGAGCGACCCTGGCTCAGCGGTTCTTCTTGCCGTGCCTCTTATTCGGCGGCGGCGGCCCGGTGGAAACCGTTACATCAGGCTTGAAACCCTTGGGCAGGCGGGGCTGGGCCGGCTGCATGAAACCGCTGAGGACCTCCAGTATCCGGACCCTTTTCGTCGCGGCAGAATCGATTTGCCGATGCTTTTCTATGCAGAACAGGTTTATGTTGTATTCGCCCGGCCGCGTCTTATGGGTGATTTTGATGAGAAGGTCCCGGCCCTTGCGCAGGGTGACCGGCCGGGACAGCATCTTCGAGCCGACGACGCGCAGGTCGCCGCGCTGCGAGCAGGACGCGATGACCGCGAGCCGCCCGCCCCCCTGATAGGTCCAGCCGGGCACGACGCGTAGTGTGGCGTGCGGCATCGGTGCTGGCCTCGACCCGGCAGCCGAGGCGGCGGGAGCCGCCAGCAACGTGCCGGCCAGGGCGCCCGCGACGGCAGCGACGGCTAAGGTGCGTTTCATCGGCTGAATCATCCCCCCGAGATTGAATTCCGCTGGCTTCCAGGCTGGCACAATTACCCGCCGAAGTCAGCTAGGCGAAAGCGTGTCGCCGGAAACCGAGCGGGACCGAGCGGGACCGAGCGGATTCAGGCGCTGATCAGGGCGCGGGCCTTGGCGAGTTTCACGGCTTTCTTCAGCGTTTAGCAGCAGGTCGTGCATCCCCCAGAACGCGCCCTGCTTCGCCGCCGCCTCGGCCGCCTCGGCCGCGAGCTGCGCGTTCGGGTGCACGTCGGTCAGCGGCAGGTGCCGCCACACGTACCGGATCTCGCCGTAGTCCCGCAGCAGTTCCCGCACCACGGGCTCGGCCATGCCGCAGTAGGGGCATTCGAAGTCCCCGTACTCGACCAGGGTGACCAGCGACTCCTCCGGGCCGCGGATGTGGTCCCTGTCCGGGTCCACCGGTACCACCAGGTCGGTGATGGTCTCGGCCGTGCCCAGCAGCGCGCGGAACCTGGTCCGGACCGGCAGCCGGTTCACCAGGGTGAAGGTGAGCCAGGTCAGGGCGGCCGCGGCCAGCACGGCGGAGAGGATGCCGACCTTGGCCTCGGCTAGCGTGGGGCCCTGCAGTGCCAGCGAGGCGATCAGCAAGGACACGGTGAAGCCGATCCCGGCCACCGTCCCGGCGCCGGCCACCGCGCCCCAGCCGACCGAGGGCCGCATCCGGCCGTGGCTGAGCTTGGTGACCAGCCAGGCGCATCCGGCCGTGCCGAGCGGCTTGCCCACCAGGTAGCCGATGAGGATACCGAGCGTGAGCGGCGAGGTGTACGCCTGGGCCAGGAACTTGCCGTCGAGCTTGACGCCCGCGTTGGCCAGCGCGAACAGCGGCACGATGAGGTAACTGGTCCAGGGGTGCCACAGCTGGGCCAGCCGGTCGTTGGGCGAGATCGCCACCCGGACTACGTCGCGCGCCGATTGGGCCAGTTCGGCCGTGGGCTGCTCGCGGAACTGCCGGAACGCCTCCGACGCCTGCTCGAGCGATTCCCGGCTGGCCGAGTAGGCGTAGGTCAGGAGCCCGAGGATGAGCCCGACCACGATCGGGTCGATCCCCGACTTGAGGAACGCCACCCAGGCGGCGACGCCGATCAGGAAGTACAGCGGCCCGTTCCTGACGCCGCGCGTCCGCATCACCAGCACGACGGCGATGAACGCGAGCCCGATGACCAGCGGGACCATCTCGATGTGGGCGCTGTACGCGACCGCGATGACCACCAGGCCGGCCAGGTCGTCGACCACCGAGAAGGTGAGCAGGTACGTCCGGACGCGATCGGGCAGCCTGCGCCCGACCAGGGCCAGCGTGCCGAGCGCGAAGGCGGTGTCGGTCGACATCGACATGCCCCAGGCGTTCATGCCCGGGCGTCCCGCGTTGGCGATCAGGAAGATGATCACCGGTACGGCCATCCCGCCCAGGCCGACGATCAGGGGCAGCGTGACCCGGCTCCGTACCCGCAGCTCGCCGACGTCGAACTCGCGCCGCGCCTCGAGCCCGACGACCAGGAAGAACAACGCCATCAGGCCCGAGTTCACGAACTCGTGCAGGTCGAGCGTCACGCTCCAGCGGCCGACGTCGACGGCCAGCCGGGTGGCCCAGACCCGGGTGTAGGACGAGAGGCTGATGTTCGCCCAGATCAGGGCGAGCACGGTGGCCGCCGCCAGCACGGAGGCGCTGCCGGTCTCGGTGCGCAGGAAGGTGCGCAGCGGCGTCTCCATCCGCCGCACCCAGGCCGTCTTCTGCGCGAAAGGCCCCGCGGTGTCCTCCGGCACCGCCTCGGCGGTCTCCTCGGCCGCGGCGGCGGCGGCCATGTCATCCTCGGAGACGTCGATGGTGCCTGATGCCTCAGCCGACGATTCGCTCATGCCCTCATTTTTCTCATAGGCACTGTCTCATAGACACTGTCTGATAGGCACTGCTCTCACAGGCGTCCCGCGTCGGTGATGCGCCGCAGGAACCGCCGGGTCCGTTCGTCCGACGGCTCGCTGAACAACCGCGCGGGCGGTCCTTGTTCCACGATCTGCCCGTCGGCCAGGAAACAGACCCGGCTGGCGACCTCGCGCGCGAAACCCATCTCGTGCGTGGCGATCAGCATCGTCATCCCGCCCTCGGCCAGTTCCCTGATCACGTCGAGCACGTCGGCCACGAGTTCGGGGTCCAGCGCGCTGGTCACCTCGTCGAGCAGCATGAGCCGGGGCCGCATGGCCAGCGCCCGGACGATCGCGACCCGCTGCTGCTGCCCGCCGGACAGCCGGTCCGGGTAGTCTGCCCGCTTTTCTTCCAGGCCGAACCGCCCGAGCAGTTCCGCCGCCCGCGCCGACGCCTGCGCGCGGGACAGGCCGAGCACCTTCATCGGCGCCAGCGTCACGTTCCTTTCCACGGTCAGGTTTGGGAACAGGTTGAACGACTGGAACACGATGCCGACGTGCCGCCGGACCAGGTTCTGGTCCACCCCCGGCGCGGTGATCAGCTGGCCGTCCAGCCAGACCGAGCCGGCGTCGATCCGCTCGAGCAGGTTCACGCAGCGCAGCAGCGTGGACTTCCCCGAACCGGACGCGCCGATCAGGCAGATGACCTCGTGCTGCGCGACCGCCAGGTCGATCCCGCCCAGCACCTCGTGGGTGCCGAACGACTTCCGCAGTCCCTCGATCCGCAATGTTTCCATCACTGGGCCTCGGTCACTGGGCCGCTCCCGCCAGACGGCGCGCCTGGTCCCGGCGGATCAGGCTGTCGGTGAACCGGGCCAGCGGGATGGTCAGGATGAGGAACAAGATCGCCGCCACCACGTAGCTCGAGTAGTTGAACACGCTCTCGCCGTAGATCTCGGCCGCCTTGTTGGCCTCGATCGCGCCGAGCAGGCCGACCAGCGCGGTGTCCTTTTGCAGGGAGATGAAGTCGTTGAGCAGCGGCGGGATGACGTTGCGGACGGCCTGCGGCAGGATCACGTGCCGCAGCGCGGCCCACTGCGACAGGCCGAGCGACCGGGCCGCCGCGACCTGGCTGCGGTGCACCGCGCTGATCCCGGCCCGGTAGACCTCGGACACGTAGGCCGAGTACGAGAAGACCAGCGCGGCGACTCCGTACACCGCGGCCGACTGGTCCGAGACGACCGTGAGACGGAGCGCGGGCGCGCCGAACCCGATCATGAAGATGAACAGGACCAGCGGCACGCCCCGGGCCACGTCGACGTAGACGGTGGCGAGGATCCGCAGCGGCAGCAGCACCGGGCCGGTCGACAGCCTGACCACCGCCACGACCAGGGCCAGGACCAGGATCAGCACCTCGGCCGAGGCGAACATCCTGATGTTGAGCCAGATGGCCTCGCCCACCGAGTAGTAGCCGGCCTTGGGGTTGCCCACGAAGGACCGCCACATATCCGTGGGGTTGAGGAAGGTCTGCCTGACCTGGGCGCTGCCCGGTGCCAGCAGGAAGATGGCCACCAGCACCGCGAGCACGACCACGGTGCTCGCGCTGGACAGCACCACGCCGCGGCGGCCGCTGTCGCCCAGCAGCCGCGACCGCCGGGCCGACAGGTCCGGCAGTGCTAGCTCAGGGGGGCCGGCCTCGGGAAGATCTTGCACGTTACGGCTTGATCGTGGGGACGCTGGTGTAGAGCTTCAGGTACTGCGCGGTCAGCTTGGCCAGCGTGCCGTTGCTCTTGAGCGTCGCCAGCGCCTTGTTCACGCAGGTCACCAGCGGGTTGCCCTTGGCCAACAGCAGCCCGTAGTGCTCCCCGGTAGACGGGAACTGGGCCACCATGACCGAGCCGCTGATCTCCGAGGAGGAGATGTACTGCGCCGTCGGCGTATCGGTGACCAGCGCCGCGATCTGCTTGGTCTGCAGCGCCTGTTTCACGTCGTTGAGCGTCTCGAACACCTTCGGCGTCTGGGTCGGCTGGATCTGGCTGTTGATGAACTGCAGGCTGGTCGTCCCGACCTGGTCGCCGTAGACGTAGCCCTTCAGGTCGGCCGGGGTGTGCTTGGTCGCGATCGGGCTGTTCTTCAGCGCGACCAGCGCCTGCTGGACGTCGTAGTAGCTGTCGGAGAAGGTGACCACCTGAGCTCGCGCCGCGCTGTAGGAGATCTCGTTGATGTCGAAGTCGAACTTCTTCGGCCCCGGCGCGTAAGACGAGTCGAACGGCTCGTAGGCCCAGGTCACCTGGGACTTGGAAAAGCCGAGCTGGGCCGCCACCGCGTAGGCCACGGCGCTCTCGTAACCCTGCCCGTTCGTCGGCTCGTTGTTGACGAACCACGGCGGGTACACCGGCTTGTCGGTCGCCACCGTGAGGTGGCCCTTGGCGAACAGCTGTCCCTGGATAGCCGAGTTCGTGCAGGACGCGGCGCTGGCGCTGCTGCTCGTCCCCCCGGCCGGAGCAGTGCTGCTCGAGCTCGATCCCTCGCTCGCGCACCCAGCCAGCCCCGCACTCGCGGCCAGCACGGCGATCGCGGCCACCGCCGCCGCTCTCAGCTGTCTCATCCCGGCTCTCCTCAATTCCTACCTGGAAGATCAAGAGAATTATTATCCCGAACGGATCGGCGTGCGCGCCCCGCGGGATTAGCGGGGTGATTTCGGGCTCCGGGGTGATTTTGGTGCATCATGGTCCCCCTTTTTCACCCGGTAGCCCCGATCCACCCGGTTAACTTACGACTGCGGGTGCAGGTTTGCGGCTGGTGGGGCTGGTGGTGCTCCTGTGGCTGGCCGTGGCGCTGGCTCGGGGTGAACCAGATGAACTGCGCGATCTCGGTCATCGCCTACCAGACAGGCCTGCCCGCCAGCCTCCTCACCTTCAACGACGCCGCCCACCTGTCGCCCGAGCTGCGCTGGACCGGTTTCCCGCCCGCCCTCAGGTTCTGAGCCGCCCGGTGTGCTATCGGCCCAGCCCGCGGGGCATAACCTCCCCGTGGCACTCATGTTTCTCAACGGGGACGGGATGCGCGGGGGACGCGCGCACTACACGATCGAGGGCGTGCCGCTGGTGGGGGAGCGCCGTACCGCCGCGCTGTACCGGTTCTTCTCGGTCCGCGACGAGTTCCCCGCGCTCTACCCGGTCGCCGGCGGCGGCCAGCCCATCGTGGGCGAGCTCTACGACGTGCCGATGGGCCCGCTGAGCGCCCTGCTGGCCACCGAACCCCCGGAGCTCGAGCTGTCCATCATCGAGCTCGAAGACGGCGAGCTGTCCTTCGCCATGGTCCTGCGCCAGGCCGAGCACGTCCTCGGCATCCACAAGGACATCACTGGTCACGGCGGCTGGCGGGCTTACCGCGAAGCCACACGCCCGCCACATCGGCCGGCGTAGCCAGCGTGAAGATCCTGGCCAGCGCGTCGGTGGTGTCGCGCGCGTGCCGCAAGTTGACCGCCAGCGTGCTCTCGTCGCCGGGCCGCAGCCAGACCGCGTCGAAGTCCTTACCGACCGCGAAGTCACCCACCCGTTCGTCCAGGCCGAGCGCCCTGGCCCCGGCCCGGGTCGCCAGGTACAGCAGGTGCACCGGCGTCAGGGGCAGCCCGGCCGGCCCGAGCAGCTGCTGCATGAAGTAGGCCTGCAGCGCCTCCTTGGGCAGGAACAGCCCGGCGCCCGCGCCCACGTCCGAGCCGAGCGCGACCCGGACGCCGTGCCGGACGTGCCGCCGCAGCGGGAACAGCCCGCTGCCCAGGGCGCTGTTGCTGGTCGGGCAGTGCGCGACCGACGCGCCGCGCTCGGCCAGCAGGGCGAGTTCGGCGTCGCCGGGGTGGACGTTGTGCGCGAACACGCTGCGCGGGGTGACGAGCTCGTGCCGGCCGTAGGTGTCCAGGTAGTGCCGCGCCCCGGGGAACAGCCCGGCCACGGTCGCGATCTCGGCCAGGTTCTCGTTGATGTGCGAGGTGAACCAGACGCCCTTGCCGAGCAGTTGCGCGCACGCGTCGAGCATCTCGTCCGAGGCCGACAGGGAGAATCGCGGCGTGACGGCGTAGCGCAGCCGCCCGCGGTCGTGCCAGCGCAGGATCAGGTCGGCGCTGTCGGCCAGTGCCGTCTCCGGTGAGTTCAGCAGGTCGGGGCGCAGGATACGGTCGGACAGCACCAGGCCGGAGGTGATGTTCAGGCCGCGCTGCACGGACGCGGCGAACAGCTCGTCCATGGCCGGGGCGAAGTGCGAGCCGAACACCAGCGCGCTGGTCGTCCCGGCGGCGACCAGGCCGTCGAGGAACTCGGCGGCCACCGCCCGCGCGTAGGCCCGGTCGGCCAGCTTGCTCTCCTCCGGCAGCGCGCACTGCTCCAGCCAGTCGAGCAGCGGCAGGCCGAGCCCGCCGATCGCGCGGATCTGCGGGAAGTGGACGTGAGCGTCGACGAAACCGGGCACGAGCAGCCCCCCGTCCAAGCGGGTGACCGGCTCGCCCGGATGCGCCGCCCGCAGCGCCGCCAGCGTGCCGCGGGCCGCGATCACGCCGTCGGTGACCAGCAGCGCCTCGTCCTGCCTGAGCGCCTCAGCCGGATCCCCGGCGAACGGGTCCCCGGGCGTGTCGACGATCGTGCCCGCGTAGATCGTCATGAATTCACCGTCGCCGATTTCTCCTGGGCGGCCAGCAGCTCCGCGGCGACCGCGACGGCGATCACGGCGGGGTCCTTACCGGTGATGCCGGGCTGGCCGATCGGGCAGGTGATCCGGGCGATGGTCTCGGGCCTGTGCCCGGCCGCGGCCAGCTGAGCCTGGAACCGCGTCCACTTGGCGCTCGAGCCGATCAGCCCGATGCCGCCCAGCCGCTGCGGCAGCCGCAGGGCCGCGTCGCACAGCGTGTAGTCCTCGGCGTGGTCGTGCGTCATGATCACCACGCGGGCGCCGGGCGGCAGCCGCTCGAGCACCTGCTCGCCGAGCAGCGTCGGATGAATGCTGACGTCCGCGGTGCCGTCGATGACGTCGGCCAGCCGGACCCGGTCCAGCTGCTCGGGACGCGAGTCGACCAGCAGCAGCCGGACCGGCAGCCGGGCCAGGATGCGGGCCAGCTCGTAGCCGACGTGGCCGAGGCCGAACAGCGCGACCACCGGCCGGACCGGGAGCGGCTCGAGCAGCAGCCTGACCACGCCCCCGCAGCACTGACGGCCGTGTTCGGTCCGGGCGTGCGGGTTGAGCCGGGCCTCGCTCATCTCCGGACCTGACGCCCCGGCCTCGATCATCTGCCGGGCCCGGGCGACCGCGGTCGCCTCCAGGTTCCCGCCGCCCACGGTTCCCCAGGTGCGATGCTGGCTGACCACCATCTTGGCGCCGGCCTCGCGCGGCGCGTGGCCGCGTACCTCGGCCACGGTGACCAGGATCCCGGGCTGGCCTTCGTCCCTGAGCTGCTGGGCGGCCTTCAGCCAGTCCATCTCACGCTCCCGCGTAAGCCGGGGCAGGACCCGTGGGCCTGGAGGCCGGCTGGGGCTGCACAGCATCCCTGGCGGCCTGGAGCGCCCAGTAGACCGCCTCGGGCGTGGACGGACAGCCGAGGTCCACGCTCCACCCGGCCGGACCGAACGCCGCTACCGCCTGGCGCAGCGCCTCGCGCACGCTGAATGCCTCCATCAGCGGCGGCTCGCCGACCGCCTTGGAGCCGTACACCACCCCCGATTCTGTGGCCCGCTCGAACAGGTGGACGTGGAACACCGGCGGCATCTCCGAGAAGCTCGGGATCTTGTAGGTCGACGCGGCCTGGGTGTTGAGCCGGCCGCGATGGGGTCCGTCGCTTTCGTCCCAGAGCAGCTCCTCCAGCGTCAGCCAGCCCATGCCCTGCACGAAACCGCCCTCGACCTGGCCCACGTCGATCAGCGGCGACAGGCTGTCACCCACGTCGTGCACGATGTCCGCGCGCCGCAGCCGGTAAGCGCCGGTGAACCCGTCCACCTCGACCTCGGCCGCCGCGGCGCCGTAGGCGAAGTACTTGAACGGCTCGCCCTGCATCCGCTCGGCGTCCCAGTGCAGGCCTTCGGTGCGGTAGAAGCCAGCCGCCCACAGCTGGACCCGCCGGAAGTACGCGTCATGTACCAGGTCGGCCCAGGCGATCTCCTGGTCGTGGAAGCCGATACCGGTGACCACGCCGTCGCAGAAACGAACGTCGTCCGGGTGCACCCCCAGCCGGCCGGCCGCGACCATGGCCAGCCGCGCGCGGATCTGATCGCAGGCGTCCTTGACGGCGCCGCCGTTGAGGTCGGCGCCGGAGCTGGCCGCGGTGGCCGAGGTGTTCGGCACCTTGTCGGTGCGCGTCGGCGCCAGCCGGACCGTGCTCATCGGCACGCCGAGCGCGGTCGCGGCCACCTGGATCATCTTGGTGTGCAGGCCCTGGCCCATCTCGGTGCCGCCGTGGTTGATCAGCACCGAGCCGTCCTTGTACACGTGCACCAGCGCGCCGGCCTGGTTGAAAGCGGTGAGGTTGAACGAGATGCCGAACTTCACCGGGGTGATCGCCAGCCCGCGCTTGACGTCCGGGTGGGCGGCGTTGAACACGGCCACCTCGCCCTGGCGGCGGGCGAACTCACCGCGCTCGAGCACCTGGGACCAGATCGCCTCGAGCCGCTCGGCGTGCCGGACCGGCTGCCCGTACGGGGTGGCCTGGCCGGGGGCGTAGAAGTTGCGCTGCCGCAGCTCGTGCGGCTCGACCCCGAGCAGGGGCGCGCAGCGGCCCAGGATGTCCTCGATGACGATCATGCCCTGCGGGCCGCCGAAGCCGCGGAACGCGGTGTTGGACTGCCGGTTGGTCTTGGCCACCCGCCCGGTGACCTCGATGTCGGGGATCCAGTACGCGTTGTCGATGTGGCACAGCGCCCGGGCCAGCACCGGCTCGGACAAGTCCAGGCTCCAGCCGCCGTTGGCGGTCAGCGTGGCCCGCAGCGCGCATAGCCGCTTGTCCCGGTCGAACCCTACCTCCCAGGTGGCGAAGAACGGGTGCCGCTTGCCGGACATGGTGATGTCCTGGTTCCTGGTCAGCCGCAGGCTCACCGGGTGCCCGGTCAGGGTGGCGCCGAGCGCGGCGATCGCGGCCAGCCCGTGCGGCTGGAACTCCTTGCCGCCGAACCCGCCGCCCATCCGCAGGCACTGCACGGTGACCTGGTGGGCGGGCAGCCCGAGCACGTGCGCCACGATGTCCTGGGTCTCGGACGGGTGCTGGGTGCTCGACTGGACGAAGATCTGGCCGTTCTCGTCGACCAGCGCCAGCGCCGCCTGGGTCTCCAGGTAGAAGTGCTCCTGGCCGCCGATCTCGAACTCGCCGCTGAACCGGTGGACGGCCCGGTCAAGCCCGGCCGCCACGTCGCCGCGGCTGACCGTCCGCTGGCTGCCCTGGTAGCGGCCGGCCGCGATCGCGTCATGCACGCTGACCAGCGCGGGCAGCGGCTCGTAGGCCACCTCGACCCGGGCCGCGCCCTGGCGCGCGGCCTCCAGCGTCTCGCCGAGCACCCAGCAGACCGCGTGCCCGTAGAACATGACCTCGTTCGGGAACAGCGGCTCGTCGTGCTTTTCGCCGGCGTCGTTGACCCCGGGCACGTCCTCGGCCGTGAGCACCAGGACCACGCCCGGCACGTCATACGCGGCCTCGGTGCGCAGGGCGATGATCAGGGCGTGCGCGTGCGGCGCCTGGACCGGCCAGGCGTGCAGCGTGCCGTGGGTGCGCCCCACCAGGTCCTGGGTGTACAGCGCGGCCCCGGTGACGTGCAGGTTCGCGCTCTCGTGCGAGACCGCCAGGCCCACCGCGGGCTGGTCCGGGCGGTCGGCCAGCGGCCCGTAGTTCTTGCTCATGACGTGGTCTCCGCTGATGTCGTCTGGGCGTAGAACTTCAGCAGCGAGTTGCGCAGCATGGCGATCCGGTAGGCCTGACTGGCCCGGTGGTCGCTCATCGGCGTCCCGGTCCCGGCCATCTCCTCGGCCGCCGCCGTGACCACCTCGCGCGTCCACGGCCGGCCGGTCAGCGCCTCCTCGGCGGCCAGCGCGCGGATCGGCGTGGCCGCCACCCCGCCCAGGCCGATCCGGATCGATCCCACCGTGCTTGATCCCACCGTGCCTGATCCCACCGTGCTTGATCCCACCGTGCTTGATTCCACCGTGCCGCGCTGGCCCAGTTTCATCGCGTACGCCACCGCGACCCCGGAGATGTCGTCGAACCGGCGCTTGGCGATCTTGTGGAACGCGGTGACCGGGGCGACCGGCAGCGGGACGCGGATCGTCTTGATCAGCTCGTCGGGGCGCCTGACGCTCTGCCGGTAGCCGGTGAAGTACTCGGCCAGCCGCACCTCGCGCTCGCCCCGGCTGGAGGCCAGCACCAGCGAGACGTCCAGCGCGAGCAGCGCCGGCGGGGTGTCGCCGATCGGCGAGGCGGTGCCGAGGTTGCCGCCCAACGTGGCCCCGTTCCTGATCAGCCGCGAGGCGAACTGCGGGAACAACTGGCCGAGGAGCGGAACCCGCCCGGCCAGCCGGTTCTCGATCTCGGTCAGGCTCAGCGCGGCGCCGACGTCGATGTGGTCGCCGGTCACCGAGAACTCGCGCAGCTCGGCGATCCGGTCGATGCCCACGGTCAGCGCGGCCCGGGCATGCCGGATGTTCAGCTCGACCCCCCAGTCGGTGGACCCGGCCACCAGCCGCGCGTCCGGCTCGGCCGCCAGCAGGTCGAGCACCCCGGCCAGGCTGGCCGGGCGGACGTAGCGGCCCTGCGCGTTCGAGACCGCGGTCGCGGCGGGCGCGGGCGCCGCCTCGGCCAGCCGCTCCAGGAACGGGTCGGCGGCCTCCGGCTGACCCAGGGCGTAGGCCGCGTCCCTGATCGGCCGGTACCCCGTGCACCGGCACAGGTTGCCAGACAGCGCGTGCAGGTCGAACCCATTGGGTCCGTGCTCATCGTCGTGGTGCCCGTTCATCACGCCGCGCCCCGGCCGGTAGTACTCGGCCGCCATCGAGCAGATGAAGCCCGGCGTGCAGTAGCCGCACTGCGAGCCGCCGCGCTCGGCCATCTCCCGCTGGACCGGATGCAGCCGCCCCGGCCCGTAGTGCCGTCCCAGCCCCTCCGCGGTCACGACCTCCTGCTGGTCGAATGCCGCGGCCGGCACCAGGCAGGCGTTGATCGCCACCCAGCGTGCCCGCCCCGGCCCGTCATCCCGGGCCACCAGCACCGCGCAGGCCCCGCACTCGCCCTCGGCGCAGCCCTCCTTGCACCCGGTCAGCCCGCTGCCGCGTAGCCATTCGAGCAAGGTCACATGCCCGCCCACCGCGCCCAGCCGGCGAGCCCGCCCGTTGACCACCACCCGGGCGTCAGCCGTCCCGGTCTCCGCGCGGGATCCTGCCAGTCGGGGCTCCACCGCACACGCTCCTGCCTCCGCCAACGTCAGCCGGACGTCGGCGTGTTCTCCTTGCCTACCTACCGACGATAGCTCCTGGTAACCAAAAACGCCATCCAGCAATGAAATCTTTTTTCCGTATCATGGATACTTACATCATCAAGCGGCATGCAGCGCCCGACCGCAAGCCCGCACCGCCTACCCCGGGCTCCCGTCCCAGCCTTATCCGGAAGGAAACGGGCCCCAGCAGCCGTGTCAGAAACCAGGAACGGCCTGCCAGGCGCGCCCGGCCGGCGGCGCGTCGTCGCGGGTCACCGTGCCCTCGATCAGCCCGTACGGGCGGTCCGCGGCGTAGTACACCTCGTTGTCGTTCGGCAGCCCGAACGGCGAGAGGTCGACCAGGAAATGGTGCTTGTTCGGCATCGACATCCGGATCTCGGCCACCTCGGGATGAGCGAGAAGCACCTGCTCGCCCATGTAGTACAGGGTCTGCTGCAGGGCCAGGCTGTGCTTGGCCGCGAACGACTCGAGCAGGATACGCCGCACGTCGGCGTAGGCCTTGGCCCAGTCCACAGCCAGCGACCCGTACCGCCAGCGCGCCGTGACCGCGGTAGCCAGGATGCGGTCAGAAGTCTCGCCCAGCGAGGTGTACCGGTCGCGCGGGAACCCCCAGAACTCCGATCCGGTCGACTTCAGCACGGTCAGGTCGGTCAGCCCCGACACCACCCAGGCCGAAGGCCCGTCGACAGTAACGACGGTGGTCCTGGTCCCGCCCCCAGCCCGGGAAAACGCGTGATCATGCTCGGCCCCGTCCGCGGTGATCCGGTCCCAGCCGTACTCCTCGATCCTGACCTGAGCCCCGGTCACCCACTCGAAGTCGTCCACGAAGTGCCTGCCCAGCCGCAGGCCGAACTCCTCGATCTCACCCACCCCGTACTGCTGCGCGAAGGCGTAGACGGTGTTCTTCTGCGTATCGGTGGCGACCACCTTGGCGTTGTCGCCGATCAGGTGGGCGTCGGCGAAGTCGCCGCGCAGCGAGGAGGATACGTTCAGGTCCTTGATCCGGTGCCGGTCGCCGTCGCGGGTGACGCGCACCAGGCGGACCTCCGCCTTGCCGTACTGATTGTCGCCGAAGGTGATGGCCATGGCTCACTCCCGAAAGTGGATCTCGTAATACGGAATAAAGTTTTCTGGATATGGATGGCCCTTGTCGGTTTCTCCAGGGCTCGGCGCTGCCCGCCGCCGTCGCTCGGCGTAACCGCCAAACCGGCGGTCACGCGTCCAGCCTGAGCGCGGTGCGCAGGGCCGGCGGCAGGTCCCCGGCCGGAGCCCCGGCCAGCCGCGCCGCCTCGTCCGCCGAGAGCCCCGCGGCCCCCGCCAGGCCAGCCAGTTGCGCCTCGGGCAGCAGCCGCAGGAACCGCTCGGCCAGCCCGGCCCGCGCCGCGCCCGTGGGCCGGCCGAGTACCCGGAGCCTGGCCATGCCGCCGTCCGGATAGATGTCGAGCCGCACGTGCTGCGCCACCGGCGAACCAGGCACAGCGAAACGGTGCCGCGTGTCCGGCTGCAGCGCCGTCCGGGGCACGAGCTCAGAACCGTCCCCCCGCAGCGTCGCCCAGCCCGGGGCGTTGCCGACGAAGTGCGAGGTGTCCAGCTCGGCTACCTCGACCAAACCAGCGCAGGCCAGCCGCACCTCCACCCAGTCGTTCGCCTGGTCGCGCCGCCGGGAGGTCTCCCAGCCGTCGCCCATCACCCGGGCCTGGCCCGGCCGCAGCAGGTTGGCGGGGGAGGAGTAGAACATGTTGCTGCAGCCGGTCACGACCGCGCCGTTTTCCAGTGCGGCCAGGTCGATGGTGGCGGTCAGCAGCCGGGGGTCGGGCACCGGCTCGCCGTAGGCCCGCAGCCGCGCCACGCCCCCATCAGGAAAAATATTCAGCCGAACGTGTGTGACTCGCCGCCCCGCTGCCACCTCGAACGCATTCTGGGCATCACCCGCCACCGGGCTGCGCGGTACCAGTGCGAACCAGTCCGCGGCCGCTAGTTCGGCCGGAGAGGGATAGCCCTCCGCCCCGCATGCCTCGACCGAGACCTCCGGCGGGTAGTTCCCGGTGAAGTACGACGTGTCGACTACCACCCGGCGTACCACGCCGCCGCAGCCCAGCCGGATGACCGCGCTGTCGCCCTGGCCATCACTGGCGGCGTCGCGCCGCCGCCGCGTCTCCCAGCCGTCCATGATCTGGCCCTTGTGGCCGAACGTGTGCGGCTGGAACACCGGGTCCTCGGTCTTGATCAGGTTCTCCCGCTCGGCGAACAGCTCGTCGTTGGCGTACATCACGCTGCCCCCGAGCGCCCGCCCGGCCAGGTCCGGCCACGCCTGCGTGCCTTCGGATGCCATGGGCTCAGTCTCGCCCGGTCAGTCGAGGAGGGCGACGACCGCGGTCGGCGCGTCCTCGTGCCGCGCGGCCAGATCCTCGAACTCGGTCACGTTGTCGAGCTCGGTCCCCATCGAGATGTTGGTGACCCGCTCCAGGATGACCTCGACCACGACCGGCACCCGGTACTCGGCCATCAGCTTCTTGGCCTCCTCGAGCGCGGGCCCGATGCCGGCCGGCTCGGTCACCCGCAGCGCCTTGCAGCCGAGCCCCTCGGCCACCTTGACGTGGTCGACGCCGTAGCCGCCGAGCTCCGGGGCGTTGACGTTGTCGAAGGACAGCTGCACGCAGTAGTCCATGTCGAAGCCGCGCTGCGACTGCCTGATCAGGCCCAGGTAGGCGTTGTTCACCAGCACGTGGATGTACGGCAGGTTGAACTGAGCGCCCACCGCGAGTTCCTCGATCATGAACTGGAAGTCGTAGTCGCCGGACAGCGCCACCACCGGCGTGTCCGGGTCCGCGACGCACGCGCCCAGCGCGGCCGGAGTGGTCCAGCCCAGCGGGCCCGCCTGGCCGGCGTTGATCCAGTGCCGGGGCCGGTAGACGTGCAGGAACTGCGCCGCCGCGATCTGCGAGAGCCCGATCGTGGTGACGTACCGCGTCTGGGGGCCGAACGCCCGGTTCATCTCCTCGTACACCCGCTGCGGCTTGACCGGCACGTCGTCGAAGTGAGTACGCCGCTGCATGGTCGCCCGCCGGTGGCGGCACTGCTCCACCCAGACGGTGCGGTCCGGCCGCCGTCGCTCCCGCGCCACCTCGACGAACAGCTCCAGCGCCGCCTTGGCGTCGGAGACGATCCCGTAATCCGGGGCGAAGACCCGCCCGATCTGGGTCGGCTCGATGTCGACGTGCACGAACGTCCGCCCGGCGCGATAGACCTCGAGCCCGCCGGTGTGCCTGTTCGCCCACCGATTGCCGATGCCGAGCACGAAGTCCGAGGCCAGCAAGGTGGCGTTGCCATACCGGTGCGCGGTCTGCAGGCCGGCCATGCCCGCCATCAGCCGGTGGTCGTCGGGCAGCGCGCCCCAGCCCATCAGCGTCGGCACCACCGGCGTGTCGGTGAGCTCGGCGAACTCCGTCAGCAGGTCGGCGGCGTCGGCGTTGATGATCCCGCCGCCGGCCACGATGATCGGCCTCCTCGCCTCGGTCAGCATGTCCAGCGCCTTGGCGATCTGAGCCCGGGTGGCGGCCGGCTTGTAGGCCGGCAGCGGCTGGTAGGTCTCCGGGTCGAAGTCGATCTCGGCCTGCTGCACGTCGAACGGCAGGTCGATCAGCACCGGCCCGGGGCGCCCCGACCGCATCAGGTGGAACGCCTGACTGAACGCGCCCGGCACCTGGGCCGGCTCGAGCACGGTCATGGCCATCTTGGTCAGCGGCCCGGCCACGGCCGCGATGTCCACCGCCTGGAAGTCCTCCTTGTGCAGCCGGGCCACCGGCGCCTGGCCGGTGATGCACAGGATCGGGATCGAGTCGGCCGAAGCCGAGTACAGGCCGGTCAGCATGTCGGTCCCGGCCGGACCCGAGGTGCCGACGCACACGCCGATATTTCCCGAACGGGCGCGGCTATAGCCCTCGGCCATGTGCGACGCGCCCTCCACGTGCCGGGCCAGGATGTGGGTGATCCCGCCATCTCGGCGCATGGCCGCGTAGAACGGGTTGATGGCCGCGCCGGGCAGCCCGAACGCGGTGGTGACCCCCTCGCGGCGCAAGATCGCGACCGCGGCGTCCGCGGCAGTCATCCGTGGCATTGCTTACTCCTGTCGTTCCTGCCGCCCAGACAGCTGCATGACCAGCTTCAGCAGCGCCGAATGATCGAGGTCGCCGTCGCCCTGGGCCTTCAGCGAGGCGACGAGCTGCGCGGCGACCGCGCCGAGCGGGATCACCACGCCGGCCTCGCGCGCGGCGGCGGTGACGATGCCCATGTCCTTGTCGTGCAGTGCGATGCGGAAGCCGGGCTTGAAGTCGCGGGCCAGCATCGCGGCGCCTTTACGCTGCAGCACGGTGCTGCCCGCGAGGCCGCCGCCCAGCACCCGCAGCGCCGCCTCGGTGTCCACCCCGTAGGCCTCGAGGAACACGATCGCCTCGGCCAGCAGCTCCAGGTGGCCCGCCACCATGAGCTGGTTGGCGGCCTTGACCGTCTGCCCCGAGCCCGCGGGCCCGACGTGCACGACGGTCTTGCCCACCGCGTCGAACACCGGCGCGGCCGCCTCGAAGTCCCCGGCGTCGCCGCCGACCATGATCGACAGCACGCCCTCGACCGCGCCCGCCTCGCCGCCCGACACCGGCGCGTCGAGTACCCGGAAACCGCGCTCGGCTCCCTCGGCGGCCAGCGCGGCGGCCACGTCCGGCCGGATGCTGGAGAAGTCGATGACCAGCGCCCCGGACGTGGCGTGCTCGAACACGCCGTCCTCGCCGGCCAGGACTTCCCGCACGTCGGGGGAGTCCGGCACCATCGTGGCCACCACGTCGGCGTCCCTTACCGCCTCGGCGATGCTGGCCGCCCCCTGGCCGCCGGCCGCTACCAGCGGCTCCACCCGGGCCGGGCTGCGGTTGTACCCGGTGACCTCGAACCCCGCCTTGACCAGGTTGGCCGCCATCGGCGCGCCCATGATCCCCAGCCCGATAAACGCGATCTTGGTGCTCATGACTGCTCCTCCGTCCGTCCGCTGCGCCGGTCCCTGGGCAGCCAGGCCAGGCTGGCTTCTGTCGTCCCGGTCGGCTTGTACTCCAGGCTTACCCAGCCGCGGTAGCCGTGGCCGGCCAGGGCGGTCAGGTACCGGTCCAGGTCGAGCTGGCCGCTGCCCGGCTCGCCCCGGCCGGGCGCGTCGGCGATCTGCACGTGCGCGACCAGGTCGGCGTACGCGTCGATGGCGGCGTCGATGTCGTCGCCGTTGCTGGCCAGGTGGTACAGGTCGCACAGGAAGCCGACGTTGGCGGCGCCCGCCGCGCGGGCCCGGCTGACCACGGCCACCGCGTCGGCGGCCGTGCGCAGCGGATAGGGCTTCGGCCCGCTGACCGGCTCGATCAGCACGGTGCCGCCGAACGGCGCCACCGCCTTCGCCGCCAGCGCGATGCTCTCCGCCGCCAGCTCGTCCTGGGCGCCCGGGTCCACACCGTCGACCCGGTTCCCGTACAGCGCGTTGAACCCGCGCACGCCGAGCCGCTCGCCGATGCCGGCCACCACGTCCACGTTGTCGCGGAACTCCGCGCCGCGCCCCGGGATGGACAGCACCCCGCAGTCCGGGCCGGCCAGATCCCCGGCGAAGAAGTTCAGCCCCACCAGTGCCACGCCGGCCTCCTGGACCGCCGCGACGAAGGCGTCGACCTCCCGGTCGGCGGGTACCGCTATCGTGAACGGCCACCAGAACTCCACCGCCCCGAATCCCGCGGCCCGCGCCGCGGCCGGCCGCCGCAGCAGCGGCTCCTCGGTAAACAGCAGCGAGCAGTTAGCCAGATAAGGCAGCAAGTGATCAGTCATTTTCCGCATCCTGAAATTTATTTTCCGTTTCCTGAGCTAAACCCTAGACCGGGCTTCGCGGCCCGTCAACTGCCCGCCCCGCTGGCCCGCCACGCCCCCCGGAGTACTGCTTTCATGATCGCGGGCAGTTGCGGCTGAAAATCGACCGTATCTGCCCGCGATCATGGCGCTGGCCGTCTGGCGCCGGTGAGCGGCTCACCAGCCTTCTGACAAGTGGATTGTGTTTTCTGTATCATGGAAGACGTGAGTGATCTGACGCGGGCCGCCGGGCTGGCGGAGGCCGGTATGGCCGGGCGCAAGAGCAACGGGGCCGCGGGCGGCGTGCAGTCCATCGAGCGGGCCTTCGACCTGCTCGAGATGCTGGCCGACGCCGGCGGCGCGCTCGGCCTGTCCGAGCTTTCCGCCGCCTCCGGGCTCCCGCTGCCCACCGTGCACCGGCTGATGCGCACGCTGGTCAACCGGGGGTACGTCCGGCAGGAGGCGTCGCGGCGGTACGCGCTGGGCTCGCGGCTGATCCGGCTCGGCGAGATCTCCAGCCAGACGCTCGGCACCTGGCTGCGGCCGTTCCTGGCCCAGCTGGTCCGGACCACCGGCGAGACCGCCAACCTGGCCATGCTCGACGGCGACGAGGTCGTCTACATCGCCCAGGTGCCCAGCCCGCACTCGATGCGCATGTTCACAGAACCGGGCCGCCGGGTCCGCCCGCACTGCACCGCGGTGGGCAAGGCCCTGATGGCCGAGCTGCCGCCGGGAGAAGCCCGCGCGCTGCTCGAGCGGGACGGCATGCCCGCCTACACGCCTACCACCATCACCGACCCTGACCTGCTGATCGCGCACCTCGAGGTGATCCGCAAGCAGGGGTTCGCCGTCGACGAGGGGGAGCAGGAGATCGGCGTGCGCTGCTTCGCGGTGGCCGTGCCGGACGCGCCGGGCTCGCTGGCCATCTCCATCTCGGGACCGCAGACCCGGATGACCGACGACGTCGCGGCCCGTATCGTGCCCGCGCTCAAGCGCACCGCCCGCGAGATCTCAGAAACCATCGCGGCCGAGGGCGCCGGGGGCTGAGCTTGCCGGGGCTGGCACCCCCCCACAGTTAGTGGTAACACGGTCACTATGAGGACCATGCTGGCGACGGTGCTAGCCCTCGTCGCGATGGTTAGCTGCGCGGCCTGGACCTCCGCCTGCCCGACCACAGCCACCTGGCAAACAGAGCACAGCGGCGCCTCGCAGACCCTGAACGACGTGGGGTGCCTGACCGCCGCGCACTGCTTCGCCGTCGGCGACGCCGGCACCCTGCTCGCCACCACCAACGGCGGCCGCACCTGGCACCACGAGACCATCCCGACCAAGGCGCCGCTGTACCGGGTGGCCTGCGCGGGTTCGGCCTCCTGCTACGTGATCGCCCGCCCGTCCACCGTCTGGGTGACGCACGACGCCGGCGCGCGCTGGACCGCCCACCCGCTTTCCGTGCACGTCCCCGGGCTCGCGCTGGCGGGCTGCGTGGTCGGCGACGCCGTAAATCCTCAGGGGGAGGTCCCGTGCCGGCTGGGGCTGCTTGACATCGCCTGCCCCAGCGCCAGCACCTGCTACGCGGTCGCCACCCTGCCCGGCGGCTGGCACACCACGCCCATCAGCAAAACCAGCGGATCCGGCAGCTCCCTGTGGCTGACCAGGAACGGCGGGGCCACCTGGACGCGCCAGAGGATCCCGTCCGGCGTGGTGTGCGACGGGGACTGCAACGCCAACGTGTTCTACGGCTACCCCCTGGAATGGGTCGCCTGCGCGCCCCAGCCCGGACCGTGCCTGGCCGGCGGCAACCAGCTCATCGGCAGCCACGAGGGGTTCGCCGCCGCCTGGCTGATGACGCCCGCCCTGGGCGGACACTGGCGGCTGGAACCGGGCTGCCCGGTCGACGGCTGCTCCGAGCCCGTCACCGACGTGGGCGCCTGCCCGGCCAGCAACCTCTGCTACGCGGTCAACAACTCCAGCCCCTTCGGTGACGGCAGCTCCGTGACCCGTTACACCGCCGCGGGGAACGGAGCGAATGCCACCGTGCCGATGGGCCTCGTCATCGAGGACATCGCCTGCCCGGCCGCGCACACCTGCTACACGGCCGGGACCAAGGGCAGCATCCTGCGGACCACCACCGGCACCAAGTTCGCGCCGGTCAAGGCGCCCGCCCGGGAGAACCTGAACGGCATCACCTGCGTCACCACTTCGGTCTGCTACGCCGTCGGCGCGGCCGGCACCATCGAGGCCCTCCGCGCGGCCTAGCGGCTCAGGCCTGGTGCTCCACCGGGGCGCCGTCGTCCGGCACGTTCACCGCGACCGCGCCCCCGCCCTCACCTCTCGCCCTTGGGATCACATCGGCCCCGTTCGCTATTCGTCCCGCCGTCGCCTGCGCGCGGTCCCGGGACATGAACTCCGGCTTCGAGTGCGTCCTGGCGCGCTGAAACCCGGGTTTCAGCCCGTTCGCGAGAGCGAGACGACCATCCCTGGCCCCTTGCCGCCGCCGCCGGCTCCGGCCTAGACTGAACGTTCAGTCAAGACTGGGAGCCCCCAAGTGAGCACCGACATGTCCACCGACACCAAGCTGAAAGAGATCATCGCGGAGCAGGAGGAAATCTTCGTCCGCCGCCAGCCCGCCTCCGCCCGCCTAGCCGCCCAGGCCGCCGCGCACCTCGCCGGAGGTGTCACCTCCAGCTGGCAGATCACCGCGCCGCAGCCGGTCTGGCTGAGCCGGGGCCGCGGCTCGAAGGTCTGGGACGTCGACGGCAACGAGTACGTCGACCTGCACGGCGGCTACGGCGCCGCGCTGGCCGGCCACTCCCACCCGGCGATCGCGCGAGCCATCAGCGGACAAGCAGAGAACGGCACCCACTTCGCCCAGCCCACCCCCGACGCGATCACGGTCGCGGCCGAGCTCGCCCGGCGATTCGGCCTGCCGAGATGGCGTTTCGCCAATTCCGGCACCGAGGCCACCATGGACGCCGTCCACCTGATGCGCTCGATCACCGGCCGGGACCTGATCATCAAGATCGAGGGCTGCTACCACGGCCACCACGACTCGGTGCAGGTCTCGGTGGCCCCCGAGGAAGAAGAGGCGGGCCCGCGCGAGAAGCCGAGCAGCGCCCCCGCCTCCTCCGGCATCCCGAAGGCCATCACCGACCTGACGCTGATCGCCACGTTCAACGACCTGGACGGCGTCGCCCGCCTGCTCGAGGAGCACGAGAACGACATCGCGGGCATGATCCTGGAGCCGGTGATGATGAACGCCGGGATCATCAAGCCCGAGCCCGGCTACCTCGCGCAGCTGAAAGAACTACTCCACCGGCACGGCGCCCTGCTCACCTTCGACGAGGTCAAGACCGGCCTCACCGTCGGCCCCGGCGGCGTCACCCGACAGGAGAACGTCCAGCCCGACCTGATCACCCTGGCCAAGTCGCTCGGCGGCGGCGTGGCCGTGGCCGCGATCGGCGGCACCGAGGCCGTCATGAACCACGTGGCCGAAGGCGGCTACGAGATGGTCGGCACCTTCAACGGGAACCCGCTGGCCATGGCGGCGACCCGGGCCATGCTGACCGAGGTGGCCACCCCGGAGGCATACAAGAACATCGAGCACCTCCGCCAGCGCGCCGCCGCTGGCATCCAGGACGCCATCGACGACAACGGCCTGACCGCGCACGTCGTCACCGCGGGCGCCAAGGGCTGCGTGGTCTTCAGCGGCGAGCCCGTAACGAACTACCGCGGTTTCCTCGGCGTGGACGACAGGTACAGCCACGCGCACTGGCTCTACCAGCACAACGGCGGGGTTTTCCTGCCGCCTTGGGGCAAGATCGAGCAGTGGCTGATCTCGGTGCAGCACAATGAGGCGGATATCGACCGCCTGATCGCAAACTTCGCTAAATTCGCCCAAGCCGTTAGAACCAGAACCGAGGGCTGACACCATGGCGCACCCGAGAGAAGGCTGGCAGGGCCACGGTGCCCCCAGGAAGCTCACCCGGCGGTCCTTCCTGCAAGGCGGCGCCGCCGCGCTGGCCGCTCTCGGGGGCGCGCCGCTTCTCGAAGCGTGCTCCTCCGCGCTGGCCGGCACTGGCTCGGTCCCGCTGCCGCGCCCGGACCACCCGGTCAAGTGGCCGGTCTTGGCCGACAACGCGGCCATAAAATCCAACCTGGTCCCGGAGCAGGACGCCACCCTGCAGCTCTACACCTGGGTCGCCTACATCAACCAGGACGTGGTCAACTCCTTCGCCAAGAAGTACAAGTGCAAGGTCCAGATCACCACGTTCAACACGATGGACGAGGCGCTGTCGAAGCTGCGCGTCCCCAGCGGGTTCTCCTACGACCTGCTGGTCGGCGCCACCGTCGACGTGCTCGGCCAGCTCATCGAGTCCAAGCTGGTCCAGCCGCTCAACCACTCCTACCTCCCGAACATCTCCCAGGCCTGGCCCGACTTCACCAACCCGTTCTACGACCAGGGCTGGCAGTACACGGTGCCGTACACCATCTACACGACCGGGATCGCCTGGCGTAAGGACCTGGTCAGCGAGAACCCGTACGCGATGAAGAACCCCTGGTCGCTGCTATGGGATCCGAAGTACAAGGGCCGGGTGGCGATCCTGGACGACTACCGGGAGGGGATCAGCCTCGGCCTGATGAAGAACGGCCTGTACGACCTCAACACCACGGACTACCGCCAGATCGCCACCTCCCGCAAGGCCCTGGAGCAGCTCAGCCGCGCGGTCAACGTCCGGATCGACAACAACGACTACACCGAGGTCCCTGACGCCGACACCTGGATCCATCACGCCTGGTCCGGGGACATGGCCGCGGCCGGGTACTACATGCCGAAGGGGGTGCCGGTCAGCACGGTCGGCTACTGGTTCCCAGCCGACGGCCGCGGCCCGGTCGCCAACGACACCAACGTGGTCCTTAAATCGGCCAAGAACCCGGTGCTGTCCCACCTGTTCCTCAACTACTTCCTCGACCTGCCGAACGTCCTGAACAACATCAGCTTCAACGGGTACATGCAGCCGCTGACCGGCGTGACCCCGCAGGTGCTGGTCAAGGAGCAGATCCTGCCGAAGGCGCTGCTGTCCACCGTCGTCCTGCCGTCCTACTTCCGCCGCGGCATATCCGAGCTGCAACTGCCCGTCGACGCCGACGCCCTGTGGCAGCAGGCCTGGCTCGTCGTCAGCAACGGGATCTGAAGGGAGCCGCGTCATGAGAAACAAGAACGGCTTCTACGCCGCCCTGGCCACGCCGGGCGTGCTGTGGCTGCTGCTGCTGTTCATCGTGCCGTTCTACGCGGTACTCGCGATCGCCATGGGCAAGCTGGACCGGCTGTTCGAGGTGCCGGTCGCGGTCTGGAACCCGTTCGAGTGGAGCTCGTCGAACGTCATCAACGTGTGGCGCGACCTGTTCGGGAGCACGTCGTTCGCCGGGCCGATCGTGCTCAGGACCATCCTCTACGTCGCCATCGCCGCCCTGCTCAGCCTGGTCATCGGCTATCCGGCCGCGTACTTCGTGGCCCGCTTCTCCGGTCGCCGCAAGGGGCTGTTCCTGATCCTGCTCATCGCCCCGTTCTGGATCAGCTACATGATGCGCATGCTGGCCTGGGTCGACCTGCTGCAGACGAACGGGTACGCCAACAAGGCGCTGTCCTGGTTCGGCATCTCGGCGGTCAACTGGCTGGGCGGCAGGTCGGTCACCGTCATCGGCGGCCTGGTCTACGGCTACATCCCGTACCTGATCCTGGTGCTCTACGCGGGCCTGGACCGGATCGAGCCGGCCCTGATCGAGGCCGGCCGCGACCTCGGCCTGGGCCGGGTCCGCACGTTCGTGCGCATCACGCTGCCGATGTCCAGGCAGCCCATCTTGACCGGCATGCTCATCACGGTGCTGCCGATGCTCGGCGACTACTACACCAACCAGCTGATGTCCGGCGCGGCGTCCACCTCGATGATCGGCAACCTGATCCAGGGCCAGCTGGGCACGCCCGGCCTGGAAGGCCAGGGCGCCGTGCTCTCGCTGCTGCTCCTGATCGTGCTGCTCATCCCGATGATCTACTACGTCATCTCCACCAACCGCTCCTCGCAGGTGGCATCATGACCGCTCCCGCCGAAACCCAAGCTCGCCCCGCGGCCCGCCCGATCGGCCGCTGGAACCCCAGGAACCCCTGGCGCCACCCCTGGTTCCTCGAGGGCTTCACCTGGCTGTACCTGATCTGGTCCCTGGTGCCGATCGCCATCGCGGTGCTGTTCTCGTTCAACAAGGGCCGTTCCCAGGCCACCTACCAGGGCCTGACCTGGCACTGGTACTTCCTGGACAAGACCAACTCGGTGTGGCACAACCCGCAGCTGCACGCGGCGGTCATCCAGACCGTGCGGCTGTCGGTGCTGACCACGGTCATCGCGGTCCCGCTCGGGGTGGCCTTCGCGCTCGGCATCAACCGCTGGCGCGGTCCTATCCCCGCGACGTTCAACTACGTGATGATCCTGTCCTTCGTCATCCCGGAGCTGATCTTCGGCGTGGCCATGTTCTTCGTGTTCACGGTGCTGTTCACCGCCGTGCCCCTGGGCACCTGGGCCGAGGTCCTGGGCTTGGTCACCTGGAACGTGAGCTGGCCCGCGATCATCGTCCAGGCCCGGCTGGTCACCCTCGGCCGCCAGTACGAGGAAGCCGCCGCGGATCTGGGCGCCAGCCGCTTCGCGACGATGCGCCGGGTCATGCTGCCGCTGCTCGCCCCGGCCATCTTCGCCAGCGCGATCCTGGTCTTCTCCGGCGTGATCGACGACTTCGTCATCGTCGACCTGCTCTCCTCCAACGCCGGCAACACCCCGATGTCGGTGATCATCTACTCCACCCAGCACGGTGGCAACGGCGGGCCCGCGCTGAACGCGCTCGGCACGATCATGCTGGTCATGTCGTTCGTCATCGCGATCATCGGGTATCTCGGCTACCGGTTCCTGACCCGCGGCGAGCGCGGCAGCAGGCTCGACGCCCTCACCACGATCGCCGGGAGCGAAGCCTGACATGCTCGAGAACCTCGATATAGACGACAGCGGCACACCCGCCATCGGCCTGGTTCCTCCCGGCGTCTCGTGGGAGGAGGTGCGTGACCACATCAAGATCGCGCACCACCATCTCCTGATGCTCGACGACGGGGACTACACCGGCGCCTACTGGACCGGCACCGACATGGCCCTGGTCAGCGACCTCGGCCCCGACCAGGAAGAAGCGATCGAGGAGTTCCGCGTCTACCTGCAAGAGCACGACGAGACCTAGCGTCCCCCGGGTCGGGCAAGGCGGCGGCCAGGGCGAGACCCGCGCCCGGGCACAGGCGCAGCGCGACCAGGGCGGGAACCATGGCGACGGTCCCGATTCGCAGGGCGCGGACCAGCCCGAGCCGGTCGGCGATCCGCCCGCCGAGCAGCGTGCCGGCCACCCCGCCGACCAGGAAGCTGGCCAGCGCCGCGCCGGCCACGCCGCGGCTCGCCCCCCAGCGGGCGGTGTGGCTGCCCGCCGCGGTGGCGCACGCGCACCAGGCTTACGGAGCCACCCAGCTGCGCACCGTGGCCTTTCCGGTCCACGTCAACCCGCTCGGCCTGACCCAGCCCACCGTGCTGAGCGTCTCCCGCCTGCTCCGCGAGCTGATCATCGCGATCACCGACGACCCGGCCCGTCCTCCGGACGAGCAGCACGACCTCAAGCAGGTCGCGCCGAGACCGGGATGACCTTCCCGCAGTGGCGGGCCCAGCTGCGGCTGCACCACTCCCTGACCCTGCTCGCCGCCGGCCTCTCGGTCACCACCACCGCGACGACCTGCGGCTACAGCACCCCGAGCGCCTTCACCGCCGCCTTCCACGCCACCTTCGGCACCACCCCGGGCACCTACCGCAAAGACCTGGCCCATGTTCCTTGAGTGCCAGCCGATCAGGCCGTGAGGCCACCGAGCCAGTTCTGCCACGCCTCGGTCTCGGCCGACGGGTCGCGGTCGTCGAAGTAGTGCGCGGTCGCGAAGACCATGTCGTTGTAGCCGTGGATCAGCATGTACATCGCGTCGTCGGTCCGCATGCCCACGAAGCTCGGCGAGACCACGAACTCCACGGTGCCGTCGACCGGCTCGATCCCGGGCACGGTGAGCCGGGCCGGCTGACCGTCCGCCGCGTCCGCGCCGGCGCCGACCGCCGCCGTCATAGCCGCCCACGAGTCCTTGGTGACCGGTCCCGGCAGGAACAGCGAGTCCTTCGCGACCCGCGGCGCGAAGTGCTCCAGGTAGACGGCGAGCTTCGTCATGTAGGCGTGGTCGCCGACGGACAGGCCGTTGTATTCGGCCTCCCAGTCCTCGCCGAGGAGACCGCTGTGCACCACGCGCACCACCGCGCCGCCGCCGTCGCGCGACTCGATGAGCCACTCGAAGGCCGTGAACGTGCCATCGGGCTTCTTGTCCTCCTGCGTCGCGTAGCGGTGACCGGGTTCCCAGGCCGTGATGCTGGCGCTGGACACCTCGCCGAACATGCTGAACGTGGCGGTCTTGCCGGCACTGTCGATTTCGCTGTGCCCCATGAGCCAGGAGTCGACGGCCGGCCCCGACGTGATCGCCTCCCAGACCTCGTCCGGCGTGGCGTCGACGGTGAACTCGTTGCGTACCTCGAATGGATGCGTCATGACTGCTGCTGCTCCCCTTCTGGCGGATCGGCGTCTTCGGTGATGCTCGGGTGCACCGCGACGATAAGGCGGTGCGGCCGCCCGGTTTCGGTCTGGTATTTACTGATAAGTCCGGCGATCGCGTCCGTGAGCTCGCCGACGAACGCGGCGCGGTCAGCCGGCTTGGCGAACCGCACTTCGGCATCGAGCCCGAACGTGGCGAGCGGCTTGCCGGCCCGCGCCGCCCCGTTGATGAGCGCGCCCGTCTCCCGGACGAGCCGCGCGGCGAGCGCGAGCAACCAGCGCGCGGACAGCCGATCGGGCGACAGGGCCGGATCGGGCGCGACCACGGCGAGCGCGGCCGGCGAGATCACGTAGGCCGCGGCGGAAGCCCGCACGACCCGCTCGGTCATGTTGCCCTTGCGCCGCTCCTCGACCAGCTCCACCAGGCCGTGCTGCTCGAGGGTCCTGACGTGGTAGTTGACCTTCTGCCGGGCCAGCCCGAGCCGCGCCGCGAGCGTGGTCGCGGTGTGTGGCTCGGCCAGCTCCGCGAGCATCCGCGCCCGGATCGGATCGAGCGAGGCCTCCGCCGCGGCGGCATCCTCGATCACGGCGACATCGTGCATGCCGTAACCCCCTCACCGATTGCACGCAGTAACTCTCTCGCCGACTTGCACGCAGTAACTCTCTCGCCGACTTGCATGCCGCAACTCTCTCACCGACAATTTTTCTTGTCAAGAATAATTTTCTTTCCTATCGGGTCCAGGCGGGCGCCGTAGCACCCTGGGCACCTTCTGCGGGCGTTCCGGAACAACCTGAGTTTGCGGGTGTCGCGGGCGGGCGGCGCCAGGGGAGCAGTTCCTGGCAGTGGGTTGTGTGCGGGTCAGCTTCACGTCGTCCCGGTCATGACCCGATACCTGAGTGACGGCAGGGGCAAGAGATGACCCGCCCGCCCCGCCCCGCCCCGCCCCGCCACCGGACCGGGACTCATGCCACACCCGCCACAGGCGACACACCGCACCCACACTTTATTTTCGAACGCTTACCTTGCGTACCCGGTGCGCCACCCACCCGGGCGCCAGAACGCTAACGTGGCTATCCTCTGGGGTCATGGGGGAGGCTCATCCGCTGCTTCAGCCGGATGTGCTGGCCGCGGTCGAGCGGGCCGGGTCGGAGCATCGAGGCCGCCGCTGGGTCAGCCGGGGCTTCACCAGCCTGGATGACCGCGCGTCGCACCCCTGCGGGATCCTGCGCGGCGTGCCGTTCTCCGTGTTCGCCAAGCTGGGCGCCGGCGCCGATGCTCGCGAGCAGTTCACCGCCGAACTGGCGGGCCTGCGGCTGATCAGCCGGGCCGCGCCCGTCCGGGTCCCGGTCCCGGTCGCTGGCGGCCTGGTCGATGCCGGAGCCAGCGTGCTGCTGCTGTACGAGGCGCTCCCTGAGCGGCTGCCCGAGGCCCGCGAGCCCGCGGACTGGCGGGCCATCGGGTACACGCTCGCCGCCTTGCACCAGACCGGGCACGAACGATTCGGGCTCGACGGGCCGCGCGGGTTCTTCGGCCCGCTGCCCCAGGACAACCGGCCCGTCCCAGAGAACCGGTGGGCCTGGTTCTTCCGGGAACGCCGGCTCCGGCCGATGCTGCGGGCCGCGGTGGACTCCGGTCACCTACCGCCCGATCTGGCCGCCGGGATAGAGCCGATCGCGGCCCGGCTGCCTGGGCTGGCCGGCCAGGAACCGCGGCCCTCGCTGCTGCATGGAGACGCTCAGCAGAACAACTTCGTCAGCACCGAAACCGGCGCGGTCGTGATCGACGCGGCGCCCAGCTTCGGCCACCCGGAGGCCGACCTGGCCCTGGTCGACTACTTCCAGCCGGTACCGGACGACGTGCTCGCCGCCTACCGGGAGATCCTGCCCGTCGACCCCGGATTCGCCGGCCGCCGGGAACTGTGGCGCCTGCCCGCCTACCTCGCCGTCGTCGCGGTGGCCGGCGCCACCCCCATCGGCCGGACCTACCTGGACCGCCTGTCCGCCGCCATCCGCCTCTACCGCTAGCCAGCCGTCGCCAGGTCGATGATCTGGCCAGGGGCGGCCAGGGTGACCGAACCGGGGAAGGCCTCCTGCGCCCCGGCCAGGTTCTGCGCCGGGTCCTCGTCCGGGTCCAGGTGGGTGAGCACCAGCCGCCCCACCCCGGCCGCGTCCGCGTGCTGGCCGGCCTGCCGGCCGCACAGGTGCAGGCCCGGCGGAAGATCGGGCAGCTCGGGAAAGCCTGCCTCGCACAGCAGTACGTCCGCCGATCTGGCCAGCTCGGTCAGCGCGGGGCAGGGGCCGGTGTCGGCCGAGTAGACCAGCGCCCGCCCGCCGTACTCGAACCGGTACGCGAACGTCTCGACGGGATGGGCGACATGATCCACCGTCACCATGAACGGCCCGATCTGGCGGCGGCCCGGCGTCAGCGTGACGAAGTCGTAAACCCCGGTCACGTCAGGGTCGTCGTTGGCCCGCGACACCCGCCACGCGGCCTCAGCCGGGCCATAGACCGGGAGCGGCGGCAGCGCGCCCTCGGACGAGTACTTCCTGCCCACCCACAGCGAGCACATGTCGATGAAGTGATCGGCATGCAGGTGGCTCAGCGCCACCGCGTCGAGCTGGCTTACCGTCGCGTATCGCTGCAGGGGCCCCAGCCCGCCGCTGCCCAGGTCCACCACGAGCCGGAAGCCCTCGGCCTCCAGCAGGTAGCACGACGCCGGGCTGCGCGGCGAGGGAATCGAGCCCGAGCACCCGACCACCGTGAGCCGCATGCCCACCAGGCTAGCCTTTCCGCTTGCGGTACCAGATCGGCTAGGGGTCCTGCAGATCACGCCCACCTGAACAGCCGCATTCGGCATAAATCGCTGTGGAAAAACGGGAGAATCGCGATGGAGCGCCGCGGAGCAGCAACTGGTGCGGACGGGGTGCCGGAGGCGAGTGAGGTCACGGGCCGGCGGCGGGACGCTGCCGGCGCTGCAGTTCCACCTGCCGCAGCCGGGTGACGAGCGCCTCCGCGACGTGACCGCCATCTTGGCCGCAGACCCCGGCAGCGACCGTACCCTGGCCGAGCTGGGCCGGGCCGTGGGTGCGGGGGAGCGGACCCTGAGCCGGCTCTTCCGCGCCGAGACCGCGACGACCTGCGGCTACAGCACCCCGAGCGCCTTCCACGCCGCCTTCCACACCACCCCGGGCGCCTACTGCAAAGACCTGGCCGGTGCTGCTACCGGACGGCAACGTCGGGGGTACCGGGTTGGCTACCTGGGTTGCGCAGTATGAAGACATGAACATCGCCGCGCACGCCACCAGGACCGCCGCCCGCATCGCCGCCGGCGCCGTGACCCTCGGCATCGCGGCCGCCGCCCTGGCCGGCCTGGCCGGCCCG
>JBEKJP010000104.1:0-28777 GCA_050011155.1 Streptosporangiaceae bacterium
CCGCGCGCGTGCTCGACTACGCCGAGCACGCGCTGACCGAGGGCACCGACGCCCAGGCCGCGGCCTATGTCGAGTGCGAGATCGGCGGCCGGGTCTTCTGGGGCGTCGGCATCGACACGAACACGGTCACGGCCTCGATGCGCGCGGTCCTGTCCGCGGTGAACCGGTCCCGCCGGGGCTGACGGAACTGCCCTCGTCCGGCTAGTCGTCCCGCACCGGAATGTCCCTGGCGTACGGGAGAATAGGCAGGTGCAGCTCTACCGGGATGACGGGATCGTGCTGCGGACGCAAAAGCTGGGCGAGGCGGACCGGATCATCACCATCCTCGGCCGCACCAGCGGGCGGATCCGCGCCGTGGCCAAGGGGGTACGCCGGACCAAGTCCAGGTTCGGTGCCCGGCTCGAGCCGTTCACGCACGTCGACCTGATGCTGCACGCCGGGCGCTCGCTGGACATCATCACCCAGGCCGAGGTGATCCGCTCCTACGGCGAGCCGCTGACCGGGGATTATCCCCGTTACACGGCCGGGGTGGCGATGCTGGAGACGGCCGAGCGCTTCACTCCGGTGGAGAAGGAGCCGTCGCTGCGCGAGTTGCTGCTCCTCATCGGCGGGCTGCGCGCCCTCACCGGCGCCGAGCACGCTCCCGGGCTGGTACTCGACGCCTTCCTGCTCCGTTCGCTCGCGGTCGCCGGGTACGCGCCCGCCTTGCTGGAATGCGCCCGCTGCGGCGCCACGGGTGACGGCGGCGGCCGGCGGCTGCCCGCCTTCGCGGTCGCGGCCGGCGGCATGGTCTGCGCCACCTGCCGTCCGCCCGGTGCGGCCTCGCCCGCCGCGCCGACGGTGGCGCTGATGCTCGCCCTGCTCCGCGGCGACTGGGACGGTGCCGATAGCAGCGAGCGCAGGCACCGGGTAGAGTGCAGCGGTCTGGTGGCCGCGTACCTTCAGTGGCATCTGGAGCACTCGATCCGTTCGCTGCGTCATGTGGAGCGTTTCTGATGGGGGTACGTCCGCCTGACCCGCACCCCAGCGGGGTCAAGCCGCCGGATATCCCGGCCGAGTTCGTGCCCCGGCACGTCGCCCTGGTGATGGACGGTGACGGCCGCTGGGCGAAGCAACGCGGGCTGCCCAGGACCGAGGGCCACAAGGAAGGCGAGTCCTCGCTCCTCGACGTGATCATGGGGGCGATCCAGCTCGGCATTCCCTACCTGTCGGCCTACGCCTTCTCGACCGAGAACTGGCGGCGCTCGCCCGACGAGGTCCGCTTCCTGATGGGCTTCAATCGCGACGTCATCCACCGGCGCCGGGACCTGCTCAGCGAAATGGGCGTCCGCATCCGCTGGGCCGGCCGCCGGCCGAAGCTGTGGCGCAGCGTCATCAGCGAGCTCGAGACCGCGGAGCGGCTGTCCGCCGCGAATTCCGTGCTGACCCTGCAATTCTGCGTGAACTACGGAGGGCGGGCCGAGATCGCCGACGCGGCCGCCGCTATCGCCGCCGATGTGGCTGCCGGGAAGCTGCGACCGGACCGGGTCAACGAAAAGCTATTCGCTCGATACCTGGACGAGCCCGCCATTCCGGACGTCGACCTTTTCGTCAGGTCCTCCGGCGAGCAGCGCCTTTCTAACTTCCTGCTCTGGCAATCTGCATATGCCGAGTTGGTCTTCCTCGATACGCTCTGGCCCGATTTCGACCGGCGGCACTTGTGGCACGCCTGCGAAATCTACGCCAGCCGTGACCGTCGGTATGGGGGCGCCGTGCCGAACCCGGTCCCAGTCGAGCCTTCACCCTGACGCTGGCCATCGTCCGCCTTCAAACACGGGGACCAATAACTCCTGCCTACCAGCAGCTAAACCCGGCGTCCCTACCACCGGGATGTGATTCCCGCCATGCGACACGCCCGGGATCACAGTAATTTCAGAGTAACTGTGCGTAACATGCCGAAGACTGGGAACCATTAGCGCAACTGGTGCGCAGGGACAGTAATCGTAGTCGAAACGTTCTTCGGCGTGCCTATGGGGCCAAGGTAAAGATCCGCAACGGGGTCACCGGGGGGTTTAATGCGCCGTGCGGCAATGGCCGTCGTCATCGTCGGGCTCATATTCGGAGAAATAGTATCGGGGCCAGGTCAGCAGCCTGCCGCGGTAGCCGCCAGCCTGACCATAGCGGCCAATACGGTAAAGGTATCCAAATCGGCCGAGAAAACGGTTACATTCGACGGATACTCGGCGAGCGTACCCGCGAGCTGGCCGGTCTATGACCTGGCCAAGGATCCCCGCCAGTGCGTTCGTTATGACATTCACGCGGTCTACCTGGGCAACCCGGCTCCGGACCAGGACCAGGACTGCCCGCCCGGCCTAATCGGGCGGGTCGGCACGATCAGCATCGGCTCAGTCCCGGAGACCCTGGAGACCCCGCAGTCCCTCCCGGTGGAGCAGTGGGCAGGGGACCGGAAGGCCCCGGCCAGGACCAGCCCGCAGGCGCCCGCGGCCGGCACCATCATCCAGGACCCGGACCTGCACGAACTGGTGCTGGCCATGCCCAATGCCTCGCCGCCGGTCGGCGCCACCTACGGGACAGACCCGGGTTCTACCGAGCGGATCCTGGCCACCGTCCGCCCGGACGGCATCCGCCGCGCCCCGGCGGTGCGGGGCGTCCAGCCGTCCGCCCTCCCGCGCCCGGGCGACTCGATCCGCGGTAAGGGCCCCTGGCCGCTAGTCACCACGCCGCCGGCCGGCGTTCCCCCGGGCTGGCTGCCGCCCTCGGACCAGTCGACCGGCCCGGTGCCCGCGCCGCCGCCCACCCCGGGCCGTGCCCTGGCCGGCTTCGACACCTGCGGGGCCCCGTCGCTGCCGACCATGAAGGCGTGGCGGGCTAAGTACGCCGCCGCCGCGATCTACATCGGCGGCCAGATGATGGGCTGCGGCCAGAGCAACCTGTCCGCCAGCTGGGTCCAGCAGGCCAGGGCGATGGGCTGGTCGCTCATGCCCACGTTCGTCGGGCTGCAGGCGCCGTGCAACTCCTTCTCCGGCGAGATCAACCCCAGCCAGGCGGCGTCCCAGGGGACCGCCGCGGCCGGCCAGGCGGCCGCCGCGGCCGCCGCGTACGGCCTGGGCGCGGGCTCGCCGATCTACTACGACATGGAGGCCTACGACAACACCGACGCCGGCTGCCGGACCGCGGTCCTGACCTTCCTCGACGCCTGGAGCAGGCAGCTAGAGGCCCGGCACTACGTGCCGGGCCTCTACTCCAGCGCCGCCTCCGGCATCGTCGACGTGCAGTCGGCGACCACGATCGCCGGGCACCCGATGGCCAAGCCGGAGGCCGTCTGGTTCGCGCTGTGGGACGACGTGGCCAACCTGAACGGGACGGGCTACCTGACCTCCGCGGTGTGGCCGCTCGCCAGCCGGTCCAAGCAGTACCAGGGTAACGTGATGGTCACGGTGGGCGGGATCTCCCTCGACGTCGATGCCGACCTGGTGGACAGCGCGGTGGTGCCGGGGGCGACCGGGGGGTCACCGAGCCGCACCGGGTGAATTCAATTCGCGATCACCGGCGCGGGCTCCTAAGCTAGGGGCCACCCCGGCCCCGGAGCCTTCCCGCCCGCGCCGGGATCAGCACGGGATTCGCGCCCGCCGACCGCCAGCCGGATGGAGACCTCACCATGGCATTGCGTAGCGACCGCCTCGACGCCATCGTCAGCCTGAGCAAGCGACGGGGGTTCGTCTACCCGTCGAGCGAGATCTACGGAGGCCTGCGGGCCGCCTGGGACTACGGCCCGCTCGGCGTCGAGCTGAAGAACAACATCAAGCGCCAGTGGTGGCGCGCGATGGTCACCGAGCGCGATGACATCGTGGGCTTGGACTCCTCGGTCATCCTGGCCCGGGAGGTATGGGAGGCCAGCGGCCACGTCACCGAGTTCGTGGACCCGCTTACCGAGTGCACGTTCTGCCACAAGCGGTACCGGGCCGACCACCTGATCGAAGCCTACGAGGAGAAGCACGGCCACCCCCCGGTCGGCGGCCTCGAGGAGCTCAGCTGCCCGAACTGCGGCAACCGCGGCACCTTCACCGAGCCGCGCATGTTCAACGGGCTGCTCCGCACCCACCTGGGCCCGGTCGAGGACCAGTCGGGCCTGGCCTACCTGCGCCCGGAGACCGCGCAGGGCATCTTCATCAACTTCAAGAACGTCATGCAGACCTCGCGGAAGAAGATCCCGTTCGGCATCGGCCAGATCGGGAAGTCCTTCCGCAACGAGATCACCCCGGGCAACTTCATCTTCAGGACCCGGGAGTTCGAGCAGATGGAGATGGAGTTCTTCGTCCGCGAGGGCAGCGACGAGGAATGGCACGAATACTGGATCAACACCCGTCGTGCCTGGTACACCGACCTCGGCATCCGCGCGGAGAACCTGCGCCTGTACGAGCACCCGAAGGAAAAGCTGTCGCACTACTCCAAGCGCACGGTGGACATCGAGTACAAGTTTGATTTCGCCGGCTCGGAGTGGGGTGAGCTGGAAGGCATCGCCAACCGCACCGACTTCGACCTGCGGACCCACGCCGAAGCGTCCAAGCAGGACCTGTCCTACCTGGACCAGGAGTCGGGGGAGCGGTTCATCCCGTTCGTCATCGAGCCGGCCGCCGGGGTGGACCGCGGCGCGCTGGTCTTCCTGCTCGACGCCTACGCCGAGGACGAGGCGCCGGACGCCAAGGGCAAGCTGGAGAAGCGGACCGTGCTGCGGCTGGACCGCAGGCTCGCCCCGGTCAAGGCGGCGGTGCTGCCGCTGTCCCGCAACGCGGACCTGTCACCCAAGGCCAGGGACCTGGCGGCGGCGCTGCGCAAGCGCTGGAACTGCGACTTCGACGACGCCAGCGCGATCGGCCGCCGCTACCGGCGGCAGGACGAGATCGGCACGCCGTACTGCGTCACCGTCGACTTCGACACCATGGAAGACCAGGCCGTCACGGTCCGGGACCGGGACACCATGCAGCAGGAGCGCGTCGGCATCGACGCCCTGGAAGGGTATCTGTCCGAACGCCTCGGTTACTGCTGATACCCGCGATAGATTTCCGCCGCGGCCTGGTGGAATCCCTCGGGAAGCCGGGCCGCGGCCATCGCCGCGGCGATCTCCTCCATCTCGCCCACCCAGCGCCAGCCCTTGGCCGCCGCCGAGGCGGAGGCGCCCTCCCCGCGCTTCTCCAGGCCGGGCTGGGACCGGCTCCACTCCTCCAGCAGGACGGACTCCACTCCCTCGGCCCGAGCCAGCGCCCGCGCCGCCAGCAGCAGCGCGGCTGATCCCTTGGTCCAGGACGCGTACGCCATCTTCACCGCGGACGCCGTGCCCGGCGGCGGCACCACCCGCGCCTCCACGGCGGTGCCGCCGAACAGCGCCGCCACCTCGGCGGCGCGCGGCCCGGACAGGTACAGCCGGGTGGATCCCGGCGCCGCCGGGGGAGGCCCGATGATCCCGCCGTCCGCGTAGCCGGCCCCGCCCGCCGCCGCGATCGCGGCCACCTCGCCCGCGGTGGCCGGCGAGATCGCGTTGGCGTCCACGAACAGGCCGCCGTAGCCGGCCACGTCGCGGGCCACGTCCAGGGCCGCATGCGGCGGGCAGACCGACAAGATGACGGCCGAACGGGTGATGATCTCCGCCATCGTCACCCCGGTCAGCCCCGCGGCCTCAGCGCGCTCCTTAGTCGCCTCGCTCCGGCCCTCCGGCACCCACAGCACCCGGTGCCCCGCCCCGGCCAGGCACTTCCCGACCGCCGCCCCCATCTCGCCCGGATGCAGCAGCCCGATCGTCGCGTTAGCCATGCCCCCATTTCACCAGGCGCCGAAGACGTACCCCGCCGGGGTGCGCCAGGAGTCCAGCGGAGTGAACTTGTTTCCGCTGATCACCCCGATCCAGTGACGGCCCGCCGAGCTGACGACGCCGATGAGCACCCGGCCGGAGGCGTCGGACCACAGCACGCTCTCGACCGTCGGGTCATCGTGCAGCTGACCCTGGGGCCAGTGCCCCACGATCCGGGTGACGCGTCCCGTCGCCGTGGCGAACACGGGGAACCCGGTGCTGTACGTTTCGCCCCGGTCCGACGTGATCTTGATGATCCCGCTGCTCGGGCAGACGACCGCCGACCCGTCCGGGGTAATGATCATGCCCGCCGGGCAGGTGTAGAGCGTCTGTCCCGGCCCCGCCGCGTCGGGCACCCCCACGGCCAGGTGGCTGGCGGTCAGCAGGCTGCCGCCGGCACTGCTGGTATCGAGCCGCCGGACGCTCTCCACCGGCCCTCCCGACCAGTCGAAGGCGAGCGTGCGCTGATCGTCGGTCCACGATAGTGAAATGGTCGAGAGATCGCCGCCGGTGGTGCCGCCCGTGGCGGACCAGGTGCGGGCCGGACCGCCGCGAACCGGGTACAGCTTGATTTGCTGAACGCTGTCTCCAGGCGCGAGCGCGAGCGCGAGCATCGTGCCGTCGGGGGACAGGGCCACGCCGGTCAGCGTCTTCGCCTCCGCCACCGACATGGGCAGCCGGGCCGGCCCGCCCGGCCGGCCCGAGGTACCCAGCCGGTACTCGTAGAACGAGACCTTCAGCTCCTGGCTTTCCTCGGCGAGGACGAAGGTCCGGTCGTCCGCGGCTGCGGTCACCGCGATCACCGACCCGCCCGGCTGGGACGGCTTGATCGCGGCCACGGTCGCGCCGCTGGCCGTCAGGCGCACCGCGGCGCCGGCCGCGGTGATCGCGACATAGTACGGCGGCACCTGCCCGGACCTGACGTACGAGCTGGCCGGCGGCCCCGCGGGGACAGCGGGCCGGGTCGCGGTGCCCGTGGCGAGGTCCGGCCCGCCCTGGTGGGGAGCCGGGCTCACGGTCATCACCGTGATCACGATCGTGACCACCGCCAGCGCGGCCGCCACCGGTGCCAGCCGGGCCGCCCAATGAGTCCACGCCGGCCGGTGCCGCCGGCCCAGGCGGCGCGACCGTGCCGCGGGCAGTTCCAGGTCCGGCACACTGTCCGGCGTCACCGTGTCCGCGGCCGCGCGGGCCGCCGCCCGGATCCGTTCCTCGATGATGTTCACGACTGCTCTTCCCCCAGGATCCGGCCCAGCGCGGCCAGCGCGCGCGACGTCGTGGACTTGACGGTGCCCCGGCTGATCCGCATCGCGGCGGCGATCTCTCCCTCGTCGAGGTCGAGATAGAAGCGGAGCACCAGGACCTCCCGCTGCCGGGCGGGCAGCCGCCTGATCGCGGTCAGCACCTGACGGTGCTCCTCGCCGATCAGTGCCGTGGCCTCGGCGGATTCGCCGGCCGGGTCCCCGGCCGAAGGGTCCAGGGCGCCCTGGCGCCCCCGGCGGCGCAGCACCGTCCGGCAGCTGTTGATCACGCTGGACCGGACGTAGCTCAGCGCCTTTCCTGGATCGGAAAGGTGGTGCCAGCGCCGGTAGAGCCCGCAGAAAGCCTCCTGCACCGCGTCCTCGGCGGCGGGCCGGTCGCCCAGCATGACGACGGCCAGCCTGATCAGCCCGAGCGCATGCGCCCGGTACAGCGCGGTCACGGCCTCGGTGGGCGCCGGGGCGGGGACCAGGGCCGGTCTCACGGGCGGCGGCAGATCCGTTGCGTTGGCTTTCACGTATCAGAGACGCAGGTGGCCGTCTGTGGTTGCATGCCCGGGCCGTAAAAGATTGGCTAGGACGGTAGAGTCCGAGTGACTACACAATGTTGCATGCGGCGAGGAGCAGGAAGTGCCGAAGCTCGTTTACGACTTCACCGAAGGAAATAAGGATCTCAAGGATCTGCTGGGCGGTAAAGGGGCCAACCTGGCCGAGATGACCAATCTCGGGCTGCCGGTCCCGCCCGGTTTCATCATCACCACCGAAGCGTGCCGCTACTACCTGGAACAGGGCTCCACCCCGGCGGGCCTGGACGAGGAAATCGCCACCCACCTGGACGCCCTGGAGCAGGCGATGGACCGCAAGCTCGGCGATCCGGCCGACCCGCTGCTGGTCAGCGTCAGGTCTGGAGCCAAGTTCTCCATGCCGGGCATGATGGACACCGTCCTGAACATCGGGCTGTCCGACGAGTCGGTGCAGGGCCTGGCCAAGCAGGCCGGCAACGAGCGGTTCGCCTGGGATGCCTACCGCCGCCTGCTCCAGATGTTCGGGAAGACCGTGCTCGATGTCGATGGCGAGCATTTCGAGCACGCCATCGACGAGGCCAAGAAGGCCAAGGGCGTCCGCAACGACCTCGACCTGGACGCGGCCGACCTGCAGAACCTGGTCGAGACGTTCAAGGGCATCGTCAAGGCGCAGGCCGGAAGGGACTTCCCGCAGGACCCCAGGGAGCAGCTGGACCTGGCCATCAAGGCCGTGTTCCACTCCTGGAACTCGGACCGCGCGATCCTGTATCGCCGCCAGGAGCGCATCCCCACCGACCTGGGCACCGCGGTCAACGTGGTCACCATGGTCTTCGGCAACCTGGGCATGGACTCGGGCACCGGCGTCGCGTTCACCCGTGACCCCGGCACCGGCGCCCAGGGCGTCTACGGCGACTACCTGCAGAACGCCCAGGGCGAGGACGTCGTGGCCGGGATCAGGAACACCGTACCGCTGCAGGACCTGGAGGGCATCGACAAGGCCTCCTACGACCAGCTGATGCAGATCATGCACACGCTGGAGACCCACTACAAGGACCTGTGCGACATCGAGTTCACCATCGAGCGCGGCAAGCTGTGGATGCTGCAGACCCGGGTGGGCAAGCGCACCGCCGCGGCCGCCTTCCGCATCGCCATGCAACTGGTGGACCAGGGCCTGATCGACGAGGACGAGGCGGTCCGCCGGGTCTCCGGCGCCGAGCTGGCCCGGCTGATGTTCCCCCGGTTCGACACCAGCGGCGACGTCACCAAGATCGCCACCGGGGTGAGCGCGTCGCCGGGGGCCGCGGTGGGCAAGGCCGTGTTCGACTCGGTCACCGCCGTCGAGCTGGCCGCCCAGGGCGAGAAGGTGATCCTGGTCCGCCGCGAGACCACCCCGGACGACCTGCACGGCATGATCGCCGCCCAGGGCATCTTGACCAGCCGCGGCGGCAAGACCAGCCACGCGGCCGTGGTTGCCCGCGGCATGGGCAAGACCTGCGTCTGCGGCGCCGACGAGCTCGAGGTGGACATCAAGGCGAAGAAGTTCACCGCGCCCGGCGGCATCACCGTCAGCGAGGGTGACGTGCTCTCCATCGACGGCACCAGCGGCGTGGTCTACCTGGGCGAGATCCCGGTGGTCGCGTCCGAGGTCGTCCGTTACTTCGAGGGCGAGCTGCACCCGCACTCCGACGAGGCCGACGACCTGATCAGGGCCGTGCACTCGATCATGAACCACGCCGACGAAAAGCGCCGGCTCGGCGTGCGCGCCAACGCGGACAACGGCCCCGACTGCGCCCGGGCGCGCCGGTTCGGCGCCGGCGGCGTCGGGCTGGTCCGTACCGAGCACATGTTCCTCGGCGAGCGCCGCCAGCTGGTGGAGGACCTGATCCTGGCCGACACAGACGAGGAGCGGCAGCACGCGCTCGATGCCCTGGAGCCGCTGCAGAAGGGCGACTTCGTCGAGATCCTGGACGCCATGGACGGCCTGCCGGTGACGATCCGGCTGATCGACCCGCCGCTGCACGAGTTCCTGCCCGACCTGACCGATCTCTCGGTCAAGATCGCCCTCGACGGCGACAAAGCCACCGACAAGGACAAGGCGCTGCTTATCGCGGTGCGTCGGCTGCACGAGCAGAACCCGATGCTCGGCCTGCGCGGCGTCCGGCTCGGCCTGGTCATCCCCGGCCTGACCGACATGCAGGTCCGCGCGATCGCGCACGCGGCGGCCGAGCTCAAGCAGGCCGGCCAGAACCCCCAGCCGGAGGTCATGATCCCGCTCACCGCGACCGTGCAGGAGATGGAGATCAGCCGCGAGCGCGCCGAGAAGGTGCTCAAGGATGTCGCGGCGGAGACCGGCACCCACGTGGACACCATGATCGGCACGATGATCGAGGTGCCGCGGGCGGCCCTGAACGCGGGCCCGATCGCGGGGAGCGCCGAGTTCTTCTCCTTCGGGACGAACGACCTGACTCAGATGACCTGGGGCTTCTCCCGGGACGACGTGGAAGGCGCGTTCTTCAGCCGCTACATCGAGCTGGGCATCTTCGGCGTCTCGCCGTTCGAGACGATCGACCGCGACGGCGTCGGCCGCCTGGTCGACATCGCGGTCAGGGAAGGCCGGGCCGCCCGCCCGGACCTGCACCTCGGCGTGTGCGGCGAGCACGGCGGCGACCCGGAGTCGGTCCACTTCTTCCACGAGGTGGGCCTCGACTACGTGTCCTGCTCGCCGTTCCGCGTGCCGATCGCCCGCCTGGAGGCGGGCCGCGCGGCGCTGGCCGCGGAAGGCTCTGCCAGCAGGTAGCGAGTGACAGCAGGTTATGACGACAGCGCCACGGCCCGCTGGGTGGCAGAGCCGCCCAAGCGGGCCGGGCGCAGTGATTTCGAGCGAGACCGGGCCCGCGTGCTGCACTCCGCCGGGCTACGCCGGCTCTCGGCCAAGACCCAGGTGGTCGCACCCGGGTCGGCCGACTTCCCGCGGACCCGGCTCACTCATTCCCTGGAGTGCGCGCAGATCGGGCGCGAGCTCGGCCAGGAGATCGGCTGCGACCCCGACCTGGTCGACGCCGCCTGCCTGGCCCACGACATCGGCCACAGCCCGTTCGGCCACAACGGCGAGGCCGCCCTCAACGAACTGGCCACCCCGTACGGCGGCTTCGAGGGCAACGCCCAGTCGCTGCGCCTGCTGACCAGGCTCGAGTCCAAGGTCCCCGGGGCCGGCCTGAACCTGACCCGGGCCACCCTCGACGCCACCCTGAAGTACCCCTGGTACAGAGCTAGCCCGGGGGGACGACCCCCCCAAACCCCCCCGCAAGAACCCGGCATCAAGTTCGGCGCCTACACGGAGGACGCCGAGGTCTTCCGGTGGATCCGCCAAGGCGCTCCAGACCGCCGTCCGTGCCTGGAAGCCCAGGTCATGGACTGGGCCGACGACGTCGCCTACTCAGTCCACGACATGGAAGACGGCTTCCACGCCGGCCTCATTACCTTTAAAACCCTGAAATCTCCGACCGAACGGGCCGAGCTTTCCCGCACCACCCTCGCCTATTGCGGCACCGACGTAACCCCAGGCGAACTCACCGAGATCCTCGACGACCTGCTCGCCCTGGACATCTGGCCGCACTTCTACGACGGCGGCCCCGGCGCCGCCGCCGCCCTCAAAAACCTCACCAGCGAACTAATCGGCCGCTTCTGCGTAGCCGCCCAGCAAGCCACCCTCGCCACCGCCCTAAACCCCATCAGCCCCATCAGCCCCCTCAGTCATGCCAGCCCCCTCAGTCACACCAGCCCCATCGGCCACTCCCTCACCCGCTACGCCGCCAACCTCGTCGTTCCCCGCCGTCAGCGCCTCGAATGTGCCCTGCTCAAGGGCATCACGGCCCGCTACGTGATGGCCCGGGAGGGAGCCGCCGCCGCCCAGGCCCGCGAGCGCGAACTGCTGGCCGAACTAGCCCACGCCGTCGAGCGCGGTGCCCCGCAGACGCTGGATCCGCTGTTCCGCCCGGCCTGGCATCAGGCCGGAAGCGATGCCGCGCGCCGCCGGGTCGTCATCGACCAGGTGGCCTCGCTCACCGACACCTCGGCGATCGCCTGGCATCACCGCCTCTGCGCCCCCTAGCCTTTTGAACCATGCCTTCTTATGTGATCGCAGGCGGCGGGCTGGCCGCGGCCAAGGCCGCCGAGACGCTGCGGGACGAAGGATTCGACGGCGAGATCGTGCTGCTCGGCTCCGAGCCGCGCGCCTCGGTCTACGTGCACCCCGCCGACTGGTACGCCGAGCACCGCGTCGACCTGCGCGAGGGTGTCACCGTCACCGCGGCGACCCCGCCACCGGAGAGTTCATCGCCTTCTGGCTCTCAGCCGGCGCCGTCGTAGCCGGCATGAACGTCAACGTCTGGGACGTCCAAAACGACATCCAATCCCTAATCCGCTCCGCCCGCCCCATAAACCCCACCCTCCTAACCAACCCCGAAATCCCCCTCCCCACCCTCTAACCCCCGAGTACCACCGAGCCCGACCGCGCCGGCCCAACCCGCCAATGCCCCGCACGTCCCATCCCCTCCACCCCGCCAACCTCACCCACCACAAATAACGGGGTGGATTGGGCTTCTTGGGTGGATTCGGGACCCTGGGGAGTACCTAATCCGCCCGATAACCCGAATCCACCCCGTTAATTGCGCCAGATGCGAAAATGTCGGGGCCTGGCGGCACACTGTGCGGCATGGCACGTGAGCTTCCTCCTGAGCTGCGCTACCTCGCCAGGCAACAGCACGGCGTCGTTTCCCGCTCGCAAGCTTTAACAGCAGGGGTGTCCCCTGGAATGATCAAGTTCCGGGTCAGGACCGGTCGCTGGCAGCAGCTTCATCTCGGTGTTTACGCGACCTTCACTGGCAATCCTGGTCGTGGCGCCTGGCTTTGGGCTGCGGTTCTCTGGGCGGGGCCAGGTGCTGTCCTGAGCCACCAGACGGCCGCCGAACTACAAGGGCTGGCCGATAAACCGGTCAACCCGATACACGTGACCATCCCTCACGGGCGCCACATCGTGACCATCGAGGGCGTCTGCCTGCATCGATCCAATCGGGTAGTTGACGCCGTGCAGAGTGGCGTCCGGCCGCCGCGGACGACGGTGGAGGAGACGGTGCTTGACCTGACGCAGACGGCTAGGAGCTTCGATGACGTGTGCGGATGGGTGACGCGGGCGATCGCGCGGGAGCTTACCGACGAGGCCGGGCTGCACGCGGCCATGACCAAGCGCAGGCGGCTGCGCTGGCGCGCGGACCTGCACGAGGTCCTCGAGGCCGCCATGACGGGCAACCACTCCGTGCTGGAATACCGCTACCACCGGGATGTGGAGCGGGCGCATGGCCTGCCCGAGCCCGGGCGCCAGGTCCCGTTCACGGCGAAGGACGGGCAGCAGGGACGGCGTGATCGCGTGTATGAGGAGTACGGCGTGGTGGTGGAGCTTGACGGCCGGCTGGCGCACCCGGAGGAGAACCGGTGGAAGGATAAGGCTAGGGACAATGCCACGGCGGCCGGAGGGCAGCAAACGCTGCGGTACGGCTGGACGCATGTCACCCAGCGCCCCTGCGCCACCGCCGCCGAGGTGGCCGGGGTACTCCGCCACCACGGCTGGCAGGGAGATCCGAAGCCGTGCTCGCCCGGCTGCCCGGTCCAGCGGGATCCCGCCGCTCGGATTCCCGCTACAGGTGCTGCCACCGCTACCCGGTGACGGCGGCCAGTACCCGGCCGGTATCGGTCAGGTCCGGTAGCACCACGTGGGCGCCAGCCGCCGCGAGCGAGGCCGCATCGTAGCTGCCGGTCGCGACGGCCACCACGCGGGCTCCGGTGGCCAGCGCCGCCGCCACGTCCAGCGGCGTGTCGCCGATCAGGACCGTCGCCGGGCCGTCATAGGCCACCCCGTACCTCCGGCCCGCCGTGGCCCGGGCCGCCGTGACCAGCTCGGCCCGGACCTCGTGCACGTCCCCGTACGCACCGGCCGCCAGGTCGAGATGCTCACTGAGTCCGGCCCGCTCCAGCTTCAGCGCCGCCAGCGGCCTGATGTTGCCGGTCAGCACCGACTGCCGGATCCCCGCCGCGGCCAGCGCGCCGATCGCCTCCGCCGCGCCCGGCAGCGGCCGTACCGCCCCGGGCACGCCGCCCGCCTCGGCGAGCCGCTCCAGCGCGGTCAGGAACGGGCCGAGCGCGGAGACGGGCACCCCGGCCAGCGCGAGCGTGTCGCCGGCGATGGCGCGGTCGGTCCGTCCGGCCTTGGGCGCGATCCCGGTCATCTCCCGGCCGAACATCTCCCGGAACACCACCTCGTACAGCCGCGTGCCCAGGCCGTCGGCGCTCACCAGCGTGTAGTCCACGTCCCACAGGACGAGCAGCTCAGCCACGCCTCCAGGCTAGCCGCCCGGCACCGGTCCAGCCCGCGGTCACGGCGCGCGGCGCGCCCGCGCTGACGATACCGCCCGGGAATGTCGGCGGCCGGGACTAGACTCAGCTCGCGTCTGGGTGTGGTGGGCAAGGTCAGCGGAGGTAGACAGTGGCTGGGCGGATCCGCGACGAGGACATCGCGCTGGTTCGCGAGCGCTCGCCCATTGACGAGGTGGTCGGGGAGTACCTGCAGCTGCGCAACGCGGGCGGCGGCTCGCTCAAGGGCCTGTGCCCGTTCCACGACGAGAAGACCCCTTCCTTCAACGTCACCCCTGCGAGAGGACTTTTCTACTGTCTGGCAGCCGAAACACAGGTGCTGACCTGGGAGGGCGTCAAGCCGATCCGCGAACTGGCCGGCGGAACGCACCGTGTCCTCGGCAAGCACGGGGACTGGATCGATGCGCCCTTCCGCTCGTTCGGCATACAGCCCCTGATGCGGCTGACGGTAACCCGCAACGGCATCAGGAAAAACATTTACGCGACCGCGGAGCACCGCTGGTTCGTCCGATCGGGCCAGACGCAAAAATCCGACCGCGAGGTGATAACGAGCGATCTTCGCCCGGGCCATCGGCTGGTCTCGAAGTTCCCGAGAACCAGGGTCAAGCAGACAACGCCCTCGCCGTTCGGCATCGCGCACGGAGTGACCTTCGGGGACGGCACCCGGAGCGGTTCAGGCTCTATGGCTCAACTTGACGCCGTCAAGGACGTCGAGCTCTTGAAATGGTTCCCGGTGAGCACGATGACGCAGCACGGGCGGCAGATGCTCATCCACCATCTGCCGCGGTTCTTCAAGGAGCTTCCGCCCCTGGATGAGTCGGTTCCTTATCTTTACGGATGGCTAGCGGGGTACTTCGCCGCCGATGGGTGCGTCTCGACGACGGGCACGGTCATGCTCAATTCCGCCAAGCGCGATGAGCTTGAGTACGTGCGCCTGGTCTGCACGCGCCTGGGGATCGGCACCTACGGGGTTACCGAGCAGATCCGGGTCGGCTTTCCAGGCAGAGAGCCAAGCTCACTGTTCAGGGTCATCCTCATCGGCTCCGACCTGACCGAGGAATTCTTCCTCCTGGACAAGCACCGCTTCCGATTCAACGCTGCAGCCAAAGCGTATGACCGGAACGGCTGGGTGGTACGCGAGGTGGCCAAGACCGACCGGGTAGAAGAAGTCTTCTGCGCGACAGTCGACGAGGGCCACGCGTTTACGCTCGAAGACAACATTCTCACCGGGAACTGCTTCAGCTGTGCCGAGGGCGGCGACGCGATCAAGTTCGTGCAGAAGATCGACGGGCTCAGCTTCATCGAGGCGATCGAGAAGCTGGCCGGCCGGGCCGGCGTCGAGCTCCGCTACGAGCAGGGCGGCTACGTCCCGGGCCAGGAACAGAGCCAGCGGCGCAGGCTGACCGACGCTCACCGGCAGGCCGCCGAATATTACGCCGAACGTCTGGGCGGATCCGACGCGGCCCCCGCGCGTGCCTTCCTGGCCGAACGCGGCTTCGAGCTCAGCGACGTCGAACGGTTCGGTGTCGGCTACTCGCCGAAGGCCTGGGAGGACCTGACCAGGCATCTGCGCGGGCGCGGTTTCACCGACGCCGAGCTGATCGCCGCCGGGCTGTCCCGGGAGGGGAACCGCGGCACCAGGGACCGGTTCCGCGCCCGGCTGATGTGGCCCATCCGCGACCTGGCCGGGGATGTCATCGCGTTCGGCGCGCGCAAGCTCGACGCCGACGACGACGGCCCGAAGTACCTGAACACGCCGGAGACCTCGCTGTTCCGCAAGAGCACCGTGCTGTACGGGGCGGACCTGGCCAAGCGCGAGATCGGGCAGCGGCGGCAGGCGGTCATCGTGGAGGGCTACACCGACGTGATGGCCTGCCACCTGGCCGGGGTGCCGACCGCGGTGGCGACCTGCGGCACCTCCTTCGGCGAGGACCACATCAAGGTGCTGCGCCGGCTGATCATGGACACCGAGGGATCGTCCGGGGAGGTGATCTTCACCTTCGACGGCGACGCGGCCGGCCAGCGGGCGGCGCTGCGCGCGTTCGGCCTGGAGGAGAGGTTCGTCACCCAGACGTTCGTGACCGTGGAACCCGACGGCCTGGACCCGTGCGACCTGCGGCTGGCGCACGGCGACGGTGCCGTGCGGGACCTGGTCGCCCGCCGGGTCCCGCTGTTCGAGTTCGCCATCAAGGGCGTGCTCGGCCACCACAACCTGAACACCACCGAGGGCCAGCTCGCCGCGCTGGACGAGGCCGCGCCGATCGTGGCCAAGATCAAGGATCAGGGGCTGCGCACCAGGTACGCGATCAACCTGGACCGCTGGCTCGGGCTGATGGACGAGCGGTTCGTGCTGTCCCGGGTGCGCACGCACGCGGGGGACACAGGCACTCAAGCCCGGCGACGCGGCCAGGACCGCGGGCGGGAGAACCGGGGCAGGCAAGCTGGCTCGTTCGGCTCAAATGGCGGCGCGAGTTCGGACGGCGGGCCACGGGCCAACGGCGCCCAGCCGTATGACCTCAATGATCCCGTGGTGGAGGTGGAGCGCGAGGTGCTGAAGCTCGCGGTCCAGCGGCCCGCGCTGTGCGGCCCTGAGTTCGACGCCCTCGGCCCCGATGCGTTCACGGTGCCCGTCCACGGCGCGGTGTTCACGCTGATCATCGAGTGCGGCGGGACGGCCGCGGGTGGCGTCGGTGTCCGGGAATGGGTCGCTCGGCTGCGGGAGGCGGCCCCCAACGAGCGGGCCCAGGGGTTCATCACGCAGCTCGCCGTCGAGTCGCTTCGCCGTGATGACGAGCCGGACACCAAGTACGCCGACATCGTGCTGGCCAAGGTGAGCCAGCTGGCCGTCAGCCGGGAGATCGCGCTGCTCAAGTCGCGGCTCCAGCGAATGAACCCGATTGACGAGCAGTCCAGCTACGGCAGATTGTTCGGGGACCTGATGACACTGGAGAAACGCAGGAGAGCGCTGCTCGACCGCGCCGCAGGCGCCTAGGTACAGCGCCGCAGGCGCCTGAAACCTGGTTCCCCGTCGCTCCCATGTAGCCGGGGAGTAACAAAATTGGGTCCCCCGTAACCATGGGTTGGTAGCGCAGACTGTTGCCGTGACCCTCACCGTACTAACGAACGGTCCATCGCCAGCAGAGCAGCTGACGGATCTCGTGGCGCTAGGGCGGGAGCGTGGTTCCCTGACCATGGCCGACGTCATGGTGGCGCTCGACCGCGCCGATCTGCCGCCGGAAGCCATCGACGCGGCCGTGCGCGCGCTGGCCGAGGAGGGCGTCGAGGTCCTCGACGTGCCGGTGGAGGATGACGCCGACACCGAGGCTGAGATCCGGCAAGCGGAACGGGGGGCGGCCGAGGCTGGCCGGCGGGCCACGACCAGCGACCTGGTCCGGATCTACCTCCGGGAGATCGGCCGGGTGCCGCTGCTGACCGCCGAGAACGAGGTCGAGCTGGCCAAGACGATCGAGGCTGGCCTGTTCGCCGAGGAGAAGCTGACGGGCAGTTTCCCCCTGCTCGGCGCGGTCCACGGCGACCTGGAGCTGCTGGCCGGCGAGGGGGTCAAGGCCAAGCAGCGGCTGATCGAGGCCAACCTGCGGCTGGTGGTGTCGATCGCGAAGCGCTATATCGGGCGCGGACTGGTCTTCCTCGACCTGATCCAGGAAGGCAACCTGGGCCTGATCCGCGCGGTGGAGAAGTTCGATTACACCCGCGGCTACAAGTTCTCCACGTACGCGACCTGGTGGATCCGGCAGGCAATCACGCGCGCGATCGCCGACCAGGCCCGGACTATCCGGGTGCCGGTGCACATGGTCGAGACGATCAACAAGCTGGCCCGCGTGCAGCGGCAGCTGCACCAGGAGCTCGGCCGGGAAGCCACCGCGGCCGAGATCGCCGCGGAGATGGGGCTCGAGACGGAGCGGGTCGCGGAGATCCAGCGGATCGCCCAGGAGCCGGTATCCCTGCAGTCCCCGATCGGCGAGGAAGAATCCGACCTGGGAGACTTCATCGAGGACGCGGATGCCGTGGTGCCGATCGAGGCCGCGGCGTTCATCATGCTGCAGGATCAGCTCGACCGGGTCCTGACCGAGCTGGCCGACCGGGAGCAGCGGATCATCCAGCTGCGGTTCGGCCTCAGCGACGGGCACCCGCGGACACTGGAGGAAGTCGGCCGGGAGTTCGGCGTGACCAGGGAGCGGATCCGGCAGATCGAGTCGAAGACGCTCGCCAAGCTCCGCCACCCGAGTCGCGCTCAAATGCTGCGCGAGTACCTCGATTTATGGTGATCTCGCGGTAGTGACCCAGCCCGGGTCTCAAGGCGCTGGAACGCCATGGGACCCGGGCTCCACATTTCCGGCTAGTGCGGGCGGCTGCCGTTAACCGCCGCGGGCTCGTGCTCGGGCGCGGTGTCGGCGTGCCGGCCGGGGAGCCGGCCGAACTGGCCACGCACCTTGCTGGCGCCGGTCTTGGCGGTCTCGGTGAGCTTCGGCACCCGGGCCGCGGCCTTGCCCCCGGCGGCCTGACCCAGCTGGACGGCCTTCTGCCCGGCGGCCTGGGCCGTCTTACGGACGGCGGGATTCTCCGCGACCTTGCGGCTCACCTGCTTGATCTGCTCGTAGCGCTCGCGGCCCGCTCGCGCGCCGGCGATGAAGCCGACCGCGAACCCCGCGACGAACGTGACGCGGTATCGCATCTGGCACCCCTTCCGCGCATGGTCATCATGTCGCCACCATGACCTTCCCCGATTACGCGATCGTACTCGTCGGGTAAGGCCCCGGTGAACTACGCCCCGGGCTCCGCCGCTGGTGTCACACTCACACTCCGGGTGCGCTACCCTTTAGCGAGTCAATCCCGCGTAGCTCAATTGGCAGAGCAGCCGGCTGTTAACCGGCAGGTTCTTGGTTCGAGTCCAAGCGCGGGAGCCACCAGAGCTTTCCGGCGTAAGCTCACCTGCCTGCGGAAACGCAGGAAGGTGGGGAATCCGCATGACGCAGGCTCCGCCCGCGTTCTTCAAGACCCCCGCAAAATCCCCACAACCGGCCGGGTCCGCGCGAACGGGACCGGGCGCGCCGCCACCCGGGGCGGCGGCGAAGTCGTCGAGCTGGAGCACGGCATCACCTGAACGACGGCCACCGAACGCGTTGCAGCTAAGCTGATAAGATTCTGACCTGCCGCTTTACCTTCGGCGCTCGTGTTTGTGAGTCTCGTCCATGCGCTTCCTCAGACCCGGCCAAGGCCGTGAATCCAGGAGAGAAGCAGGACGACAGTCGCGAGAAGTGCGCAGACGAACAGCCCGACAGCGATCACTACCCAGAGCCGTGGACGCCTGCCAGCGGATTCCCTAGACGTCATCGGGGCAGCGGCGATAGCCGACGTCGGCTCGGCCTGTTCGGCTGCGTCCGTCGACTCCAAGACTCTGACTGCCGTTTCAAGTTTGTCCGCCCACCGTTCCGGATCCACCTCGGTAATGCCGGAAGATAGCCGGAATGGCTCCTCGGCCCATCGGGAGAACTCGCCGTTTTCCCTCCAGAAAGTTTGGTAAGCGGGCGTCACCAACTGATGGGCACAGTCGAGGGCCGTCAGGACGCCCTGGCCGCGTAGGGCTTCCGTCGGGGCCCGCACAACGAATCCCTCTGTTAGCAAGATGGGCCTGCCGAACTCATCGGTGAGCGGTCCCGCGCCAGGGAGTTGGTAGTCGGCGGCAAGCGCTATGCGCACCTGGTAAACCGCAGTGACAGGATCCTGTCCGGCAGCCTGTATTTCCTCGATCTCCACACCGTCCGGGTCCCCGGCGGCAGTGGCCAGGAGTCCGCGGAGGAGTTGCTCGTCCGTCATGAACGTGGGGACCACGACCAGTCGGTGGTCCTCAGTTCGCGAGCGGCCTATCAGGAAAGGCCATGCCTCCGTGGGCCGGGCGCCCTCGGACCGGTCTTCCGCGGGCAGTGCCCCGCCGGGTGGTGTCTTATCGGCCACCCGTGCCGCCCGCCTTCGTGGCCTGGCCGCCGATTCTCGTACCCGGCATCCGCTGCTCAAACTCAGTTGCGGCAGCGTAGCATTCGTTCACCACGTAGCCGACCGCCTCGCGCTCACCGAGGTCCTCTGGCACTCGGCCGCGCTCATGGTGCTCGTCCAAATATGCCCGTAGCCGATCGATGAACTGGCCTGGCTGGAAGGTAAAACTAAGCGGGCCGAAGCCCACTGCAGCAGTCACTCCGGTTGTAATCACGTCGAGCAGGCTAAGGGCAGTGAGCGTTATCCGCGAGAGGCTGCCGTAGGCGCGTCCGTCCATCTTGAGCGCGTCATGCTGGAGAATGTCAGGCACTGCGCAGAAGAAGGGGATCTCTACGTTCCACGGTTCCCAGGGCACGCCGGGCGCCTTGATCATGCCATCCTCGCCAAGTTCGGCGAAGCGTACGAACCCGTTCAGGCCGAGCGCGGCTACTGGTATGACGCGCATAGAAGCAAGCCGGGGGTTCTGCCGGAAGCGGCGGAAGTCGTCAGACACGTGTTCCAGCGTGCTGATCACTTCGGCGACCGTGTAATACGAGCCGCCTGGTCCGCGCATCACGTCCCACTTCGTTATCACCAAGTGGATAATCCGCTGGCTCGCCCTGATCAGCACGTTCAGTAGACGTTCGATTTGAACGACTATGGCTGGATCGTATTCGCCAGACATCAGCCGCCGCAGTTGGTCGCCGTCAAGCACACCCATCAGGACGTCTGCGGCGGTGAGGGCTTGCACGAATTGTTGATCGGGCGGGTCGCCGCCGGTGCCTGCCAGTTGACGTAGGTACCCACCCGCGTAATCTAGGTATCCAAGCGTGAACGCTCCAGCATCCTGCAGACCGGACTCGACCCGCACGCTGAATGTCCAAGTCTTCGTCTCGCCTGGACGTGTGCCAGCGGGGAGGGCAGACGCGCCCCTGATTGTGTCAGCAAGCCGCAGCAATTCGGCGTTGGCTACATTATCGGTGGCGAACCGGATGCCGGCCGGCCCGCCGAGGGCGAAGTGGCGATACAAGCTAGCCAGCATGATTGTCTTCCCTGACCCAGGGTAACCGAGCATCAAGATATTAACTCGGCGGTCTTTTGGAAGATTGACGCGCTCCTCCTGCCGCCCGTTCGCAGTGCTGCTAGCGCCTCGCCTGGGCGGTCCCTTCTGCCGTTCCGGGCCTGACCTGGCCGGGGCGGGGCGGGGCGTCCGGCTTCGGCCCAGCATGCCGTGAATATGACGTGTCAGGTCAATGGCGCCAAGAACGAGGAATAGAACTATAAGAGCCAGACCGATGCCGAGCCCTGAGCCGCCAATGGCCCCTTCCGGTTGACGGACCAGTCCGCCGCCGGCCGTAGCCACTGCGAAGATCACGAAGCTAAGGACGAGCACGGCGAAGGAGATCGCCTCGCTGATGAGGAAGTACCGCAGCGGGTTCCGGCTCCGCCATCTCCCGCCCAGTTTCACCGCGCCCTCCCCCTGGCCCAGCTGTAAGCAAGATCCCGCATCAACAATATTCCGGTCTGAGAGCAAACGCAGGTATTGCTAGATATCTCCGTAAGTATTAATGATTTCGCCTGCCCGAGGTTGATGCGGGCGAGTCTAACGTTGCTGATGTTTCAGTTGCTCATCCATAATTGTCTACTGTCCACCATTTGCTGCCCGCCACTTCGGGCTCCATTTCTGACATTAGAGCTTGGAGACTGGTAACGTGCCCGCGATAACCTGGATCGCCTGCGGCGGCTGTCCGGGGAAGACGATCCAAGGACGCTCCATGCGGCCAGCAACCTCGCGCGAGTGCTCGCCGACCTCGGCGCACCCGAGCAGGCACCCGAGCTCGCTGAGCAGGGCCGACCCGATAAACGCCACTCGGGTTCCGCGAGTGCGCTGCCGGGGAAGAGAGCGCGCGGTTCAGGAGCGGTTGCATCTGGTCCAGGGCGGTGAGGGTTTCCCGGCTGACCTGCTGCACCGGGCGCATCGCGTCGCCCGCGCCGACGGCAACGGACGCCGGGAACCAAGCGGGCAGCTATCGCGTTGCCTTTTAGAGGCTGCTTCACTGCTAAGGGAAATTTTAGTGGAGTTGCGTGGCTGTTGCTGCCCTGGGGGGAATGCTCTTGATCAGTTCAACTCATCAGACTGCGGTTACTGACGAGCCGCCGCCACAATCGGAATCGTGCAAAGCTAACGGTCTTGGCGAAAAGGAGGGCCTGCGTAGCAAGGTCAAGAAGTTGATCAGGCCGGAACGCAGGGATGCGGTTGCCAACGAGCCGCCGTTACGATCGGAACCGGCCGGAGCTAGCGGGCCCGACAAAGCGGAAATCGTCAAGCTGGCGAAGCGTCTGTCGGAGATGGTCGAGGCGGTCGGCTCGGACGAATTCGGCTGGCAGGAAGCTCATTACGAGCATGACTCGCGGCAAGGTCGTGAGCTGCTCTTCCTCATTGCTAATCATGAATGGGTCCGCGCCACTTCTGAGATCGTCGACATTACGCGGTCGGACGTAATTGAGACCACGATCAAGATCGACATCGACCTGAGTCTGATTACGCACGAGGCTTTCCGCGGGAGAACGGGACGCCTCTGGCTACCGGTGACCGTCCTTCCGCCGCAGGCCCTGGAAGCCGCTGACGAACCCGTCCAAGCCGGCCCGGCGGGTAGGAGGCGGTGCCGTCTTTTGCGCGGTCGGAGGAAGGGAGCCGCTAAGAAAACGGTCCCGGCCGGTCCGGACGCCGACTTGGCGAGCCAGCCAGGCCGTGCCGGTCGGCGGCACGTCGAGCCGGATCCGTTCGCCACCGTTACCGACGCGGCTGGCAACTTGCTGCCCATGCTCCCGGCCGCCGACTTGCGGCACCAGATCTCGGCGGCGATGGCGGAGATCATCGTCAAGATGGCGGTCTCGCACCGGGACCACCCGGAACAGGTGCCGCCCGTCGCCACCCGCGATCAGCGGCTCCTCCTCTCGGCCGCCATCTACCGGATGCTCGGGTACAGCTCCGAGGAGAGCAGCGATCCGGCCGGATCGCAGCTGGTCCAGACGACCCGGATCGGGGCGGCTAGGAAAGAGCTGCTCCCTCTCCTGAGGTGGTACATCAGCCTGCTGAGGGAACCGGAGGCGGTACAGGGGGCCGGGGCACGGAAAAACCCGCAGTTCGCGCCGGAGCTCGTCCGCCGGGCCGTCAAGATCCTGCAGGCGCTGTCCGAGTCACTGATCGTGGTCGTACCGGTCGACGGCAACTCCGCGCCTACGGTGCTAACGGTGCGGGTACCTACCCGGACCCTCCGACAGGCCCCGGGATGGAACTGGAGGGAACCGGAAACGTGGCGGATCAGGCCGTCGGGGCGCCTGAGCATCGACGTGCTGCTGCCGACCGCGGACGCGGACCGTCAGATTCAGGTCAACCTGCCTGACGGTATCTCACTCGCACAGCCCGCCAGTATGGGCGAGCCTCCCGGCGCTGCGCAGCCCGCCCTGGACATAACGGTGAACAAGCCGCCGTCACTGCACGACCTGTCCGCATCGATAAAGGAGCTGGTCGCCGCGGAAGGGCACTCGTCGCCGGTCTCCCTGACCAGGGCATTTGCCGACTTGACGCGGATGAAATTGGTGGCCGCGCTAGATACCTTGCGGCACTACAAGGTGGACTCCGCGAGCGGTGGCCCGCCAACTCCCGCCGACAAAGAATCCCGCTTGCTAGTGGAAGAACTGTTCAAGAAGCCCGGTCAGCCAGACGCGATGAACGAGCCCTCCGCGGCGAGCCTAGACGCAATCCGGCTGTCGCTCGAGCCCGAAGGCCAGCCGCCGCGGTTGTCCCGGCATACCCTGACCGACAGCCTGAGCCCGCAGACCGTGGTGGCACGGGCTGACATGATCGAGGATGTCTCGCAGCGCGCCATTCCCAGCAAGGCGACGATCACCGTCGACGTCATGCTCGATGACCGCGATTACTTCGCCGTCGCCAGGTCCTCGGCCCGCATGAGCCTGGTGCTCATGGCGGGGGTCCTGCTCTTCGTGGTCGGCTGGGCGCTGGTGAATCCTCGCGCGACCACCCCCCGGTCGGCCGAGGTCCTGGCGATCGTCCTGACCCTGTTCGCCACTATTCAGGCCAGCCGGTTCGAGCGTGCCGATCGATCGACATTGCGGGGTGAGCTGTCCGCCATCGGTAGCTGGCTGATAGCCGGCTCGATGCTGCCTCCGCTGATGCTAGCGGTCGTATTCGCCTTCAACCCCGCTGCGTGGGTGGCGGCCATCTGGGCCGCCGCCAGTATCGTCCTGCAGATGGCAGTGCGCTTCTTCATGAAGCACGGGCCGCTGACTCCGGCCGGATGGCCGAGCACCGGCCAGTATCAGAAGCCGGGTGGGCGGCGGGGAGCCATCTCCGCGGTCGCCCGCGCCACCTTGCGGGTAGCACTGCTCCTGCCGTTCCGGAAGGTGCCGCTGACATCCGGCGGGTGGCCGGCCATCGGACGGCATCGCGATTTCTCCACGAGCCGCTTCGACTACAGGCATTTCGAGGCGCTCCGTGCTGACTACTGGCGGATTACCACCGCCGAGGCCTTGATGATCGGGCGCATGGCATATGGGTACGTCATCTGGCAGAAAGCCGACCCCGGCAGTACCGCCGAAGGCATATCCCCGAAACTAATGCCGCTGCTCAAGTGGAAAGGCGCCGCGGAGGCAGCCACCGAGCCGAGCAGCGTGCTGGCGCTGCTGCGCTCCGGGACACTCGGCCAGGCGGTGACATTCATCGTGTTCCGGGGGAAGCCGGATAAGCGGTGGCGGGATGGCAACGAGGAGTATGAGCAGCCGAAAGATATCGGTCTCGATCCCGGCCACCTGGCTCCGGCGGACAGCGTCACAGGTACGTTCGACGTCTTCGTCGGAATCTGCCGCGACGAGATGCCGAGGATAATAGAGCACCCCCTGGTCATCATCCTGAAGGCAGCCGCCAACAAGCTGATCGTGCTGAATGCCCAGCTGCCGGTCCCGGCGCCGGTCGCAGGACACGATGACAGGCAGTGGGCGCGCATAAGGCTGGCACTGCGCGATGCCGAGGATATCGGCAGGCTCGCCGGATTCCTCCGCGCGATAAACGAGGAGATGCTCAGGCTCGAGGGCGGCGGGCACGTCATCGCCGTGCGGGCCGTCCCGACCGTCCGGCCGCGGGTCGACACCGAGCCGGACGTCGGCGAAACCCCGGCCGACCATGCAGAGAGCGTAAGCCCGGTGCTGACCAGCGACCTGGACATCATCAGCCACGCGAATGTCGGGGATGAGCCACCCGACGCCCCTACCTGGCGTGTGCTGACCATCTGCGCCGACGCCAGGAGCAATATCGAGAGCGACATCCTCGAGCGCCTAGCCTGCGTCCGGGAGCACTTCCAACTCAGAGGCCTGACCTACGGGCTGCTCCACGGTACCGCGGTGATGGTATTGCTCATCCATGAGCCAGCGGCCGACCCTCGCGCCGGCGTCCTGCCGGACCGGGTGACGCAGGGCAAGGAAGACCGCGCCGCCGCGCTAGAGAACGAACTGCGCAACGGCCCTGCCTGGGGCAGGCTGCGCGTCCCCATCGACCAGCAGCTGAGCAGGAACGAGCTCGGGGACGCCACAAGGAATCCCTGTCCCATGCTTCGCGTCCGGTTCCGGTGGCAGGACCAGCCGGGAGCACTGCTGAACATGATCAGGTCCCTCAACGAGGTGCTGACCGAGGAACGGCCGTCGCTCCAGAGAGACGACTGGAGCGTCTCCTACGCCAGCCTCCAGGTCCTGACCGGCCAGGTCGCCGGCGGGTGGCTGACCATCCGCGTGCACCGGCCTGCCGAGCAGATCAGCGGCTGGGACCTGGGCAAGATGGAGACGATGGGACGGAAAATCGAGGCGCTCGCCGCAGCCTGGGCGGCAGGCCGGGAGCGTCCGCGCTCGTCAGGGGCCGGCCCGGGTCAGCTGGAAGATCCGGTGGTCAGCATTGACCGCATCAAGATAAGCCCCCGTCACCCGGCCGATCTGACCGCGCTGCGGACCGCCGAATCCGCCAAGGTCCCCGCCGATCGCGATCCGGGCGACCCAGCGCCCACAGCGGGCCGGTTCCGGCCGGGCGCAGTCGCCCGGCCAGCAGGGACCGGTCGCCGGTCATCACCAGGTGGATCCCGGCGCTGGCCCCCTCGGCCAGGATCCGGGTGATCACGTCCGTCAAAGCGCCGCCGGCCTCGCCCAGCGTGGTGACAAAGCCCTCCCACCGGTCCAGCAGCACCAGCAGGTGCGGCAGCCGGTCGCCGGGTCCGGCGGGGGCGCGCTGCTCGGAGATCTGGGCGAAGCCGCCGGAGGCGAGCAGGTCCTGCCGCCGGGTCAGCTCGGCGGCGAGCCGGGTCAGCAGCCGGGCGGCGCGTTCGTCCTGGGTGCGGGTGACCACCGCGCCGCAGTGCGGCAGGCCGGCCAGGGGCAGCAGCGCGCCGTTGCCGCAGTCGAGGCCGTACAGGTGGGCGTCGGCGCAACTGGAGCAGGCGGCGACCGCGGCGGCCAGGGTGCGCAGCAGCTGGGACCGCCCGGACCGCGGCGCGCCCGCCGCCATCAGGTGCCCGATGGCATCCAGGTCGATCACCGCGGGCTGCTGCCGCTGCAGGCCGGGAAGATCAATGAGGCCGAACGGGATGGGCGCGCGCCCCGCCCCCGGCGGCCCGCTGGTCCCGGGCTGGCCGCCCGGCGCGGGCAGGTCGCGCAGCAGCAGAGCGTCCGGCAGCGGTGCCAGCCACGGGCTGGGCTGAGCCGGGATGCGCAGGCCGGCGGCCGCGCCGCGGATGACCTCCACCAGGACCTTCAGGTCTGTTAGCTCGTCTTCGGCGTGCCGGGCGGCCGGATCTCCTGGACGGCATGGAACGGCACCAGCGAGGCGTGGCCGAGCTGAACGTAGCCGCGGCCCGGGTTCGCCCGGGAAATCTGCCCGGCGTCCGGCGCGTCGATGACGATCACCAGCCGGGGAAGCGGACGGTAGCGGGACTGGAGGTCACCCCGTTCGGCATAGTGCTCTATGTCCTTGGCTCCGGCGGTGGCCAGCACCCTTTCCCGCCGGGCCAGCTCGGCCGACAGCGAGGCCAGGGCCCGCTGGGTGAGATGCGCGTCGAGGTCGGTGACCATGCCGGTCACGTGCGGCAGGTGCGCGCAGCCGGAGAACGCGCTGCCGCCCTTGTAGTCCACCAGCACGAACGTCATCTCATCGGGCCGGTTGGCGCAGGCCAGCGGGCCGCGATGGCGCTGGCGTCCGGCGGGTCCAGGCAGATGCTGAACACCCCGACCGGGGGTCCTTCGCGCAAGATGCCGCAGCTTCCAGTACGTGCCCGGACAGGCAGAGATCCTGGCGCTGCCCAGGCCGCGATCCGAGGTTAGCCAGCAGTACCGGCGGCTGATCGCCGCCATCGCGCCGCGGACCATCAGCGAGATCCTGGCCGCTACAGCGACCCACGCCGACACAGTGCGCGCAGTCACCATCAACGCCCGCGCCCGCGGAATCGAGAGCCGCTGGAAGCCCTTCCTCCCGACCCAGCAGCCAGGCAAGAAACAACCGACCAGGAGTGAGGAGTAAAACCACCTCATCTCCAGGCACCCGAGTCACGACCAGCGCAACTACTACAAAACGCAATGGGACACAAGCCAGACTCGGCGCCTGCCGAATATTCGCTCACCTGGCCTGAGCCAGTCCGAGAATCGCGGGTGCACAGATTATCCCGTTCAGAGCGCAGCCGCTGAACAGCCATGCCAATGGCATCTCGCGCACGGCTCCGGAGGCCGCAATTGTCTTTGATGCACTGGAGCATCCATTTGATCTGGGATCCGGAGCGCGTGATTGTCTCTTATCTTCCCGCTTGCGCCTCCCTTGTCCCGCTTGATCTCGTTAGCAAATTCGTTACCGCGGCGACTCCGGCGAGCCTTATCGAGATCACCGGGCGCTGGCCAGCTCAACCACTGTCTCGTTCCCTTGTCTCCCTGGCGGATCGGGTGTAGGTTCAAAGAGGAAGTCGTGCTCGTTTGTCCACGTGTAAACGAGATCAATATTCCGGCTGCTCCAGACCTCGGCGGCGCCCAGCGCAGCTAACCGAGGCGAAATATGGCAGCACCTTTTTACCGCAGCCCCCTTTCCGTCCACGATGCGCGAGCTCGTGTCGATGTAGCAGTATCTCAAGATGTCCCGGCATGGTATCGAAGCGCCATACGCCGCGATGCAGTGCCCGAATGCACCTACTCGCCGCTGTCCCGAACGCTCCAGGGAGGATACATGCCATCTCCGTGCGCACGTCATCGGCGGTCATTTCGCCCGAACCACGCGGCGGCCACTTCGCAGGCGAACAGATCCAGGGAACTGGCATGAGATCCGCGAACCCGCATCAGGCACGAAGGAATGCCCGGTACATATTGTCCGCCGCCACGGTTACCTGCGCCCTGCTCGGCGCGGCCGGGCTGACGGCGTCCAGCGCAGCCAGCGCCGCGAGTATCCCGCAGCCCGGGAACGGCGCCGCACTGCGGACGTCGCTGCGCGACGACATCAGCCAGTATCTGGCGAGCCGGGGTACGGCGGAGCACATCTCCGCGGTCTCGCTGCGGGTCACCTTCCCCGGCCGGGCGCCGGGCATCGACCTGGCGGTCGGAACGAACCAGTACGGCGGCGGGTCACCGGTATCCACCAGCGCGCTATGGCAGATCGGCAGCAACACCAAGGCCTTCACCGCGGTGATATTGCTCCA
>JBEKJP010000105.1:0-28893 GCA_050011155.1 Streptosporangiaceae bacterium
TCCAGGTCCGCGAGCGTCATCTCCGCCGCCCCTGACGGGTGCTCCGCCCTCGCATGCCCCTCGTTGGCCGCCGTCATGATTCCGTCCCCGTCCTTCCCCCGAACAGCGCGGGGCCGGCACCGCGGCCAGGCCACCGCAACCCGGGCGCCGTGCCCGGAGCGTCCCTTCTTACCCGATATGCCGGGCGAGAGCGAACCGCGCGCTGTCATCCTGCCCGGGCTCCCAGACGGCATCAGCGCGAGGAAGGGGCGAAGGGGGACGCGTTGTCCTAACGGCGCCACGCCGGTCCGCCCGGATGTCGGCGCATGGGACGAACCATCGTTCGTTAGTCGAACACACCGATGTCCTGTACCCCAACACGCTGAGCGACCTGCTGATCCGCATCGCTTAGCTGCCCTACATCGTGCAGGCGAAATGGACCGACGAGATCCTCGACGAGACGCTCGAAGCACTGAGGAAAACCGTCCGGACATCTCAGAAGAGAAGGCCAGCCGCCATGCGGATCAGGTGACTCGCTTAACTGGACTCCGCCCTCTTCGGCCCGAAGCGGAGCCCGATTCCGCACCCGGCTGGACTAACCTATACGGCGTAGCCGACCTCACCTGTGGTCGGCCCGCCATCGCGAAGGAGACGTCATTCACCGGCTGGTTCTGTGGAACATCGACCTGACCTTGGTCGATGTCGTCCGGGTGACGCGGGCGGCGTACGCCGAGGCGTTCCCGGCGGTGACGGGCCGGCCCCTCATTCGCGCTGAACGCCGCCGACCTCAACGCCCACGGCGAGGCCGAGCACCTGCTGGCGCCGTTCAGCGCCGCGCTTGCCACCGCCCTGGCGGCGCGCGGCGACGACCTGGTCCGCGAGGGGCAGCTGATGCCAGGTGCGGCCGCGGCGGCCGCGGCCGTGGCCAAGCTCGAGGGCACGGTGGCGTCCGTCCTCACCGGCAGCAGCAAGCCGGGTGCGATGCTGAAACTTCGCGCGTTCGGCCTCGATGGGTTTGTCGACTTCGAGATCGGCGGCTACGGCTCCGAGGCCTACCCCAAGGGCACCCTGATCCGGGTGGCCAGGGAGCGGGCCTCGGGCCGGCACGGGGTGACGTTCGGCGAGGATGCCACGGTGTACGTGGCGGACTCGCCCCGGGACGTGGACGCGGCCAGGATCGGCGGCGCCCGGTCGCTCGCGGTGGCCAGCGGCCGGGCCAGCGCGGCCGAACTGCGCGAGGCGGGCGCCGACGCGGTGCTGCCCGACCTGACCGACACGGCCGGGCTGACCGCGCTGATCGTCCGCCTGACCGCGCCGTCACCCTGACCGGCTTGTCACTGAATAGCATGATCTGCGCCACAGTGGGCGTTGCCAGGCACGCCACGATGGCACGATGCTGAGAGCTATGGAAGCGAGCGACGGCGATCTGGCCAGCCGCGGTTACGGCGCGGTGCTCTGGGAACCAGACGACACTACGGTCCGCGACGCCCGGGTCACCGACTTCATCCGCTGGCTCGAAGCCCGCGGCCCGGCCGCCGGGAGCTACCAGGAGCTGTGGCAGTGGTCGGTCACGCACCCGGGGGAGTTCTGGACAGCGGTCTGGGACTACTTCGACGTGCTCGGCGACCGCGGCGACGGGCCGGCCTTGGCCGGCCAGGCCATGCCGGACGTCCGCTGGTTCGACGGGGCGAGGTTGAACTACGCCCGTAACGCGCTGAGGACCGCGCAGACGGATCCGTCCCGCACCGCCATAATCTTTGATAACGAACGGGGCGAGGCCGGGAGCCTCACCTACCGCGAACTCGCGGCCGAGGTGGCGCGCGTCGCGCGCGGCCTGCGCTCGCTCGGCGTCGGCCGTGGCGACCGGGTCGCGGCGCTGCTGCCGAACGTCCCCGAAGCCGTCATCGCCCTGCTCGCCACCGCCAGCCTGGGCGCGATCTGGTCGTCCTGCTCGCCCGACTTCGGCGCGCGCAGCGTGATCGACCGGTTCGCCCAGATCGAGCCGAAGGTGCTGATCGCCTGCGACGGCTACGGCTACAACGGCAAGGAGTACGACCGGACGCGGATGCGCGACGAGGTGCTGGCCGAGCTGCCCGGGCCGCCCGCCGTCGTGATGGTGCACCTGCTCGGCCAGCCGGCGGCGGCCGACGGCGTCCTGCTCTGGGACGACTTCGGCGCCGTCGAGGGGGACCAGAACGAGCCGGAGTTCGAGGAAGTCCCGTTCGACCACCCGCTCTGGGTGGTGTACTCCTCCGGGACCACCGGGCTGCCCAAGCCGATCATGCACGGGCACGGCGGCGTCGTCCTGGAACACCTCAAGGCGCTCTCGTTCCACCAGGACCTGCGGCCGGGTGACGTCTTCACCTGGTACACCACCACCGGCTGGATGATGTGGAACTACCTGGCCGGCGGCCTGCTGAACGGGCTGACGATCGTCCTCTACGACGGCAGCGCCACATACCCCCAGACGGACCGGCTGTGGCGGCTGACGGCCGAGCACGGCGTCACCTACCTGGGGGTCGGCGCGCCCTACCTGGTGGCCTGCATGAAGGCGGGCTTGCGGCCGGGGGAGGACCACGACCTGACGGCCCTGCGCGCCATCGGCTCGACCGGGTCGCCGCTGCCGCCGGAGGCGTTCGACTGGGTGTACCGGTGCGTCCGGCCGGACCTGCTGCTCGGCTCCTTCTCCGGCGGCACCGACATCTGCACCGGTTTCGTCGGTCCGTGCCCGCTGCTGCCGGTGCGCTCCGGGATCATCTCCGGGCGCTGCCTGGGCGCCGCGGTCGAGTCCTACGACGAGGACGGCAAGCCGGTCACCGGCCAGGTCGGCGAGCTGGTGCTGACCCAGCCGATGCCGTCGATGCCGGTCGGCTTCTGGAACGACCCGGATGGCGAGCGGTACCGGGAGAGCTACTTCGACATGTACCCGGGGGTCTGGCGGCACGGCGACTGGATCGAGATGCTGCCCGACGGCGGCTGCGTCATCTACGGCCGCTCCGACGCCACCCTCAACCGCGGCGGCGTCCGGATGGGCACCAGCGAGTTCTACCGGGTCGTGGAGGGCTTCGAGGAGGTCGCCGACAGCCTGGTGGTGGACACCGGCCGGATCGGCGAGGACGGACGGCTGATCCTGTTCGCGGTGCCCGCCGCCGGGGCCGAGCTCGACGACGACCTGAAGGGCAGGCTCCGGGCGGCGCTGCGGTCGCAGCTGTCGCCGCGCCACGTGCCCGACGAAATCCACCAAGTCCCCGGCATACCCCGGACCCTATCCGGTAAGAAGCTCGAGGTGCCGGTGCGTAAGATCCTGCTCGGCGCGGAGCCGGGCCGGGCCGCGGACCCGAACGCGCTCGCCGATCCGGACGCGCTCGGGTATTTTGGCCGGTTCCAGGGAGTCGTCGACCCAGATTAGTTACCTTAGGAAACGGCTTCGTCACAATGGGGTGACAGAGTCGTTCGGCCACGTGCATAAATATGATGTATACAATCAGCGGGTCACAAGGGAGTGAACGCGATGCCGGACGGTTACCAGGACGAGACCAGGAACGCCCTGCTGGCCAAGGCGGTGCAGGCGTGGGAGGAGGATCCCGCGCTCGACGTGAGCGCGCTCGGTAACGGGAGCGAGGACGCTGTCTCCTGCTACCTGCGCGCCTACTACCAGCGGGTGGCGACCGAGGACCTGGCGCCGCCGTCCCGGCTGGCGGCGGCCGCGCAGGCGCACGCCCGGCTCGGCCAGACCCGGCCGCAGGGCCGGGCCCTGGTCCAGGTGCGTGAGCCGGGCGACGCCCAGCTGCACCCGGTCAGCGGATCTGGCCTGGTGCTGGACATCGTCACCGACGACATGCCGTACCTGGTCGACTCGGTCACGACCGAGCTGAACCGGCACGAGGCCGAGATCCAGCTGCTCGTGCACCCGCTGCTGCGGGTGCGCCGGGACGTGACCGGCGCGCTGCGCGGCATCCTGGGTGTGTGCGGCGACGAGGCCCCCGAGCCCGGCGAGCTGACCGAATCCTGGATCCACGTCGAGCTCGGCTCGCCCCGGGACAAGGTAACCGCTGACAAGCTCGCGGCCGACCTGCGGCACGTGCTCGACGACGTGCGGGTGGCGGTCGAGGACCAGCCCCGGATGGCCGCGACGGCACAGAGGCTGGCCGGGGCCCTGGCCGGGGACCTCGGCCGCGCGCCCGGCAGCGACCAAGCCGAATTCGGTGACCTGCTGCGCTGGCTGGCGGACGGGAACTTCACCTTCCTCGGCTACCGCGAGTACGACCTGGTGCGGACCGAAGACAGCGTGGGCCTGCGCGCCGTCCCCGGCAGCGGGCTCGGCATCTTGCGCCACGCCCAGCCGGGCCGCGACGCCGTGCGCAAGATGTCCTCCCGGATCGCCCGCCGGGCCGAGGACCCGGACGAGCGGCTGGTGCTGGCCAAGGCGAACTCGCGGTCGACCGTCTACCGGGCCAACTACCTGGACTACGTCTCGGTCAAGAAGATCGGCCGGGACGACGGCGTCACGGGGGAGTACCGGTTCCTCGGCCTGTACACGCACGCGGCGCACACCGCGCCCATCGCCGGCGTGCCCGTGCTCCGGCGCAAGCTGACCCAGGTGCTGGCGGCGGCCGGGGTCTCCCCGGACAGCTACGACGGCACCGACCTGACCGAGATCCTCGAGGACTACCCGCGCGAGGAGCTGTTCGAGATCTCGGTCGACGAGCTCATCCCGATCGCGCTGGGCGTGCTGCGTCTGTCCGAGCGCAAGCAGACCCGTCTTTTCCTGCGCCGCGACCGGTACGGCCGGTACATGTCCTGCCTGGTCTACCTGCCGCGGGACCGGTACACCACCAGGGTCAGGCTGCGCGCCCAGGGCATCTTGCGGGAGGCTCTCAACGGGGCCTCGGTGGACTACAGCGCCACCGTCGGCGACTCGGCCCTGGCCCGCCTGTACGTGGTGGTCCGGGGCGAGCCGGGACACCCGGTGCCGCAGGTCGACGCGGCCGCGCTCGAGCGCAAGCTGGCCGACGCGGTCCGGTCGTGGGACGAGGACCTCGCCGCCGAGGCCGTCCGGGCGCTCGGCGAGGAACGAGCCAGCCAGGTGCTCGAGCTGGGCGCGCGCGTCCCCGAGACCTACAAGGCGGACGTCTCGGCCGCGGACGCGGTCGGCGACCTGACCACGATGCTGACGCTGCGCGACTCGGGCTCGGAGTTCGCCGTCCGGCTGGTGGAGCACCCGGAGCGGTGGACGCTCGTGGTATACCGCTGCGGTACCCCGATCACCCTCTCGGACGTGCTGCCGCAGCTCCAGCACATGGGGGTCGAGGTCGTCGACGAGCACCCGTACCGGTTTACCGGGAGCTCGACGGCCGGATCGTTCTGGATCTACGAATTCGGCCTGCGCCCTCCCGCCGCGCCCGCGTCCGGCAGCCTGCGGCAGCTCTTCGAGGACGCGCTGACCGCGCTGTGGCACGGCCAGACCGAGGACGACGGATTCAACGCGCTGGTGCTGACCGCGGGCCTGACCTGGCGCGAGGTGACCCTGCTGCGCGCTTGCGCCAAGTACCTGCGCCAGGGCGGGATGCGGTTCAGCGAGGACTACGTGCAGCGGGTGCTGCGGTCCAACGGGGCCATCACCCGGCTGCTGATCCGGCTGTTCGAGTCCCGGTTCGACCCGATCAGGCGCAGCGGCGCCAGCGAGCGCTGCGAGGCCATCACCGAGGAGATCCGCGGCCAGCTCGACGAGGTGACCAGCCTGGACGCCGACCGGATCCTGCGGTCCTACCTGGCGCTGATCGAGGCCACCCTGCGGACCAGCTACTACAAGCAGGATGGCCAGAGCCCCGGGCCCGGCGTCGACGGCCCCCCAACCCTGGTGCTCAAGCTCGCCCCCCGCACGGTGCCGGGCATCGTCGAGCCGCGGCCCGTGTTCGAGATCTTCGTCTACTCGCCCCGGCTCGAGGCGGTGCACCTGCGCTTCGGCCGGGTGGCGCGCGGCGGGCTGCGCTGGTCGGACCGGTTCGAGGACTTCCGCACCGAGGTGCTCGGCCTGGTCAAGGCACAGGAGGTCAAGAACGCGGTCATCGTCCCGTCCGGCGCCAAGGGCGGCTTCGTGTGCAAGCGGCTGCCCGACCCGGCCGACCGCGAGGCGTACCAGGCCGAGGTGCTGGCCTGCTACAAGACGTTCATCGCGGGCATGCTCGACGTGACCGACAACATCGAGGGCGACACGGTGGTGCCGCCGGCCGACGTGGTCCGCCAGGACGACGACGACCCCTATCTGGTGGTGGCGGCGGACAAGGGCACCGCGACGTTCTCCGACGCGGCCAACGAGGTCGCGATCAGCTACGGCTTCTGGCTCGGCGACGCGTTCGCCTCGGGCGGGTCCGAGGGCTACGACCACAAGAAGATGGGCATCACCGCGCGCGGTGCCTGGGAGTCGGTCAAGTGGCATTTCGCCGCGCTCGGCCTGAACCCGGCCGCCGACGATTTCACCGCGGTCGGCGTCGGCGACATGTCCGGCGACGTGTTCGGCAACGGCATGCTGCTATCGGAGCACGTCAGGCTCGTCGCGGCCTTCGACCACCGGCACGTGTTCCTCGACCCGGCCCCAGAAGCGGCGTCCAGCTTCGCCGAGCGCCAGCGGCTGTTCGCGCTGCCCAGGTCGTCGTGGGCGGACTACGACCCGGCGCTGATCTCGGCCGGCGGCGGGGTGTGGCCGCGCACGGTGAAGTCGGTGCCGCTGTCGTCGCAGGCACGGAACGCCCTCGGCCTCGATACCACGGTCTCCGCGCTGTCCCCGGACGAACTGATCTCCGCCATCTTGGCCGCCCCGGTCGACCTGCTCTGGAACGGCGGCGTCGGCACCTACGTGAAGGCCACCGCGGAGACGCACGCCGACGCGGGCGACCGGTCCAACGACGCGGTCCGGATCGACGCCAGCCGGCTCCGGGCCCGGGTCGTCGGCGAAGGCGGCAACCTCGGCTTCACCCAGGCCGCCAGGATCGAGTACTCGCTGGCCGGCGGCCTGATGAACACCGACTTCATCGACAACTCGGCCGGGGTCGACACCTCCGACCACGAGGTGAACATCAAGATCCTGCTGGCCGACGCGATCCGGGACGGGGCCCTGCCCGCCTCCGGCCGGCACGAGCTGCTCGAGGACATGACCGACGAGGTGGCCAGCCTGGTGCTGCGGCACAACTACGGGCAGAACATGGCGCTGTCCGTGGCCAGGTCCCAGGCCCCGTCTCTGCTGCACGTGCACGCGCGGTACCTGCGCAAGCTGATCAGGGACAAGCGGGTCAGCCCGGAGCAGGACATGGTGCCGGGCGAGCGGGAGATCGCCGAGCGGCGCTCCGCGGGCGGCGGGCTGACCAACCCCGAGCTCGCCCTGCTGCTGGCGCACACCAAGATCGCGGCGGCCGAGGACGTGCTCGCCTCGAGCCTGCCCGACGACCCGTACCTGCGCCGGGTGCTCGACGCCTACTTCCCCGCCCCGCTGCGGGCCCGGTTCGCGGACCGGATGATGACGCACCGGCTCCGCCGCGAGATCATCACCACCTCGGTGGTCAACGAGATGATCGACACCTCGGGCACCACGTTCCTGTTCCGGCTGATCGAGGAGACCGGCGCGTCGGTGCCCGACCTCACCCGGGCCTGGCTGGTCGCCCGCGAGGTATTCGACATGTCGGCCTTCTGGTTCCAGGTCGAGGCGCTGGAAGGATCCCGGGTCGGCATCGGCGGCCAGATCACGCTGCTGCTCGAGGGGCGCAAGCTGACCGAGCGCGCGGCCCGCTGGCTGCTGCACAACCGCCGGCCCCCGTTCGACATCGAGGCCACGGTGGCGTTCTTCGCCGATGGCGTGCGGACGGTTCGGTCGGGCCTGCCCAAGGTGCTCACCGGCCGGGACCTCGTCGGGTTCGAGGAGCGCCGGGACTCCTACCTCGACCTGGGCGTGCCGGTCGAGGCGGCCGAGCGGGTCGCGGCCATGGTGTCGGCCTACTCCGCGTTCGACATCGTCCAGGTCGCCGCGTCCGCCGGGCGCGGCATCGAGGAGACCGCCGAGGTCTACTTCGACCTGGCCGACCGGCTGCAGATCACCCGGCTGCGCGACCGCATCACCGCGCTGCCGCGGGAGGACCGCTGGTCCACCATGGCCCGCGCCGCGCTGCGCGACGACCTGTACGCGGCGCACGCCTCGCTGGCCGCGGACGTGCTCGGCGCCAGCGGCCCCGACGGGTCGGCCACCCCCGAGGAACGCCTGGTCGCCTGGGCCTCGCGCAACGAGGCGGCGGTGGCGATGGCCGCCCAGACCCTCGGCGAGATCTGGGAGAGCGAGCGCTTCACCTTCACCACCCTGTCGGTAGCCCTGCGCGCCGTCCGCACCCTGGTCGCCGCCAGCTCCCTCCCCGACGCTCAATAGTCCGCAGAACCGCGATTTGTCGGCGGTTCCGGGCGTCATAGCACCCGGAACCACCGACAAATCCGAAGAGTCGACCCCGAAGCCCCGCGATCACTGCACGCAAGCGTAAATCACAGGCCTCATTCACCTCACACGTGATCACAGGCCTCGTCTGCCTCGCATTCTTGCCTGTAAAACGAACAAGTAAGCGAGCCTTTGGCCTGGCAGGCGGGCCCGCCGCCCCACGCGCCCCAGCGGCCGCTCCCGCACCACCGGCACCAGGCCCGCGCGCGGTCCCGGGCCCGCACAACCACGGCAATGCTCCATCGTCGTGGTTCTGACCTCACCACCCAAGCCCGGCCCGCCGGGGAGCCTGCCTCGGCCGCCGATCACGGACTGCTGTCCGGAACCGCGGGCGAAGCCGGATGGCTGGTGCCTAGTAGGCGTGGCCGTAGCTGGGGCCGCTCTGCCAGGCGATGATCTGGAGCTTGGCGTGGCTGGCACTGGCCGGGGGGTCGATCGCGGCGTACTGGTAGGCCCAGTTGGCGTACACCGCGTGGTAACCGACCTCGTTCGGGGTGGTCAGGATCGCGGAGAACGCGGCGGGCACCGGGATGGGGGACCCGGCGTCCAGGTTGGGATGCTCGTTGGTGGTGTTCAGGTACATGCCGTAGAGGACAAGCGCGCCGCCATCGGCCAGCCGCAGCCCGACCTGAGGGAAGGACGAGCCCTCGAACAGCCATGAGTACCGCAGGCCCAGGCGCTGCTGGGCGGCCGCCTGGGTCGACTGCGCCGCGTAGAGCCCGGTCGTCTGGGACCCGGCGGCGACCACGGCCGCGGCCGGGCTGGACAGGCCCTGGTCCACCACGGCGGCCTGCGTCGCGCCCACGACGTCCGGCCGGAGCAGCAGGCTCTGGTCCTCGGCGCTCACCGGGATGGCATAACCGCCGTCCAGAGCGATCTTCGGCAGCGGCCCGCTGAGCATTGCCATCCCGCTCAGCGTCCAGGGCACCGTCTTCTTGCCGCGGGCGAAGAGCATGAGCGTGCTCGTCGCCGGGCCCGGCTTCCCGTCGGTCACGGTGCTCCTCGGCACGACCGCCACGAACCACTGCGGATAGCTGCCCAGGGCGGGGACGTAGAACACCGGCGTGCCGAACGTGTACCTAGTGACTGCGGTACCCGTCGAGTTCAAGGTCAGGAACTGGGCCTTGACCTGAGCCCATTGCGCCGATGTGACGAGCAAGAGCGCCTGCGTCTGGTCGCCCTTGACGGCGGCCTCGTCGCTCTCCTTGACGTATGTCTGGTAGATACCCCGCGCCGTGGCGACCGAGACGGCATGGCTGGCTTGGGTCGCCGCGTCCGCGGGTGCGCCCGGCGCGCACCCTTGCGCGCAAAGGAGGGTAACGGCGGCCAGTACCGCTCCTCCGAGCGCGGTACCGGCCCAGGTCCGACGCTTTCGCAGTGTCACGCTAAGGCAGGATACCGGGTTTGAGCCCGCGGTTCCGTGCACTAGGCGGGATGCGGATTCTCGGACGTCACTCGGTTAGGCTTGCCGGCATGGCTGGTACGGATCCCGCCGATGAGATCGCGACACTGACTTCGAAGCTCGACAGCATCGAAGCCGTGCTTGATCTGGGCGAAATGGAGAGGGAGGCGGCGGACCTGCGCGAGCAGTCCGCCGATCCCGGGTTGTGGGCTGACCAGGATCGGGCGCAAAAGGTGGGACGGCGCCTTTCCTACCTGGAGGCGGAGCTGGCCAGGCTGGCTGGCCTGCGTCAGCGTCTGGGTGACACGCAGGTGCTTTTCGACCTGGCCGAGAGCGAGAACGACCAGCCCACCAGGGATGAGGCGGTCCGTGAACTGGCCGCGCTGCGATCCGAGATCGACCAGCTCGAGGTGCGGACCCTGCTGAACGGCCAGTACGACGTCCGGGAGGCGCTGATCTCGATCAACGCCCAGGCGGGCGGGGCGGACGCCGCCGACTTCGCGGAGAACCTGCTGCGGATGTACCTGCGCTGGGCGGAACGGCACAAGTACCCGACCGAGGTGTACGACACGTCCTACGCCGAGGAGGCGGGGATCAAGTCCACCACGTTCGCGGTGAACGCCCCCTACGCCTACGGCACGCTGCGCGGTGAGCACGGCACGCACCGGATGGTCCGCATCTCCAAGTACGACAACCAGGGGCGCAGGCAGACCTCGTTCGCCGGCGTCGACGTGATGCCGGTGGTCGAACAGGCCGACCACATCGACATCAACGATGACGAGATCAGGGTCGACGTGTTCCGCTCCAGCGGGCCCGGTGGCCAGGGGGTCAACACCACGGACTCCGCCGTCCGGATCACCCACATTCCCACCGGGATCGTGGTCTCCTGCCAGAACGAGCGCAGCCAGATCCAGAACCGGGCCTCGGCCATGGCCGTGCTCCAGGCCAAGCTGCTCGAGCGGCGGCGGCAGGAAGACGCGGAGAAGATGGATGCGCTGCGCGGCGACGGCGGCCGGGCCTGGGGGACCCAGATCCGCAACTACGTCCTCTACCCGTACCAGAACGTCAAGGACGTGCGCACCGGTATGGAGACCGGGAACGCCCTGTCGGTCTTGGACGGCGAGATCGACGACTTCATCGACGCGGAAATCCGCTGGATGCGCCAGACTGGCCGCTAGGCCTAATGGGCGAACTGCATGGCCAGCAGGAGCACGAAAACCAGCGCGAGGACGGCGGCGATGATCAGCTGAGGGCTCGCCCCGGAGTGGCGGTGGACGTGATCCCGCGCCGCCCGGCACGCCGGGCACTGGCCCTCCACCACCGGGCTGGCGCATTGTGCGCAAATCAGGTGCTCGCAGCTCATCGGAACCCCTTCCGCCTGGCCCGCGGCCAGCACACCTGGCACTTGCCGCGATGTAAGGCCTTAGCTGCCGGTTTCCCTCTAGACTGTTTCCTGGCCAGAACCAGGTTACCCGCAAGTCGCCAGGTTGGCGGCAGCAGGTGCGGGCCTTGTCCACCTACATCGCATGTGATGGTCCCGTGATCAATTTCGATAACGTCACCAAGGTCTACGCCAACCAAAGTCGCCCGGCGCTCGAGAACGTCAACATCGAGGTCGCCAAGGGCGAGTTCGTCTTCCTGGTCGGCCCGTCGGGCTCCGGGAAGTCGACCTTCCTCCGGCTGGTCCTCAAGGAGGAGCGGCCGACCGACGGCAAGATCCACGTGGCCGGCCGGGACCTCGCGCGGCTGACCAACTGGAAGGTGCCGTACCTACGGCGGCGGATCGGCTGCGTGTTCCAGGACTTCCGGCTGCTGCCGAACAAGAACGTCTACCAGAACGTCGCGTTCGCCCTCGAGGTGATCGGCAAGCACCGCCGCTTCATCCGCAAGGTCGTCCCCGAGGTGATCGACCTGGTCGGCCTGGAGGGCAAGCACGACCGGATGCCCGACGAGCTCTCCGGTGGCGAGCAGCAGCGCGTGGCGATGGCCCGCGCGTTCGTCAACCGGCCGATGATCCTGCTCGCCGACGAGCCGACCGGGAACATCGACCCGGCCACCTCGATCGGCATCATGAAGGTGCTCGACCGGATCAACAGGACGGGCACGACCGTCGTGATGGCCACGCACGACGCGGCTATCGTCGACTCGATGCGCAAGCGTGTCATCGAGCTGGAGTACGGCAAGGTTGTCCGAGACCAGTCACGCGGGGTGTACGGCCAGGCATACTGACCGGTTATCGCCGCCCCTGGTCCGACCCGCTGGGCCGCCGCGCGGCGCCGAACCTCAAGACCGAGGACTAGCAAGGGATCAGCCAGCATGCGTTCACAATTCGTCTTGCAGGAGATCTGGATCGGGCTGCGCCGTAACCTCACGATGACGATGGCGCTCATCGTGGTCGTGGCCATCAGCCTGTCCCTGCTCGGCACGGGCCTGCTGTTCGTCAAGCAGGTGGACAGGACGAGAACCTACTGGCAGGGCAAGGTCGAGCTGTCGATCTACCTGTGCATCAAGACCAGCCCGCAGCCGACATGCCAGTCGAACGGGCCGGCCACCGAGGCGGAGAAGTCGGCGCTGCAGAGCCAGCTCAAGTCGATGCCGCAGGTCGAGGCCGTCTACTACGTCAGCCAGACGCAGGCTTACCAGGAGTTCAGGCAGTACTTCTCGAACGAGCCCGCGCTGGTCCAGGACACCCAGGAAGGCGACATCCCGGACTCGTTCCAGGTGAAGCTGAAGAACCCGGAAGCCGACTACCCCATCGTGGCCAGCGCGGTTAACGGCCGGCAGGGGGTGGAGACCGTCGTCGACGAGATGACCATCCTGGACAAGTTCTATAAGCTGCTCGACGGGGCCAGGAACGCGGTGCTCATCATCGCCCTGATCCTGATCGTGGCGGCCGTCCTGCTGGTGGCCAACACGATCCGGCTTTCCGCCTTCAACCGGCGCAGGGAAACCGCGATCATGCGCCTGGTCGGTGCCTCGAACTTCTACATCCAGCTACCGTTCCTGCTCGAGGGGGCGATCGCCGGGTTGATCGGCTGGGCCATCGCGGCGGGGCTCCTTGTGGCCGTTAAGTCCCTCATGCTAGATAGCCTGGAACAGTACTTCTCATTCAACGTGGGTTTGTCCGTCGGCGACCTCATCGAGGTGATCTTGTTCTCGATGGTGGTGGGGGTCGTCTTGTGCGGCGCGACGTCGTTCCTGACGCTGCGGCGCTACCTGCGGATCTGAGTGATGGCTAGCGTGCTGACGGGAGGACCGTGGTTCGGGATCAAGGGCGGAAGGTCGTCGCCCGTAATCGCCGTGCGTACCACGACTACCGCATCGAGGACACCTACGAGGCGGGACTCGTCCTGACCGGGACCGAGGTGAAGTCGCTGCGCGCTGGCCGCGCGTCCCTGCAAGACGGGTTCGCGCAGCTCAGCGGGGACGAGTTGTGGCTGCACAACGTGCACATTCCCGAGTACGCCGAGGGCACTTGGACCAACCACACGCCCAGGCGGATCAGGAAGCTCCTGCTGCACCGCAAGGAGATCGACAAGCTGTCCCGCGAGGTGGCCGAGCAGGGTCTGACGCTGATCCCGCTCTCGTTGTATTTCAGCGACGGCCACGCCAAGGTGGAACTGGGTCTCGCCCGAGGTAAGCGGACCTACGACAAGCGCCAGGACCTGGCCAAACGTGATGCGGCCCGGGAAGTGGACCGGGTTTTGAAACGGCGACGGTGACGGGCAGGCGGATCGTGATCTCTCCGGCGAACGAGCGAGGCGGCCACGCCAGGCCGCGCCGCCCCTTCGCGCCCAGGCCACGCGATAACGGGCGGCAGGAGCACGGGCACGAGGCCGGACCGCCCGGTGGCGGCGTCCCCGACCCGGCGGCCGAGGTACCCGGACCCGGTGGTGACTTCCTGCCCGGTACCGGAGTGAACGACCAGGCCGGCGTGATCCCGCCGCCCGCCGGGCTCCCTGGCCCGCCCATCCCGGGCGGCCTCGTAAGCCCGCCCATGCCGGACGGACCCGTACCTGGCCTGTCCGGCGCCGCCGCGGATCTGCCGGCGGGCCTCGTGCCCAGCCCCGGGCCCGGGTCGGCCGGCCCGGGTCCCCGGCCGCAGCTGGCCGGCATAGGCCCCCACCCGCAGCTGGCCGGGCCCGCCCAGCCGTCTCCCGGCCGGACCCCGCCTGCTCGTCATGTCGCTCCCAGCACCGCCCGCAAGTCCTCGCCGCCCAGCCGCCGGGCCCGGCGGTCGAAGATCGCGGCGCTCGCCATCGTGGTCATCGGCGTGCTGGTCGTCGGCCTGGCCAGCGGTTTCGGCTCTGAGCTCTCGGCCGAGCCGACCGCGCAGGCGTTCTTGTTGGCCTGGCAGCAGCAGCAGTACGCCGCCGCGGCCAAGATGACCACGGGCGAGCCTGGCACCGTCACCGCCAGCCTGCGGAGCGCCGTCACGCAACTCGACGCCACCCAGGTGTTCCTGGCCATGAAGTCGGTCGTCCAGCACGGCGGTACCGCGGACGCCTCGTTCGCGGCCACGGTCGATCTCGCCCAGCAAGGGCGGGTATGGACGTACGATGGCCATTTCGGCCTGCGCCGGGTGAACGGCAGCTGGAAGGTCGTATGGGCGCCGAGCGTGATCAACCCGCAGCTGGGCCCGGGCGAGCGGCTAGCCGTGGTGACGTCGTTCCCGACCAGGGCCGCGGTGCTCGACGCGGCCGGGAAGCCGCTGCAGCTTGCGACCCGCTCCTACGTGCTCGGCGTCTGGCCGGATCGGCTGGCCCACCCGGCCCAGACGGCCCAGGCCTTCGCCAAGTACACCAAGCTGCAGGCCGGGCAGGTGCTCGGCCAGATCGCGGCTGCCCCGCCGCAGCGGTTCCTGCGGCTCGCCACGCTCGACCCGGCCAGCTACGCGAACCTGCGGGCCGGCCTGCGCGGCGTACCCGGCCTGGTGGTCCGGTCCCAGCCGCAGCGGCTGTTCCAGGCCGAAGCCTCCGGGCTGGTCGGCTCGGTAGGCAGCGAGCTCAACGAGCAGTTGCGGGCCGACGGCACGCTCTACGCCCCTGGGACCACGATCGGCCTGTCCGGTCTCGAGCAGAAGTACCAGCGTCAGCTGCTCGGCACGCCGACGACCGAGGTAGTGGCGGTGAACTCGGCGGGCCAGCAGACCGGCGTCCTGACCCAGTGGCGGGGCGTCACCGGCACTCCGGTCCAGACCACGATCAGCTCGGCGGCCCAGAACGCGGCCCTGAACGCCCTGGACGGGGTGCCGAACTCGGGCGAGCTCGTCGCGGTGAAGGCGTCGACCGGCGAAGTCCTGGCGGTCGCGCAGCACCAGGCGTCCGGCCCCCTGCCCGCTCACGGCGCCCTGAACGCCCAGCTCGTGCCGGGCTCCGCGTTCACCATCGTGTCCGCTGCGGCCCTGCTCAGCAACGGGGTGTCGGTGCAGAGCCAGACCTCGTGCGCCGACTCGTTCACCGTCGGCGGGCAGACCTTCACCAGCGAGGGCACCGGCCAGCAGAAGCCGTTCAGCGCCGTGTTCGCCGATGGCTGCAGCACTGCGTTCGCCGGCCTGTCCGAGCGGCTCTCGGCCAGCCAGTGGGCTCAGGTGATCAAGGAGTTCGGCATCGGTGCGGACTGGTCGCAGCTGCCGGTGCCCGCCTTCTCCGGCTCAGTGCCGTCCGCCACGGACGACGCCGCCCTGGCCGCGCAGGTCATCGGCCAGGGCAACGTGCGGATGAGCCTGCTGTCCATGGCCATGGTGGCCGCCGCCGTGGACGCGGGCCGCTGGCACGTTCCGCAGGTCATCCAGGCGCCGGCTAACCCGCCCGCCGCGGGTGCCGCGCTGGACCGGGGCATGACCACCGCGTTGCAGGGGCTGATGCGCAGTGCGGTCCGCTCGGGTGCCGCCCAGGCGGCCAGCCTGCCCGGACCGCAGGTGTACGGCCAGGTCGGCCTAGTTCACACCGGATCAGGCTGGATGAGCTGGTTCGTCGGCTACCGTGGCGACACCGCGATCGCCGCGATCGAGTCCGGCAGGACCGCGCACCTGTCCGCCGCCGCCCTCGCCGCCGCCTTCTTCTCGGCCCTCGGACGCTGACCCGCGCCGTCAGTTCCCCCATCGCTAGCGATACCCTATGTGACCAACCTGCTCTCGCGGCTTCGCTTGCCAGTCCGCCGATCTCCTCTTACGCTGGCGATTCGCGCGGCTAACCCGCGTTCGCCCGGCCCGCGAGCTCACAGTCGGCGATTACTTTGTGTTACCGACACGTGATCAAATTCCGCTCGCTATAAGCAACCATGTGGGCACCGTCTGGCGTCTTTACCTGTGACTGGGGTTCGCTAGGGGGGTTGCGACCCAGTCAACGTGAAGGTCCGGATCTCATCTCGGGGGAGACCCGGCCGTTAGACCGGCTCCGACCCTGCCGGTCGCCCCTGCGGGCGCGTTTGGCCACTGCCAGCGCCCGCAGGGGCCACGTTCATGCCCGCACTCAGCCTCGCTCCAAATGCCGCTCAGCTCAAGTTGATCATGAGGGCTGGCCTTGCGTCGTACGAGATGAAACCGGGCTTTCAGTGCGCTGGAACGCGATCGATCCGGGGTTTCATCTCGTTCCAGCGGCTCGGGCTGCGGTGCTGGCGGTATTTGCGTGACTGAAGTCCGATTCCTGGGCCCGGCCACGCCGACCGCCAGCAGCAAGCCAAGCGGCATTGGGTTATGACCGGATGTCTTCACATCGTCCCGGTCCAGGGGAAGACGAGACCGGGCGCCCGGGCTGCCATAAACCGGGACAAGCCGGGCATTTCGCCACGACGACCCCCTCCTGACCGCGACACCAGCGCCGCAAACTCAGGTTGTTCTGGAACGCCCACCTAAGTGACCCGATGTGCCACCGGTGCTGCTCTAGGTGACCCGATGTGCCACCGGTGCTGCTAGCCGGGCCGGGCCGGGCCGGGCCTGGCCGGGCCGGGCCTGGCCGGGCTCGCCAGGCGCACCACAGGCAACACCGGCCTCGTGACCCGGCGCACCGCACCGGAACTGCCCCTCCAGGCGGGCACATTGCGTTCGATGTCGTTAGCGGAGCCGCCCAGGCGATCCCGCAAGTCATCAGCCGCACCACGGGCATCACCCTGGGCCCGCGCGCCCCAAGCGGGAATCTGAGTTGGCGAACGCGTGTTGTGAGAGTACGGTCAGTACATCGGCGTGGTGCCGCGGTACCGGCCGGGACAACTCAATAGGGGGCGATCGGTTTCGACTTTGGTGGTCGAACCAGGGGAAGCGTGTCGAGGGTTGCGGTTGTGACCTCGTTAACAACGCGGCCGCAAACCAATAAGTGCCAATGTTAAGCGCACTGGCCTCGCTCTCGCCGCCTAAGGCGAGTTAAAGAGGCCTGTCAGCCCGGGGATGCCTTCGACCCGGTGTCTGGCATCAGCTAGAAGGATTACCGTCTGACCCGGTCGCGGGGCCAGGCGGGACATCGAACAGCGGCTGAGCCTGTCGGCGTCTCGCTTGCGTGATCGTCGGGGCTGAGAAAAGCAGAGCAAGCTGCGCACGGAGAAGCCCTGGTGAGGTACTGAAGGACGCGGGTTCGATTCCCGCCGCCTCCACGATCTGTGATCGATTAGTCACATAATCTGAAGCCCGGACCCTGAGCAGGGACCGGGCTTCGGCATGTCAGCCGCCGGAGGTCGAGGTGGCTCCAGCGTTACCTTCCCCGCTACCATCCGGCGACGAAGCGTTGCCGATATTGATCGGCTCGCCCCCCGCTGGCCCCGTGCCTCCCGCGGCCCTTACGCCCCCCACGATCCCCGAAGGCTCCGCGACCCGCTGGCGGCGGAACCCGGGCAGCGCGCGGGCCAGCAGCAGGGCTCCGGCGATGCAGGCCAGGCCGCCGGAAACGATCGAAGTAGTGTCGCCGAACGCCGTGGCCACCGCCCCCGCCTCCAGGTCCCCGATCCGCGGCCCGCCAGTTACCACGGCGATCTGCAGCCCCGCCAGCCGCCCCCGCAGCGCGTCTGGCACCGCGAGCTGGATGATCGTGCTGCGGAACACGGCCGAGATGACGTCGGCGCAGCCCGCCGCGGCGAGCAGCAGCAGGGCCAGGGGCAGCCAGTGCACCAGGCCGAACCCGGTGATGGCGGCGCCCCAGGCGATGACCGCGAGGATGACCGCGCGGCCCTGGCGCTGGATCCGGCTGACCCAGCCGGTGGTGAGCGCGCCGGCCAGGGCGCCCGCCCCGGGCGCGGCGTACAGGAAGCCGAGCGTGGCCGCGCCCCCGCCGAACCCCGAGACCGCCAGCGCCGGGAACAGCGCCCGCGGCATGCCGAACACCATGGCGTTAATGTCGATCAGGTAGGCCCCCTGGATGGCCTGCTGGCCGCGCACGTACTTCAGGCCCTCCAGGATCGAGCGCAGCCCGGGCCGGTGGGCGCCCTCCCCGAGCGGAGCCGGCTGCGGCGAGATCATGAGCACCGCCAGGAAGGCCACCCCGAAGCCCGCCACGTCCAGCCAGTACACGAAGCGGACACCCGCTCCCGCCAGCAGCAGCCCGGCCACCGCCGGGCCCGCCACCTGGCCGAACTGGAATAGTGCCTGGAAGATGGCGCTCGCCGTGGACACTTCGGACAGCCCGACCATCCTCGGGATGACGGCGCTGCGGCCGGCGCTGTCCAGGCCGCTGAACCCGGCCGACAGGGCCGGCAGCAGGAACAGCGGCCACAGGGCGGTCCCGAGGTCGGCGTTGACCGCCAGCCCGGCGCTGCACACCGCCATCAGCACCTGCGCCACCATCAGCAGGCGGCGCCGGTCCATCGCGTCGACGATGGAGCCGGCCAGCAGCGACCCCGCGATCAGCGGGGCCAGCGCAGTGGTGGACACCAGGCCGACGTCGAGCGAGGAATGGGTCAGCTGGTACACCTGGAACGGCACGGCCACCGTGGTCAGCTGGTTGCCGAGCACCGACACCAGCTCGCCGCCGACCAGGAAGCGGAAGTCGCGCGACCGCCGCAGCGGCGTCAGGTCGATGAGCAGGCGGCGCGGGACCCTCAACGGGTTTCCTCCATAATGACTGACGGTCATTCAGTGAGATAGCATACCGGCGGCGGCTGGCCCGCCCGCGGCCGGCCAAGATCCAAGATCAAAAAGATGATGCCGAACGAGCCGAGGTCCCCGCCCCGGGGCACCCTTCCAGCCTCGATCAAGGCAACCGAGAACCACGGAGAGCGGTCGTGACCCGGAGCAAGCCCGCCTGGCTTGAGCGGGGTGACGGCGGGGAGCCGACCGGAACGCGACACGCCGGCGCAATCACGAGGCATCCAGTTCCCGGCATCCGGTCCCGAACGGCCCCGGAATACGCTGTCGTGCGCGCATTAGGGGCGGCCAGGATGGCCGATCATTACCAATCTGCTTCCGAACACGGGATAATAGGGCGACGGATAGAAACGATTGTGGCTGGCCGGTTCCACCGCCCGCTCCGGGACATAGACGTACGCAGCGCCAGGGATGGCAGCATCCCGGAAGGCCTGCATGCCGGATGGGCCGAGCGGTGGGGCGCGGAGGAAGGGGATGGGAGAATGGCGGCGATGAAGCCGCGGACGGGTGACGGTCCGCTTGAGGTCACTAAGGAAGGTCGCGGCATCGTCATGCGGGTCCCGCTGGAGGGCGGCGGCCGGCTGGTTGTTGAGCTTACGGCGGACGAGGCGGCCCGGCTTGGCGACGCGTTGAAGTCCGTTGTGCCGTGAGCCGCTTATTCGGTCCGCTTGATCGCGGCCAGCAAGCCATCTCCGAGCGGCAGCAGCATCGGCACGAGCCGCTCGTCCGCCCGGACCGCGTGGGCGAGGTCGAGCGCGACGGCGTCCTGAGCTTCCTCATCCCCGGAAGCCCCGGCCAGCAGGGCGTTGTTGAAGACCACGATTCCGCCCGTGCGCAGCAGGCGCAGCGCGGCGGATAGGTAGTCCGGGTAGTCCCGCGCATCCGCGTCGCAGAAGACCAGGTCGTAGGCGCCGTCGGAGAGCCGGGGGAGTACGTCGAGCGCGCGGCCGAGGATGAGCCTGGACTGATTCTGCGCGAAGCCCGCCTGGGTGAAGGTCTTCCTAGCCACCCGCTGGTACTCGGGTTCGGTATCCACGCTGGTGAGCGTCGACCCCGGGCGCATGCCGCGGAGCAGCCAGATGCCCGAGCTTCCGCAGCCGGTGCCGATCTCTACGGCGGTCCTGGCCCCGGCGGCGCAGGCCAGGAAGCGCAGCGCGGCGCCGACCGCCGGGGATACCGGCTCGGTACCGCCGAGGTCGGCCGCGTTGGCCCGGGCGGCGAGCAGCGGCTCGTCCTCGGGCAGGTACTCGGCGCTGTACGCAAGTGGCCCCACGCGCAGCAGCCTAGCGCCAGACGTGCAGGTCCGGGAACTCTACCGGGGTCAAGGCCGTTAGCTAATGCGACACCTGGCGGGCTGCGAACGGCCCGCCGCGGCCCGGTATCCAGCTGAGCCGGGCACAACTGGCGCAAGGGAAGAATCCAGGGCACGATGGTGACAGGCGCGGCACTGGCTGACCCGGAGGGCAGATTGGCAGACGAGGTCGGCCGAGGCGAATCGGCGGCCACGCATCCAGCTCAGCCCGAGCGGAACACGGCTGACGCGGAGTGGAGCCTCCCGACGTGGGAGGACATCGTCCGCGCGCATTCCACTCGGGTGTACCGGCTTGCCTACCGGCTGACCGGCAACCCGCACGACGCCGAGGACCTGACTCAGGAGGTCTTCGTCCGGGTGTTCCGGTCGCTGTCCAGTTACACGCCAGGCACGTTCGAGGGCTGGCTGCACCGCATCACCACGAACCTCTTCCTCGACTCGGCGCGGCGTAAGCAGCGGATCAGGTTCGAGGGCCTGGCCGACGAGATGGCACACCGGCTGGCGGGCTCCGAGCCCACGCCAGCCCAGGCCTTCGACGACAGCCACCTCGACGACGACGTGCAGGCCGCGCTCAAGGCGCTGCCGCCGGAGTACCGGGCCGCCGTGGTGCTCTGCGATATCGAGGGCTTCTCCTATGAGGAGATCGCGGCCACCCTCGGCGTCAAGCTGGGCACGGTGCGCAGCCGGATCCACCGGGGCCGGGCCCAGCTGCGCTCGGCGCTCGAGCACCGCAGGCCCGGTCAGGTCGAGGCCAGCCCGGTCGCCGTCGCGCCCGGTCCCGGTCGCCCGGGTCTGGTGACGCGCATGAAGCGGGCAGGTGAGGGATGAGCCATCTCGGTGACCGGCTGTCCGCCCTCGTCGACGGCGAGCTCGACGGAGCCGAGCTCGATCGCGCCCACGCCCACCTGGCCAGCTGCGAGCAGTGCCGTACCGAAGCCGCCGAGCTCAGGCAGCTCAAGCAGAAGCTGCGCGAGCTGATGAGCCGGGCACTGGCTGACGGAGCACCCGCCGAGGCGGCGATGACCAGCCGCCTGGTCGCCATGACCGGTCCGGGAGGTCCGGTGCCGAGCCGAGGGACCGGGGGCCGCCGGCGGCTGCGCGTGGGGCCCGGCCGCCGTCCCGAGGCCGGCCCTGACCTGTCTCACCCCGATGCCCGGCTGACCTGGCGGGGCGCCCGCCGCCGTCGCTACCTGGTGCTCGGTACCGTGTCCCTGGTCGTCAGCCTGGGCACGGCCGCGTTCACGGCCGGTGGCGGCGGGGACGCGGCACCGGGACCGAGGATCACCCCGCCGGTCGAGATGTACAGCGTGGAGCACGCCATCACCACCGGCGAGGTCCCGATCCCCGGCCCGACGGGGCAATCCGCTTCGGATCTACCGGTTCCGTGAGGTCTCGCGTGTTCACCATGGTTCCCCGGCGTCGTGACAGCCGGCCGCCGCGGCTGCTGGCAGCCGCGCTGGCCGTGGCCGTACCCGGGATCCTGGTCAGCTCGTGCAGTGCCCAGCCGAACTCGGGCACGACGCAGAACGACTCCGTGACGGCGGCCGCCCGGGCGGCGGGCGCGCCCGCGTCGCCCCGGCGGCCCGGCGCCGCCCGCGCCGCCCGGCTACTGACCCAGGCGGCTCAGGCGGCGATCGGAACCTCCTACCAGGGCGAAGAGGTCGTCACCCGGTGGAGCGACGGCGGCGGCGGAAGCGTCCTGGTGTCCGACATCTGGCACGTCAGCGGCGGGAAGACGGTCACCAGGACCCTCGACGCGGGTGCTTCGCTCAGCAGCCAGGCCTACGAGTCCTCCGATGACGACGGCCAGGCCCCCGAGGGCGTGTTCGGCGTCACCGCCCCGCTGCTGCAACTGCTCGAGAAGCACTACGTCGTGGCGTACGCGGGCGCGGGCTCGGCCGACAACCGGACTGCCCAGGTGGTCGAGGCCTGGCGGTCCGACGGCAGCATCGCGGCCCGGTACTGGCTCGATGACGCGACCAAGCTGCCGCTCGAGCGGCAGGTCTTCGACTCGCATTCCAACGTGATCAGCCAGGACGTGTTCATCGACGTCAGCTTCACCGACCCGTCTTCCGGGGCGGCCGCCGGGACCAGTAGCGCGGACGGCGACGCTATCTCGGCCGACCCGCAGGGGACGTGGACCGACCCGCTCTCGGCCGCCCAGCTACGCGCGCTGCACGCCCGGGGCTGGCTGGTGCCGCCGCAGCTGCCCGGCGGCCTGCAGCTGTTCACCGGGGCCGAGACCGAGGCCGGTCCCGGCACCGTCCTCGGCCTGAGCTACTCCGACGGGCTGTCGGTGGTCTCGGTGTTCGAGCAGCGCGGCAACCTGGCGGCCGAGCTGGACGGCTGGCGGAAGACCACGGTGAACGGCCACCAGGTGTTCGTCGCGGAGCCGGATCAGCGGTCCATGACCTGGTCCAGCCGCGGCATGGTGTACACGGTGATGGTGGACGCGCCCGACGGGACCGTGAACGCGGTGGTCAGCGTGCTGCCGCACGACACGCCCGCCGGGTTCTGGAAGCGCATGTCCCGCGGCCTGGTCCGGCTGGCGTCCTGGGTCAACCCGTTCCGGTGAGCAGGCACCCGGCGGCACGGTCTACAGTGGAGTGTGCTCACCTGCCCCCTGGAGGGCTGAACCATGTTTGACCTTTCCCCTGGCAAGCTGCTGGTCCTCGCGGTGATCGCGCTTGTCATTTTCGGGCCGCACGAGCTGCCCCAGATGGCTTCCAGGGCCGGGAAGGCGCTGCGCGACCTGCGCAAGATCGCCGAGGGGGCAAAGAGCGACCTGCGCGAAGGGCTGGGACCCGAGTTCGCCGACTTCGATATCGAGGACCTCAATCCCAAGCGGTTCGTGCGCAAGCACCTCTTCGACGACCTCAACGGGGACTCGGCGGCGGCGGGGGCGGCGGCCCAGCCGTCGCGTCCGGCCGCGTCGGACAGCCCGCGGCTCGCCCCTGGCGAGCGCCCGCCGTTCGACCTCGACGCGACCTGACGTAGCCGGCCGGCCAGTCGGCCGGCTCCGTCGCCGGCTAGCGACGCGTCGCCGGGCTACCGCGTCACCGGGGTGAGGCCGAGGTTCCGCCCGGCCAGGCCGCGGCCACGGGCGCCGATCTCGTCCGCGATCTTCCGCAGCGCCAGCGCGGCCGGGGCGTCCGGGTCGCTGAGCACCAGCGGCATCCCCGCGTCACCACCCTCGCGCAGCCGGACATCGATCGGCACCTGGCCGAGCAGGGGCACCTCGGTCCCGGTGATCCGGCCGAGCGCGGACGCCACGGTGGTCCCGCCGCCCGAGCCGAACACCTCGGTCTGCTCCCCGCAGTGCGCGCAGAGGAGATACGACATGTTCTCGATGACCCCGGCGATGCGCTGCCGGGTCTGGGTGGCGATCGCCCCGGCCCGTTCGGCCACCTCGGCCGCGGCCAGCTGCGGGGTAGTCACGATGAGCAGCTCGGCGGTCGGGAGGAGCTGCGCCACCGAGATGGCGATGTCACCGGTCCCTGGCGGCAGGTCGAGCAACAGCACGTCCAGGTCGCCCCAGTACACGTCGGCCAGGAACTGCTGCAGCGCGCGGTGCAGCATCGGGCCGCGCCAGACCACCGGCGTGTTGCCCTTGGTGAACATCCCGATCGAGATGACCTTCACGCCGTGCGCCGACGGCGGCATGATCATGTTCTCGACCGGGGTGGGCCGGCCGGTAACGCCGAGCATCCGCGGCACCGAATGCCCGTAGATGTCGGCGTCGGCCACGCCCACCTTCTGGCCGGCCGCGGCCAGCGCGGCGGCCAGGTTCACGGTGACGGACGACTTGCCCACCCCGCCCTTGCCGCTGGCCACCGCGTACACGCGGGTCAGCGAGGACGGCTGGGCGAACGGGATGACCGGCTCCGGGCGGTCGCCGCGCAGCGAGGTCTGCAGGGCCTTGCGCTGCTCCTCGCTCATCACGTCGAGTTCGACCCGGACCGAGGAGACGCCGGCCAGCTTGCGGACCGCCGCGGTCACCTCCCGGGTGATGGTGTCCCGCATCGGGCAGCCCGCCACGGTCAGGTAGACCTCGACGAGCACCGCCCCGTCGACCGCGACGTCGACGTTCTTGACCATGCCGAGGTCGGTGATGGGCCGGTGGATTTCGGGGTCCTGCACGCCGTCGAGCGCCCGGGTTACCTGCTCGGCGCTGGGTCGACCAGGGCTGGGCGGACTGGTGGTCGGGGAGGTCATGGACTCATGCTACCCACGAGTCGCCGCCACCCTGGGAACGGGAACGGCCGCGACCGTGGTACGGTCGCGGCCGCTGGCCGCCTTCAGGTGCGCGGTTACTGCTTGACGACCGCGCCCGTGGTCGGGTTGAGGATGACCGGGGCGAAGCGCGGCGCGAAGAACTGGAACAACCCGTCGAGGTTGCCCGAGATCGCGTCGTAGGAGCCGCCGCCGATGCGCTGGCCGCCGAGCCAGTTGTTCTCGATGAACTGGGTCACCGAGGCGGTGTCGGTCAGCTTGTTGCTGACGAAGTTGGACCGGGTCCAAGGCGAGATCACCAGCATCGGCAGCCGCTGGCTGAAACCGCACCGGTCGGGGGTGTCGCCCAGCGTCTGCTTGGCCGAGGTGCAGATCGCGGCGTCCTGCGCCGTGTTCGAGCCGTTCACGATGACCGGCTTCTGGTGGTCGTACCAGCCGTCGGAGTCGTCGTAGGTGATCACGATCGCGGTGGACGACCAGTACTTCGACTCCTCGATCTGGTTGATCGTGTTCACCAGGAACGTCTGCTCGTCCAGCGGGTCGGAGTAGCCGGGGTGGGCGTCCTCGTACTCGGCCGCCTTCAGGAAGCTGACCGACGGCATGTTGCCGTCCTTGAGCGTGGTGTAGAAGTCCGACAGGTCGTACTCGTGGTTGGCCTGGTCGGTGTGGCCGATGGCGGCCTCGGACGACGGCGGCAGGTGCTTGGGGTTGGCGGTCGACTTGTAGTACTCGAACGGGTTGTGGTGCGGCGAATAGTCGGCGGCCGCGTTGCCGCCGATGTTGGTGTGCGTCGCGCCGCAGACCGGCAGCCCGGCCGAGTTGGTCGAGGTCGGCGCGAAGCCACCCTGGAACCAGCCCCAGCTGACACCCCTGGCGTTGAGCAGGTCACCGATGTTCTTGCCGGTCTCGACGCCGAGCGGGCTGGTCGAGGTGTGGCTGGAGTCGGAGCAGTCGTCGTAGGCGGGGTCCAGGTCACCGTAGATCGTGCCCAGGCCGGCGCTGTTCAGGTCGCTGACGCTGCCCGGATCCGGCACCTTCGCGCCGCTGGTCGGGTCGACCGCGTAGCCGTCGCCGTCGGAGCCGGAGATCAGGTTGAGCGCGCCCGGGGTGGACGGGCCGAACGTGGTGTCCCAGTTGTTGTCGCTCATCGCGTAGTTCTGCGCGTAGTTCCACAGCGCGGTGACCGTGTTGCCGTCGTAGTAGTCCATCACCAGGCCGGGCTCGCCGAACAGGATCGGCTGCCCGGTGCAGACGTCGGTCTCGGTGTTCTGGACGAACTTGTCCATCTTCCCGCCGTCGACGGCCAGCTGCTCCGGCGTGTAGCCGTGGTTCTGGTCGCAGGTCAGCGCCTGGGAGTGGTTGAGCCGGTGCGGGTCGTAGGCGTTCGGGTTGTTGGAAAGCAGCGGGCCCGTCGGGCCGAAGTGGGTGATCTTGGTGTACAGGCCGTTCACCGTCGGGGTGCCTGGCTTGGCGTGGAACGTGGTCCCGTCGGTGTTGGCGGCGTACGGGTACGTGCCGAAGTAGTGGTCGAACGACTCGTTCTCGTCGAAGAGCACCACCACGTGCTTGATCGGGGTGGCGGTCGGCGGCGTGATCGTCCAGCTGCTGGCCGGGCTCGTCGGGGGGACGGCCACCGCGCCGGCGGTGTTCGGCGCCGCGTTCGCGCCCGCCACCGTGGTACCGACCGCGACGCCCGCGCCTAGTACGACGGCTGCGCCGATGGCGGCGTAGTACCGCGTTTTCTTGTGCCTGACACGGACCGTGGCTGGGCCTTCGCCCATATTCGCCCTCCTGAGTCTGCTGGCTGAGGACCTGGCGGACCCCTCGAGGACCCCCAGGCCGCGGCGCCGGTGCGCCCGCGCGCACCAGAAGCAAAACTGGCATAACGGGTTTTCACAAGAACGCACTTAATCTGACCAGAAAGCAAACACGAGATCAAGAATCCGTCACGGTGCCCCGAGCGATCAGGCCAGCAGGGTGCGGCCCAGGTAGTCGGAGGTGTCGCGGACGCCGGGCAGGGCCAGGAAGTAGCCGCCGCCGAACGGGCTGATGTAGTCGACCAGCGGCTCGCCGATGAGGCGGGTCTGCACCGCCTCGAACTGCCGCTCGAGGTCCTGCTGGAAGCAGGTGAAGAGCAGCCCGATGTCCAGGTTGCCGACGTCGTCGATGCCGCGGTCGTAGTTATAGGCGCGGCGCAGGATGCGGCTGTCCGCCGTCGGCGGCGTCCGCGGGTTGGCCAGCCGGATGTGCGCGGTGAGGGGGATCACCGCGCCGGAGGGGTCGCGCGCGAAGTCGGGTGTGGCGTGGATGGCGTTGGAGTCCAGCGGGTAGCCGGTGGCCCGGCGGCGGCCGATCATGTTCTCCTGCTCGGTGATGTCGACCCGGTCCCAGAACTCCACCAGCATCCTGATCAGCCGGACCACGAAGTAGCTGCCGCCGGCCGTCCAGGCCGGCTCGCCCGCGGTACCGGGCTGGATCCAGACCAGCTTGTCCATCTGCGCCTGGTCGCCCGGGTCCGGGTTGGAGATGCCGTCCATGAACCCCATCTGGTTGCGTGGCACGGTCGCGGCCGGCCGGGCCGGGCTGGTGAACCCGTCCATCCGCCAGATCGCCTGCATGCCACCCCGGGTGTGCCGGGCGATATCGCGCAGCGCGTGCATCACGGTGTCCGCGTTGCCCGCGCTGAGCTGGAGGATAAGGTCCCCGTTACTCTGGGCCGGGTCCAGGTCGTCGTCGGGGAACGCTTTCATCGGCGTCAGCTTGGCCGGCAACCGCGCGGCCAGGCCGTAGCGGTCGTCGAAGAGCGTGGATCCCACCCCGAGCGTCACGGTCAGGCCGTCAGGCACCACGGTCGGCCCGAGTGTTCCGGAATCGGACGGCGCCCCGCCGATGCCCACCGGCGGCGGTGTCCCGCCCGCGGTCAGGAACCTGGCCCGGTCGGTGATCGTCCGGAACAGCTGGATGAGCTCGCCGCGTCCGTCCGCGGTGGCGGTGAACGCGATCACCGCCGTCTGGCGGGCCGGCCCCGGCCGGATGCCAGCCTGGTACCGGCCGTGGAACGGTACCGGCGGCAGCACGCCGGCCTGGGCGTCCGCCAGCGCTTGCTGGCTGGCCGGGGCCGGACGGGTGGCGCGGTAGGCGTACCCTCCGGCCACCCCCGCCACGGCGCCGGCCACGCCCGCACCCACCCCGCCGAGCAGGAACGCCCGCCGCCGCGGCTCGCTGGCGGATCCGGTGGCTTCCGGGGGTACAGAGCCCGGATCCGTGGTGTCGGGCATCACGTCCTCCGCGGTTCGGTGATGGCGGCGATCGGCGCCAGTTCCTCGAGTGACTGGCTGGCGGCCGCATCGATCTGCTCACGAAGGCTCGGGCTCAGGGCCGAGACTCCGATCCATGCCCCGTTCGTCGTCTTCGCCTGGTCGAGCAGCGCCTGCAGGCGGTCCAGCCAGGTAGAGACGGCGGGCAGCCCGGCGTAGCGCGGGGCCAGCAGCGGGTGCAGGACGGTCAGCAGCTCGCGGGTACCCGCGATGTTGGCCCCGACGGTGGCCAGCGTGGTGCCGCTGCCGTAGTCGTCGTGCCCGGTGAGCTGGAACTGCAGCGCGTTCTCCAGGATCTCGTGGGTGCGCAGGCCCATGTCGAGCAGGTCGATCTCCATCGCGGGCCACGCGGCGCGCAGCCCGCGGACGTCGGTGCGGAGCTTGTTCGCGATGCCCGTCAGCTGGCGGGCGCTCTGCCCGTGCCACAGGCCGTACTCGAGCCGGTAGAAACCGGTCCAGCCGGGCGAGCTCACGCCGCCGTCGAGTCCGGCGGCGGTGCCGTCGATCTCCCCGTCGAAGTCGCCGAACGCGTCGTAGGCGGCGCCGAGCCGTTCATAAGTAAGGTGCGCGGTCAGCCAGTCGGCCTTGGCCTGGCCGAGGTGCCCGCCGCGGACGTCCGCCGCCAACGCGGCGGCCTGGCTGGCCAGGGTATCGAGCCCGGCGGCGACCCAGGCGTGGTAGGTGCGGGCCGGGGCGAGCAGGTCGTCGGTGGTGACCGGCAGGATGGCCGGGGTGCCGCGGGCGTGCCCGCCGACGGTCACGGTCGGCCCGGTGATCGCGCTGAAGTCCTCGAACAGGCAGCGGAACGCGTAGGAGCCCGACCCGACGTTCAGCCGCATCGGGCTCGTGGTGCCGGGTCCGAGCGCCTCGACCTCCGCGTAGATGGCCCCGTTGGCCGGGTTGACCAGGTCGACCTCGGCCCCCTCGGCGGCGGCGTTATAGACCTGGAACGTATGCCAGCCCGGGCCGGCCAGGTGCCAGGCGGCCCCGCAACCCCCGTTGGAGACGGAGACGCGGCCAGCGGCCGGACCGCCGCCACCGCACGCGACGACGCTTCCCGCTATCGCCAGGGCGGCGGCCGCCGAGGCGGCCAGCTTAGGAGCCAGC
>JBEKJP010000106.1:0-28116 GCA_050011155.1 Streptosporangiaceae bacterium
GGCACGGGCGGGTCAGGTAGCGGGAGTGTCAGCGGGTGGGCGGGTGGGGCAGGGTGCTTTCGCGGAGGATGACTTCGCCGGGGACGGGGATGACGCGGGGCCGGGGAGTAGCGCCGGCTTCGGGGGCGGTAGTGCTGGCTTCGGGGGCGGTAGTGCCGGTTTCGGGGCCGGTGGTGCTGGTTTCGGGGGCGGCCTCGGAGAGGACTAGTTCGGCGGCCATTTCGCCCATGCGCTTGAGGGGCAGCCGCACCGTGGTCACCGGCGGGTAGACGTCGCGCAGGGTGCTGATGTCGTCGAAGCCGGCCAGCGCGATGTCGGCGGGCACGGACAGGCCGCCGGCCCGGAGCCGGGCCAGCGCGCCCATGGCCATCACGTCGGTGACCGCGAACACGCAGTCCGGCAGCGGGTCCGACGGCGCCGCGGCCAGCAGTGCGCTCATCGCCTCGTAGCCGCCGTCCCTGGTGAACGGGCCGTGGATGACGCGGGCGGTGCCGGGTGGCACGCCCCAGGCGGCCAGGCCGGCCCGGAAGCCGTCGAGCCGGTCGCGCGCGGTGAGCAGGCCGCGCGGGCCGGCCAGCACGGCGAAGCGGCGGTGCCCGAGCGCGACCATGGCCCGGGCCAGCGCCTCGGCGCCCGCGGCGTTCTGGGGCAGCACCGTGTCCACGTCCAGCAGGTCCTGGCCGACGGCCACGACGCGGCCGCCTCCGTGGGTAAAGGCGGCGATCTCGGCCCGCAGCGCGTCCCGGGCCGCGGCGTCGTCGGTCCGGCTGCCGATCAGGATCACCGCGCGGGCCCGCTGGGCCCGCATCAGCGCGACGTACTCCCGTTCGGCCGCTTCGGCCGCGGCCGCGCTGGAGATGCAGACCAGCAGCCCGCGCGCGTCGGCGACCTCGATCAGGCCGGCCGCGATGGAGGAGAAGTACGGGTCGGAGATGTCGTGCACGACCACGCCGACCATCGTGCTCTGCCCGGTGGCGACGGCCCTGGCCTGCAGGTTGGCGGTGTAGCCGAGTTCGGCGGCGGCCGCTTTGACGCGGTCGGCCAGGCGCGGCCCGACCCGGCGCGAGCCCTCGTTCACCACCCGGGACGCGGTGGTCAGCGAGACGCCGGCCCGGTCGGCGACGTCCTGCAGCGTCGCCCTGCGGGTCTGGTGCACCGTCCACCCCTCGCTTGACCGGCCTTCGGGGCCACCCTAATCTGGGAAAGCACTTTCCCGAGGTGCTCAAGGGTAGCACCGGGCTGAAAGGTAGAGCCATGACGCGGAAGGTCATCACCGTCGCCCTGAACGGCGTCACCGGCCGGATGGGGTACCGGCAGCACCTGGTCCGGTCGCTGCTCGCCATCCGGGAGCAGGGCGGGGTCCAGCTCGAGGACGGCACCGAGCTCTACCCGGAGCCGATCCTGGTCGGGCGGAACCCCGACCGGCTGCGGGCCGTGGCCGAACGGCACGGCCTGGAACGCTGGACCACCAGCCTGGACGAGGTGCTGGCCGACCCCGCGGTCGACGTCTACTTCGACACCCAGGTCACCAGCGCCCGCGAGGCCAGCCTGCTGCGGGCGATCGAGGCGGGCAAGCACGTCTATACCGAGAAGCCAGTGGCCGCCTCGCTGGACGGCGCGCTGCGGCTGGCCCGCGCGGCCAAGGCGGCCGGGATCACCCACGGAGTGGTGCACGACAAGCTGTTCCTGCCCGGCGTGATGAAGCTGCAGCGGCTGATGCAGCAGGACTTCTTCGGCCGGGTGCTGTCGGTCCGGGTCGAGTTCGGCTACTGGGTGTTCGAGGGCGACGAGATCCCGGCCCAGCGGCCGTCCTGGAACTACCGCGCGGCCGAGGGCGGCGGCATCGTGCTGGACATGTTCCCGCACTGGCAGTACCTCCTGACGGACCTGTTCGGCCCGGTCACGGCGCTGTACGCGCGCACCGCCACGCACATTCGGCGGCGCTGGGACGAGTCGGGCAGCCCGTACGACGCCACCGCGGACGACGCCGCCTACGCGGTGCTCGAGTTCGCCAGCGGGGCGTTCGCCTCGGTGAACTCCTCCTGGGCGGTCCGGGTCAACCGCCGCGAGCTGCTCGAGCTGCAGGTGGACGGCACGGTGGCCAGCGCGGTGGCCGGGCTGCGCGACTGCGCGGTGCAGCACCGGGTGTCCACGCCGATGCCGGTGTGGAATCCGGACCTGCCGGACCCGATCGAGTACCAGGCGCTGTGGTCGGACGTACCGGACAACATGAGCTTCGACAACGGGTTCAAGGTGGAGTGGGAGCTGTTCCTCAAGTGCGCCTCGGAGGGGCGGCCGTTCGCGTGGGACCTGGTGGAGGGGGCCAAGGGCGTACAGCTGGCCCAGCTGGCCCTGCAGTCCTCGGCCGAGGGGCGGCGGCTCGAAGTCCCGCCGCTGGCGGTCTGAGGTGCCCGCGTACCCGCCGCCGCGCAGCCGCAAGGTCTTCGCGGCGGCGCACGTGGCCGCCGCCCCTGGTCCCGACGGCACCGAGGTCATCGACTGGGAGTCCACGATCCGGTTCCGCGCGTACCTGTGGGCGCACGGGTTCGGGGTGGCCGAGGCGATGGACACCGCCCAGCGGGGCATGGGCCCCTTGGGCCTATCCTGGCCGCAGGCCCGGGAACTCATCATCAGGAGCGCGGCGGCCCGGACCGGCGCGCTGGCCTGCGGGGCGGGCACCGACCAGCTGGCCGACGGCGAGGACCACGCGCTGAGCGCGATCACCGGCGCGTACGCCGATCAGGTCGGCTTCGTCCAGTCGGCCGGCGCGCAGGTGATCGTGATGGCCAGCCGCGCGCTGGCCGCCCGCGCCCGCGGGCCCGAGGACTACCTGACCGTCTACGGCGAGCTGCTCGCTCAGGCCGAACGCCCGGTGATCCTGCACTGGCTCGGCGAGGCGTTCGACCCGGCGCTGCGCGGCTACTGGGGCAGCGGTGACTTCGAGGCCGCCGCCGGCTGCGTGCTCGAGCTGATCGAGCGGGCCGGGGACCGGGTGGACGGGGTCAAGCTGTCCGTCCTGGACGCGGGCCGCGAGCGCTGGCTGCGGGAGCGGCTGCCGGCTGGGGTGCGCCTGTACACCGGCGACGACTTCAACTACGCCGAACTGATCCGGGGCGACGCGACCGGGCCCGGTGCTGGCCACCATAGCGACGCGCTGCTCGGGGCGTTCGCCGCGATCGCCGCCCCGGCCGCGGTCGCCCTGGCCGCGCTGGACCGCGGCGACCTGGCCGGATACGACGCGGCCATGGCGCCGACGGTGCCGCTCAGCCGGGCGATCTTCGAGCCGCCGACCTACCATTACAAGGTCGGGGTGGCCTTCGTGGCCTGGCTGAACGGGCTGCAGCCGCACTTCGCCATGCTGGGCGGGCTGCAGCGCCAGCGCCCAGCCGGGCACCTGATCCGGGTGTACGAGCTGGCGGCGGCGGCCGGGGCGCTCACCGACCCGGAGCTCGCGGCGGGGAGGATGGGCGTGATGCTGGCACGTTCGGCGGAAAATGTATGAACGGCGGGATCGGGCGTGACCGCCTGTCGCTGAACCAGGCTACGGTCAGGCACCTCAGCCTGGCCGACGCGGTCGCGCTGTGCGGGCGGCACGGGATCGGGGCCATCGGGCTGTGGCGGGACCGGGTGGCCGAGGCCGGCCTGGCCGAGGCGGCGGCCGCGGTCCGGGCGGCCGGGCTGCGGGTCTCCAGCTTGTGCCGGGGCGGGTTCTTCACGGTTGCGGACGCCGAGGCCCGGCAGGCGATGCTGGCCGACAACCGGGCCGCCATCGCCGAGGCAGCCGGGCTCGGCACGGACACGCTGGTGCTGGTGAGCGGCGGGCTGCCGCCGGGCCAGCGCGATCTCGGGCTGGCCCGGCGGATGATCGCGGACGCGATCGGGTCACTGGTGCCTTATGCGCTTCAGCATGGGGTAAGGCTGGGGATCGAGGCGCTGCACCCGATGTTCTGCGCCGACCGGTGCGTGATCTCCAGCCTGGGTGAGGCGCTGGACCTGGCTTCGCTGTTTCCCGAGGACGCGGTGGGCGTGGTGGTGGACACGTATCACGTCTGGTGGGACGCCCGGCTGACGGCCGAGATCGCCCGGGCCGGGCGGCGGATCGTCAGCTACCAGGTGTGCGACTGGGTGCTGCCGCTGCCGGCCGATGTTTTGCTTGGCCGTGGTCACGTGGGCGACGGCGTCATCGACTTCGGCCCGATCACGGCGGCCGTGACCGCGGCCGGGTACGACGGCGACGTGGAAGTGGAGATCTTCAACGCCGATGTCTGGGACGCCCCGCCGGATGTCACCGCGGCCACGGTGGTCGAGCGGTTCGCTTTCCTGGGGGGCTAGATTCCCGGCGGCTCGAGCGGGTCGGCTGACTCGGCGTGGGGCTGCTCGGGCCAGAAGGGCCACTCAGGCCTGCGGTGCCTTTTGTCCGCCAGGCGGCTTCGTAGCCGGCTAGCCATTTGTGGACGCTGTCGCGTTCGGTCATCGGCTCATGGCGCCATACGGGAGGTTATGCTGCCCGGCATGACACTGCCGCGGGCCGACGATGGCTGAGCTGGTCACGGACACCGAGAGCGCCGTACTGGTTCCGATCCCGGCGGCCGAACGGGTGGTGTCCACGCACCGGTCCCGCCTCGACGGGGCCGCCGCGCTGGGCGTCCCGGCGCACGTCACGGTGCTGTTCCCGTTCGTGCCGCCGTCGGCGATAACGCCTGCCGTGGTGGACGCGCTGGCCGCGGCGGTCGCGTCGGTGAGCGCGTTCGGTTCCGGGCGCTGACCGGTGCGGTCTGCGCGGCGTTTCCCGGCTACCTCCCCTACGGGGGCGCCTTCGCGGACACGATCCCGCACCTGACCGTCGGGGAGCGGCCACCTCGCGGAACGCGGCGTTCTTTTTGGGGCTGTCGTGACCGGGGAGCTTGCTGGGTCAGCCCGGCCGCTTCTGCTCCAGCGACAGGTGCCGGCTGACCTGCCTGCGGACCGGCTCGCTCAGGTAGCGGAGCACTGCGGTGGCGAACTCGGCGTCGGAACCCAGCAGCTCAGCGGCGGTGACCGGTCTGACATGGGTGAGCACCTGAGCGGCCCGTTGTCTGCTGTACATCGACTTGAGCAGTGCCGTCGAGGTGGGCGCGGCCAGTTCCATGATCACTGCGGCTGCGGCCCGCTCGTCGGTGTTGTCCAGAACCCGGAGAGCGTCGGCGGACGCCAGCGTGTTGATCAGCGACGAGGCGGTCTCCGGCCGCAAATAGGCGAACGCGCGGCCGGCCGCCGTGGATCGGAGCATGCGCAGGACCGTGGCTGCCGTGGCAGGCCGCGCAACGGCGATGCCCTGCAGGAGCGCGCCGCACAGCCGAGGCGGGCAGTCGGCGAGAATCCGTACGACGTCGGCCTCGGGCATCGCGAGCAGCATGGAAATCCCGGTGTCAGTGCCCACGCTCTTGATCATCTCGCGGACGTCTTCGAACCGCGGCCCGCGTCCGCGCTCGCCGACCCGATGCGCGGGCTGCTGGCCGCCTACCCGGTGGACAGGCTGGCCGCCGGGCGGGCGGGCCGGGCGGGCCGCGGGCCGCTCCGGCGGGGCCAGGGGCGCCACCGGGCCGAACCTCGTGACTCCAGCCGAGGCGGGCGGCATTGTCTCGGCCGACAGTGCCGGGACGGTTGGGGCCACGAGCCGAGGTGGCGGTGGCGGCGCGGCTAGTTCTCCGCCGACGATGTGCTCAAGGACCGCGAGGATCCGCTGGGCATCGGCCCGGCTGGCCGGATCCTTGTGCAGCATTCTCAGCGTGATGTCGGCGAGCCTGGTGCCCCGAGACGGCGGCTGCGGCACCTCCTTGAGGATCGCCATCATGGTGGCCTCCCAGCCGCGCTCGCTATCGCGCCAGAACGGCGAGTAACCCTCGAGGGCGTAGTAGAAGGTGACGCCGAGAGCCCAGATGTCGGCGGGCGGACCGATTTTGTACCCCGGCTTGAACCGCTCGGGGGCCAGGTATTCCAGTGTCCCGACGATGGCCTGACCGGTCAGCGACGCATCGCCGGCGATCCGGGCGATGCCGAAATCCACCAGGAAGATGGAGTCGTCGTCGGCCACCAGGATGTTCGTCGGCTTGACGTCACGGTGCACGACGCCCGCCCGGTGGACCGCGATCAGGCCGCGCATCACGTGCAGGCCGATCTTGGCGATCGACCGTTCATCCAGCGTCTGGCCCTTGATGAGGTCGTACAGCGAGCGGCCGCTGATGTACTCCATCACGATCCACGGATCGTCACCGATGAAGAAGACGTCGTGAATAGGCACGATCGCCGGATGCCGAACCCTGGCCATCGCCCTGGCCTCCTGCAGCGCCCGCATCCGCCTTTCCTCCAGGTCGCTGCCGCTGGCCCGGGCGTTCTGCACGAGTTCCTTGAGGGCGACCGAACGCTCGAGCAGCAGGTCCTCGGCCAGCCAGACGCTACCCATGCCGCCCCCGCCGAGCTTATAAAGCAGCCGGTAGCGATCGTTCAGCACCCGCGGCTCGGCGGGCGCGGCGTCACCGGACGGGCTGGCTGGCCGGATCACAGGTCATCGTCAGCGTACCGGCGCTCGACGCTGCCCTGCCTTTCCTCGGATCTGGCGAAGGACCGCGAATCATGCATCCCGCTCAGATCATGGTGCAGCCGCTGCGGCCCGGTGATGTCTGGCTCGGCCGGCACGTACCCGGTATTCGCCCTGCTCTCCCAGGTGGATACCGGCACCACGCGGGTCTGGTCCCAGACCTGCTTGATCTCGGCATCGATCGGGTCCTGCTGATAGCCGGGCGGCGCCCCGCGGAAACCATCGTCCGTCATGGTCGGGCGCGAGTCGCCATTTACGTCGCCCGTTGCCACCGGGCCTGAGCCGCGGCCGCGCATGGACCACCGCGCATTGCGGAACTCCATCTCGATCTCTTTGCGCAGGATCTTCTCGTAATTGCCCTGCGGCTGGAGCAGCTTGACGGTCACCGGCAGCACCTCGATGACCAGGAACAACAGGAACAGCAGGAGACGCGCGGTCTGCAGGGTCGAGTCGCGAGTGGAGAGCTGGTCGAGCGCCTTCAGCCTGATCAGCAGCCCGTTGGTGGCGCTGTTGGTGGCCTGGAAATTATTGAGCAGCGAGTCCTCTTCTGCTTGTGCCGCCTTGAATTGCGCCTGCGCGGCTGGCATCGCGTCTTGCGCCTGCTGGAGCCTGCTCTGCTGAGCGCCGGCGCTGGTGGACTGGAGCGTGGTTTCCCGCGTCTGGATCTGGCTGGTGAGCGAGGTGATCTGGTTCTCGTCCGCGACATACCGTGCCTTGCTGGCGGCGGCGAGCGGCCCGGACCCCTTGGGGGCGCCGCAGCCGCCGTAGAGCTGGCACTGCCAGGCGTGGTAGTCCTGCGACGCGACCTTGCGCTCGCTGGTGAGCTGCGTGGTCAGCCCTTGGACCACCTTGTCGTTGGCGGGATTAATCGCCACCGAGCCTCGGGAGTCGATGACCTGCTGGAGGTTGGTGACCTTGGCCTGCGCCGCCGCCACCCGGGTCTGCACCGAGCTGTGCTGCTGGGAGTTGAGGAACTGGGCCTCGTTGTTCTCCTTGATGATCGAGATCTGATTGTTGATCTCCGATTCGAAGATCCGCAGCACGATCGGGGTGGAGATGATGCTGCCGAGCAAGATCGCGAGCGCTAGCCGCGGCACCGCGATGGCCAGCTTGCGCTTTCCGTCCAGCGGCATTGAGGTGACCAGCCACCGGTCAATGCCCATGATGATGAGGCCCCACAAGACCGCGACGGGAAACGAGAGGACCGGGCTAAATCCCATCGCGCTGGTAAGCGCGAACCACATGGATACGGTGGCCATGCCGCACGTGATGAGGATCGCCCAGCCGAGGCTCTGGAACTTAATGCGCTCGGTCGGGCAGAGGGCGAGTACCTCAGCCCGAGCCCCGGAAATACTGACGAGGCCCCGCCCTATTTTCGACATATGGCCCCCTCCCGCCGTGTCGTTACCGCTGAGCCACGTTCACAGCATAGGGTACAAACCAGATCGTCTGGTCGCGTCCTGCGATAGGCTAAAGGACCAGAAAGAGACGTAAGCGGACCGGTGGCTGTATACGATCCCGCCTATGTATACGATCCCGCCGAGAATTTCTTGTCACCTTTTGTGCTGATATATTCGGAGTGCTTTGTTGACAGGTATGGTCGAGGACCCCGGTGTCGAAGTCATCCTGGCCGACCTAGCCAGAGACATCGCCGGCCTTCCGCCCGGCAAGGAGCTTACGCTCGCGGAATTTACCTTGTCCGGCGTCACTGTCTGGCGGATCCACCTCGACAGTATCGGTACCCCACGTGTGCGGTACTACCCGTACAACTGGTCCTCACTGCACGCCCAGGGCCTGCTGGAGCAGCGTGAGCTGTCCGGCCTAATCCACCCGGAGGACACCACTCGCGTCGCGCTTGTCCTGACCAGCACGGGGGGCCACGGTGCCGCACGTGCGTTTGAGATGGCCCGGGTGGAGTATCCGCACGCCCGCACGTTTCCGTCGGCGGTCTCCGCCGACGACTTGCTCGAGGAGGCCACCGCGCGGGTGCCGCTGCCTCCGTCCGTCTGGTACGAGCTCGTGTTGCTGCGCCGCAGCCATTCGGGCCGTCTGGAGCTCACCGCGCAGCAGCTGTTCCTCCCCGAGGCCAGCCGCGGCGATAGCCGGCTGTTCACCGTCCGCTGCGAGGCAAGCGACGAGAGAGGCACTGCGTTCGCGGTGGCGGCACGCGACGCGGCCTTCAATTTCGAGCTTGTGTCCTTGGCGTCGGCTCGGATCCCGCCGGGAACCTACGACGTCACCGCCACGCTGCTCCGCCCGGGCCGCGTCCGCTTCGACGGCCTGCCGGTCAAGCTCACCGAGGACAGCAGGAACTGGCTGGAGGTCGTGGCGGCGGTGCCGGACCGCCTCGACAAGATCGGCCCGGCGCACCTCATCATGGCGATCGAGCTCTGCGGCACCGCCGACGACCTCGCGGCGCGAGCAGAACGGGGCCGCCAGCTTGTTCGCGACGTCCGCGACGGCACGGACGGACCGGTGGCCTTCTCCCTGCTCACCTACGCCTCGCACTCGCACGACCGCGGGACCGCCGACGAGCCGGTGGCCGTCCTCGCCTGGGCAGAGACCGAGGCCAGGCCGCTGGACGACCGCCTAGGCGAACTGGAAAAGCGGAAACCCGCCGTATCGCGGTATCCCCGGGCAGCGCAGGTCGAGTGCATGCTCGCCGAGGTCGCGCAGCGGCTCCACGGATCGGAGACGGCCCCGGCCGCCCGCCCGGTGCTCGTCACGGTGGGAGACAAGCCGGCCTTCCCGCACCGCCTCGACCCGGCCTCTGGGATCCTCCCGTGCCCGCGGCGTAACGACTGGCGCGCCACGTTCCTCGGACTGGCCCAGGATCACGCCGGGATGTCCTTCGGCGTCATTCGCGACGGCGATCCCGGTGGCGCCCCTGACAACCGGAACGACGATATCTGGCGCCGCCTGGGCACCGATGCGAGCGCCACCCTTGAGACTTTCGACGCCCGGTCGTTCGCGGTCGGCCTCGGCCTGCTCAGCGCCACCATTCACTATCTGCCACTGCCGCTCGCCGTCCCCGAGGGAGCCTGACCAGATGCCGCCACGCAACCCCGCTGCCCCGCCGCGCAGCGAGCCCCGGACTCCCGGCCAGCGGCAACCCTTCCGCCAGCCGCTCAGGCCGCGCCAGCCGGCTGTCCAGCACCAGCCGGCCAGGGGAGGGATCACCATGCTGGGCGCGCAGCAGACCGGGAAGACGACCTTCCTCGCGGCCCTCCAGATCGCGCTGCTCCGCCAGCCGGATCTCGGCTGGTCGCTGAGCGGCGACAACGACGGGTCGACCCAGGCACTGGTCTCGTTCATGGACGAAATGACCCACGAGCACAGGTTCCCCCAGCCCACGGGTGAGCAGCTCGAGGAATACCGGTGGTCGCTCGAGGCGGTAATGCGCCGCGCGCAGAGAGAGTGGCACTGGTGGGGCTTCCGCCGCCGGGATAAGTACATCAAGATTCCCCTCAACCTGGTAGACGCACCCGGAGAGGCCGCGAATGGCAGCCGGATGTACGGCATCCGCCGGGCGATTTCCGCGAACCTGGTGGAGAACATGGCCCGCAGTGCGGGGATCGTGCTGTTCTTCGATCCGCTGAGCGAGTTCCAGCGCGGCGACGCGTTCCGGCATACCCACGGGGTCCTGACCCAGCTCAGGAGCCAGGCCGCACGAAACGGCAAGCTGCCTCATTACCTAGCCGTCTGCATCACCAAATTCGACGAGATCCCGGTGCTGCAGTCGGCGCAGGCAATGCACGCAATCGAGTTCGACGTAGACGAGCCGACCTTTCCCCGGGTCCCCGAGGAGGATGCTCAGGAATTCTTTGAGCGGCTTATCCGGCTATCCAGATCGGATAATGCCAGCTTGATCATGCCATTGATAAAGCAGGCTTTTCACGAGGAACGGGTCAGGTTCTTCGTCACGTCCGCGATCGGTTTCCACGTCGGCCCGTCGCGCGTTTTCAATCCCGAAGATTACCAGAACCATGTACCCGGCGATCTTCAGCGGGGCGTTCCCGACCGCATTCGCGGCGGCATTTACCCGATTAACGTTGTGGAGCCCGTGCTGTGGCTGGGCAGGAACATGGCGAGGGCGGCGGGATAGTGAACGACAGGGACATGTCCCCGGCGGTCAGCGAGCTGACCGGCCCGCTCACGTCAGAGACGGCGCCCTGGCCGGCGTCAGTGTACGCCCACGAAGACGACGACCTTAGCGGCGGTCCCGGCGGGGATCAGGGCATCAGGACGACCGCGAAGCTAGTCCTGCAGCTCGACCGCGACCAGCCTCCCGAAGAGGCGAGCGCGGCACCAGCGGTGATGGCGGAGTGGGCGCTGTGGGGCAAGGAGCGCGACGAGTCCGCCTACCGCGTGCTGCGATGCAGCGCGGGCACCTTCGGCCTCGACGATTTCCACGGGATCATCAGCCGGTACGCCTCGGGCAACAAGGAGATGCTGCCGCAGTACACGGTGTGCTGGATCCCGGCCGGGGCAGCCGACCAGGGATATCTCGCCGTCGGGATCCACGAGCTGGCCGACGCCGATCCGCGCCTCTCCGGTGGGCGCCCCCGGACCGCCGGGGGCCGGGAGATCGAGTACGTCCGGCTGTTCTGCGTCCGCTACGCCGAGCTGGCCGAGCGCGGGGTGAGGTACACCGACCTGGTCGAAGCGGTCCGCGGGTACCAGTTGCAGGCCGACGGCCAGCCGCAGCCGATCCCGGTGACGCTGCCCGAGACCGCGAAACCTTCTTCCCTGCCGCCGTTCTTGCAGCTGGCCGAGAACGTAGCGACGCTTCTGCTGACCACCCGCCCGGTCTGCATCCTCGGCGCGGAGGACGCAGACGCCGAGGACCGGCTGCACTTCATCGACCTGGTGATGTCGCTGCTGCCCTACGGGCTGCGCACGACCCTGTCGGCTTCGACGTGGGCCAGTTCCACCGCCAAGGACCTCAAGCTCCGGCTGTTCTTCGCCAACGCCATGCGCGACGACGAAGGCTGGACCCATCACGTGACCTGGGGCCTGCCCGGGGAACTCGTGTTCGCGGCCACGGACGACCGGGCCCCGCTGCTGTACCTCAACTGGCTGCGTGCGTCCGCCTCCCGGGCCGAGGCGGAGCTGGCCGGCGATATCCGCCCGGTCCGGTTCAGCCCGGCGGATATCCGGCAGATGATCGCGACCTTGCCGAAGGACAAATCGGTCGAGGACACGCTCGGGGAACTCGCTAACCTGCTGCGGCACGGCGACCAGGCCGCGGTTCCGGCTGTGGTCAGGCGGCTCCGGCGGTATACGACCAGCCAGCCCGATCCCGCCGAGCGCGAAGCCTATCTCCAGATCATCGCCAAGCTGGGCCTGCTGAGAAGTCATCCGGGCATACATCCCCGCACGCAGGCGAGCATCTACCGCGTGCTGCTGACCCTGGCCTTCGAGACCCTGCTCTCGTACCGCAGCTACTGCCGGATCGAGGACGCGGCCGGCGGTCCGCCGCGCGGGGCACTCAGGACCGAGATGCTGAAGCAACTCGAATTCGCCACCTACGTGCCCTGGCTGCTGACGGCCAGAGCCGAGCCGGCGTTCACCGACGAGCAGCTTATGGAGGGGCTGGCCGAGCAGGGCATATCGGCCAGCACCCCGCTCTACGAACTGCAGCGCAGTGCCGGAAACCTGCGCCCGGAGCACCGGCCGGTCATCTACGACTTCGCGATGCGGTACCTGATCACGCACGCCGGAGATCCCCGGGCTGAGCTGAAACGGCGCGGGTACCACGCCAACACGCTGGAGGTCGTCTTCCCCCATGACCGGCAGGCGAGGCGGACCCGGCTGGAGGAAACGCTGAAGCTGGTGTTCGGCGAGCCGCCGCTGCGCAAGGGACAGATCAAGGAACTGTTCGAGAGCCCGGCGACACGTCCGACCAAGGCGCTCGAGGCCGCGGTCAAGAGCTTGTCACCGGCCAAGGCCGCGCCGTTCATCGACGAGCAGGCCGCCTCCGCCTGGATGCGGCAAGGAAGCCGCGCCGCGGGCGTGCAGGTAATCGAGCCTGGCTGGCAACGGCGCTTCCGCCGACCTGGACGCCGACGTCTAGCGGCTGCCCCGCACACCATTGCGGCGGCCCAGAAAAAGGCCGTATACGGAGGCCTGGGCATCATTGCCTTGCTGGCCGGCGCCATTCTCATCCTCGTGCTCGCCTCCGCGCACGTTTAGGCCAATATGCGCGGACGAAATGCTCATTGTCAGCGACCCGGCCCTCAGGGGTCAGCCTGAACGGCGGTGACGAAGATAGCGATGGCGGATGACGATGGCGCGTCCCCGAAGGCGAGCGAGACGGATGCCAGTCCGGCGCTGGGGCTGACGGCGGAGTGGGCTCTCTGGGGCAAACGGGTTCCTGGCCCGGAGGACGGCGTGCTCATGTGCAGCACAGGGACCCTCGGCGTACCCGATTTCGCCGAGATCATCAACCGCTACGCCCCGGGCAGGCCCGATGGCTTGCAGTACACAGTGGGCTGGCTGCCCGGAGCGGGCAGCGCTCCGGATTTCGTTACCCTCGCCATCCACGAGCATTCGCCCTACGGCCCGGCGCGGCCCGGTGCCGGCGGCCGCTACGGTGCGTCTGTACGCGATATCGTCACCGTGCGCCTGTACTGCCTGCGTTACGCCGACCTGGCGGAGTACGCGGTGTCTTATGCCGAGCTACTCGACGCCCTCCAGCAGCTGGATCCCGTGTCCGGGTCGCTCCCGGCCACCGTCCGTATCCATTCGCGGCAACCGCCGCGTCCCGGCACCGGCCCCGTCGCAGAGTTCGCCCAAGCCGTCGCGACGCTGCTGCTCACCGAGACGCCGGTCTGCGTTCTCGGCGCGGATGACGTGTCCGCGGCCGACCGGGTCTCCTTCATCGACATGGTGATGTCGTGGCTGCCCTACGGACTGCGCTCGAGACTGTCGGCCTCGACGTGGGCGAGTTCCACCGCCCAGGGACTCAAGCTCCGGCTGTTTTTCGCCAGTGCCCGGCGCGACGACGAGGGCCGGACTCACCACGTGCAGTGGGGAGAAGCCCTCCGTCTGACCCTAGACCGAGGTCGCGACGAGGCGGCGGCACTGTACCTCGACTGGCTGCGCCGTACCGGCGAGCAGGCTCAGGCACCGCTCGCCGATCTGACTGAACCTCTGCGGTTCAGTGCCGCGGACATCCGGCCGATGGTGGCCGCCCTGCCGAGGGAGGTGACGCTCGCCGAGGCCCTCGAAGACCTCGCGGCCAGCCTGCGGCACGGCGACGGCGTGGCCGCCCAGGCTGATATCAGGCGTCTTCGACGCTATCTGGCCGCCCCGCTGGACCCGGCTGAACGCGATCGCTGCCGCCACCTGATCATGGAACAGGGCCTGCTGAAAGACCACCCGGCGATACCCCCCGGCACCAAGGCGAGCGTCTATCGTGTGCTGCTGAGCTTGGCCTTCGAAACCTCGCTCACGTACGCCAGCTACTGCCAGATCGAGGACACGGTCGGCGGTCCGCCGCACGAAACGCTCAGGGCCGAGATAATAAGGCACCTCAGATTCGCCTCTCTCCTGCCCTGGCTGCTGACAGCCAAGGCGGAGCCGGGGTGCACCGACAAGAAGCTGATGGAAGGACTGGCCGAGGATGGCGTGCCGGCCGACGCGCCGCTCAATGAGCTCGAGCGGAGAGTCGAGCGCCTGCGCCCGGCGCATCGCGTGCTCGCCTATGACTTCGCCGTGCAGTATTTGCTTGCCTACGCCGAAGATGTCCGGGCGGAGCTGCAACAGCGCGGGTATTTCGCCACCGTGCTCGAGGCCGTTTTCCCCCGGGACCGGCAGGCGCAACAGGTCCGCCTGGAGAACGTGCTGAAACTCGCCTACGGCGAGTCGCTCAGCCAGGGGCAGATCCGGGACCTGTTCACCGACTCGCAGTTGCGGCCCACCGCGGCGTTCGAGAACGCGGTTGTGCACTTGGCGTCGTCGCCCCGGGCGAGGGATTTCGTCGCCAGGCAAGCCGCCTATGCCCGGCTCCGCTACCGGGACCACGGCGATGAACCCCAGCCCGCCCGCCGCACCGGCTTCTGGCAGCAATTCATCCGCCAGCTTTGGTAGCGGCATCGCCTCGGCCCGGAGTTGCGGGGGCTGTCGATCAGAACCAGTGCAGGTCGGGGTGGCCGTTGTGCCAGATCGTCAGGATTACCTTGCCGACCATGGTCGAGCCCTTGACCGGTCCCCAGTACCGGCTGTCACATGAGTCCGCTCGGTCGTCTCCCAGCATGTAGAACTCGCCGGGCGGCACGCGGTAGGGGTGCTGCTCGCTTGCTATCGGGGGCCCGAGCGGGTCGTTCTTCGGCAGGTAGGGCTCGGCCAGCCGCCGCCCGTTCACGTAGATGCGGCCGCCCGACGAGTAGATCGTCTGGCCGGGCAGCGCGATGACGCGTTTTACCAGGTCACCGGGCGGGCCGGCGCAGTCGTCCAGCGGCGGGTGGCCGAACACCACGATGTCGCCCTCGTGGACGTCATGCCAGCTGAAGAACGCTTTCTGCACGACGACGCGGTCGTATACGGCGAGGGTGGGCGTCATCGAGGCGGAGGGGATCCAGAAGGTCTGGAGCGCGAACGTCCGGATCACGACGGTCAGCACGACGGCAATGAGGATCGTGCCGGCCATTTCGGTCAGTATCCGCCGCCAGCGCGGGGTTCGTCGGCCTGCTGCGGGCGGGGCGGCGTCAGCAGGATCGGTCATGAGTCGCTGCCTGAATGATCACCTGCGGGTGGCTCGTGGCGCCGGTCACGTCCGGAACGGGCTCGCAGTGCGGGCGCGGGCTCGCTTTGGTTGCTTGGCTTTGGCTTTGGCTTTGGCTCGGTTGGCTGGTGCTGGCCGCCCGGGCCGGCCAGGCTGAGGTCAGCAGCCCCGCCGAGACGCCCAGCAGGCACATTGCGGCCAGCAGCGCGCAGGCGGCCGCGCTCAGGCGCCGGACGGGGCGTGGCGTCAGCCATGCCCGTGTCGCGCCGGCCAGGTAGCTGAAGGCGATCGAGCGGGGCGGGGCGCCGTCCCTGATGAGCAGCGCGGCCAGCTCGGCCGCCTCATCGCCATGCCGCCGCCGCCAGCGGGCCGGATAACAGCGCAGCGCGACCTGAACCAGCCGGGCCGCGCGCGCCGCCCGGGCCGCTTGGGCGTCATCCATCAGATGCCTCCCAGTTGCAGCCGCAGCCGCCCGGCGGCACTGACCCGCTCGACCGAATCGAGATGCACGCGCAGTGCCGCCGCCCCGGGCACGGTGATCCGGTAAGGGTGGCGCCGGTCCTCGGCGGGCAGCGGCTCGATCAAGCCGAGCCGCTCCAGCCGGTCTAGCGCGCCGTAGAGCGTGCCGGGCCCGAGCTCCACCCCGGCCAGCTCCTTGATGTCCTGGATCAGCGCGTAACCGTGCTTGGCTCCGCCGGCCAGGCTGACCAGGATCAGCACCGACGCCTCGCCGGCCCGCCGCAGCACGTCCGGACCGGCCTCGCCGTCCCGTCTGCCGACTGCCATCTGCCCTCCTCATACGTCGGCCAATATATCAGTCAACGTACTAGCGAGGCCAGGATTATGCCGAACGAGCTCAGCTTCCGCATCGGCTACCCCTCGTGTCCCACCGGACTGGTTCGTTAGGCGGTGACCTGACGCCCGAGTGCGCGGAGTTCGTCACGACCGTGCTGGACGCCCTGTCCGCCCCGGCCAGCGCCGACGATGATCGCACCCATGACCAGCGGTATCACGATGCCCTCCAGGAAGCTATGAAGCGCCTGGTGGCGGCCGGGCTGGTGCCGGAACGGGCCGGGCAGCCGCTGAAGGTATGGGGGTATGTCTCGCTGGGCGACCTGATGCTGATGGAAGGCAGCTCGGCGCTGCTGGAGGAATGGACGTCGCGGATGCGAGCCCGGTGGGCCGGGCATCGCGCGGCCGCCGCCGAAGCCGGCGGCCATCAGGGGCTATGGCGTTTCCGAGCCTATTTACGGGTCGCGGTCTTCCGCGCCCCGGTCCCGCCGATGAGCGTGCTGACGCCAAAGCCCAGGAAGAGGCCAACCAGAACGGATCGCACAAATCCGATCACGCCGTAGATGTGCACGTACCCGGAGAGGACCTCGAACTCGATGTTCCCCTGCGGTGCCGAATATCCGGACTGGTAACAGGCCTGGGAAGAAGAGCCATAGACGGAGAAACAGTGGTACTGAGCGTGGAAAAGATAATTGAAGACCTGGGTGCCCGCGGTCACGCCGGTCACGACACTAGCGAGGAAGGTCCCGAGGATGATGGCGAACACCGCGCCACCGGACACGGTGATATCCCGGAACGCCATGAAGCTGATGATGGTTGCGGCGGCCGCCAGCGGCAGCGTCGACCAGATGATCTGCCCGACGGAGAAATACGGCTGGATCAGGGACTGGAGATATCCGCCGATGCCCAGAGTTAGTAGCCCGAGAGCAACCCCCAGTAGCCCCCACGCCTTCTTGGTGCTCGCGAGACGTTCGCGGAACGATCCGCTGCCCGTTTCCGGCTTGCCTGTCTTGCCTGGCTCGCTCATTGCCCCCCACCCGCAGCCTTACTCGGGATCGTCTCGCCGTATCGCCCGCCAGGGAAGGGAAACAGCCGGAACATGACGCAAAAGTGATCTTCGCTGATCAGAACGGGTTAGAGCCTGACCGTGACCCGGGTCACGGTGGTTACCGAGAGAGCGATGAGTCCGGGGCGCGGGTGGGCGTTCAAGTTCGAGGAGCTGATGAGCGCGGACACCCTGCTGCTCCGGTACGTCCGCTCCTGAACTCTGCCGCCGGGGCCTGGCGGGGCCACGGCAGCGGAGAGGACCCCCGACATCGCCTCTCCGATGCCGTGTTACCCCCCGTTCGAGCGGTATGGGCAGCTCTGACCGCACCTCTCACCCGAACAGAGGCGGACCCAGTGGGTCCTGATACATATCCGGCGCCGGAAATCTGAAGTCGCTAGCGGTAGGCGGGGCCCAGTTGGGCGGGGGCGGCGGAGGCTGGAGTTGAATCGGGGGCATGGATCAACTGCTGCCGCCGGAGGAGGACGCGGACCTGCCGGGGTTCTGCCGGGCGCTGGGGGTGCCGGGGCTGGCCGACGTCCACACGCACTTCCTGCCGCCGCGGATGCTCAAGCGGGTGTGGGAGTACTTCGACGCGGCCGGGCCGCTGATCGGGACGTCCTGGCCGATCCGGTACAAAGGGACCGACGACGAACGGGTGGCGCACCTGCGGTCCATGGACGTCAAGGTCTTCAGCGCGCTGGCCTACGCGCACCGGCCGGACATGGCGGCCGACCTGAACGCCTGGACGCTGGCGTTCGGGCAGGCCACGCCGGGGTGCCTGCCGTCGGCCACGTTCTACCCCGAGCCGGGCGCGGCGCGGTACGTGCGCGCGGCGCTGGACGCGGGCGCCCGCGTGTTCAAGCTGCACCTGCAGGTGGGCGGGTTCACGCCGCTCGACCCGCTCCTGGACGAGGTGTGGGGACTGCTGAGCGAGGCCCGGGCGCCGGTGGTCGTGCACGCGGGACATGCTCCGGTGGGTAATGACTACACGGGGCCCACCCCGTTCGGTGAATTGATGGAGCGGTACCCGGATCTGACGGCGATCGTGGCCCACCTGGGCGCGCCCGACTACGGCGAGTTCCTCCGGCTGGCCGAGGAGTACGAGCGGGTGAGGCTGGACACCACGATGGTTTTCACCGGTTTCTTCGACCGGCTGGCCCCGTTCCCCGACGCGCTCAAGCCGCGCGCGCTCGAGCTGGGGATGGCCGGGAAGATCCTGCTCGGCAGCGACTTCCCGAACATCCCCTACCCGTACGCGCTGCAGATCGCCGGGCTGGTCCGGCTCGGTCTGGGCGAGGACTGGCTGCGCGCGGTGTGCTGGGACAACCCGGTGGGGCTGTTCGGGCTACCGCAGACGGTCGGCTAGCAGCGCGGCCACCCGGTCGCGAGGCAGGGCCGGGGTGCGGTGCCCGTCGCGGCCGGTCATGTCCTCGTTGGCGACCAGCGCGTTGATCACGGCCTCCTCGCATGACTGGACCACCGCCTCAAAGTACGGGTCCAGGATCTCCCAGGGCACGAAGTCGAGGCGGGACATGCGGTGGTCGCCGGGACGGAACGCGCCCGGGTTGGCGGTGGAGAAGGCCAGGAACAGGTCACCGGAGAAGTGCGACCCGCTGGTCCCGGTGCGGGCCAGCCCGCTGGTGACCCGCCGGGCCAGCGCCTGGCACTGGTGCGGGAACAGCGGCGCGTCGGTCGCGACCAGGGCGATGACCGAGCCGGAGCCGGCCGGGAGGAGCGAGAACTCCGCCATCGGGTCGTCGTCCGCCAGCGCCTCCCCCAGCGGCACCCCGGCGATCACCAGCTCGCGGCGGGCACCGAAGTTGGCCTGGACGAACACGCCCACGGTATGCCCGTCGACGACGCGGGAGGCGGTCCCGGAGCCGGCCTTGAAGTGGTAGCAGTTCATCCCGGTGCCGCCGCCGACCGAACCCTCCTCGACCGGGCCGGTCCTGGCCGACTCGATCGCCGCCACCACGTGCGGCACGGTGACGTGGGCGCCGTTGATGTCGTTGAGCCAGCCGTCCCAGGTCTCGGCGGCCACCGGGAGCAGCCACTCCTCCGCCACCACGGGGTGGTGCTCGACGGTCCAGGCGATGATCCCGGCGTGCGCGATGCCGACCGCGTGGGTGTTGGTAATGGCCACCGGGCCGTCGAACGTGCCGGACTCGTTGATCCAGGAGACCCCGGTCATCTCGCCGTTGCCGTTCTGGGAGTGAAAGCCGGCCGCCACCGGGTCGCCGGTGCCGTCGCGACCGCGGGGATGGACGGCCGTGACCCCGGTGCGCACCCCGGCGCCCTCGATCAGGGTGGCATAGCCGATCTCGACCCCGGCCACGTCGGTGATGGCGTTCAGCGGGCCGGGGTGACCGCCGAACGGGATGCCGAGCGCGCGGGCCCGGGGCTTGCCGGCCGGTGTTGTGCGGTGTGTGTCCTGATATGGGTCATGAGTGCTCACAGTGACCAGCGTAACAATCCGTGACGCGCCGTCGCTGATGTAACGTCCCGGTGCCACTCGTCCGGCATGATGGCGGGGTGGACCGCAGACAGCGGGTAAACGCGGTACTCGAGCGCACTATCGGGTATCAGCTAACCCGCCCGCTGGCGGACCGGGCCTGGCGGATTCCGTCACCAAAAATGCTCAACTCGGTGCTAGTGCGCGCTACCGGGTATCACCTGTCCCGTCCCCGGGCGGACCGGACCTGGAAACTGCCGCCGTTGCCGGGTGGCCGGCTGCTGACCGCGCCGGTGTTCATCTTCTCCGCCCCCCGGTCGGGATCCACGCTGCTCCGGGCCATCCTGGGCAGCCATCTGGAGCTGTACGCCCCGCCTGAGCTGCCGCTGAAGCACCTGGGTGTGCGCGCGGACACCAAGTGGATCGAGGCCTCGCTGGACGGGCTCGAGCTGACCATCGAGGACCTGGAGCACATGCTGTGGGACCGGGTGCTCGCCGACGCGCTCCAGCGCAGCGGCAAGCCCCGGATCGTGGTCAAGACGCCGAGCAACGTGCTGGTCTGGGAACGGATCGCGGCCTGCTGGCCGGACGCGAAGCTCGTGTTCCTGCTCCGGCACCCGGCGGCCGCGGTGGCCTCGCTGCACTCCTCGTTCGACCCGGCGTGGCGGCCCGAGGACGGCGGGGCGGTGGACGAGTCGGTGGCCCGGGGCCTGCGGTACATGACCGCGGTCGAGGAGGCGCGCGCGGCGCGGCCGGGGTTCACCGTCCGGTACGAGGAGCTGACCGCCTCGCCGGAGACGGTGATCCGGTCGCTGTGCGATTTTCTGGGCGTGCCGTTCCAGCCGGGCATGCTCGAGTACGGTCGCTTCGGCCACGCTGGGTTCACGCCCGGGCTCGGCGACAGCTCGCTGAACATCCGGTCCGGCCGGATCCAGCCGCCGACGCCGATCCCGGACGAGGTGCCCGCCGAGCTGTCCGGGATCTGCGCCGCGTGGGGGTACTTAGTTTAGGCCTGCCCCGTGTTTTAGGCCTGCACTGTGTTGACGAGCTCGCCGACGTCGGTGATCTCGATGCTGACCTTGTCCCCGGGCTTGAGCCACACCGGCGGCTTCATGCCCAGGGCCACGCCGGACGGCGTGCCGGTAGCGATGATGTCGCCCGGCTCCAGCGTGATCCCGTTGGAGATGTAGGCGATGAGCTCCGGCACGCCGGTGATCATCTGCGCGCAGCTGGCGTCCTGGCGCACGTCGCCGTTCACCAGTGTGCGCAGCCGCATGTCGGCCACCGCGGGTGCCGCGGCCGCGTCCAGCACGACCGGGCCGAGCGGGGCGAACGTGTCCAGCGCCTTGCCCCGGATCCACTGCGGCTCGGAGCCCTGCAGGTCGCGCGCTGAGACGTCGTTGATGATGGTGTAGCCGCCAACGTAGTCCAGCGCCTGGTCGACGGAGACGTGGCGTGCGGTTCGGCCGATCACCACGGCGAGCTCGCCCTCGTAGTCCAGCTGGGTGGTGACGTCCGGGTAGCGGATCGGGTCACCGTGCCCGACCAGGCAGGACGGGAACTTGGCGAACAGCACGATCCGGTCCGGGGCCACGCCCCTGCTCTCGGCGATGTGGTCGGCGTAGTTCAGGCCGACGCAGACGATCTTGCCGGGGCGGAGCACCGGCGGGGCGTAGCGCACGTCGTCGGCGGACACGGTGGCGGTCGCGCCGGCCGCCAGTTCGCGCAGGGCGGCGACCGTGTCCTCGCCCTGGGCGTACAGGTCGCCGACGTCGCGCAGCCCGGCCAGGTCGGGCCTGCTAGCGGCGGTGGCGGAGGCGAGCTCGCTGACCGGCGCGAACCCGCCGTCGACGGCGATGTGCAGGCGGGGCTCGGTCTCGTCACCCCGGTACAGTGCGGCCAGTCTCACGGCGGGTCTCCTTTTTGCTTTTCGAAATGAGTATTTCGTTCAGCGGAATCTACGCTGGATTATAACGTGCAGGTCAGCGGCCATTACGGGTGGGGCGCGGCTACCAGGAGTCCATGTCGCCGAGGGCGCCCAGCCGCTCGGAGATACGGCTCGCGGCCGCGATGACGAGCCGGCCCAGACGTTCTTCCTCGGCGGGGTCGAGTTCCGGGCGGTAGGCGGAGACGCTGACCGCGGCGGGCCGGGTCTGCCGGACGCCCAGGATCGGGGCCGCCACGCACCACACGCCGAGGTTGAGCTCCTGCCGGTCGACGGCGTAGCCGAGGCGCTGGATGTCGGCGAGTTCGGCGGCCAGGGCCTCGAAGGTGGTAAGCGAGTAGGCGGTCCGGCTCGGGTAAGGGCCTGGCCCGACCACCGACTTCACGTCGCGGTACCCGGCCGCGAGCATCGCCTTGCCCATCGCGGTGCAGGTGGCGGGCGCGCGGCTGCCCGGCGTCAGGTTCACCGCCAGCAGTTCCTCGGTCTTGACCTGGGCCAGGTACAGCACGTCCCCGTCGACCAGCACGCTCACGTTGGAGGCGAGCCCGGCCTGCTGGGCCAGCCGTTCCACCTCGACGGCGGCTAGGTCGCGCAGCGTGGTCCGGCTGGCCACCCGGCTGCCCAGCTCGAACAGTTTCAGCGTGAGCCGGTACTCCTTGGACTCGGTCAGCTGCTCGACGTACCCGGCCCGCTCCAGCGCTCGCAGCATCCGGTAGACGGTGGGCGCGGGCACCCCGAGGTGACGGGCCAGCCGGGTCACCCCGACGCGGTCGAAGCCGGCCAGCTGCTCGATCAGGGTGAGCAGATCGCCGGTGGTGGAGCGGGGGCGGGGCGCCTCGGTCATCGTTCGTCAGTCGCCTGATTTTCTGGGGCGGTGCTTTCTGGGACGGGGCTTTCTGGGACGGGGCTTTCTGGGGCGGGGACCGCGACGGCGGCCAGGAGGCCGCCGTCGACGCGCAGCTCGGTGCCGGTCACGAAGCCGGACAGCGGGCTGACCAGGAACAAGATCGCGTCCGCGACCTCGGCGGGGGTGCCGACCCGGCCGAGCGGGTGGTTCGCGCCCCACTGCGCGATCACCGTGTCCTCGTCGCCGGCGTCCCGGGCCGACTGGCGCAGCATGGGGGTGTCGACCGAGCCGGGGCTGACCGAGTTGACCCGGATGCCCTCGGGCGCGTAGTCGACGGCCATGGCCCTGGTCATGGCCACGATCGCGCCTTTGCTGGCGGTGTACGCCACCACGTTCTGCTGGCTGGCGGTGGCCTGCGCGGAGGACACGTTGACGATCGCCCCGCCGCCGTTGCGGCGCATCAGCGGCACCGTGTGCTTGACGGTCAGGAACATGGCACGCACGTTGACGTCGAGCACCTCGTCCCACACCTCGACCGGGGTCGACTCGGCCGTGCCGTAGCGCTGGACGCCGGCCGAGTTGACCAGGATCGACACCCGCTCGTGGCGGGTGGCCAGGTCGGCGAAGAAGCCCTCGATCTGCTCGGGGCGGGCGATGTCGAGCACGGTCCCGTGCGCTTCGTGCCCGTCGGCGCGGAGCTGTCCGACCGCCGCGGTCACGCTCGCCTCGTCGATGGCGGCGATCTCGACCGCCGAACCGTGCCGGGCCAGGCAGCGCGCCGTGGCCAGGCCGATGCCGGTGCTGCCCCCCATCACGATCGACACGGCCCCGGCGAGCAACGGCCCGTCCGGCCAGGCGGAAGCGTCCATGTGAGTTCCCTTCAGCTTTCGTTGACCGTGCTTGTGTGACCGTGCTTGTGTGACCGTGCTTGTCTGACCGTGCCGTCTCGTCGACAGGATCGTGGCCAGCTGGCTAGCCTGCCGGTGACTCCTAAATGATCATGCATTCTGCTGATCGAAAGATCAATTTCACCGAACGGAGCGGGTTCTTGCGGTCATGACCGGCGACGAGCTCCGCCTGACCTGAGGAGCGTTACCTGGTGAGCAGGGCGCCCGCGCAGACGGCGATGACCAGGCCGGGGCCGATCAGCGCCCAGCGGACGCCGGCCGTCGACGCGATCGCGGCGACGGTGAAGGCCCCGGCCGGGACGGACCCGACGAAGCCGGCGTTGTAGGCGCTGAGCGCGAGCCCGCGCTGGGCGGCCGGGGTGGCCTGCTGGATGTAAACAGTCGCGCTGACCGCGAAAAGCTGAAGGGCTGCCCCGGTCACCACCATGCCCGCGTCGTAGAGCCAGGCCACGGGCATGACCGCGGCCAGGCACTCGGCCACGCCGAACACGGCGGCCCAGGCGGCGAACTCGCGCGGTCCCGGGTCCTCGCGGTGCGAGGACCAGTAGTTCGCGCCGATACCGCCGATCGCCGCGCACGTGCCGAACAGCCCGAAGCCAGCCGACCCGAGGTGGAAGACCCGGGTGGCGACCAGCGGGTTGGTCACCGCGAACTGCCATCCGAAGCCGCCCACGAGCAGCGCCATCACCACCGCGGCCCGGATTCCGCCGGGCAGGTCGGCCAGCCAGCGGAACCGCCGGACCGCGGGCGCCTGCGTCTCCCGCGCCCGGTCGCCGGTCGGTGCGACCTGGCCCGCGAGGCGGGCGAGGACCACGATCACGGCCAGGAACGAAGCGGCGTTGACGAAGAACACCGCGGTCTCGCCGGTGGTCGCGATGACAATCCCGGCGATACCCGGTCCGGCGATCCGGGCCAGCCCGGTGAACGTGGCGAACAGCGAGGTGCCACGGCGCAGTTCGGCCGGGCCGGTCAGGTCGAGCATGAACGTCTGGCGGGCCGGCAGGTCCACGCACAGGACGCAGCCGATCACGAACGACAGCGCCACCAGGTACCAGATCGTCATCCAGCCGGCCAGCAGCGGGACACCGATGGCCAGCGCTCCGGCCGCTTCTATGGTCTGGGTGACCAGCAAGATCCTGGCCGCCCGGTGCCGGGCCACCAGGAGCCCGGCCCGGCGGCCGAACAGCAGCATCGGCAGGCACTGCGCCGCGTCCACCGCGGCCAGCGCCGCGGCGCCGCCGTGCGGGACATGCAGCGCCAGCCAGAACAGCGCCGTGTAGCTCATCATCGTGCCGACCAGCGACAGCACCTGCGCGCCGAGGTACCACCGGTATCCCGCGCTCGCCACGCCGGTGGACGCCCCGCTGGTGGTGCTGCCCGCCGTCTGGCCTTCATCCGCCACCGCGCCAAGCTAATTCGCCGGATATCGGAAATGCAAGTAAGTTGCCTAATTAAATTGGCGCCAGTAAACTGGTAACTGTTAGAGGATCTGGCGTGCTGGCAAAATAATGCGGATGGCCGGAAAGCTATCGCCATCAGCGGTTCCTCAGGAAACGCCGGGCATGGACGGGGCGCTATGCGCGCGGTCCTCGACCAGGAACTGGTCCGGTTCGGCGATCACGCCATCGACGCGTCCATGGTGCTGCTCACGTTCGACGAGCCAGCCGGGATCGCGCTGGTGCCCGCGCTATCCGGACGTGACTGGGACGTCGTCCTCAGCGGCGGCGGGATCCGCAAGACGGACCCCCTGGTGCCCCTCTTCGAGCAGGTCGTGAGCCTAGTGTCCCTTTCCGGGGAGTTTGTGCTGGGCGGGGCCGTTTCACAGCGGACGGGGCGGCGCCAGGGAAACAGCACGGGCGCGCCGGCTCCGGCAGAACGGCCGCGGCATCCGGCCACGCCACGCCCGTTACATCCCCTCATGCCCCAACTTCAGATTAAAACATTCCGGGCGCAGACCATGATCATGGCCAGTTCCGGTCGATATCCGACCGTTTCTGGCCGTGATCATGGAACAGCATGGTGCGAGGGCGCCCGCCTTAAGTTCCTGGCATTGCCTTATACGCGGGTCAGATCCACATCGACCCGGTTGCAGTGGCGCCGTTATGGCCGGCCTCTCGGCCGCAATACGGGGCCCAGGGTACGGGAGTTACTCAGGGAGCGGGAGGGGCCTGGTCGTCTGCCTCGGCGGGGGTGTCTGGATCCGCTTCGCGGGGCTTAAGGTCTTCCTGCGGGTGCGGAGCGGCCGCGTCGTCCTGCAGGCCGTCCTCGTCTTCGAGTTCCGCCCCGTCTTCGAGTTCCGCCCCGTCCTCGAGGTCGAGCTCGTCCTCAAGGTCGAGCTCGTCGTCCTCGAGCTCGCCTTCGAGGTCAGCGTCGTCATCAAGGTCAGCGTCGACTTCGAGGTCGAGGTCTTCTTCGGACTCGTCGTCGTCCTGGAAGATGTCGTCCTCGAGGTCGTCGAGCGATACGCCGTCGAGTTCGTCGAGGCGCTCGACCGCGTCGGTCTCACCGTCGGGGTCAGCCTCGACGGCGCGAAGGAACGCGTCGCGGGCCTCGGCCGGGCGGTCGGCTGACAGCAGGGCGTCGCCGTAGGCGTAGAAGAGCCGTGCGGACCAGGGCCGGACCCGGCCGCTGGTGAGCTCGGGCACCTGCAGGACCAAGACGGCGGCTTCGGGCAACCCTTGATCGCGGCGGATGCCGGATTCGACGATCTTCAGCTCGATCTGCATGGCCCGGCTGAGAGTGGCCCCGTTGGCCTCCCGCACCAGGGCCAGGGCCCGGTCCGGCCGGCCGAGAGCCCGCTCGCAGTCGGCCATGATGGGCAGGTACTCGTCGCGGCCGGTCATCCGGCGCGCGGCACGCAACTCCGACAGTGCCTCGGCCCAGCGACCCGTGCGATAGGCGGCGATGCCGCAGGCTTCCCGGACCACGCCAACCCGTGCGGCCAGCCGCTTGGCGGCCTGCGCGTAGTTGTAGCCCTGTTCCGGGTTCTCCGCCAGGCCGGCGGCGACCAGGTAGCGGGCCACGGTGTCGGCGAGGTCGTTCGGCAGGCTGTTCAGCTGGTCCCGGGCCTCGGTGTCGAGTTGCTGGGCACTGATCGACTCGGGAATCCGCGGTCCGGACTCGCGTCGCGGCCGGGCCGGAGCTTCGTCCCGGCCGGCCCAGGGGCGCCTGTCCCCCGTACCGCCTTCGCGATCCCGATCACCGGGCCGTCCTGAAGCGCGGTCCGGCCGTGAGCCCTTGTCCCGCCCGCCGTCACGAGGGAACGAACCACCGCGCCGGGGAGGTCCCCCGGCGGTCGGCCGGGGACCGTGGTCCCGCGCCGGACCCCGGCTCCGGAACTCCTCGCGGCGGCCGCTGTCGCGCCGCTCACCAGAATCGCTCCGCTCACCGGAGTCGCGCCGCTCACCGGAGTCGCGGCGGCCGACGCCCTCGTCCCGGCGGCCGCTCTCGGCACGGTCACCGAAATCGCGTCGCGGGCCATAGCTACGCCGTTCGCTAGAGTCCCCGCGCCGTTCGCTGTAGTCCCGGTGGGATCCGCTCTCGTCGCGGGTCCTGGAATCGCGGTCTCGGCTCGTGAAGTCGCGGCGGCCGCGGAAGTCGTCTCGGCGGTCGGATCCCTCGCGGCTACCTGGGCCGCTCTCGCGGGGCCGGTACGAGCTGCCGCCTCGGCTGCGAGAGGCGGAGTCCGAGCTGCGAGAGGCGGAGTCCGACCCGCGGGAACTGGAGCCTGGACCGCGGGAGCCCGAGTCCGAGCTACGGAAACCGCCTGAACTGCGGGAACTGGAGCCTGAACTGCGGGAACTGGAGTCTGATTGGTAGCCGCTACTAGGACGCCGGGGGCCGGCGGAGCGGCTTGGACGCGTGCTGGAGTCGCCCGAGCGCGGGGCATCGTCGCGTGCAGCCGTGCCGCGGTCGCGGGTCCGGTTGTCGCTGTCTGCCCAGCGAGGGCTGGTGCTGGGGCGGGCGGCTCGGCTGTCGCGCCGGACGTCGCCGCCTGACGCGGGGCGGCCTGAAGACGCGGGGCGGCCCGAGGATGCTGGGCGTCCGGATGAGGTGGGGCGGCTGGGACGGAAGGGCCTAGCCGGAGCGCGGGAATCGCCGTCGCCGCCGGCGCGCTCTTCGGAGCGGCGCGGGGCATCGCGACGGTCCTGACCGCCGGCCCGGAACCCGTCGCGCGGCCGGTCGGGCCGGGTGCCGCCGGTTCGCGGCGCTCCCGAACCACGAGGACCGTCACCACGGCGGGGACCGCCGCCGGTGCGCGCGGCTGGGCCGCGGCGCTCGCCGGGAGCTCCGGGGCTCCGGTCGTCGCGGCGGTCGCCACTGTTCCAGCGGTCGCCGGGGGCGCGGTCGTCCCGGCGGGTATCGCGGCGCCCGTCCTGGCGCGCCCCAGCGCGGTAAGGCCGGCCCTCTGCCGCATCACTAGTGCGGCGGGAGCCTGAGTCACCCGGGGCCGCCCGGCGGGAGCCATCCTGGCTTCCTCGGCCGGACTGAGCCGGTCGTCCGGAGTGAGCCGGTCGTCCGGACTGAGATGAGCGGCCAGACTGGCCGGCTCGTCCGGCGTAACCCGATCGGGCACCTGGAGAACGCCCGCTGGTCCTGGGCCGCTCTTCGCGAGCAGCGTTCTTATCGCCGCCGTCGCGGTTACCGGCCGTTCCCGGTGCCTCAGACACGCTTACCTACCTTCAGTTTAGAACTTTCGGGCATGCAAAGAGGGCCGCTCGACCTTGCGGGAGCGACCCTCTTTGATGCATGTCCGGCGGTGTCCTACTCTCCCACGCGGTCCCCCGCGCAGTACCATCGGCGCTGAAGGGCTTAACTT
>JBEKJP010000107.1:0-28026 GCA_050011155.1 Streptosporangiaceae bacterium
CGTCGGCTGGTCCAGGGTGCCCATCAGGTGCAGCAGGGTCGACTTGCCCGAACCGGACGGCCCGGTCACCGCGACCAGCTCCCCCGCGGCTACCGCCAGGCTGGCCCGGTCCAGGGCCCGCACCGGCGGCGACCCGGGGTGCACCTTCGACACCTCGTCCAGTTCCAGCACCAGGGTCATGACGACGCCACCACGACGCGCTGCCCCGGCGTGAGCGCCCCGGTCACCTGCACCAGCCCGGAGGCGTCGTCGAAGATCCCGGGGGTCACCGGGATCCAGCGTCGCGAACTCCCCTGGCCGGTGACCTCCACGGCGTAGCGCCCGGCCGACCGGGCCACCAGCGCGGTCACCGGGACGACGAGGGCGTCGCGGGCGGTGCCGGTGGTGAGGTTCACCGTCACCGGCGCCTGGTCCAGGGTCCCGGCCGCCCGCGGATCGGTCAGCTTTACCTGCACCGGGATCGTCGTGACCGAGCTCCCCCCGGAACTGGAGGTGGTGGCCACTGTGCCGACCGAGGACACCGCACCCGGCGCCGCCGTCCCGTCGGGCAGCGTGACCGTCACCGGATCCCCCGCCTTCACCTCCGACTGCTGGGAGACATCCAGCGGGACCGTCACCACATGCTCGTCCGAGGTCGCCGCCAGCACCGGGCCGTCGGCCGGGCCGCCCAGGCTCCCGGTCACCTGGCTGACCCGCAGCGCCCCCGGCTCGAACACGACCGACCCCAGCGGCAGCCACTCCGGCGGGTCGGAGACGCCCAGCGCCGACTGCAGCTTCGCCACCCCGGCGGCCGTCGCCCAGGAGAAATAATCCCAGCCCAGGGCGGCGATGTCCGCGCGCCCGGCGTCACCCAGGGCGACCAGGTCGCGGTTCAGCTGCGACACGTCCTGGCCGGTGACCCCCTCGCCCAGGAGACGCCAGTCGGGGACGCTGCCATACAGCAGGACTACGGGGGTTTCCGCACCCGTTCGGTACAAAGATTGTCCTTGCCCGATGACCTGGCCGGCTGATGGCAGCCAGGTCAGCGTGCCCCCGCCTTGGCCCCGGACCAGGTAGGACCCGGCGTAGCCCAGCGTCGCGGTCACCGGGGTGGTGGCGGTGATGTCCTGGCGGGTCACCGCCGCCGTGGCCGGCGGCGCCTGCGGCCCGGCCCCCGAGGAGGCGGCCGGGGAACAGGCCGTCGCCAGCAGGACGACGACGGCCACGACGGCGCCTCTCAATTCGACTCCAGTCAATTGGACTCCAGGCCGACCTGGGCTGGGTCCAGGCGCTGGCATTCGGCGAGTTTCCCGGCGATCGGCTGCGAATGCGTCTGGCTGTGGGTGATGCCGGCCGGGATGAGGTCGAAGCTAGGGCGCCCCTCGGCGTCCAGGGTGGGGTCGGGCCAGCCGGGCACCCCGTGGGAGCGCATGCACCGGGCGAACGCCCGGTCGGCGGTCAGCATCTGCTGCACCAGGGCCTGCGGACAGCCGCCGTCGGTCAGGCACTGCCGGGCCTGCTGCTCGAACGACGTGGCGTCCGGGAGCAGGTGCTGGCAGGCGTTCTGGGCCGCCTGGAGCCGGGCGTCGCTGACCCCGAGTTGCTGCGCGCTGGCCTTCGGGAGCGCACCGTTGCTGGCGGGATCGGGGAAGGCGGGCACGCCGTGGGAACGCATGCAGTGGGAGTAGGCGACCGGCGACGATGACTGCGCCGGGCCGGCTGAGGCCGGGGGGCCGCTGCAGGCCGCCAGCAGCGCCAGGCCGGCCGCCGCGATGAGCAGGGGGACGGGCTTCATGCCGGCAGTTCTACGCCGAACGGGGTGACATCACCGCTACCTGCCATGTTGCACGGATGTCATGTCGTGAGGCGCACAATGGCGGGATGCGGGTGCTGGTGGCCGAGGACCACGTGACGCTGGCGGGCCGGATCGCCCAGGGGCTGACGCAGGCCGGGATGGCCGTGGACGCGGTGCACGACGGCGCGGCGGCGCTTGAGGCCGCCGCGCACACGTCGTACGACGTGATCGTGCTCGACCGCGACCTTCCTTTCGTGCACGGAGACCGGGTGTGCCGCACCCTGGCCGGGGGCGGGCCGCGGATCCTCATGCTGACCGCGGCGGGCGGGGTCGAGGACCGGGTGGACGGGCTTGAGCTGGGGGCGGATGACTATCTGCCCAAGCCGTTCGTCTTCGCGGAGCTGGTCGCGCGGGTGCGGGCGCTGGGCCGCCGCGCGCCGTCGGCGCCGCCGGTGCTGCGGTGGCGGGACCTGTGCGTCGACCGGGCGCGGCACCGGGCTAGCCGCGGGGGCGGTCCGGTGCCGCTGACGCGCAAGGAGTTCGGGATCCTGGAGATGCTGATGGCCGCCGACGGGGCGGTGGTCAGCGCGGAGGAACTGCTCGAGCACGTGTGGGACGCGCACGCCGACCCGTTCAGCAACATCGTCTCGGTGACGATGGCCCGGCTGCGGCGCAAGCTCGGCGACCCGCCGCTGATCGAGACCGTGGTAGGCAAGGGGTACCGGATGTGAGCCGGCCGCGGCTGACCGTCCGGGCCCGGCTGACGCTGCTGTACACCGGCCTGTTCGCCGGGTGCGGGGCGATCGTCGTGGCGGTCAGCTACACCCTGGTGGCGCGGCTGGCCCCGTCGGCGCAGGGCCAGCCGGCGCCGGGCCAGGGGGATCCGGCCGGCATCGTGGCCTACTGCGAATCCCAGCAGCCGGCCGCGAATCCCGACAAGCCCCTCATCGTCCAGTGCATCTCCTACCTCGAGCAGCAGGGCGCGCGAGCCCAGCGTGACCTGACCCTGTCCCACCTGCTGCAGTACTCGCTGATCACCCTGGCCGTGGTCATCGCCCTGGCCGCGATCCTCGGCTGGGTCTTGGCCGGGCGGGCGCTGCGCCCGGTGCACCGGATCGCCGCGGCCGCCCGGGCGGCGTCTTCGCAGGACCTGTCGGCCCGGGTGGCGGCGACGGGGCCCCGGGATGAGCTGCGGGAGCTGGCGGAGACGTTCGACGAGATGCTGGGCCGGCTCCAGGCGGCGTTCGAGGGGCAGCAGCGGTTCATCGCCAACGCTTCCCACGAGCTGCGGACGCCGCTGGCGGTCATGCGGGCGACGGTAGACGTCGTGCTGTCCGATCCGGACAGCACGGCCGGGGACCTGCGGGCGATGGCTTTGGACATCCGGGCGGCGGTCGATCACGCGGAGCAGCTCATGGGGGCGCTGCTGATCCTGGCGCGGAACGAGCGCGGGCTCACCGTGCGGGAGAAAGTGGACCTGGCTACGTTGGCGGAGGACGTCCTGGACGTCCTGGGTGACCGTCCCGGTGACCCGCGGGTGCGGGCCACGCTGGAGCCCGCCGTCATCGCGGGCGACCCGGTGCTGGCCGAACGGCTCATCGCCAACCTGGTCGATAACGCGCTGCGGTACAACCTGCCTGCTGGCGGCGAGGTCTGGGTTGTTACCCGGAGCGTCGCGGGTGGCAGCGAGGTTGGCGTGGCCAACACCGGCCCGGTCGTGGCGGCGGCCGACGTCGGCCGGATCTTCCAGCCGTTCGAGCGGCTCAGCGAGCGGACCTCGCAGGATGGCTCCGGGCTCGGCCTGGCCATCGTGGCCTCCATCGCCGCGATCCACGGGGGTACCGTCGCGGCCCGGCCGCGCGACGACGGCGGCCTGTCGGTGACCGTCACGATCCCCTCGGCCGGCGGAAATGGCTGCTCAGGTCAACCGCGCTGACGGCTATTCGACGATGGCGGCGAGCCGTTCCAGTGTCTGCTGCATGGCCGGGATCCAGCTTCGCCCATCCTCGACGGCGTCCCGGATGACCTGAGCGGCTTCGGTGCAGTCGAATACCTCGGTGACGATTGTCGCATCACCGTCCGCCTGGAGCCGGAAGCCCCAGCTGTATCCCTGTGGTGCGCCGATCGGCAGCCTGGCGTTCCGCGCGGCTACCGCGTCACCAGGCGTCGGCTCCCAGGTAATCCACTGGTCCTGCTCGAAGGCGGTGATCCGGTTGAGCATCAGGTAGTCACCGAGCTCGGGCAGGTACATCGCCATCGTGAACGTGTCACCCACCTGACTGGGCACTACCCGGGCGGAGACTGCACGCACCATGCCCGAGCCATCCAGCGCCGGATGATTGGCAGGATCGGCCAGCACCTGGAAGATCTTTGCGGCGGGTGCCGCGATCGACCGCGAGACCGAAACCTGTACACGCCCGCCGCGATCCATGCCGTCGCCCCTTTCTCATCTTTCTCATCGCCCAACCGATCAGACTCCGGGAACTGACATCATTCATCGGCCGCGCAACCGCAAACTCCGGCCGGCAGGCCCTGGCCGCCGCCAACGGCAAGGACGTCCGCCTCATGGGAGCATCGATCGGCCGGGAACCTGGGGTTACCTGTGTTCCAGGGTTTGCTTCGGGGTGACGCCGTAGGTCTCGCGGTAGTAGGCACTGAACCGGCTGGGGCTGGAGAAGCCCCACCGGTAGGCCACGGCGGTGATGGTCTCCTGACCGGGGCCGGCGGCGTCCACGAGTTCACGGTGGGCGGCGGCCAGCCGGACCGTGCGCACGTAGGCCATCGGGGTGGTGTCCAGCTCGCGGCGGAACGCCAGTTGCACCGCGCGGACGGTGACGCAGGCCGCGGCGGCGATGTCGGCCACGGTGATGTCCTGGCCGGCGTGCTCGTCGACGAACGCGGTGGCGCGTCGCACGGTCGCGGTGGAGGCGTCGCGCCGGTCGCGGTGATCCGCGGACGCGAGTCCCGTGTTGGGGAAGACGGTCAGCGCGGTGGCGGCCAGCAGCCGGGCGGCGCTGGTGATGACCAGCGGGCTGAGGGTGGCGTCGGGACTGGCGAGCAGGCCCTCGACGTACTGGGTGAGTTCGAGCCACTGAGCCCGGGCCGCCGGGCTGACCGGATGGGGCGACAGGAAGCGGAACGGGGCGGACGCCCCGGGCTCGGTCTCGGCCATGGCGTGCAGCAGCCGGAGGGGCAGGATCACCTTGCGGCTGCGCAGGCCGCCGGTGCGGACGATAGCGCCGGCGGGGTGGTTGTTAGCGATCAGCACGTCGCCGGGCAGGTAACGGTCGATGTCCTGGTCCCGCTCGACCTGCACCGTGCCCTGGGTCACCGCGACGATGATCACCTGATCCGAGGGGCCGGCGGTAAAAGTCAGGTCGGCGGGCAGGGCCACGTCGCGGACCGCGAACGCTCCCGTCTCGGTGTGGCTGACGGTCAGGACGGGACGGCCGGCCGGGACGCGGGCCATCAGCAGCCGGCCGCCGTAGACCCGGCCCAGGAACTCACGGGCCTTGGCCAGGTCATGGGTGGCGAACTCGTTCCGGTACAAGTCAGGGCCGATGGTAACCATGCGTCCCCCTTTGCCATTGTCACTTAACGAGGCCATAAGCATACGGAGAGGTTATCCGGCCGGCCGTCAGCCGCGCTCGACCCGGCGGAAGGTTAGCCACAGGCCGGCCAGCACGAGCGCGAACACCGGGAGCCAGGCCAGGCGTTCGGCGACCCACAGGGGGCCGGCCGGGGCCGTGAGCAGGCCGGGGACGCGGCCGGCGAGCAGGGCGAGGGAGCTGACGGTGACGAAGGCGCTCTGGTGCCACAGGAACAGGGTCATGGCCGAGAGGTTGACCATGGCGATGGCGGCCCAGGCCAGGGGGCGTCGCATCAGGCGGGCCAGGCGGTCACGGAGCAGCAGGGCCAGGCCGCACTGGGCGATGCCGAAGGTGACCGCGGCCAGGGTGGGCGGGTTCAGGTTCGAGATGTGGGCGCCGTTCACGCCGACCATGCTGGCCGGGTAGTGGGCCCAGGCGATCAGCCCGGCGGTGGCGGCGGCGCCGCCGGCCAGCATCAGGGCGGGGACACGGCGGCCCGCCAGCGAACCCTCTGCTAGCCAACCCTGGGCCCAGGCGATGCCGAGCAGGTAGGGGACGAGCCAGCCGGCCGGGAGGTTGATCCAGCCCAGCCAGGAGGGTCCGTTCAGGCCGAACCGCAGCAGGTCGGTGGCGGCCACCAGGGAGACAGGGAAGATGGCGGCCGACGCGCCGAACCGCCGGACGAGCTTTATAACGAACGGGGTGAGGGCGGTCAGCCCCGCGTAGACCCCCAGAAACCACAGCGGGCTGATGACCAGGAAGAGCAGCGTGTGGATGGTGGCGGACGAGACGCCGGCCGCGAGCAGGCCGATCGTGACCGGGATCCAGACCGCGACCAGGGCGGCGACCGGGCGGGCCAGCCGGATCAGGCGCTTGCGCAGCCACGGGAGGTACTCGCCGCGGTAGCTGCGGGCCGCCGCGTAGCCGCCGACCAGGAAGAACACCGCGAGGGTCTGGAAGATCCAGGACAGCGGGGCCAGCCACGGCATCGAGGCCAGCGGGCTGCTGTCGCTCAGCCCGTTGTTCTTGCCGAGCACGAGCGCGGTGACCAGCCAGTGGCCGCCGATGACGCCGGCGATGGCCAGGGCGCGCAGCGCGTCGACGGCGCGGTCGCGGTGCGGGGGCGTGGCGGCGTCGAGGCGCCGGGCGAGGTGGCGGGCCCGGGCCAGGGGGGCCAGGGGGGCCAGGGCGGTCATCGGGTCACCGCCGCGGTGTTGCCCAGCGCGATGTCGGTCAGGTTGCGCAGCGAGGCCGAGCCCGGGTCCAGGTAGCCGCTGTGGCCGCTGTCGCCGGTGGCGAAGACGCGAGCCCCGAACCCGTTCGACATCGGATCGGCTCCGAAGCCCAGGCCGAGCAGGTGGATGTGCGGCACGTACATGATCGAGTCGCCGCTTTCCCGGCCGGCCCACACGCGGGCCCGGGTGTGCAGCGCGGCTACCGAGTTGGCGTCCAGGCCGGGGCTGCCGAATACCGCGATGTCGGTGACCGGCAGGTGCGGCGCGGCCAGCCCGCAGACGACGGAGCCGTAGCTGTGGCACAGCAGCGCGACCTGGTCGCCGTGGCCGGCCAGCGCGGTGACAAGCGGCCGCAGCGCCCGGGCCCCCTGCCCGGCGTCGCCCGAGGTCATGACGGCCGGGCTGAGCAGGGCCGGGGTCGGGTAGCCGAGCCAGGCGATGATCGCCAGCCGCTCCCCCGCATCTTCGGGTTCCAGCTTGCGCGCCTCGCGGGCGAGCGCCTGCGCGCCGCCGCCGGGGGAATCCGGGCCCCGGGAGAAGAACGTGGCCAGCGTGGTGTCGGCGCCAGGGACCAGGATGGCGACCCGGTTCGCGGTGGCGAGGTTGCCGATGACCATGGCGGCGACGCCAGCGCCGTTCGGATTAAAAAAGAGAACGTGACCTTTGCTCAGCGTGGCTAGTGCGCTGGCCAGTTGCTTGTTGCCGTCGCGAGCGGCGTTTTGTCCGGCCGTCGTGACGGCTTTGGCGTCGGCGGTGTAGCGGGCCGACAGCGCGCTGGCGGTCAGGGCCGGGGGTGGCGGGGGCACGGCGGCCGGGGTGGCGGGCCAGGCCGCGGCCGTGGTGCCGAGCATCGCCGCTGCGACCAGCGGCGCGGCAGCCAGGTAGCGGAGTTTCATGGTGGCGTCCTTCCTGCTTGGTTCGCGTTCTGATGAGGAAGCTACGGACGCCGGGGGCTAGCCGGCGTCGGCCGGGCGAGCCGGCTGCCGGCCTCCCCCGCAGGTATGAGAAGGGTGGCGCGGGCCGGGCGGGGCGAACGCCGCCGGCCGTTCCTGGCCGGCCTCCCCCTACGGGGGTAGGGGGCCGCGGATACGCCGTGCGGGGGACGAGGTTCCGGGGTCGCCGCGCCTAGGCTTGGGGCATGGACACGAAGGCGGTGAGGAAGTTCGGCGCGACGTTCGTGACCGACACCACGAACCCGCCGGCCCCGCGTCCTGGCCGGCTGCGGCGCGGACGGTACGACCTGGTCGAGGTCGTCGACGTGATCATCGCGGTAATCTGCTTCGGCGTCACCAACTCGGCGCTGGACAACGCGAACGCCAGCCACCACGGCCACCATTCGGCCGGCGTGCTGATTTTGATCGCACTCGTCGTCAGCGCGCCACTCACCCTGCGGACGCGGTACCCGCTCAGCGCGTGGGTGTTCTCCGCGGCGGCCCTGCTCTGGTCCAGCCTGGTCATCCCGCCGGACTCAATCGGCGGACCGGACGTCCCGGTGGCGGGCGTGTTCGTCTACGCCCTGTGCCTGTATGCGGTGACAGTCCGCGCTCGGCCGCGGATCGTGATCGCCGCGGCGGTCGCGACCGTGATCGGGTCCGCGTTCGTCGACACGGCGGTGGTGGCCCAGGCCTTCTTCCTGGCCGTGGTCCCCGTCCTGCTCGGCGTCCTCGTCCGGGTCCGGCGCAGCGGCGCGCGCCAGCTCGAGGAGCAGGAGCGGCGGCACTCGGGCGAGCGGGCGCTACTGGAGGAACGGCAGCGGATCGCGCGGGAGCTGCACGACGTGGTCGCGCACCACATGTCGGTGATCGCGATCCAGGCCGAGGCGGCGCCGTACAAGACCGCCGATCCGCCGGCCGAGCTGGTGGAGAGTTTCGGGGAGATCAGGGCGAGCGCGCTGGCGGGGCTGTCCGAGCTGCGGCGGGTGCTGGGCGTGCTGCGTACCGGAGTCGCCGGTACCGCCCCGCAGCCGGGTCTTGACGACCTGGACGGCTTGCTCACGTCGGCCCGCAGCGGCGGGGTGGCGGTCACCGTGACCTACCGCGGGAAGCCGGTGACGCTGCCGGAGGGGGTGGACCTGTCGGCGTACCGGATCGTGCAGGAGGCGCTGAGCAACGCGATGCGGCACGCGCCCGGTTCGAGCGTCCTGGTGGAGGTTTCGTACTCTTCCGAGAGCCTGGCGCTCGAGATTCGCAACGATGCGGTGGCGCCGGTTCTGGTGCCCAGCGGGACCCAGGCGGCGGGGGGCGGGCACGGGCTGGTGGGCATGCGGGAACGGGCCACGATGCTAGGCGGCAGCCTGGACGCGGGCCCGGCTCCGGACGGGGGGTTCCGGGTGAGCGCGGTGTTGCCGTTGAGCCTTCCCGCTGAGGAGTCCGCGTCGTGACGATCCGGGTGCTTGTGGCCGACGACCAGGGGATGGTGCGGTCGGGCTTTTCCATCCTGCTCAACGCGCAGCCCGACATCGAGGTGGTCGGCGAGGCCGTCAACGGGCAGGAGGCCATCGCCCGGGTGGCCGAGCTCTCCCCCGACGTCATCCTCATGGACGTCCGCATGCCGGTGATGGACGGCTTGCAGGCGACCCGGGCGATCACGGCGGCGGGCAGCGCGCCCCGGATCCTGATCCTGACCACGTTCGACCTGGACGATTACGTGTACGAGGCGCTGCGTTCTGGGGCCAGCGGTTTCCTGCTCAAGGACGCTTCGGCCGGTGAGCTGGCCGAGGCCGTGCGGGTGGTGGCTTCGGGTGACGCGCTGCTGGCGCCGGGGGTGACCCGGCGGCTGATCGCGGAGTTCGCCCGGCAGGGGGCGCCGCGGGCGGCCAATCGCAAGCAGGTCGAAGACCTGACCGAGCGGGAGACCGAGGTGCTGGGCCTGGTCGCCCGGGGGATGTCGAATGCGGAGATCGCGGCTCATCTGATCGTGGCCGAGCAGACGGTCAAGACGCATGTGAGCCGGGTGCTGATGAAGCTCGGGTTGCGGGACCGGGCGCAGGCGGTGGTGTTCGCGTACGAGAGCGGGCTGGTGCGGCCGGGTGGGTAGGCGCCGTCCTGATGTGGCTTTCGCGGTGGCTGCCTGCGTTTTCCTGACCGGGTACAACAACTTCGTCCGGCTCCGGCGGTGGTACCCGGTCGTTAACGGGTGTGCGGCTGTGGCGGCCTTGGGGGCTGCTTGGGCTAGCGGGCTTCGTGTCGAGGACCTGGGGCTGGGGCGGGAGCGGCTGGGGGCGGGGCTGCGGCTGGGGGCGGCGGCGGCCGGGCCGGTGGTGGCCGCGTACGGGGTGGCCGTGCTGACTCCTTCGGCCAGGCCTTTGCTGGATGACCAGCGGGTCGCCGGGCTGGACGGGCGGGAGCTCGCTTACCAGGTGCTGTTTCGTATCCCGATCGGGACCGTGGCCTGGGAGGAGATCGCGTTCCGGGGGGTGCTTCATGCCTCGTTGCGGCGGGTGCTGCCGGAGCCTTGGGCTATTGCGGTGGGTGCTTCGGTGTTCGGGGTGTGGCATATCCGGCCGACAGGTGGGGCGCTGGGGGTTAACGGGCTGGCGACGGGGCGGCGGGCTCGGGTTCTGGCGGTTACTGGTGTGGTGGCCGGGATGGCTGGGGTGGGAGTGCTGTTGTCGGTGCTACGAGAGCGCTCGGGGAGCCTGGCGGCGCCGGTGGTGCTGCATATGGCGGCCAACTGCGTGGGGCCGCTGGCCAGCGCCCTGGCCCGCCGCCCTGGCCAGCGCCCTGGCCCGCCGCACTGGCCCGCCGCACTGGTCACGGAAGCCCCGCCGGTCACATTATTAGCAAACTTATTCGCCTAGTTGCAAGTTAACGTGGTCGATTAGGGCTATGTGGTCGATTAGGGGGGCTGGCCCGCGTTCCGGACGCCATGAAACTGGACTTCCAGTGCGTTAAAACGCGCTGGAACCGGGGTTTCATGGCGTCTTGGCGGAGCCCGTACAGCTGGATCGCGATGCTGCTGGTTCCAGTGTTGCCTGAGTCCGATTTTCTGGTGCGTGACACCTCGGTCGCAGCCACTGGATAAGCGGTATTGCCGCATAACCCGGATCAACCGCGCTATCTGGCGCGGACTGCACGGGACGGGACTCCGGGACGGGACTCCGGGACATCACGGGGCACGTGCGTCACCCCGGCTGGCCCGCCACGGCACGAGCGCAGAACTCAAGATCCAGCTACAACCGGCAGAACCGCGCCCAGCTCGATTTCGTATCAACTCACACTATTATGATTTCATATATGCTCAGATTTCAGAGTAGCTGTGACGGCAGAATGAAGGGCTTGAGATGGATGTGACTGTGACCGAGTTCGTCACCGAGAAGGTGATGAACCGGTTCCCGGACGGGACGCTGGAGCAGGTCACCGTGCTGGATTACGGTGACGATCCGGCGGTCGAGCCGGGGACCCAGGGCATCAGGGTGATCGTCAACGCCGGCCAGTTCCCCGAGGGCACCGGCAATCCGCTGCGGGCGTTCCACCATGCCCATGAGGAGGAGCTCAACGGGCTGCGCGGCGACCTCGGCCTGCTGCCTCCCGGCTCCTGGATCGAGTTCTTCGCCGCCGGGGAGGACGTCAATCGCCATAGCAAGCGCCTGCGCCTCGGACCGGGCAAGGAGCGGCCGGGCGAGGCCACCCCGGTCACGGCCCGGCTCGGGGCCGCGCAGCTGGAGACCCTGGACACGCTGATCACGGCGGGCCTCGCGGCGAACCGGGCCGAGGCCGTCCGCTGGGCGATCGACCGGATCCGCGACCGGCCGGCCTTCGCCCGCCTGCGCGAGCGGACGCGCGAGATCGCCGAACTGGCGGAACAGCTCTAGTGCCGCCGCTTGCCAGCGAGGCCTCTCACAGAAACCGTGTTACTGTGAAACTGTGAAGAATATTACGGTGTCGGTCCCGGATGACGTGTACCGCAATGCCAGGGTCGCGGCCGCGCAGCGGGACACCTCGGTGAGCGCGATGGTCGTCGCGTTCCTCGAGCAGCTGTCCGGCCGGATGGATGAGTTCGCCCGGCTCGAGGCGCTGCAGCACGAGGTCCAGGCCGGGATCGGCGAGTTCCGCGCCGCGGATCGGCTGGGCCGGGACGAGGTGCACGACCGTGCCGTTCGTTGACACCAACGTCCTGCTCTACGCGATCTCCCGCGACCCGGCCGAGCAGGACAAGGCCAAGCGCGCCAGCGACATCCTGGCCGACCGCGACCTGGCGCTGTCGGTCCAGGTACTGCAGGAGTTCTACGTCCAGGCCACGCGTGCGAGCCGCCCGGACGCCCTCTCCCACCGGCAGGCGGTGCTGCTCATCGAGTCGTTCCGGCGCTTCAAGGTCCAGGACATCACCAGCGGGATCATGATGGCGGCGCTCGATGCCCGCCAGCGCTTCCAGCTCTCATACTGGGACGCCGCGATCATCGAGGCATCCCGCGCGGCGGGCTGCGCGCAGGTCCTGTCCGAAGACCTCAACGACGGCCGGGACTACGGCGGCGTCCGGGTCACCAACCCGTTCCGCTGACGGCAGCCGCGCTACACCCGGGCGAAGGCTTGGATGGCGAAGGTGGCGAAGCGGCGGGAGGCGGCGAGCTGGGCGGCCGGCGAGGCGGCGCGGATGCCGTCGTTGGCCATGAGCATGAGGACCAGGTCGTCCAGGACGAAGTCGGGGCGCAGCCGGCCTGTTTGCTTGGCACGGCGGGTGAGCTCGGCGACCGCGCTGACGGCGGCGTCGCGGTCGGCGGTGAAGTCCATGGCGTGGGGGTAGGCCGACCGGAAGGCCAGGGCGAAGCCGCGGCCGCGGGCGTGCAGCTCGCAGATCTTCTCGATGACGAGGCAGAAGCCGTGCCACGGATCGGGGTCGGCCACGCCCTCGTCGACGATGGCGCGGCAGGCGCAGGCCTGGTCGGTGAAGGCCTCGGTGGCCAGCAGCTGCTTGGTCGGGAAGTGCCGGTACAAGGTGGCGGGGCCGACGCCGGCGCGGCGGGCGATCTCCCGCATCGGGACGTTCAGCCCGTCGGAGACGAACGTCTCGCGTGCCGCCCCGAGGATGCGCTCACGGTTGTCCTGGGCGTCGGAGCGCCTGTGGTGAGACAAATCGACGGTCACGGCTCTCACTTTAGCCAGCTGGCCTGCGGCGTCGATTAGCGTCCGGGTCATGAGAGCAGTGCAGATCCAGACGTTCGGCCGTCCGGAGGGGCTGGCCGTTATCGACGTCCCCGAGCCTCGGGCCGCGGCCGGCCAGGTGCTGATCGACACCGAGGCGATCGGGGTGGGCGGGGTCGACGCCGTCATCCGGCGCGGGGTCATCAAGGGCTACGGGTTCAAGGAAGGGCACATTCTCGGCAGCGAGGTAGCGGGAACGGTGACCGCGGTCGGCGACGGGGTCGACCCGTCGTGGGCGGGCCAGCGGGTGTGGGCGTTCACCGGGCTGGGGGGCGGGTACGTCGAGCGGGCGGTGGCACCGGCTGGGGAGATCGTGGCCTTGCCCGCGGATCTTTCCGCCGTCGACGCGGTGACATTGGGGAGTGCCGGGGTGGTTGCCCACTTCGTTCTTCTTCATGGTCATTTTGTTTCGGGCGAGTCGGTGCTTGTGCGTGGGGCGGGCGGGAGTATCGGGATCATGACGGTCCAGCTCGCCGTGCGGGGCGGGGCTCGTGCGGTGGCGGTCACGACGTCGTCGGCTGAGCGGGGCGAGCGGCTGCGGGGGCTCGGGGCGACGCACGTGCTTGACCGGACGGGTGAGGGGCCTGGGCCCGCTGATTATGACGTCATCGTCGATATCGTCGCTGGTGCCGACATGCCTTCGTTCTTCTCCAGGCTCAATCCGAACGGGCGGATGGTGGCGGCGGGACTGGTCGGGGGGCCGCCGCCGGCGGACTTCGGGATGGGCCTGTTCGCGGCGTTCCAGAAGTCGCTGTCGTTCGCGACGTTCAGCGCGGATACCGTGCCGGCGGCCGCGCGGGGCGCGGTGCGGGCGGAGCAGTTCGCGGCGGCGAGCCGCGGGGAGCTTGAGCTGGTGGTGCACGAGGTACTGGCGCTGGAACAGGCCGTGCTGGCCCACCAGAAGATGGACGCGGGCGAGGTGTTCGGCCGGATCGTGCTCGTGCCCACAGGAAGCTAGCCGGTGCGATAGTGGACGGATGACGACGCAGGTACCGGCGGGGCACGCGGGCCGCAATACCGCGCGGCGGGTGGCGCCGCTGTTCCGGCCGTACCGGAGGCAGGTGGCGGTCGTGGTCGGGCTCATCGTCCTGACCTCGACCATCGGCATCGTCAACCCGCTGCTCATCCAGGCCGTGTTCAACAAGGCGCTGTTCGTGCCGCACGGGCCGCGGCTCGGGCTGCTGTACGTCCTGGTCGCCATCATGGCCGCGGTGCCCCTGGTCAACGGCGCCATCGGGATCCTGCAGACCTACGAGACGACCAGGGTCGGGCAGCTGGTCATGCGGGACCTGCGGGAGCGGCTCTACGCGCACCTGGAGACGCTGTCGCTGGCCTTCTTCACCGGCACCAAGACCGGCGAGATCCAGTCCCGGCTGGCCAACGACGTGGGCGGGATCCAGTCGGTGATCACCACGACCGCCTCGAGCATCCTGGCCAACGTCGTCATCTTCGTCTCGACCATCGTCGCGATGGTCATCATCAGCTGGCAGCTCACGATCGTGGCCGTCATCACCGTGCCGGTCTTCTTCTGGCTGACCAAGCTGGTCGGCGACCGGCGCCGGCGGGTGTCGCGGGCGACGCAGGAGGCGCTGGCGGCGATGAGCGCCATCAGCGAGGAGACGCTGTCGGTGTCGGGGGTGCTGCTGGCGAAGGTGTTCGGGAACCAGGGCCGCGATATCGGCCGCTACCAGCGCGAGAACCAGCGGCTGGCCGACCTCGAGGTACGGCAGCAGATGATCGGCCAGGGGTTCTACGCCGTGGTGCAGGCGTTCCTGTCGATCACGCCGGCGGCGGTGTACCTCATCGCGGGGCTGCTGCTGGCGCACGGGCAGCCGGTCTCGGCCGGGACGATCGTGGCCTTCACCACGCTGCAGACGCGGCTGTACTTCCCGATCGGGCAGTTGCTGCAGGTCTCGGTGGAGCTGCGGTCGTCGCTGGCCTTGTTCGACCGGATCTTCGAGTACCTGGACCTGAAGCCGGACATCGTCGACGCGCCTGACGCCGTGGAGCTGCCATCGGCGGGGGTTGGCGGGCGGGTGGAGCTGCGTGACGTGCATTTCCGGTACACGGGGGTGCCGGAGGACGCGCTGCGCGGCGTGTCCTTCTCGGCTTCACCCGGACAGCTCGTCGCCCTGGTCGGGCCGAGCGGGGCCGGGAAGACCACGATCAGCTACCTCATCCCGCGGCTGTACGACGTGACCGGCGGTTCTATCGAGATCGACGGCATCGACGTGCGCCAGGTGCGGCAGGCGTCGCTGGCGGCGGCGATCGGGTTCGTGACCCAGGAGAGCTATCTGTTCCACGACACGATCCTGGCCAACCTGGAGTACGGCCGGCCGGGCGCGCCGCTGGCCGCGATCGAGGACGCGGCCCGGGCGGCGTACATCCACGACCGGATCGTGGAGTTCCCTGACGGCTACGACACGGTGGTGGGCGAGCGCGGCTACCGGCTGTCCGGCGGGGAGAAGCAGCGGCTGGCCATCGCCCGGGTGCTGCTGCACGACCCGCGCATCCTGATCATGGACGAGGCGACGTCGGCGCTGGACACGGCCAGCGAGCGGGAGGTGCAGAAGGCGCTCGACGCGCTGATGGGGTCGCGGACCACGATCGCGATCGCGCACCGGCTGTCCACCATCGTCAACGCCGACGTGATCAACGTCATCGACGGCGGCAGCGTGGTGGAGTCGGGGTCGCACCGTTCGCTGCTGTCGCAGCGAGGGCTGTACGCGTCGCTGTACAACGAGCAGTTCGAGGGCGGCCGGGTGCAGTGGTGCTGCGAGGGCGGCGACGTGATGGCCGACGGCAGCGTGCGCGAGCGGAATGCGCTGCCTGCTTAAGGGGTCAGTACTCGTTCTTGATGACGAAGAAGGAGCCGCGGATGGTCCCGGCCAGCTTGGACCGCTGCCGCGCGAACTTGAACCTGTCGGCGAGCTCGGCCGGGACTGCCATCCCGTCGGAGAGCTTGAACCCGACCGCTCGCTTCCCGTCGTCGTCGACGGTGTACATCACGTTGACGGACAGGCCGCTTTCATAGAAGACGTAGGCCATCCGGATGTTCTCGACCTGGAAGGCGGTGGCTTCGAGCGGAGGGGAGGCGATGACGAGGTCGCGTTCTTCCTTGAGGATGCGGTGCACCCAGTCGATGGCTTTTGCGGCGTCGGCGTCGCTCGCGGGTGCCACCGTGAAGGAGTGGTCGTACTTGTTCTTGAAGTAGCGGGCTTCGTTCGCCCGCAGGCCGGCCAGCGCGGCGGCGACCGGCGACGATTCCAGGCCAGTGGTCGAGACGTTCGTGAAATCCACGGTGTAGGACATGCCGGATGGTACCTCAGCGCCCACGCCGCAGCCGTTGCCGCGCTCACGCGGCCGGGTGCGCTCACGCGGCCGGGTGCGCTCACGCGGCCGGGCGCGCTCACGCGGCCGGGTGCGTGATTGCCGGGCTGGATGTCGGGATCGCCCTCGGCTGTACTCGCCGCCCGGGGCGGTCCGGGGCGGCACTGGGCGGCACTGGGCAGCACTGGGCGGCACTGGGCACAGAACAGAACAGCACCGGTGGCACATCGGGTCACCTGGGTGGGCATCTCGAAATAACGTGAGTTCTCGGCGTCTCGTCATGAGGCCGCCATGAACCGGGAGCTGCCCGGTTGGCGATAGCTCATCCGGGTTCCGGCCGCCGCGGCCGCCGCGGCGGCCTCGCCGGGAGGGGCATGCCCGCCTTTTCCGTCCGTCTGGGCCGTCATAGGGGCAAGTCGTGACTCCGCAAGCACCTGACGGCTCCGGCCGGTGGTGCACCGGGGTCCGGCTGGCCGGGACGCCGGTGGCGGGGATGGCGGGGGTGGCGAGGGTGGCGCCTGTGGCCGGAGTGGCGTGCACGGGCGCAGCCGGGGCGCCGTCGGGCGGTTTTTTGCGTGCCCGGTGTGCCACCGGTGCACCTCTATGTGACCCTGTGTGCCACCGGTGCCGTTCCGTGCCGCCGGCGGCGCCCGGAGGGCGATCGGCTCCGGGGCTGGGGCAGCCGGGGGGTGTCACGCCCCCGGGCCGGCCTGTTGGCAGACTCTGATGAACGCCGCTATAGAGGGGCGCAAACTGCCGGAAGATCCCGGCCGGGTGACGCGAGTGGCATGAAACCACGTCCGGGAACCGCGGCACGCCGGAAGCGCACCTTATTTTGGAACGCCTACAGAACAGCACCGGTGGCACACAGGGCACGCAAGAGACCACCCGATGGCGCCCTGGCTCCGCCAGCGGATGCCGCTCCAGCCGCAGGCGCCGCTCCAGCCGCAGGCGCCGCTCCAGCCGCAGGCGCCACCCCGCCCCCGGCGTTCCGGCGAGCCGGACCCGGCAGGCGCGGATAGCGTCATCGCTGATCGAGTCTAAGCGGATCACGACGGCCCGGATGGTACCTCAGTAGACCGGGGCTCAGGCGTCGCGGCGGGTTAGGGTCCAGGCGCCGGCGGCCAGGGCGGCTAGGGCGTAGGCGCAGAGCAGGGCGAAGAGCAGGGCGGCGGGGGCGGCGTGCGCGAGCGGCTTGACCGCGGTCATCGCGTTCGCCATCGGGTGGGGCAGGAAGTTCTGGGCTGCGTTCTGCAGGGCCGGGCTGACGAACAGCAGGGGCAGCACGAACAGCACCCCGACCAGGGCGCAGATGGCGCCCGCGGTGTGCCGGACGATCGCGCCGAGCCCCAGGCCGATGAGCGCGATCAGCGCCGGGTAGGCGCCCGCCAGCAGCACCGCGCGCAGCACGCCGGGCTGGCCCAGGGTGGCGTGCGGGGCCGGGGCCTGGAGCGCGGACTGGCCGGCCGCGAACGCCGCCAAGGCGGCCAGTTCCCCCGCCGCCAGCGTGACCGCGCCCAGCACGGCGGCCTTGGCCGCGAGCACGAGCGAGCGCCGGGGAGCGGCGGCGAAGGTGGCGCGGATCATCCCGGAGGAGAACTCGGTCGTGATCACGAGCACGCCCAGGGTGCCGGTCAGCAACTGGCCGAGCACGAGCCCGATGAAGGTGTCGTGGACCGGGTCGAACGCGGCCCGGTCGGCGGCGGACAGGTGCGGGTAGTTCTCGTGGCTGAGCACGAGCACGGCCAGGCCGGTCAGGCTGACCATGAAGACGGCCAGGATCCACCAGGTGGAGCGGACCGAACGGAGCTTGTGCCACTCCATCCGGGCGACGGTGCGGAAACCGTAGCCGCCGCGGATCGGGCGGCTGCGGGTCGCGGTGGTCATGAGAGTCTCCCTGAGTAGTCGGTGACGCCGCCGGTCAGCTGGAAGAACGCCTCTTCCAGGGAGCCGCTGCGGGCGGATAGCCGGGCGACCGTGGTCTGCGCGAGCAGCCGGCCCTGGCCGATCACGATGAGCGCGTCCGCGGTCTGGGCGATCTCGCTGATCAGGTGGCTGGAGATCAGGACCGTCCGCCCCTGGGCGGCCAGGCTCTGCATCAGGTGGCGGATCCAGCGGATGCCTTCGGGGTCCAGGCCGTTGACGGGCTCGTCGAGCAGCAGGACCGCCGGGTCGCCGAGCAGGGCGGCGGCGATGCCCAGCCGCTGGGACATGCCGAGCGAGAACTTCCCGGCCCGGCGGTTGGCGGCCTTCTCCAGGCCGGTGAGGGCGAGCACCTCCTCGACCCGTTCCGGGCCGATGGCGTTGCTGGCGGCGAGCGCGGTCAGGTGCGCGCGGGCGGTGCGGCCGGGGTGGAACGCCTTGGCTTCGAGGAGCGCGCCTACCTCGCGGAGCGGCCAGCGCAGGTCGCCGTAGCGGTTCCGGCCGATCCTGACCTGCCCGGCGTCGGGCCGGTCGAGGCCCATGATCATGCGCATGGTGGTGGACTTGCCCGCGCCGTTCGGTCCGAGGAAGCCGGTGACGGTGCCGGGGCGGACGTCGAAGGTCAGGCCGTCCACCGCGAGGGTGGACCGGTAGCGCTTGACGAGCCCCCGTATCTCGATTGTCGTCATGCGGACAACTCTTCCGCCGCGGCGCGGCCGGGGCACCGGAGCGGGCCGGACACGTGAGGTGTGGCGCGCCCTACCTTTTTGCACTACTATGTGATGCATGGTAGCTGGCGAAGCCGGGAACCTGGTGGCGCAAATGCGCCGCGGGGTCCTGCCCTACTGCGTGCTGGCCATGCTGCGGGACAAGGAGCGGTACGGGTTCGAGCTGGTGCACGCCATGGGCAGCATCGATGGCATGGTGACGGGCGAGGGCACCCTGTACCCGCTGCTCGCCCGGCTGCGCCGCCAGGGCCTGGTGGAGACCAGCTGGCAGGAGTCGGCGGCGGGGCCGCCCCGCCGGTACTACCGGCTCGCCCCGGCCGGGCACGAGGCTCTGGCCGACTTCGCCGGCTCCTGGCGGCAGCTGCGCGACAGCGTCGACGAGCTGCTGGCCGGCTCGCTCGCGGAGCCGCTACCCGAGACCGCCCCGCCCGAGCAGGCCCCGGGTTAGCCGCCGTACGCCGAACAGGAGATCCAGCGGTGAACGATCACGATCAGGACCGGCTAGTCGACGCCTACCTGCAACGGCTGAGGTCGGCGGCCAGCACACTGCCGGCCGACCGCCGGGCCGAGCTGATCGAGGAGATCACGGCCCACATCGCCGAGGCGCGGGCCACCGGGCCGGCTGGCCCGGGCGGCTCACCGAGCGTGCCCGAGATCCTGGAACAGCTCGGCGACCCCGTCCAGATCGTCGCCGCCGCCGCCGACCCTGCCTTCGGTGAGGTGCCAGCTGTCCCTGCTCAGATGCGGATCGCGGCCAGGCTCATGTACCTGGGAGCAGCGGTAAGCCTGGGCAAGGTGATCGCGGACGCGGCGACGGGAAGCGCAACCAGGCACGCCATGCTGACCGCCTTGCGGGCCGGCGCGGCAAAATCCGGTACGACCGCCACGACGGGCCAGCTGAACTCGGGGATCACGACCACGCTGGCCATGGCGTTCGTGCTGGGCCTGATCGGGGCCGGCCTGTGGATCCTGCTCGCCCGGGCGACCAGCAGCGGCAAAAACTGGACCCGGATGACCGGATCGGTCCTGTTCGGCCTGGACACCCTGGCGTTGCTCATCGGACCGCCCGAGGTGGGGATCCGCGGGCCTGAAGCGGCCGTAGCCAGGATCTTCGCGGGCATCATCTGGCTGATCGGGCTGACCGCGGTCGTGTACCTGTGGCGGAAGGATTCCAGCGTCTTCTTCAAGTCCCTGCGCCCCCGATACCCGTCGGCCGGGGGTTATGCCCTGAGGTAGGCGAGGACGGCGAGCACGCGGCGGTGCCTGTCGTCGTCGGGAGGCAGGCCGAGCTTGGCGAAGATGTTGCCGATGTGCTTCTCGACCGCGCTGGCGGAGAGCACCAGCCGCCGGGCGATGGCCGGATTCGAGTGGCCCTCGGCCATGAGGGCCAGCAATTCCCGCTCCCGTTCGGTCAGATTTTTCAACGGATCGTTGCGACGCTGGGCGGCCAGCAACTGGGCGACGACCTGGGGGTCGAGCACGGTCGCGCCGCGGGCCACCCGGTCCAGGGCGTCCAGGAACTCCTCGACCCTGGCGACCCGGTCCTTGAGCAGGTAGCCGACCGCGCCGGAGCCGTCGGCGAGCAGGTCGGCGGCGTAGGACGCCTCGACGTACTGGCTGAGCACCAGCATGGGGGCGCCGGGCCGGTGCTCGCGGGCGGCGATCGCCGCGCGCAGGCCTTCGTCGGTGTGGGTCGGCGGCATCCGCACGTCGACGACCGACACGTCCGGGTGGTGCTCGAGAACCGCCTCGACCAGGGCGGGACCGTCACCGACGGCGGCCACCACCTGGTGACCTTCCTCGGCCAGCAGGCGGACCAGGCCTTCGCGCAGGAGGACCGCGTCGTCGGCGACCACGACTCTTAGCGGCATGGCAGTTCCGCCGTGACCGTCGTCGGGCCGCCGGCCGGGCTGGTGACCCGCAGCCGGCCGCCGATCGCGCGCACCCGGTCGTCGAGACCGCGCAGCCCGTGTCCCTTGTCCAGCGCCGCGCCGCCCACCCCGTCGTCCCTTACCCAGGCTTTCAGCGTTCCCTCGCTTTGCCGCAGCCCGATCGAGCACCGGCGGGCCTGGCTGTGCTTGGCCACGTTGGCCAGCGCTTCGGCGACGACGAAGTAGGCGGCGGTTTCGACGGCCGCGTCCAGCCTGCGGTTCAGTGGGTCACCCTCGAGTTCGGCGGGCACGGTGGAGCGCCCGGCCAGGGCGGTGAGCGCCGCGGGCAGGCCGCGGTCGGTGAGGATGGGCGGGGCGATGCCACGCGACAGGGCCCGCAGTTCCTCCAGTGCTTCCTGCGCCTGGGTGATGGCGTCGGCCAGCGCTTCCCGGGCCGCTTCCGGCCTGCTGTCGAGGTGACGCTGGGCCCGGCCAAGCTCCAGGGCCAGGCGGACCAGCCGCTGCTGGGGACCGTCGTGGATATCGCGTTCGAGCCGGCGCAGCGCGGCCGCCTCGGCCGTCACCGCGGCGACGGTCTGCGCCCGGGCGGTATCCCGCTCCTGCTCGAGCCCGCTGATCCGGCGGTGCAACGCGGACTCGTCCCACAGCAGCGCCTGGCCCAGACCGGCCTGGGCGGCGACGAACGCCCGGGTCAGCAGCGGCAGCGTCAGCAACAGCAGCAGGCCGACCGCGGTCCCGAACGCGTGCCGCGCGGACGGCGAGGTCAGCCCCACGGTGATATCGATGTGGGTCTGGGCGCTGCCCACGTACAAGGTGGCCGGCTGCAGCGGCCCGGGGGGCGGGCTCGGGTCCCGCAGGGCGGACGTGGCGGCGCCGAGGGCGGCGAACCACCACACCGCCGTCATGATCGCGGTCACAAGAGCGACAGGGAACACCGCCACCGCGTGGGTTACGTCGAGCCATAGTCCCGGGTCGGACGCTTCGATTTCCTTCGGTCGCGGCCGACCGCCCTCGGTCGGCTTGGCGGCCAGGGAGCGGACCGTGGCGATCCGCCATCGTTCCAGGTTGGCGAACCACCGCGCCGGGGCCAGGGCGCTGGCCGCGGGGCGCGGCTTACGGGGCCGCAGCAAGCCGAGTGTCGCGACGCACAGGCCGCCGAGCACGAGCAGCAGGCCGACGAAGGCGATCACCGGCGCGGTGAGCAGGTACAGCGACTCGACGATGGTGCGGCGGGCCGTGCGGAAGACGAACCTGGTCCCCAGCCGCCAGCGGCCCCCGGCCGCTATGGGCAACGCCTCAGCCATGGCCCCCAGCGTAATCGCCTTCAGCTTTCCCGCCCTGGGCTGGCATGACTCGCGTGCTGGCGGGCAGTAGAGGCAGCCATACCCGGTCCCGCTTCCGGGGTAATCGTGGCTGCCTGGGCTTGTGGCCCGGGCATGTTCGGCGTGCGACGGGAGGCTGGTCATGGGTGGCGCTCTGGACATCGAGGTCCGCGACGAACGCGACGTCGTGATCGCGGCGGTCACCGGCGAGATCGACGTTTCCAACGTGGCTCAGCTGCGGGAGCGCCTGTACGAGCTGGCGGACAACGGCGGGACGCTGATCGTGGACCTGAACCGGGTCGAGTTCATCGACTCGGCCGGGCTGGGAGCGCTGGTCGGCGCGTCCCGGCGGGTCGCCGAGCACGGCGGCAGCCTGCTGGCGGTCTGCGCGCAGCCGCAGCCCCGCCGGCTGCTCTGGATGACCGGGGTGGACAAGCGGATCCCGCTGGCCGCGACCGTGGCCGGAGCGCTGATGTTCCAGGAGAAGTCCGGGGGTAGCCCCGGCTCCGGGGCATAATCAAGGGCTTTTATTACCGAACGGGTCAGGCTGTTCCTGGTACTGCTGAGTGACAGCATTCGCTAGCCGGACACGCCGGGCGCTGGTATGAGTGTGGCGTGGGGAAGATGGCGGTGCTGGCGGCAGTGCTGGACTTGCACGCGGCGGCGCTGGAGGCGGTCCACAGGCGGCGGGCGAGGTCGGGGTCCTGCGCGGCGGCCGAGCGGCCGATGAGCTGAGGAGCGCCGCGCATGTGGGCGAGGTGGCTGGGGCCGGCGAAGCTGTCACCATCGAGGCCCTCTCGCTGCGCGAGCTCGCCCGGCAGGCCGGGGTCAGCCATGCGGCCCCCCGCCGCCATTTCGCCGACCGGCAGGCGCTGCTCGACGCCATGGCCGAGGTTGGGTTCACGCGCCTGGCCGACGAGGTAGCGGCGGCGATCGGCAGCGCGGGCGGGGACTACCAGGCACGGCTGCGCGCGGGAGCGGCCGCCTACGTGCGCTTCGCGACGCAGGACGCGGCGCTCATGGAGCTGATGTTCGGCGCGAAGAACACCGCGGGTTCGATCGGGCCCCGCCGGGCGGCTGAGCGGTTGTTCGCTGTTATCGGCGACTTGATCAGGGAAGGGCAGCGGGCGGGGGCGCTCCCGGCGGGTGACCCGTTCCGGCTCCAGCTGCTCTTCGGCGCCACCCTCCAGGGCATCGCCGCGCTCGTTACGTCCGGACGGATCCCGCCGGAGCAGGCCGACATGCTCGTCACCGACGCGATCAGCCTGTTCAGCCCGGGGTAGCTGGCCATCATCGTCACCCTGGCCGTCTTTCTCGATTCAAGCGCGGCTTCAGAACCGCTTCAGCGCTGTCATCGAGTGGGACTGCAGCGCCAACATCAGCAACACCCGCTGGGCGTGGGACAACTTTCCCGGGGAAGACACGTTCGCGGGTGTCAACCCGCTGCAGACGCGCGTGTCGAACAGCACCGGCTTCTGCCTCGACGTCCCCAACTCAGCGGCTGACATCGGGCTCCAGGTGCAGATATTCGGCTGCAACGGCAGCTTCGCCCAGGAGATATTCATCAGCCAGCGTTAACAGGCTGGGCGGGACCGGCGCATGCTCATGCGCCGGTCCGCGCTCGTGATATCAGGACAGGACGCCGGAGACGAGCTGCCACAGCTGAGCTTTGTGGATGACGCCCTTCTTATTGGCCTTGAGGGCGCGGGTGGTCAAATTACCGCCGGCCTTCGGGGCGGTGAGCACGAAAGGCGCCGGGTACTGCGTGCCGCTGCCGCTGACGTAGGGCGTGTAGCCGTCGCTCGCGTCGGCCGTGTCCTTGATCCAGAGCGTGCGGGCCGATACCCCGCACGCCTGCAGGGTGACCTTGGTGCCCTGCGCCGCGGCGGTCCCGACACCGAGGCACAGGCCGGTCGAGACGTTACCCGGCGTGTACTGGAACTCGAAGGTCTCGTCGGTTCCGTACTGCTGGTCCAGGGTCGCGCCGATCAGCCCCACGCCGAAGAAGTCGTTGACGGTGCCCTCGAAAGACACCTGCCAGTCCTCGGTGGTGCTGTTGGCCGCCGCGTCCAGCTTGACCGCCTCGTTGGGGACGGCGAGGGACCCGAACGGGACAGTAGAGCCTTTGGCCGAAACCGCGCTGACGTCCGCGGTACCGAACTTCTGGTTGTACAAGCTCGAGCACGCATGGCCGCAGGCCGTGCTCGCCGCACCCGCAACGGGGGCCGTGACAATTCCGCCCAGGCACGCGCCGCCGGCTAGGACCAGCCCGGTCAGGCCGACGACGGCCTTCCTCATTCCTGACACTATCTATCTCCTTTAAATGCGCCGGAAGATGGCAAGCTGACCATATTCCGGCTGGATTGCCAGCGCCTGCGGAATATGAATACGGGGGTTATCTGCTGGCGCGATATATTCGTGCGGCCGCGACGACAGTGTCAATAAGTGAGAAAAACCAGATCATCGACCGAACGGGTCGGGCTGCTCCTGGTCCTGCCGAGTGACAGTATGAGCTGGTGGCGGAGTTCTCGGGTGAGGGCAGTGTGGACGCGGGCGGGTCGTCGGCTACTGGCGATGGCGCGTATCCGTTACTGCGCGCGATTCCCTTCGGGGCACCGCTAGCCGGCCACACAGACTCAGTGCTGTGGGGCGCGTGGAAGTCCCTCCGCAGCGTGCCGGTCCTGGCCACCGGTGGCAATGACGGAACCGTGCGGCTGTGGGACGCCGATACGGCCACCGCCTCGGGGCAGCCGCTGACCGGCCATACCGGTGCCGTGCTGTGGGGAGCATGGGCATCGCTGGGCGGCCGGTTCGTATTGGCCACCGGCGGCGTAAACGGCACCCTGCGGCTATGGGAGGGCAAGAGCCATTTCCTGGGCTTGCTGCGCGAGCAGGTCGCGGCGGTAGCGCGACCAGACAACCTGCTGGCGCATTCGGCGATACGGCAGGTGCAGTTCAACGCCTGGCACTACGCGGAGACCGACCTGTGGGCCAGTCTCGTCACGGAACTGTTCGCGCAGCTCGCCGTGCCACCGGACGGGGACGTGGGCGCGGAGCAGCGGCGTCAGTCCCGGCTGGCCGGCGACCTCGTGGCCCAGCGCGGTATGCGAGAGCGGCTGCAAGCGGCCCGTGGCCGCCGCGATGACCTGCAAGAAGCTCTCCGTAGCGCCGAGCGCGACGACCTCGGGTCGTGGGAAGCGCTCACGAATGACCAGAAACAGCAGCTGAGAGTGCTGTTCGGTGCGGACGCCGAGAAGCGCTATCGCGACGTGATCCGCACGGTCGCGTCGCTAGGGCAAACCGGCCGGCTCTCGTGGCGGCTGCTCCGGAGCCTGCGCCCGGCGGCGGTGGCGCGCCTCGTGGTCGTGCTCGTGGTGATCATCGCGGTCGCCGTCGCGGTCGGCTGGCTGATTCCCAGCGCGGTGCACTGGGTGGTGACCGCGTCGGCGGCGGCGACAGTAGTGGTGACGGCCGTAGGCCTCTGGCGCCATGCCGCGGCCGAGACGGCGAAACGGGCCAGTGCCGCCTGGAAGACAGCCGTGCGGATGGGCCAGGCACAACGCGAGCGGCTGCAGACCGCCAGCGACGTGGCCGCTGCCGAGGTCGTCGCGCTGGAACGGGAGGTGCAGAACCTCACCGCCGCCGGGCAGCTGGCCGGGCTGACGGCCGACCGGGCGGCGAGCCAGGACTACCGCAGCAGGTTCGGCGTGATGACCCAGATCCGGGAGGACTTCAGCCGGATGGCCGCCCTCCTAGCCGAGGCGGGCGGCGCCGATGCACCGGACGCGGACGCGGCCGGGGACGCGCTGCCGCGCATCGACCGCATCGTCTTGTACATCGACGACCTCGACCGGTGCCCGCCCCGGCGGGTGGTCGAGATGCTGGAGGCCATTCACCTGCTGCTCGCGGTCCCGTTGTTCGTCGTCGTGGTCGCCGTGGATCCCCGGTGGCTGCTCCGCGCCATCGCCGCGCACTACCGGGACCTGCTTCAGACTCCGGACGCCCCGGTCGAGCAGGGCGGTCCGGTCGATCCGGACGACGAGGAGCTGTGGAACTCCACGCCCGCCCAGTACCTGGAGAAGATCTTCCAGGTGGTGCTCACCCTCCCGCCCCTGGACACGAGCGGTTACCAGCGGCTGCTGCGCACTCTGGTCGGCGCGCGCGCGGATCAAGCCGAGTCCGCCCCGCCTCCGGCACCAGTGACGCCTGTGGCAGCAGGTCCCGCGAGCGCTTCTCATACGGATGGCGCACCTGCCAGGAATTCTCTCGGGTTGGAACCTGAGCTGTTCGGAACGAAGCTGCCGGCCGCGCGCGTGGTGGAGCGGGTCGACCCGCTGACCCTGGAGCCAGACGAGCTGTCCCTGCTCGACCTGCTGGGGCCGCCGCTTCTCGTCACCACTCCGCGCACCGCCAAGCGCCTGGCCAACAGCTACGGGCTGCTCACCGCGCTGCGCCGGGACCACCGCGCCACCGATCTGCGCGGAATCGTCGGCAAAGTCGCCGACCCCGCTACCGGGACGATCCGGACCGTCAGCTATTACCCGTACCGCGCCGGGATGGTCCTGCTGTCCGCCCTGGTCGCCTTCCCGTCCCTCGGCCCCGCGTTGTTCCTGCACCTGCACCACACCGCCACCGAGCATCCCCGCCATGCCTGGGAGGACTACCTCGCCAGCCTCAAGCCGTCTCAGGAATCTGGGCACTGGCGCAACCCGGCCGACCCGTCCATGACTCCGGTCCAGGCTCAGCAGTGGCAGGCCCTCATCGACGCGCTCCTGCGCACCACGCGGATCGCCCGCGAGCACAAGCTGCCGCTACCCGAACCCCTGGGTGCCTGGCACCAGTGGGTGGTACCTGTCGGCCGCCTGTCCTTCCCCACCGGCCGCATCATCAGCACCCTCGACCGCCAGCGCCCCCTCCCTAACCGGGAACCCGGCCCGTAGGCTGGTCTTATTGACTACGACGACGAGCTGCGGCGGCACAACGAGGTTCTGCGACGGGCGTACGGCGTCCAGGCCCGTGAGCATGTCCTCGACATCGGCTGCGGGAACGGGCAGACGACCCGCGAGGTCGCACGCATGGCCCAGGCCGGCAGTGCCTTCGGGGTCGACATCTCCGCGGCTGCCGTCGAGCGGGCGCGCGAGCTGGCCGAGGCGCAGGGCGTACGCAACGTCACCTTCGAGCAGGCCGACGCGCAGGTCTGCCGCTTTGGGCGGGAGCGTTTCGACCTGGCGGTCAGCAGGTTCGGCACGATGTTCTTCGCCGACCCGGTGGCCGCGTTCGGCAACATCGGACGGGCGCTGCGGCCAGGCGGGCGGCTGGTGATGATGGTCTGGCAGGCTGGCGATCGCAACGAGTGGCATCGGGCCATCCGCCGGTGTCTCGAAGGGTCGGCGGGCGTCGCTGCGGCCGGACCGGATCCATTCTCGCTGGCTGATCCGCCGGTCGTGACCGGGATCCTGGAGGATGCGGGGTTCGCCGACGTCACCTTCTCCGATGTCCGTGAGCCCATGTACTTCGGGCCGGACGTGGCCACTGCTCTGGAGTGGGTCCGTGGTTTCGCGTGCACCAGGGAAGCACTCGACCGCCTGGATCCCGACGGCGCCGCCCGCGCGCTCGGGCGGCTGCGCGTGACGCTCGCCGAGCATAACGGCGGCCGAGGTGTCAGGTTCGGCTCTCGCGCCTGGATCGTGACGGCTCGCCGCTAGGGCGCGTCCTTTCTTCACGCTTTCACGTGGAGTACCTGCGTCGGAATTCAATGGCTGCGGCTCTTAACCTCTGCTGTCCGGCGCGGTGTCACGTGGGGGTTGGTTTCTCTGTTTCTCGCCGCTGGACGCCTTGGCGTCTTGGCGTCTTGGCGTCTTGGCGTCGATACCTGGCGTCCCTGGTGTCACGTACGCCCCAGGTGCCGCACAGAGGCCGGTTTCCTGGCCATTTGCAACCGGGTCGATGTGACATCGTCCCGGTTGTATGCCACTGCCAGGAAGTTAAGGCTGCACCCCTTGCGTCAAGCTGTTCCATGATCGCGGGCAGAAACGGTCGAAATACGACCGGAACTGCCCGCGATCATGATCTGCGCCCGGGATCTTTAACCT
>JBEKJP010000108.1:0-28017 GCA_050011155.1 Streptosporangiaceae bacterium
CTCGGTTGTCTCAGGAGTCCGCACAGTCTCAGCCAACTGCGGAGTCTCATTAAGGCTCTGGAGTCTCGGCGTTCGCGGGGGTCTCGGCAATCTCCGAACCCTCTGGGGTGAGCCAGAGGACGCCCATCGGGGGCAGGATGATGGTGGCCGAGGCGGGGCGGCCGTGCCAGGGTTCTGGTAGCGCCTCGATGCCGCCCAGGTTGCCTACGCCGCTGCCGCCGTAGCTGGCCGCGTCGGTGTTGAGGACCTCGCGCCAGCGGCCCGCCTGCGGCAGCCCGATCTTGTACTCCAGGTGCGGGGAGGCGGAGAAGTTGCAGACGCAGGCGATCATCCCGGCCGGGGAAGCCTGGGTGGCCACCCGGGCGCCGGGCTCGGCCGTGCCGGGCACGGCGGCGAACCGCAGGAAGGACAGCGTATTGCCGGGGGCGTCGTTGCCGTCGATCCAGCTGAACCCCTCCGGCGAGGTGTCCAGCTCCCACAGCGCGGGCGTCTGCCGGTAGATCGCGTTCAGGTCGCGGGACAGCTTCTGCGCGCCCTGGTGCACCTCGAAGTCGAGCACCCACCAGTCGAGCCCGTTGTCCGCCGACCACTCGCTGCCCTGGCCGAACTCCGAGCCCATGAACAGCAGCTGCTTGCCCGGGTGGGCCCACATGAACGCCAGCAGGGAGCGCAGGCCCGCGAACCGGCGCCACTCGTCGCCGGGCATCTTGCCCAGCAGCGAGCCCTTGCCGTGCACCACCTCGTCGTGCGACAGCGGCAGGATGAAGTTCTCCGAGAACGCGTAGACCAGCGAGAACGTCATCTCGTTGTGGTGGTACTGGCGGTAGATGGGGTCGTGGCTGAGGTAGGACAGGGTGTCGTGCATCCAGCCCATGTTCCACTTGAAGCCGAACCCGAGGCCGCCCAGGTGCACCGGCCGGGACACGCCAGGCCAGGCGGTCGACTCCTCCGCGATCATCGTGATGCCCGGCACCCGCTTGTAGCAGGTGGCGTTGACTTCCTGCAGGAACGCGATGGCGTCCAGGTTCTCCCGGCCGCCGTACTGGTTCGGCACCCACTCGCCGTCCTTGCGCGAGTAGTCCAGGTACAGCATCGAGGCGACGGCGTCGACGCGGAGCCCGTCGACGTGGAACTCCTCCAGCCAGTAGATCGCGTTGGCGACCAGGAAGTTGCGCACCTCGGTGCGGCCGAAGTTGAAGACGAGCGTGCCCCAGTCGGGCTGCTCGCCGCGGCGCGGGTCGGCGTGCTCGTACAGCGGGGTGCCGTCGAACCGGGCCAGCGCCCACTCGTCCCGCGGGAAGTGCCCGGGCACCCAGTCCAGGATCACGCCGATGCCGGCCTGGTGCAGCGCGTCGACCAGGTGGCGGAAGTCGTCCGGGCGGCCGAACCGTGCGGTCGGCGCGTAGTACGAGGTGACCTGATAGCCCCAGGATCCGCCGAACGGGTGCTCGGCGACCGGCAGGAACTCCACGTGCGTGAAGCCCATCTCGGTGACGTACTCGGTGAGCTGTTCGGCCAGTTCGCGGTAGGACAGGCCGGGCCGCCACGAGCCCAGGTGCACCTCGTAGATGCTCATCGGCTCGCGCACCGGCTGGCGCTCGGCGCGCGCCGTTATCCACGCCTGGTCGTCCCAGGTGTACCGCGAGGTGTACACCACCGACGCGGTGGCCGGAGGCTTCTCCGCGGCCCGCGCCATCGGGTCGGCCTTCTCCCGCCACACCCCGTCCGGGCCGCAGATCGCGAACTTGTACCTGGTGCCCTCGCCGACGCCCGGGATGAACAGCTCCCAGACCCCGGCCCCGCCGAGCGACCGCATCGGGTACGCCCGGCCGTCCCAGTGGCTGAAGTCGCCGGTGACCCGGACGCCGTGCGCGTTCGGCGCCCAGACGGCGAACGAGGTCCCGCTGACCGTGCCGTACTCGCGGACGTGCGCGCCGAGCACCCGCCACAGCTCCTCGTGCCGGCCCTCGCCGATCAGGTACAGGTCGAACTCGCCCAGCGTGGGCAGGTGCCGGTACGGGTCGTCGCGCAGGTCCTCGGCCGTGCTGCCGGGGTAGGTGGCGGCGATCCGGTAGCCGGGCACCTTCTCGTCCGGCACCGTCACCGCGAAGACGCCCTGGTGGACGTGCTCCATCGGCAGCCTGCGGCCGTCGTCCAGGACGGCTACCACCGAGGTGGCCAGCGGGCGGAGCGCGCGGATGACCACGCCGTCCGGGCCGGGGTGGGTCCCGAGCACCGAGTGCGGGTCGTGGTGGTGTCCCGCGACGATCCGCTCGATCTCACCCTGGCTGGGGCCGGCCGGAGCGCTGGGGCCGGCCGGAGCGCTGGGGCCCGCCGGAGCCGGGCGGGAACTGGGCAGGTTAGCGTCAGGAGTTGTCATCGGGGCCACTCGATCTCGTAAGGGTGGGAGCTAAAGCTCGGCAATGGACTCTAGCGGAATGGGGACCCAGGTCGGCCGGTTCCTGGCCTCGTAGATGACCTCGTACACGGCCTTGTCGAGCAGCATCGCCCGGAGCACGACCCCGTTCTGGGCTGGGTCAAGACCGCCGGCCGCGGCGTAGCCGGCGCAGAAGGCGTCGCTGTTGCGCCGGACCCAGTCGCTCGCCTTGGCCATGAGGCTGGTCGCGTCCGGCCGCGCGATCACCTGGTGCCGGGCGGCGTAGTCGAACGACCGGAGCATGCCGGCCACGTCCCGCAGCGGGGAGGACCGGGCCCGCCGCTGGGCCAGCGGGCTGGCCGGCTCGCCTTCGAAGTCGAGCACCACCCAGCCGGTCTGGGTCCGCATGACCTGGCCCAGGTGATAGTCGCCGTGCACCCGCTGGGCCGGGATCGGCTCGATCAGCTTGGCCAGGGCGGAGTAGGCGTCGCCGAGCTTGTCCGCGTACTGGCCCAGCTCGGGCACGGCCGCGATGGCCAGGTCGAGCCGGCGGAACATCTGCTCGGCCAGCTCGCGGATGGCCTCGGGCTCGAGCTCGGAGTGGCCGAACGCGTCGGCCAGGTCCCGGTGCACCTGCGCGCTGGCCGCGCCGAGCCGCTCGGCCTCCCCGGCGAAGTCGCCGCCGGCCTCGGCCGCGCGGGTGACGTCGGCGCTGGCGTACAGGTCGCGCACGCTGGTCGCGGCCAGCGCCCAGCCGTCCGAGGCGGCCCGCAGGTACCGGGACAAGATGGCCAGCACGGTGATGGCGCCGTCCATCCGGGTCTCGATCCAGCCGAACGGCTCGGCGATGTGCGAGGAGCCCAGCTGGGCCAGGGCCGTGGCCACCTCCAGGTCGGGGTTCGGCCCGGGGGAGACCCGGCGGAACACCTTGAGGATGGCGGACTCGCCGAACACCAGGCTGGTGTTGCTCTGCTCGCCGGTGAGGACCAGGCTGTCCTGGCCCGGCTCGATCTCGGCCCCGGGCAGCTGACAGAACCGGAGCAGCCCGACCGAGCGGTTGGCGCGGATCGCGTCGAGCAGTTCCCGGGTCAGGTCCGCGTCGTGCAGCCCGTCGTAGATCTGCATTCCGGCGTAGGCGCCGATGCGGGCGTGCCGCAGCCGGGCCGGGAGCCGGGCGCGGTAGCCGACGAGCAGCTGATAGCAGTCGGAGGTCGCCCCGTGCGAGACCGTGACGATCAGGTGCCGCAGGCCGGGGTCACCCGGGGTGATCTCGGTGTCGGCGACGACCGCGAGATCATGGACGGTTCGCCCTTTACCCGCGAACCATCGCTGCTTGACCAGCCAGGTTGCCAGTGTGTCTTCGAAAGTCATGAGCGTTTACCACACTCCCCGTGGCTGGTCCGGGCAAACACGTCCTGGCCGTTTTCCGGAAAATCCGGATATCAGAACCGGAAACGGCCAGGACTCAGCGTAACGTCACTGCTGGTGGCTCTCGGGCGGCCCGGGCAGGTGCTCGCCCATCCCCGACCTGGGCTCGGCGTCGGACCCCCGGCCGCCGTCCTCACCCGGGAGGGCGGCCAGCAGGACGCCGTTCTCGTCCCTGGCCGCGGGCAGCTGGAACCAGTAGAACCCGTGCCCTGGCAGTGTCAGCAGGTACGACAGCTCGCCGATCCGGGGGAAGACCACGCCGCCCATGCACTCGACCGGCGTGACGCCCATGAACCGGCGCAGGTCGAGCTCGACCGGCTGCGGGAACCGGGACAGGTTGTTGACGCACAAGATGCGGTCCGAGCCGTCCGAGTCGCCGTCGAGGGACGCGTCGGGCAGCCGTACGTAGGCCAGCACGGACGGGTTGGAGGAGGTCAGCTCCTCGTAGACGCCGGTGCCGAAGACCGGGTGCCGCTTGCGGATCTCGATCATCCGCCGGGTCCACTGCAGCAGCGAGCCGGAGTTGCGCTGCTGCGACTCGACGTTGAGGGCCTGGTAGCCGTAGATCGCGTCCTGGATCGGCGGCAGGTAGAGCCGCTGCGGGTCGGTATGGGAGAAGCCGCCGTTGCGGTCCGGCGTCCACTGCATCGGGGTCCGGACGCCGTCCCGGTCGCCCAGCCAGATGTTGTCGCCCATGCCGATCTCGTCGCCGTAGTAAAGCACCGGCGAGCCGGGCAGCGACAGCAGCAGCGCGGTGAACAGCTCGAGCTGGTTCTTGTCGTTCTCCAGCAGCGGCGCCAGCCGGCGCCTGATCCCGATGTTGGCCTTCATCCGGGGATCCTTGGCGTACTCGGCGTACATGTAGTCACGCTCGTCGTCGGTGACCATCTCGAGCGTCAGCTCGTCGTGATTGCGCAGGAAGATGCCCCACTGGCAGCCGGCCGGGATGGCCGGGGTCTGGGCCAGGATCTCCGAGATCGGGTAGCGCTGCTCCCGCCGCACCGCCATGTAGATGCGCGGCATCAGCGGGAAGTGGAACGCCATGTGGCACTCGTCCCCGCCGACCTCGGGATCGCCGAAGTAGTCCACCACGTCGGCCGGCCACTGGTTGGCCTCGGCCAGCAGCACCTTGTCCGGGTAGAGCTTGTCGATCTCGGACCGGATCCGCTTCAGGTACTCGTGCGTCTCCTTGAGGTTCTCGCAGTTCGTGCCCTCGCGCTCGTACAGGTAGGGCACGGCGTCCAGCCGGAAGCCGTCGATGCCCAGGTCCAGCCAGAACCGCAGCACCTCCAGCATCGCGTCCTGGACGCGGGGGTTCTCGAAGTTCAGGTCCGGCTGGTGGGAGAAGAACCGGTGCCAGTAGTACTGGCCGCGCACCGGGTCGTAGCTCCAGTTGGACTGCTCGGTGTCGACGAAGATGATCCGGGCGTCGGTGTACTTGTCGTCGGTGTCGGACCACACGTAGAAGTCCCCGTAAGGACCGTCGGGGTCGGTGCGCGACGCCTGGAACCACGGGTGCTGGTCGGACGTGTGGTTCATGACCAGGTCGGCGATGACCCTGATGCCCCGTTTGTGTGCCTCGTCCACCAGCGTGACGAAGTCGCCGATGTTCCCGTAGTCGGGCAGCACCGCCATGAAGTCGGCGATGTCGTAACCGCCGTCGCGCAGCGGCGAGGCGTAGATTGGCAGCAGCCAGATGCAGTCGATGCCGAGCCATTCCAGGTAGTCCAGCCGGGAGGTAAGCCCGCGCAGGTCGCCGGTGCCGTCGTCGGTGGAATCCCGGAAGCCCCGGACAAGTACCTCATAAAAGACCGCGCGCTTATACCACTCGGGGTCGCGGGGCTGGTCCACGGCGAAGGAATCGGCTATCGCCTCGTGAGGTTCGGTCACGGCAAGCTCTCCTGAGGTCTTACTGATTCGTACTGGTTCGTGCGTATGCGGGCACGGCAGGCCGATATCGGGTTAACGCTGTGGGTGTAATGCTGAAAACGTGGGCAGGCCGCGTCGCCGGGTCCAGGCGTACGTAATTGGCGTGCCCCCACCGGAAGGACTCGCCGGTTAGCTCGTCCGTCACGATGAACTCGCGGTCCACGCCAAGCGCGGGCAAATCGAGCCAGACCGTGGCTTCCTTGGTCTGGTAGGGGTCGAGGTTCGCGACCACGAGAACCGTATCGCTCCGCCCGGTCGCAGGGACAGTATCCACGCGTTTGGAAAAGCACATGAGGCCGGGCTGGTCGACGCCGTGAAAACGAAGGTTGCGCAGCCTGTGCAGGGCTGGGTGGGAACGCCTGATCCGGTTCAGCTCGGTGATGTAGCCGGAGATGCCCAGGCCGTCCCGCGCGGCGGCCTCCCAGTCCCGCGGGCGATACTGGTATTTCTCCGAATCCATGTATTCCTCGCTGCCCGGCCGGATCGGCACGTTCTCGCAGAGCTCGTACCCGGAGTAGATACCCCAGGTTGGCGAGAGCATGGCGGCCAGCACGGCCCGGATCTTGAATCCAGCTTCCCCGCCGTGCTGCAAGTACTCGTTCAGGATGTCCGGGGTGTTGGTGAAGAAGTTCGGCCGCATGTACGCGGCCGCTTCGCCGGACAGCTCGAGCATGTAGTCGGTCAGCTCTTCGGCGCCGTTGCGCCAGGTGAAGTACGTGTAGGACTGGTGGAAGCCGATCTTGGCCAGGGTGTGCATCATGGCCGGCCGGGTGAACGCCTCGGCCAGGAACAGCACGTCCGGGTCGGTGCCGCGGACGTCGGCCAGCAGCCGCTCCCAGAACTTCAGCGGCTTGGTGTGCGGGTTGTCCACGCGGAAGATCCGCACCCCGTGGTCCATCCACAGCCGGACGACCCCGAGGAAGGCACCGAAGATGCCCTCGGGGTCGTTGTCGAAGTTGAAGTTGTAGATGTCCTGGTACTTCTTGGGCGGGTTCTCGGCGTAGGCGATGGTCCCGTCGGCCCGGGTGGTGAACCACTCCGGGTGCTCTTTGACCCACGGGTGGTCGGGCGAGGCGTTCAGCGCCAGGTCGAGCGCGATCTCCAGGCCGAGCTCGCGGCTCCGGGACACGAACGCGTCGAAGTCGTCGAACGTGCCCAGGTCGGGGTGGATCGCGTCGTGCCCGCCGTCCGGCGACCCGATCGCCCACGGCGAGCCCGGGTCGCCCTCGTGCGGGGTCAGCGTGTTGTTCCTGCCCTTGCGGAAGGTCGTCCCGATCGGGTGGACCGGCGGCAGGTACACCACGTCGAAGCCCATGCCGGCCACGGCGTCGAGCCGCTTGGCCGCGGTGCGCAGCGTGCCCGAGGCCGGCGCCCGGCGGCCCATTGGGTCAACCTGGACCCCTTCGGAGCGCGGGAAGAACTCGTACCACGAGCCGTACAGCGCCCGCTCCCTGTCCACCTGGACGGTCAGCGGCCGGGACCGGGTGACCAGCTCGCGCAGCGGCCAGCTGAGCAGGAGCGACGCGATCAGCGGATCCTCGGTCGCGGCCAGCCGGTCCCACGGGGTCAGCGCGCGGTTGCGCATCTTGGCCACCAGTTCCCGCAGCGCGGCCCGGGCCGCCGCCGGGCGGCCCGCCCCCGGCGGCTGGGGGATGCGCCGGGAGGCGCGCTCGTACAGCAGCGCGCCCTCGGTCAGCATCAGCTCCACGTCCTGACCGGCCGGGATCTTGATGGCCGCGTCGTGGTGCCAGCTGGCGATCGGATCGGACCACGCCTCGATGTGGAAGCGCCACACGCCCTCGCCGGTGACGGTCACGTCGGTGCCCCACCGGTCGGTCCCCGGCGTCAGTTCCCGCATGTACAGCAGCGGGCTCGCCTGTCTCTCCGGGTCGCGCAGGACCGCGGCGGCGTTGATGATGCCGTGCCCCTCGCGGAAGATCGTGGCGCTGACAGGAAAGGTCTCGCCGGCTACGGCCCGCGCGGGGCGGCGGCCGCACTCCACCGCGGGCTCCACGTCAAGGATCGGGATTCGTCCAATCACCCTGGTTACGCTACCGAGCGGGGTTGGGTTCATGCCAGGTCGGGTACCCCTATTCGCTGCGCGCCGCCGAAGCGGGTGAGGAACCTTGACGAATGCGTGTAAGGCCACTTCGTTCGGTAAAATTTGAATTTAATTTCTAGCTTCTACCGGCGCGGACGGGCACGATATGCCGTCGGCGGTTCGTCGGGACGGGCGCGGGTCCGTTAAGGTCTGCCCGTGAAAGCGATTCGCCGGTTCACCGTCCGCGTAACCCTGCCCGAGCCGCTGGCCGCGCTGCATGGCTTGATGCTGAACCTCCGCTGGTCCTGGCATCGCCCGACCGCGGACCTGTTCGCGTCGATCGACCCCGCCGCCTGGCGGGCGGCGGGCGGCGACCCGGTCGCCATGCTCAGCGCGCTGCCCTCGGCCCGGATCGCCGCGCTCGCGGCCGACGGGGAATTCCTCGGCCGGCTGGCCGAAGCCGAGCGGGACCTGCAGCAGTACATGTCGCAGCCGCGCTGGTACGCGTCCGAGGGTGAGGCCGGCGCCGGGCCCGCCGCGATCGCGTACTTCTCGCCCGAGTACGGCATCACCGCCGCCCTGCCGCAGTACTCCGGCGGCCTGGGCATCCTGGCCGGTGACCACCTCAAGTCGGCCAGCGACCTGGGCGTGCCGCTGATCGGGGTCGGCCTGCTGTACCGGCACGGCTACTTCACCCAGTCGCTGTCGGCCGACGGCTGGCAGGCCGAGCGCTACCCGTCGGACGACCCGAACGGCCTGTCGCTCGAGCTGCTCCGCGACGCATCCGGGACCCCGGTGCACGTGACCGTGGGCCTGACCGAGGGCCGGCAGCTGGCCGCGCAGATCTGGGTGGCCCAGGTCGGGCGGGTCCCGCTGCTGCTGCTCGACTCGTACGTCGAGGCCAACGAGGCCGACCTGCACGAGGTCACCGACCGGCTCTACGGCGGCGGCAGCGACCACCGGCTGCGCCAGGAGCTGCTGCTCGGCATCGGCGGCACCCGCGCGGTCCGGGCCTTCTGCGCGCTGACCGGCCACCCCGCGCCCGAGGTGTTCCACACCAACGAGGGGCACGCCGGCTTCCTCGGCCTGGAGCGCATCCGCGAGTACGCCGAGCAGGGTCTGAGCTTCGACGTGGCGCTGGAGCTGACCCGGGCGGGCACCGTGTTCACCACGCACACCCCGGTCCCGGCGGGCATCGACCGGTTCGAGCGCAGCCTGGTCCGGGAGCACTTCGACGACGACCCGCTGCTGCCCATCGACCGGGTGCTCGCGCTGGGCGCCGAGACCTACCCGGGCGGCGACCCCGACGTCTTCAACATGGCCGTGATGGGCATGCGCCTGGCGCAGCGCGTCAACGGCGTCTCGATCCTGCACGGCCAGGTGAGCCGGGAGATGTTCGCCGGCCTGTGGCCCGGCTTCGACACCCGCGAGGTGCCCATCGGCTCGGTCACCAACGGCGTGCACACCCCCACCTGGGTGGCGCCGGAGATCCTGCGGCTGACCGGCGCCTCGCCCAGCTGGGACTGGGAGCACGCCGCGGTGGCGGCCGGGGCCGAGCTGTGGGAGACCAGGCGCGTGCTGCGGGCCCGGCTGGTGACCGAGACCCGGCGCCGGCTGCGCGCCTCCTGGCGCCAGCGGGGCGCGTCCGAGGCCGAGCTGACCTGGATCGACGGCGTGCTCGACGAGAACGTGCTGACGATCGGGTTCGCCCGGCGGGTGCCGTCCTACAAGCGGCTCACGCTGATGCTGAACAACCCGGCCACGCTGGCCGGCCTGCTGAACGACCCGGACCAGCCGATCCAGATCGTGGTGGCGGGCAAGGCGCACCCGGCCGACGAGGGCGGCAAGGGCCTGATCCAGCAGATGGTGCAGTTCACCGACAACCCGGACGTGCACCGCCGGATCGTGTTCCTGCCCGACTACGACATGGCCATGGCCGAGTACCTGGTCCAGGGCTGCGACGTGTGGCTGAACAACCCGCTGCGGCCGCTGGAGGCCTGCGGCACCTCGGGCATGAAGGCCGCGCTGAACGGCGGGCTCAACCTGTCCGTCCGGGACGGCTGGTGGGACGAGTGGTACGACGGCGGGAACGGCTGGGAGATCCCGTCGGCCGACGGCGTGACCGACGTTGCCCGGCGCGACTCGCTCGAGGCCACCGCGCTGTACGAGCTGATCGGCAAGTCGGTGGCGCCGCTGTTCTACGAGCGGGACGCCGACGGCGTCCCGCCGGGCTGGCTGGAGCGGGTCCGGCACACGTTCCGCTCCCTCGGCCCGAAGGTCCAGGCCGAGCGGATGGTCCGCGAGTACGTCACGGCGCTGTACGTGCCGGCCGTGGCCGCCTCCCGCAAGCTGGCCGACGGCCAGGGGCATCAGGGTTTCGGCCCGGCCCGCGCGCTGGCGGCCTGGAAGCAGCGGGTGGTGGCGGCCTGGCCGGCCCTGCGGGTCGAGCACGTGGAGTCCGAGGCGGCCGGGCAGGCGCTCGGCTCGGCGCTGACCGTGCGGGTCCTGGTGGCGCTGGGCGAGCTGACCCCGGACGACGTGCGGGTCGAGGTGGTCTACGGGCGGCCCGACGACGCCGACGAGATCCGCACCCCGTCCTACGCCGCGCTGACGGCCGAGCCGGCCGTCAACGGCATGGTCCGCTACTACGGGGAGGTGCCGCTGGACCAGCCCGGGTCGTTCGGCTACACGGTCCGCGTGCTGCCTGACCACCCGCTGCTCGACAGCCGGGCCGAGCTCGGCCTGGTCACCTACCCGCAGGCCCCGGCCGGGATGACGAACGGGGACCTGCGTTAAGCGGGGGGTGCCAGGGGGGTCGTCCCCCCGTGAAAGTAGGGTCGGCTTATGGCTGAGTTCGTCACGCTGGAGACCAAGGACGGCATTGGCACCATCAGGCTCAACCGTCCCAAGGTCAACGCGCTGAACGACCAGGTGACCGAGGAGCTGGCGGCCGCGGCCCGGGCCGCGGCCGCGGATGAGGTCCGCGCGGTGGTCATCTACGGCGGCGAGAAGGTCTTCGCCGGCGGCGCCGACATCGCGGTGATGGCCGAGGCCGGCTACGCCGAGATGGCCGCCCGCGGCGCCCGGCTCCAGGAAGCCGTCAACCTGCTCGCCGGGCTGGGCAAGCCGGTGGTCGCCGCGATCACCGGCTACGCGCTCGGCGGCGGCATGGAGGTCGCGCTGGCCGCCGACTTCCGCGTCGCGGGGGAGCGGGCCCGGTTCGGCCAGCCCGAGATCCTCCTCGGCATCATCCCCGGCGCGGGCGGCACCCAGCGCCTGCCCCGCCTGATCGGCCCGGCCAAGGCCAAGGACCTGGTGTTCAGCGGGCGCATGGTCAACGCCGACGAGGCACTCCGGATCGGCCTGGTCGACCTGGTCGTCCCGGATTCCGACGTCTACTCCGCCGCCGTCGACCTGGTGAAGCGCTACGCCACCGGCCCCGCCCTCGCGCTGCGCGCGGCCAAGCGGGCGATCGACGCCGGCCTCGGCGTGGACCTGGCCACCGGGCTCGAGCTGGAACGAGTGCAGTTCGCGGCCCTGTTCGGCACCGAGGACCAGCGCGCCGGCATGCGCAGCTTCCTGGAAAACGGCCCCGGCCAAGCCACCTTCACCGGCCGCTAGCCCGCCCGGTAAAGACCAAAATTTTACCGAACGAGGATGGCGCGAGCTCAGCTCCCGGCCACCAGCTTGCGCAGGGCCTGGGCCGCCTGGGCGTTCTGCTCGGCGTAGCTGACCAGCGCGCCGGCCAAGGTGGCGGCCCACTCGCCGATCGGGACGGTCTGCCGGGAGAGCACGACGCCGCGCACCGCGCGGCAGATCTCGGCGGCCGGCTGGCCGTTGCGCACGGCCAGTGTCATCTGCAGTTCGCCCAGCCGGGCCGAGACCTTGGCGATCTCGCCCGGGCGCCCGCGCATGCGGTCGGACATCGAACGATCCCGCTCCACCGACACGCAGTCGGGGGGCAGCGCCTCGCCCAGGGACTGGGCCAGCACGCGAGCGTAGATGGCCACGTCCGTGCTGTCGGCCCGCAGCGCGGCGGTTACCAGGTCGAGCGAGAGCGCGTCGTCGTGCTCAGTCATAGGTCAGTCCCACAGCTAGAGATTCTAAGTGCAACCGCGCATATCAGCTCCCGGCGGACCCGGCGCGCCAAGACCGTTACAGATAGGCAACATCTCGTTGGCTCCACAACACGCGATCTGTTTCGTACTCTGGAAGCCGCGATGCCTGCGACGGATCATCTGCCCAGGGCCCTCGGCCCGTATCGCCTTCAGGACCGCCTTGGGGAAGGCGGCATGGGGGTGGTTCACCTCGCCCATGATCCGGAGGGCCGCCCGGTGGCGGTCAAGGTGCTCCGCGCGATCGGCGGCGCCGAGGGTGCCAACGCGCGCCGGCGGCTGGCCCGCGAGGTGGAGACCATGCGCCGGGTCCGCAGCCCGTACGTCGCCGAGGTCCTCGACGCCGACGTCACCGGCGAGTACCCCTACATCGTCACGCGGTACGTGCCCGGGCCCACGCTGGACGAGATGGTGCGCGGCCGCGGGCCGCTGTCCGGCCCGGGGCTGCGCCGGCTGGCCCACGGGATCGCCGAGGCGCTGGTCGCGATCCACGCGGCGGGCGTGGTGCACCGGGACCTGAAGCCGGGCAACGTGATGCTCACCGACGACCGGCCCATCGTGATCGACTTCGGCATCGCGCAGGCCGGCGACGCCACCCGGCTGACCCAGACCGGCCTGGTCATGGGGACGCCCGGATACCTCGCGCCCGAGGTGATCGAGGGCGAGCCCAGCAGTTCCGCCGCGGACGTGCACTCCTGGGGCTCGACGATGAGTTTCGCGGCCACCGGCCGGCTGCCGTTCGGCGGCGGCTCCTACGAGACCATCTTCTACCGCATCGTCTCCGGCCGCGCCGACCTGACCGGCGTCCCCGCCCCGCTGGTCCCGCTGATCTCGGCCGCGCTGGCCCGCGACCCCTCGCACCGGCCGTCGGCCGCGTGGCTCAGCGCTCACGCCAGCGCGCTCGACATGTCGGCCGCCAGCACCAGTGCGGCCGCCGCCTTCGCCCCGACCAGCACCTATGTCGGCTCGCCGCTCCCCGGGGCACCCGTCAGGCAGCCCACCTTCACGCCGTCCGCCGCCCTCCCAGAAGGTACCGCCCTCCCTGGGGCGGTACTGCCGGACACCGCCATCGCCGGCTCCGCCCTGGCCGGGTCCGCCCTGGCTGGCTCCTCGGTCAAGCCGCCCGGGCACGCGGCGGCCGCCGCTCCGCTGGCGCCCAAGCAGGCCGCCCGCGATGTCGCCGACCTGCTGCCGCCGGTCGACTACACCCCGCCGCCCCGCCAGCCCCAGTGGGGCCCTCAAGGCCCCAAGCCGGCCGTCCCCGGCCCGCGCGATCAGCATGGCCCCGGCGATCCCCGTGACCAGCGCGATCCCCGTGACCAGCGCGATCCCCGTGACCAGCGCGATCCCCGTGACCCGCGCCCGCCGTCCCGGCCGGGCACCGCGGTCGGCCTCGCCTTCATGGTCGCCGCGGTCGCGGTGACCATGGTCCTGCCGGTGGCCGGGCTGGTCGCCGCGCTGGCCGTGATCACCCTGCTCCGGGCGGCCGACCGGGCTCAGAGCAAGCTGGCGGTGCGCCGCTCGGTGCGCGGCCCGCGGGCCAGCGACCTGGTGGTCGTGCTGATCACCGCGCCGCTCACGGTGGCCAGGGCGCTGCTCACCGGGATCTTGCTGGCCCCGCTGGCGCTCGTGGCCGGCACCGCCGCGTACGGCCTGGCCGTGGTGTTCACGCACAGCATGAACATGCCCCGCGCCGGGGCCTTCGCGGCCGCCGCGGTGGTGGCCTGGTACGGTTTCGGGCCCGGCTCGGGCCGCCCGCGGCGGCAGCTGAACCGGATGGCAGGCGCGGTGGCGCGGACCCCGGCGTCGGCGGCGGCGGTTACGCTCGCCGTCTGGGCGGTCGCGGCCGCCGCCGTCCTGTTCGCCTGGTCGCAGCCGCCGTACTACTGGCCCGCGGCCGACCCGCACCTGCCCTGGCAGTGGCCCGGCTTGCACAGCCTGATCACGTCGGCGTCGCACTGGCTGCTGTCGAACATCCGGCTGTAACCGCCGCCAGCTGGCGGTAACGGCCGCTCACCCCCGGTCCGGTTGATCGGGCGGGTCGACCTGCGGCATCGGCTTGACCAAGCCGAGCGCGACGACCTCGTTGGCCAGCCGGGTGCGCCGGTTGGTACCCTCCGGGATCCGGAATTTCTGGTAGAGCCGCAGCAGGTGCTGCTTGACCGCCGCCTCGGTCACCACCAGGTCGGAGGCGATCTCGTGGGCCGTGGCGGGGGTGGCGAAGGCCTCGTCGGAGAGCGCGGGCCGGCACAGCGAGGTCAGCACGTCGAGCTCGCGGCGGGTCAGCTCGGGAACCGCCGAACGGCGCAGCTCGGCCTCGGCCGTGATCTCTTCCTGCGGGACCCCGCCGATCCGGCAGCGGGCGGCGCCGAAACTCAGCACGTCCCCTTCGTCCAGGACCCGGCGGATGATGGGGCGCCCGTTAACCCGGGTTCCGTTGCGTGATAAACCGAGGTCGACGACGTAGACGTAAGGACCGCGCCGGACGAGTTCGGCGTGCAGCCGGGAGACGCTGGGGTCGTCCAGGCGGATGTCGACCCCCTGCCCCCGCCCGACGGTCGTCACCCCGTCGCGCAGCGGAAACACGTCGCCGGATTCCTCACTGCGGAGGAACGGTGTGTCCACCGCGGTTCCTCCCCTTCTGTCGAAGCCGTGACTAAGGTCTTACCACTGGGTTACCCCCCGTGTCACGGGTCCTACCGCGAGAGCACGATCTGATCCTGGGGCACGCCGTGGCATCTGCTCAGCTAGGCCCCGGTAAACTTCCGTCGGAAGCCGGGAGGCAGCTGGATGGGTAAGGGAATGGTACCGGCAGGTGACAACACGCCGCCGCCAGATGCCGTCGAGCCCTATGCCCCGGCCGCCCCCGGTGCCAGTCGAGCCAGCCACCGCGCTACCCGCTCCAGACCCGGCGACGAGCCCGCCGTCACCGGCGTCCTGGCCTGGGTGCCCTACCTGGTCGTGCTCGCGGGTGCGGGAGCCGGGATGTTCGTCGTGGCGCAGGGCCCGGCGGTCGCGATCCGGGGCATGGCCGTGCTGGGCGGCACGCTGCTCGCCGCGGCGCTGACCCGGTTCCTCCTGCCGAACCGCTTCGCCGGCGTGCTGGCGTCCCGCCGAAAAGCTTCCGACGTGCTGGCCTTCGCGGTGTTCGGTGCCGCGGTACTGGCAGTCGCGCTGTCGCTGCCATAAGCAGCATCTTCCTGAGAAGGGACCTGAACCGACCATGGCTAATATCGCCAAGATCAAGGTGGCGAACCCCGTCGTCGAACTCGACGGTGACGAGATGACCCGCATCATCTGGCAGAACATCAAGGACCAGCTGATCCTGCCCTACCTCGATGTCGAGCTCGAGTACTACGACCTGGGCATAGAGCACCGCGACGCCACCGACGACCAGGTGACGATCGACGCGGCGCGCGCCATCCAGCGGCACGGCGTCGGCGTGAAATGCGCCACGATCACGCCGGACGAGGCGCGGGTCACCGAGTTCGGACTGAAGAAGATGTGGCGGAGCCCGAACGGCACCATCCGCAACATCCTGGGCGGCGTCATCTTCCGCGAGCCGATCGTGATCTCCAACATCCCGCGGCTGGTGCCGAGCTGGACCAAGCCGATCATCATCGGCCGTCACGCGCACGGCGACCAGTACAAGGCCACCGACTTCGTGGTGCCGGGGCCGGGCACGGTGACCATCACCTACGTGCCGGACAGCGGTGAGGAGCCGCTCGAGATCGAGGTGGCCAAGTTCGGCGGCGGCGGCGTGGCCATGGCCATGTACAACTACGACGACTCGATCCGCGACTTCGCCCGGGCCACCATGCGGTACGCGCTGAACCGCAAGTTCCCGCTGTACCTGTCGACGAAGAACACGATCCTCAAGGCCTATGACGGCCGGTTCAAGGACATCTTCGCCGAGGTCTTCGAGTCCGAGTTCAAGGCGGAGTACGAGGCGGCCGGCATCACCTACGAGCACCGGCTCATCGACGACATGGTCGCCCAGGTCCTCAAGTGGGCGGGCGGCATCGTCTGGGCCTGCAAGAACTACGACGGCGACGTGCAGTCCGACGTGGTGGCCCAGGGCTTCGGCTCGCTTGGCCTGATGACCAGCGTGCTGATGACCCCGGACGGCCGCACCGTCGAGGCCGAGGCCGCCCACGGCACCGTGACCAGGCACTTCCGTCAGCACCAGCAGGGTAAGGCCACCTCCACCAACCCGGTCGCGTCGATCTTCGCGTGGACCCGGGGCCTGGAGCACCGCGGCAAGCTGGACAGCACCCCCGAGGTCAGCGGGTTCGCCCGCACCCTGGAGGAGGTCTGCGTCTCCACCATCGAGAGCGGCCAGATGACCAAGGACCTCGCCCTGCTCGTCGGCCCGGACCAGCCGTTCCTGAACACCCAGGACTTCCTGGCCGCCCTGGACGAGAACCTGCGCAAGGCGATGGGTTCCTAGGTAGATCAGCGGCGCAAAACACGGACGAAGGAGTTCTCCCGCAATGTCTCGCAAGGGCAAGGTAACCGTCGTCGGGGCCGGGTTCTACGGCTCCACCACCGCACAGCGGCTGGCCGAGTACGACATCTTCGAAGAGGTCGTGCTCACCGACATCATCGAGGGCAAGCCGGAGGGGCTGGCCCTGGACATGAACCAGTCGCGCCCGGTCGAGGGGTTCGAGACCAAGGTCACCGGCCAGAGCACCGGCCCGGCGGGCGAGGGCTACGAGGCGATCGGCGGCTCGGACATCGTCGTGATCACCGCGGGCCTGCCGCGCAAGCCGGGCATGAACCGGATGGACCTGATCGAGACCAACGCCAAGATCGTCAGGAACGTGGTCGAGAACGTCACCAAGTACGCGCCGGACGCGGTGCTGATCGTGGTGTCCAACCCGCTGGACGAAATGACCGCGCTGGCCGCCAAGGCGTCCGGTTTCCCGTCGGCCCGGGTGATGGGCCAGGCGGGCATGCTCGACACCGCCCGGTTCACCTACTTCGTGGCGGAGAAGCTGGCGGTCCCGGTCGGATCGGTGCGCACGCTGACCCTCGGCTCGCACGGCGACACCATGGTCCCGGTTCCTTCGGCCTGCACGGTCAACGGCCAGCCGCTGTCCGAGCTGCTGCCCGCGGACGAGATCGAGGCGCTGGTCACCCGGACCAGGAACGGCGGCGGCGAGATCGTCGGCCTGCTCAAGACCGGGTCGGCCTACTACGCCCCCTCGGCCGCCGCGGCCCGGATGGCCCGCGCCGTGGCCGAGGACTCCGGCGCGGTCATGCCGGTCTGCGCCTGGGTGGACGGCCAGTACGGGATCTCCGGGGTCTACCTGGGCGTCGAGGCCGAGATCGGCTCCGAAGGCGTCCGCCGGGTCGTCGAGCGCGACCTGACCGACTCCGAGGTGGCCGCCCTGCGTACCGCCGCCGAAGCCGTCCGCTCCAAGCAAGCCGACGTCGCCAGCCTCTGAGCTAGAGCCTCTCAGCTGGCCGCCAGCCCGGATAAGTGGCCCCGGCGCCCCCCTCTAGCAGGTCAGGGCGCCGGGTCCGGGAGGAAATCTGGGAGGACGTCCGGGTAGGTGACGTCGATCTCCTTGATGTCCGGGCCGAAGTCACGCCTGTTGTTCGTGATGAAGCGCTCGGCCCCCATGCCCACCGCGGTGGCCAGGTGCGTCGCGTCCGTCGCCCGCAACCGGTACCGGCTGGCCAGCGCGGTCGCCAGCTCGGCCGTGGCCCGGTCCACCGGCCGCAGATCCAGCCGGGCCAGCAGCCCGGCCAGCGCCCGGATCTCGGCTACGCTGCCATCGCGCAGCGGCTTGCCGAGTACCTCGGGCAGCAGCAAGACCGAGCCGGTGCCCGCCGCGGTGCCGGGCCCGGCCGCCCGGAACAAGCTGAGGACCCGCCGGCCCAGCGGATGCCCGGGCGCGGCCGCGTAGATCAGCGCGTCGGCGTCGAAGGCGTCCCTCACCTTGTGTCACGCCCGGCCCGGATCGCCGCGATCAGCTCCTCGGCCCGTTCCGCCGTCAGGCCCGTCTCCATCCCCGCCGTCTCCGTCTCCGCCGACCCCGTTTCCGGTGGTCCTGCGTCCGAGGGCAGCGGCGTGGCCGCCGCCTCGGCGAGCAGTTCATGGATCCGCTCCGCGTCGTCGAGCGCTCCGCCCAGCCGGCGGCTCCACAGGATGTCCGGGCGTATCACCACGGCCACCGGGCGGCCGTGGCGGGTGATCGTGACCTCCTCGCCTCCCGTCACCCGGTCGAGGACCTCGGGCAGCGCCGCCCGCGCCTCGCTAATCGTCATCATCGCCATACCGCAAATGTACACCAACGTACGTCAACGTACAAGCTGATCGCGCCCTAACCCCGGGATGGCTGACCGGCGAGTCAGCCCTGGGCGAGTCAGCCCTGGGCGAGTCAGCCCTGGGCGAGGCGGCGCAGGGCTAGCTCGGCGTAGAGGGCGGTGCCCTCGGGCAGCACGCAGTCGTCGAACAGGGCGATGGCCGAGTGGTTGGTGGGGGCGGTCTCCGGGTCGCGGTCGGGCGGGCAGGCGCCGAGGAAGACGAACGCGCCTGGCACTTCCTCCAGGACGAAGGAGAAGTCCTCCGCGCCGGTGATCGGGAACTGGGCTTTCAGGGTCCGGTCCGCGCCGAACGTCTCCGTCGCCACCTTCAGCGCGAACTCCGCCTCCGCCGCGTCGTTGACGGTGACCGGGTACTCGGCCGCGTACTCGGCGTCCGCGGTCAGCCCGTGCGCGCTGGCGATGTCCTTGATCAGGCCGGGCACCAGCTCGGCGAGTGCGGCCCGGGACGCGTGGCTGTAGGAGCGGGCGGTGGCCAGGAACCTGGCCTGGTCGGGGATGACGTTGTCGGTGGTGCCGGCGTGGAAGCTGCCAACCGTGATGACGACCGGGTCGAACACGTCGAACTTCCTGGTCACCAGGGTCTGCAGCGCGATCACCATCTCGCACGCGACCGGGATCGGGTCGGCCGCCCGGTGCGGCTGGGAGGCGTGGCCACCGCGGCCGTGCACGGTGACCGTGATCTGGTCGGCGGCGGCCAGCATCGGGCCCGGCCGGGTGGAGAACATCCCGGTGAGCAGCTTGTTGGAGGAAACATGCAGGCCGTAGGCGGCGACCGGGCGCTCACCGGCCGCGTCGAGCACGCCCTCGTTGATCATGTGCCGGGCACCGGCGTAGCCTTCCTCGCCCGGCTGGAACATGAAGATCACTGTGCCGGGCAGCTCGGCCTGCCGGGCCGACAGCAGCCGGGCCGCGCCGGCCAGCATGGCCGTGTGCTGGTCGTGGCCGCAGGCGTGCATCACGCCGTCGATGGCGGAGGCGTACGGCAGCCCGGTCTCCTCGGTGACGGGCAGCGCGTCCATGTCGCCGCGGAGCAGCACCACCGGGCCGGGACGGCCGCCGCGCAGCACCGCGGTCACCGAGCTGAGCGCCTCTCCGGTGCTGATCTCCAGCGGCAGCCCGGCCAGCGCGTCCAGCACCTTGGCCTGCGTCCTGGGCAGGTTCAAGCCGATCTCGGGCTCGGAGTGGATCGCATGCCTCAGCTCGGCGATGTCATCCGCTAGCTTCGCCGCTTCCTCGCGCACCGACACTGGTACCTCCTCGGCTTACCGGCGTTCGGGGTCACCATATCGCGCGCCGTCGGGCCGCGGCGATGGCACATCTGGCCGGGAAAGCGCACAGTTGTACCGTGCGCGCTAATTCGCCGGAGGTCGTGCCTTCACCGGGGGGCGCGCCGTGAACCGGCTGGGCCGGCTGAACCTGATGGCCCGGTTCGCTTCCGGGCTGTACCGCGAGCGGGCCGGCCTCGCCTGGGCCGGATACCTGCAACGCGACCCGATGTCGCTGCTCAAGCTGCGCCCGGGCCGGGAGAACCCGTACGCGGTCTACGACCAGCTCCGCGCGGCCGGGCCGCTGGTTTCGACCCGCCAGGGCGGCTGGGCCTGCGTCAGCTACCGCGGCTGCGACTCGGTGCTGCGCGACCGGCGCTTCGGCAGGCACCCCGCCGAAGACCGGCCGGGCATGTCCTTCCTGGGCATGAACCCGCCGGACCACACCCGGCTGCGACGGCTCGCGCTGCCCGCGTTCACGCCGAAGGCGGTGGCGCGCTACACCGCCCGGATGGAGCGCACCGCCGTCGGGTTGCTGGACGAGGCCGTCGCGGCGGGCCGGTTCGACCTGGTCTCCGGCTTCGCCGGGCCGCTGCCGATCGCCGTCATTACCGACCTGCTCGGCATCCCCGATTCCCGCGCCGGGGATTTCGAAAGGTACGGGCGGGCCATCGGCGGCTCGCTCGACGGGGTCAAGTCGGTGCGCCACGCGCGCCAGCTGCTGGCGGCCCGGGCCGATCTGCGGCGGCTCTTCGAGCACCTCTTCGAGGTACGGCGGCGCGAGCCGCGTGACGACATCATCAGCCACCTGATCACGGTCGAGGGCGAGCAGATCCAGCCGCGCGAGATGGTGCCGATGTGCAATCTGCTCCTCGTGGCCGGGTTCGAGACCACGGTCAACCTGATCAGCAACGCCATGCTGGCGCTGCTGGCCCACCCCGGACAGTGGCAGGCCTTGTGCGCCGACCCGGACGGGCTCGCTCCCCGGGTGGTCGAAGAGGTGCTGCGCTGGGACCCGCCGGTCCAGCGGACCAGCCGGGTAGCGCTGGAACCGGTCGAGCTCGAGGGCCAGCCGGTGCGCCAGGGCCAGCAGGTGATCACGCTGATCGGGGCGGCCAACCGCGATCCTCACGTCTACCGGGACCCAGACCGCTTCGACATCACCCGCGCCGAAGGCCCCCCGCATCTGGCCTTCGCCAGCGGCATCCACTACTGCCTCGGCCACGCCCTGGCCCGCGCCGAAGCCGCCGTCGCCCTGCGCCTCCTCGCCGAGCGCATGCCCCACCTAACCCGCTCCGGCCCCGTCCGCCGCCGCAACGCCACCATCATCCGCGGCCCCCTCCGCCTCCCCCTCACCACCACCCGCCGCCCCGCCCCGGTGCCGGTTTCATGATCGCGGGCAGTTACGGACGAAAATCGACCCGAACTGCCCGCGATCATGGATGAGGCGCGCGGCGAGCGCTCAGGCTAGGCGGCGGGCGGCGTCGGCCGGGCTCGCGGCCAGGAACTCGGGCGGGGTCCAGCCGCGCTCCGCGAACTCCGAGGTAATCGCGTCGCGCACGGCGTCAGCAGCAGCCGACGGCACCAGCGCGAGCACCGACCCGCCGAAGCCTCCGCCGATCATCCGCGCCCCGGCCGCTCCCGCGGCCACGGCCGCCGCCACCGCCGCGTCGGCCTCCGGCCAGGACACCTCGAAGTCGTCCCGCAGCGACGCGTGCGCCTGGGTCAGCAGCCGCCCGATCTCGCCGTACGCCGAAGCGCCAGCCCCAGAAGCGCCCGCTACCGACGCGTCGGACAACGAGCGCAGCAGCGCCACTACCTCGAGCACGCGCTGGTCATCGGCGACGACGTGCCGGGCACGCCGCCGGAGCACCGGGTCGTCCAGTCGCTCCACGTCAGCCGGGTCCACAACGAACCGCAGCGACGGGACACCCAAAATGCGCGCGGCTTCCTCGCACTCGGCTCGCCGCCGCCCGTACTCGCCGTCCGACAAGGCGTGCTTGGCCCGGGTGTTGATCAGGAGCAGGCCTGCCCCGGCCGCGGCCGGATCGAACGGGACCTGCGCCACCTCAAGCGAGCGGCAGTCGAGCAGCAGCGCGTGCCCGGCCTGGCAGCGCAGCGAGGCGGACTGGTCCATGATGCCGGTCGGCACCCCGACGAACTCGTTCTCGGCCCGCCGCGCGATCGTGACCAGCTCGGCGCGCGGCACGTCTAGCCCTGCTAGCGAGGTCAGGGCCAGCGCGGTGGCGCATTCCAGGGCGGCCGAGGAGGACAGCCCCGCCCCGACGGGCAGGTCGGAGTCGATCGCGAGGCAGGCACCCGGCACCTGGTAGCCGGCCGCCTCGAGCGCCCAGGCGACCCCGGCCGGATAGGCGGCCCACCCGGTCACCTGCCCTGGCGCCAGCCCGTCCAGCTCGACCGAAATCGCCGCCCCCGGCTCCTGCCTCGAGCACAGCACAAGCCGCCGGGACGAGGAAGACTCGGAAGCGGCCGCCGTCACCCCCTGGCCGAGCGCGAACGGAAGCACAAACCCGTCGTTGTAGTCGGTGTGCTCGCCCATCAGGTTGGCCCGCCCCGGAGCCATCCACACCGCGTCCGGCGCTCCGCCGAACTTCTCCTGGAACAGAGCCGAGGCTCTCACCGGGAAGAACGCGCCTGAGTAAAGGCCCAGGCGTCGCCGGCCATGGCCCGCAGGTCCCGCGAGGCCTGCCAGCCCAGCTCGGACTGGATCTTCTCGGACGAGGCGACTAGCACGGCCGGATCGCCAGCCCGCCGCGGCCCGGTCTCCACCGGAACATCAATCCCGGTGACCGAACGGCACACCTCGATCACCTCGCGGACCGAGAAGCCGGCCCCGTTGCCCAGGTTGTAGATCCCGTGCTGGCCGGGCCGGCAGGCGCCCAGCGCGCGCAGGTGTGCGTCGGCCAGGTCGGTGACGTGGATGTAGTCCCGGACGCAGGTCCCGTCGGGGGTGGGATAGTCGTCGCCGAAGATCCGCACTGGCCGTCCTTCGGACGCGGCGGCCAGGACGTTCGGGATGAGGTGCGTCTCCGGGTTGTGCCGCTCGCCCAGCCAGCGGCCGGCGCGGCCGGTCCCGTCCGGGCCATCAGATACCGAGTGCGCGCCGGCCACATTGAAGTAGCGCAAGCTGATCGCGCCGAACCCGTACAGCCGGCAGAACTCCGTCAAGGTGGTGTCCACGGCGATCTTGGTCGCGCCGTACGGGCTGGTCGGCCGGGTCGGGTCGGTCTCTTTCACGGTCGGGCCCTCCGGCTCGCCGTAGACGGCCGCGGTCGAGGAGAACACGAGAGTCCGGACCCCGATCTCGCGCATCGCCTCGAGCAGCGCCACCGTGCCGCCCAGGTTGTTCGACCAGTACTTGGCCGGGTCCGCGACCGACTCGCCGACCAGCGACTTGGCCGCGAAGTGGAGCACCGCCTCGACGCCGTCGGAGAGCACCTCGGCCGAGCAGTCGCGCAGCGTGCCCTGGACGAACGTGGCGCCGGGCGGCACCGCGTCGGCGAACCCGGTCGACAGGTCGTCGAGCACGACCACGTCGTGTCCGGCCGCCACTAGTTGCGCGGCCACGACGCTGCCGATGTAGCCGGCCCCGCCGGTGACAAGCACCCTCATCAGATCAGGCCTCCCGAAGCCGTTGCGCCGCCTCTTCAGGGACGATGTCGTTGATCCACACGCCCATGCCGGACTCCGTGCCGGCCAGGTACTTCAGCTTGCCGGCCGCGCGCCGGACCGACAGTACCTGAAGGTGCGCGGCGAACCGGTCCCGAGCCTCGGGGTCTCCCACCGGGGCCTGATGCCAGGCGGCGATGTACGGCGCGGGCTGGTCGAACAGCGCGTCGAACCGGCGCAGCACGTCCAGGTACAACGGCCCGAACGCCGCCCGCGCGTCCGAACCCAGCGCAGGCAGGTCGGGCACCCGGACCAGAGGAAAGATCCGCACCTCATACGGCCACCGTGCCGCCTCCGGCACAAACGCCACCCAATGCGAGTTCCGCGTCACGACCCGCACCCCGGCGCGCACCTCCGAGGCCACCAGGTCGTCGAACAAGTTCCCGCCCTCGTACAAAGCGGCCTGCGCCACCATCTGCGCCAGCCGCGGCGCCACGAACGGGAACGCGTAAATCTGCCCGTGCGGATGATGCAGCGTGACCCCGATCTCCTCACCCCGGTTCTCGAAGCAGTACACCTGCCGTGTCCCGGGCAGCGCGCTCAGCGCCTCCGTCCGGTCCACCCAGGCCTCGAGCACCGTCCGCACCCGCCGCGGCGACAAGGCGGCGAACGACGAGTCATGGTCAGAGGTGAAGCAGACCACCTCGCACCGCCCCAGCGGCTCGGCCAGCGAGGGAAACCGGTTCTCGAACACCACCACGTCGTAGCTGTCAGCCGGGATCTCGGTGAGGTGCCCCGGCTTGGACGGGTCGAGCGGGCACTGGTCGGCCGGCGGCAGGAAGGTCCGGTCCTGGCGGGCCGCCGCGATGACCACCCACTCCCCGGCCAGCGGATCCCAGCGGATCCCCCACTCCGAGCGCCCCAAAGGCAGCAAAGGGCCAGGGGTCCGCGGCCCCAGCGGCCGGGTATCCGGCATCTGGGCGCGGCCGGACCCGGGCGCCTCATCGAAGTAGATGATCTCGCGCCCGTCCGCCAGCCGCGCGCTGGACTTCCAGATCGATTGCATGTCCACGAGAGCCTTACGTTATCCCGTCTAGACTGGGCGGACACAGTGCGCCGCCAGCGGCGGGAAACCTTGCGGGGGTCTGGATCCGCCCGCCCGGCGCCCGGACGGAGGAAGTCGGCGATCACCTCGTGAGTAAGGTCGTCTTGCAGATCGTCGTCGTACTGGTGATCATCTGCATCGGGGGATTCTTCGCGGCGTCGGAGATGGCCCTGGTCTCGTTGCGCGAAGGCCAGGTCCGGGCGCTGGCCAAGCGCGGCCGCCGGGGGCAGAAGGCGGCCCGGCTGGCGCAGGACCCGAACCGGTTCTTCTCCGCCGTGCAGATCGGCGTGACCCTGGCCACCCTGGTCTCCGGCGCCTACGGGGCCGAGACGCTGGCCGGCGTGCTCAAGTCGTGGCTGGTCAAGCAGCAGCACCTGTCGCCGGGCTGGGCCGGTCCTGTCTCGTTCCTCGCGGTGACCATCGCCATCACGTTCTTCAGCCTGATCCTGGGCGAGCTCGCCCCCAAGCGGATCGGGCTGCAGCGGGCGCCCGCGCTGGCGCTGCTGGCCGGGCCGCTGCTTGACCGGATCGCGACCTTGGCCAGGCCCGTTGTATGGCTGCTGACCAATACCACCAACCTGATCGTGGCCCTGCTCGGCGGCGACCCCCGGGTCGGCCGCCAGGCCATGACCGAACAGGAGGTGCGCGAGCTTGTCACCAGCACCCAGACGCTCAGCCAGGACGAACGCATGATCGTCGGCGAGGTCTTCGACGCGGGCAAGCGGCAGATCCGCGAGGTGCTGGTGCCGCGCACCGAGGTGGTCTTCCTGGACGCGGAGACCCCGGTCGAGGTGGCGGCCGGCATCGCGGCGGGCGTGCCGCACTCCCGGCTGCCGGTCTACCAGGACAGTTATGACAACGTGACCGGCTTCGTGCACGTCCGCGACCTGTTCATTCTCGGCGGGGGGGACCGGGGGGAGGGAACCCTCCGGGGAGAAACCCGGGGAGGAAAGAGCCAGCACGGCCCCGGTGTCGCCAAGAACGAAGTGCCGGTCAGCCGGATCAGCCGCCCGGTCAAGTTCCTGCCGATCAGCAAGACGGTGCTGTCCTCGCTGTCCGAGATGCGCCGGGAGCGGGCCCACCTGGCCGTGGTCATCGACGACTACGGCGGCACGGCCGGCATCGTCACGCTGGAGGACTTGGTCGAGGAGCTGATCGGCGACATCAGGGACGAGTACGACGTCGAGCAGGACCAGGCGACGAAACTCCCGGCTGGCGACGTCGAGCTCGACGGCCTGCTCAACCTGAGCGAGTTCACCGAGCAGACCGGCATCGAGCTGCCCGAGGGACCGTACGAGACGGTCGCGGGCTACGTCCTGGCCGCGCTGGGCGACCTGCCGTCCGAGGGGGACAGCGTGCAGGTCGCGGGCCGGACCATCACCGTGACCGAGCTCGACGGCCGCCGCATCGCCCGCCTCCGCGTCACCGCCAGCCAGGCCGCCAGCCAAGCCGCGAGCCAGGCCGCCCCCGTAAGCACGCCGGTTTCCCCTGGTCAGGTCCGGCTAGACTCGGAGACCCGGCAAGACGGGGACCCCATCAAAAGCCCGTAGGAAAAGGTGACCAGCGTGCCCGGTGGCTTCGACACCGTCCTCGTCGTCGACTTCGGCGCGCAGTACGCGCAGCTGATCGCGCGCCGGGTGCGTGAGTGCCACGTCTACTCCGAGATCGTCCCGGCCACGATGACTGCCGCCGAGATGCTGGCCAAGCGGCCCAAGGCGATCATCTTGTCCGGCGGCCCATCCTCGGTCTACGCCGACGGCGCCCCGCCCGCCCCGCCCGGCCTGCTCGACGCGGGCGTCCCCATCCTGGGCCTGTGCTACGGCTTCCAGCTGATGGTCAACGGCCTGGGCGGCACCGTCGCCCAGACCAGCGCCAGGGAATACGGCGCCACCATCCTCCAGACCACCGGCCAAGGCACGCTACTGGCCGGAACGCCGAAGACCCAGCGCGTCTGGATGTCCCACGGGGACACCGCCACCGCCGCCCCGCCCGGCTTCACCGTGACCGCGCGGACCGAGGCCACTCCGGTCGCCGCCGTGGAAAACCAGGAACAAGGGCTGTACGGCGTCCAGTTCCACCCCGAGGTCATGCACACCGAGCACGGCCAGCGCATCCTGGCCCGTTTCCTCGAGCTGGCCGGCTGCCGCCCGTCGTGGACCATGCTCAACATCGTCGAGGAGCAGGTGGCGGCGATCCGGGCGCGGGTCGGCGACGGCCGGGCCATCTGCGGCCTGTCCGGCGGGGTGGACTCCGCGGTCGCCGCGGCGCTCGTCCAGCGGGCCATCGGCGACCGTCTCACCTGCGTGTTCGTCGATCACGGGCTGCTGCGCCAGGGTGAGGCCGAACAGGTCGAACAGGACTTCGTCGCCGCCACCGGCGTCAAGCTCAAGGTGGCGACAGAAGCCGACGTCTTCCTGAAAGCCCTCAACGGCGTCGAAGACCCCGAAACCAAGCGCAAGGTCATCGGCCGCGAGTTCATCCGCGCCTTCGAGCGCGCCGCCCGGGAGATCACCGCCGAGGCCGGTGAGCACGGCGAGGCCTGCGACTTCCTGGTCCAGGGGACGCTGTACCCGGACGTGGTGGAGTCCGGCGGCGGCACCGGGACCGCCAACATCAAGTCTCACCACAACGTCGGCGGCCTGCCCGACGACCTGAAGTTCTCACTCGTCGAGCCGCTGCGGGCGCTGTTCAAGGACGAGGTGCGCCGGGTGGGGGAGGAACTCGGGCTGCCGCCCGCGATCGTCCGCCGCCAGCCGTTCCCCGGCCCCGGGCTGGCCATCAGGATCATCGGCGAGGTGACGGCCGAGCGGCTCGCCGTGCTCCGCGTGGCCGACGCCATCGTCCGCGCGGAGCTGTCCGCGGCCGGGCTCGACCCCGTGATCTGGCAGTGCCCGGTGGTCCTGCTGGCCGACGTCCGCTCGGTGGGCGTGCAGGGTGACGGCCGCAGCTACGGCCACCCGATCGTGCTCCGCCCGGTGACCAGCGAGGACGCCATGACGGCGGACTGGGCCCGGATCCCGGACGAGGTGCTGGCCCGGATCTCCACCCGCGTCACCAACGAGGTTCGGCAGATCAACCGGGTGGTGCTCGACGTCACCAGCAAGCCGCCCGCCACGATTGAGTGGGAGTAAAATCATTTTTTTACCGAACGAGCTAGGTTCCCGCCCCCGTAACGGGTTCTCCGCCTCCTTTTTATTTCGCTGGTTTCGCAGTTTATGCAGCATAAATGCGGAATTAGCAGGATAGCGGAAAGCCGTTTATATTACTGCTTGCCATTATGATGAGCGGTGTAAATGCTTTTACGGCTTGCCGGATTAAGCGGGGGTGAATACGACGTTTGCCAGGGCTTGGACCGTTGCGCTGATAGCGCTCTTCGGCACGTTCCTGGTGGTCGCGGTGGCCACCATCGGCATACTGGGCATCCGGTCGGCCGCGTACCAGGGACAGGTGATCGCGGGCGGCGAGCTCGACACCGCGGTGGCCACGAACCAGCTGGCCCGGGGCATGGACGCGGCGTATGCCGCCGGCCAGGCCATCATACAGGCCGACAATCCCGCGACGAGGTCCCGGCTCCTCGGCACGCTTTACACCAGCCTGCTCCCCGGGATCGACGCGCGGCTCTTCGCGCTGCAGCAACTGCACGCCGGCGACCCGCCGGCCGAACGCGCCGACATGGCCCTGTTCGTCCGGCAGTGGGACGCCGTCCGCGATCTTTCCAGCGCGCCGGGCCTGACCGGCCGGCCGCCGGCGGCGCTCGCGGCCCAGCTGACGGCCGCCTACCAGCCGGTCAG
>JBEKJP010000109.1:0-27986 GCA_050011155.1 Streptosporangiaceae bacterium
CCCGTTTTAATTCGGTGTTTTCCCCTGGGGGCGGTTTTGGGGGGCGTCGCAACCCGCCGCCCCCCCCGGGTCCGGCCCCCCCCCCCCGCGGGGGCGGCCGGCAAGGGGCGCGGCCCCCCACGACCCGCAGGACGGGCTCACCTACTACACGCGCCGGGCCGCCCGCGGCGGCCGGGTGGCGCTGCCCGCCGATCCCAAGCAGCCGGTCCAGCTCATCGACTCCCGCGACCTGGCCCGGCTGATCGTCCAGCTCCTCGCCGACGACCGCCCCGGCGCGTTCCACGCCGTCGGCCCGGCCGAGCCGCTCACCCTCGGCGGCCTCATCCAGGCCTGCGCGCACGTAGCCGGCACGCGCGTCGACATCGTCCCGGTCCCGCGCGACACCGCGCCCGCGATGTACCCGCTGGTCCGCCAGGAATGGGCCACCCAGCAGCGCGACCCGGCCCGGGCCCGGGCCGCGGGCCTGCCCGCCACGCCGTTCGACGTGACGGTGGCCGACGTGCTGGCCTGGGATCGCGACCGCGGCGAGCCCTCCCTGGACACCAACGGCTTCACCCCCGACGAGGAGCATGCCGTGCTTTCCCAGTACAACGGCCAAGGGCGCTAGCGGCCGTTCTCACCGTGACCTCACCCGACGACGAGGAGGAGTGGAACGATAGCGGCATGGATGACCCACGCGTTGACCCGCCGCAGGAAGCGGACGAGCGGACCACGCTGACCGCGTTCCTGGACTTCAACCGGGAGACCCTGGCCCTCAAATGCGAGGGCCTGGCCGATGATCAGCTACGCGAACGTGCCGTGCCGCCCTCGGACCTGTCGCTGCTCGGCATCGTCAGGCACATGGCCGAGGTCGAACGCAACTGGTTCCGGCCGGTGCTCGGCGGCGAGGAAATGCGGGCGATCTTCGCGCCGGGCATGGACTGGGAAGCCGCGTTCCGCGACGTGGCCACCGCCGATGTCGCGGAGGCGTTCAGCACCTGGCGGGCGGAATGCGACCACGCGCGCGCCCTGACCGCCGCCGCCCCGTCCCTGGAGACCAGGGGTTTCCGGGGCCGGTCCTGGTTCTCGCTCCGCTGGGTCCTGACCCACATGATCGAGGAGTACGCCCGCCACAACGGCCACGCGGACCTGCTCAGGGAACGCCTGGACGGCGTGACCGGCGAGTAACGCACCCCAGTTGCGGGACAGCCGTGGCGGCTCCTACCGGGACCTGAGCTGCATCGCCATGGCGTGCTCGACCAGCGTCGTCAGGGCGTACTTGGTGGACGAGCGCTGGCGGGCATCACACTGGATCACCGGCACGTGCGGGCTGATCGACAGCGCGTTCCGCACGTCATCGACCCCGTGCGGGTAGTCGCCGTCGAATCCGTTGACCGCGACGACGAACGGCAGCCCGGCCGCCTCGAAATAGTCCACCGCCGGGAAGGAGTCGGCCAGCCGCCTGGTGTCCACCAGCACGACCGCCCCGATCGCCCCGCGGAGCAGGTCGTCCCACATGAACCAGAACCGGTGCTGCCCCGGCGTGCCGAACAGGTACAGGATCAGGTCCGCGTCGAGCGTCACCCGGCCGAAGTCCATCGCCACGGTGGTCGTGGTCTTGCCCGGCGTGTGCGACAGGTCGTCGACACCGGCGGACGCCGTGGTCATCACGGCCTCGGTGGTCAGCGGCGTGATCTCGGATACCGACCCGACGAACGTCGTCTTACCCGAGCCGAAACCGCCGCCGACCACGACCTTCACGGAGCTCACGGCGGAATCAGCCGTGATACCCGGGATCGTCCTAGAGCTTGCGGAGTCCAATGAGCACCCTTTCCAGCAGTCTGACGTCCGGGCCACCCTGAGCGTGGTCGAGCTGGTGGATCCGTACGAGGCCATCCGCCGCCATGTCGGCGATCAGGATCCGCGCCACCCCTAGCGGCATCTGCAAGATCGCCGAGATCTCGGCCACCGACCGCCAGTCCCGGCAGCAGTCCAGGATGGCCTGGCTCTCGGGGCTGAGCACGGCCAGATCGCGCACACCGTAGTAGGCGGCCACGACCATCGCCTCGATTTCCAGCTGAGACCGCGGTTCTGTCCGCCCCCCTGTCACCGCGTAGGGCCGGACCAGAAAATCCTCGTCGCTCTCTGGCAGCAGCTCGTCGTCATCCAGCGGATAACGGCCCTCATCGGCGGGCGCCCAGTCATCATGGCTCGGGCGCGGCACCAGCGTCTCCTGTCACAATCGATCTTCCTCCGCCGGGGATCACGTCACCCGGGTGGCTGGGCGCCGCGCATCCCCGTCATGATCCCTCATGAGGTCGTGCCCTCTCCGCTGTGGGGGTCATTCCCGATGGCCGCGGCTCGCGCCCGCCGGATACCTCGCTGGAAGTTGGAGAAACGATCCCTGGCTTCCTCGGCTGACCTGGCCGGCGCGGGAAGGGGCGACGCCTCGGCGCCCGGGCCGCCGCCTCCCGGAGCGGCCACCGAGCCGGGGACGAGGTTCGCCTTCGGCACCCGCTTCGGCAGCCCGGTCTGCGTGATGCCGTCCGACGTCGGCGCGTGAGCCACCTCGGCGGCCCGCCAGCCCGCGTCCGCCGCGGGCGAGGACCAGCCCCCGCTGCTTCGGGCCGGGGCGCTGCCGACGACCTGCCCGCCGCTGCGGAACCAGTCCGACTCCACCGCCTCGAAGATGGGCAGCCGCTGGCGATCGGCGACGCTGTCAGCGGGCGGGATGATCACCTCGCTGCCCGGCGTGCTCAGTGCGCCGGCGTCCATACGGCGATGCTGCCCGGTCCCGGCACCGGGACCAGCGGCACCGGGCTGGGCGGGACGGTACTGGGCTGCCGTGGGCTGGGCGCCGTTATACGAAGCAGAGCCTCCCTGGCCGGGCCCGGCGTCCTGCGGTCCCGGCCCCGTGGCGATCCTGGCGGCGCGCAGCCGGGCCCGGAGGCGGGGCAGCGACGGAGCCCCTTCCCCGGCTTCCGCGCCCTGGGCGGGGGACGGGTTCTGGCCCGCCTCAGGCGAGGATACGAGCCGGCCGGTGGGCGCGAAACCGCTCTGCCCGACGCCCGTCTCCCGAGTGGATCGCCGCTGTGGCATGCCATGACCGTGGCCGTTCTCCGCCAGGTCCGCCCGGAGCTCTTCGGCGATGCTGGCGGCGGACTGGTTCGCGACGGCCTGGTTCACGGCCGGCTGGTTCGCGGCGGCCGGGACCGAACGCAGCGGGCCGCCACTATCCGCCTCCCGCGTGACCACCTCGGCGGGCAGCCAGACCTGCGCGATCAGGCCGCCGGACGGCACCGGGCACAGCCGGACGCGGATCCCGCGCCGTCCCGCCAGCCGGGCCACCACGAACAAGCCCATGCGGCGGGAGACGGCCACGTCCATCACCGGCGGGTTCGCCAGCCGCCAGTTCGCGTCCGCGATCTGCTGCGCGGTCATGCCCACGCCCTGGTCGGCGACCTCGATCAGCGTCCACCCGTTGCCCTGCAGGTAGGCCGCGAGCGTCACCGGCGTATCGGCCGCCGAGAACGACGTCGCGTTCTCCACCAGCTCCGCGGTCAGGTGGACCAGGTCGCTGACGGTCTCCCGGCCGACCGAGATCCCGGGCTGGACGTTGAGCGTGACCCGCTCGTACTGCTCGATTTCCGAGGCCGCGGCGCGGAGCACGTCCACCAGGGCCACCGGCCGGCTCCACCGCCGCGACAGCTCCTGGCCCGCCAGGACCAGGAGGTTCTCGGAGTTGCGGCGCATCCGGGTGGCCAGGTGGTCCATCTGGAACAGGCTCGCCAGCCGCTTGGAGTCCTCCTCACCCTGCTCCAGCCGGGTGATCAGGCGGATCTGCCGTTCCACCAGGACCTGGCTACGGCGGGAGAGGTTGACGAACATCGCGTTGACGTTGCTGCGCAACGACGCCTCGTTGGCCGCCAGCCGCACCGCCTCCTGGTGGACCTGGTCGAAGGCCCGGGCGACCTCACCGATCTCGTCGGTGGAGTCCACGTCGATGGGCTGGACCTCGGGCGGGATGCCGCCGCCGTCGGTCTCGCTCATCCGGCGGACCATCTCGGGCAGCCGTGTCCCGGCGACCTCGAACGCGCCGTTCCGCAGCCTGCGCAGCGGCCCCACCATGGACCGGCCGACGAGGATCGTGGCGGCCAGCGCGATCCCGAGCAGCAGGGCGACCGCGAGGCTGAAGATGACCGCGGAGGTGATCGCGCCGCTGTGCAGCGACTCGCTTCGCGAGATCACCGAGTTCGAGAACTGCTGCTCCACCGACCGCATGCCGTTGACCACATACCAGAGCGACGAACTGGCCAAGGGGATCGTGGGGTCCGTGGCTATCGGCGACTGGCTCGACGCCAGGGAGATGGCCTGCTGTTCCTGCGCTTCGGCCTGGGCCACGTTCGAGGTCGACAGCACGCTGTTGAACAGCTGGCGCTGGGCGCCCGTGGCCGCCGTGCCGAACTCGTTCTCGTCACCTTGCTGCTGGGCTTGCGCGTCGGTAATGGCCGCCTGCTGGGCGGGGCCGAACTGCCCCAGGGTGATCAGGTCGGACCGCAGCGCCGAGGTGAGCAGCGCCTGCTGCTGCGACGCCTGCTCCTTCATGCCGGAGACCAGGCCGAGCACGCGGACCGAGCCCGCCAGCGTCGAGTCGCTGCTGCCCACCGCGATCTGGCTCTCGACGGCCAGCAGCGCGTCGATCGCGGTCGCGTACTCGTTGATGACGTTCAGCGCGGGCAACTGGGTACCGGTCGCGGCGGCGCGGATGGCGGGCAGGTTGTCGATCGCGGTGACCGCCGCCTGCGCGTCCTGCTGCGCCAGCACCGAGTACGAGCCGTCGATCCCGCTGGCCAGCGTCTTTACCTGACTGGCCCAGCCGGTGGTGGTCGCGTAGTCGTGCTGGAGCAGCCCGAGTTCCGGTCCCGGCGGGATCGCCGCTTTAGCCGAGGCTCCCCGGCCGCCGTTGCTGTTGCCGAGCACGATGTACCGGACCGTGTCCTCGCGCTCGACCTGCAGCGCCTGCACCAAGCCGGTGGTCTTGCCGCTCAGGTTGGCCAGCGTCAGCACGCGCTGGTCGACGACGGCGCTGCCGACGGACGAGGCGATGAAGATCCCGCCGGCTGCGACCGCCGTAATGGTCGGGATGACCACCAGCAGGAACAGCCGCGACCGCACCTTCCAGTTCTTCAGGGCCCGCCGGGAGGCCGGACGGGCGGCCGGCCTGGCCTCAGGCGGCTGGCTGTCACCCACCGGGAAGGGCCCGTCAGGCCCGGGGCCAGCTGGCGCTATCGCGCCGCCCCCGGTCGCGGCCGCAGCCGCGGCCGGGTCGGCGTCGTTCGGTTCGGGGATGCTGAGAGTCTTCCTGGCTTGCGATAGCACATCGCTGGCGCGCCTAACCATGGGGGCGGCAGGAGTCCAGCGACCTGAGGGCGCCGCGACGGAACCGACACGGGATACTCCTTTTCAGCAGGAGACTCTGCGTGCACAGTGTTACAGGTGGGTCGGTAGATATACTTTAACGTGCGGCAATGCGAAATGCGGATGAAGCCGTAAGGATTTGGAAATCGCGCCGGGGACAACCTCTGCGGCCGGCCGTCGACAGTGTCCGCTCACGGCCTGGCCGGGGGTGGCGGAGGCGCGCGCCAAGCCCGTTCGTTCCGTCGCTGACAAACAGCCCAGGTCGGGCAAATGGGCAGCATCGGGGCGGCGCCCCGCGCTACCGTTGTTCTCTCGTCCGTTTCTCCTTCCCCACCTTTCCAGGGGGTTCCATGCGGCTGGCCCGGACCGGTGTCCGCCATCGTGCCTTGCGCCTCGCGCCGGTGGCCGTGTCGGTTGCGGTGCTGGCGGCCGGCTGCCATGTGCCGGGCACCAGCTCGTCGGGCGGCGTCTCCGGGAACGGGCAGATCACGGTGGCCGTCGTGCCCGGCATCGACACCGTGCCGCTTCAGGTCGGCCTCAAGGACGAGCTGTTCCAGCAGGCGGGCCTGCAGGTCACGGTCAAGGACTACGCGTCCCTCAGCGACGAGTTCCGGGCCCTCACCGACGGCCAGGCCCAGATCGCGGCCGGCGACTACACCGGCTTCTTCTACGAGCAGGCCACCGGCCAATCCTCGCTGCGCCTCATCGCCGACGGCTATGACGCGGCCGCCAACTCGGTGGCGATCCTCACCCTGCCCAGCTCCGGCATCACCACGCCTCAGCAGCTGGTGGGCCGGGCCGGGGGCGTAGCCACGCCGCTGCGGCAGATCGCCCCGTTCAGCTCGGCGGTCCCGTACAACATCCAGACCCTGGCCGCCGAGGAGGTCCTGCAGAACGACGGCGTGAGCCCGAGCAGCGTGAACTGGACGCCGATGGATCCGGCCGACATGATCGGGGCGCTCCAGGCCGGCCGGGTGGCGGCCATCCTGGTCTCCGAGCCCTACATCCTGGAGGCCGAGAAGCAGCTCGGGGCCGTGGAGGTCATGGACGCGAGCAGCGGCGTGACGTCCGGCCTCCCGATGTCGGGCTACTTCAGCCTGACGTCCTACGCGCACGCGAACCCGTCCGTGGTGCAGGCCTTCCAGCAGGCACTCGACCAGGCTCAGACCGAATGCGCCCAGCGCGGCCCGGTGCAGGCCGCCCTATCGGGCCTGGCCGGCATGAAGCCGGGGGACGCGTCGCTGGTCACCCTGGGGACCTACCCGGCCTCGCTGAATGTGGGCCAGGTGCAGCGGCTCGCCTCGCTGATGTACGACTCCGGGATGATCAGCAACCAGATCAGCGTCAACAGCATGATCTCTGGTTGACCCTGTATCGGCTGGCCCCGGAACCCCCTAGGTCAGGCCAGCCATCAGACCAGCCAGAAGTGCTCGAAGTCCCAGCCGGACAGCGACTCGCCCACCTTGTCGTGACTGTATCCCGCGATCTTGTCGGTATACGCGTCGAGCGTGTCCATAAACGTGGGAATGATATAGGAGCCCTGCTGGAAATCTATTTGCTGCATTTCGTACATGATCTCTTTGCGAGCCGACGCATTGTTCGTCGCATTGGCCTGCTTGTAAAGCTTGTTGTATTGCGAATCGTCCAGATGCGTCTCGTTGAAGGGCCCGGTCGGCAGGAACGACTGGGCGACCTGGTTGAGGTACGGGGCGTAGCTGTAGTAGTCCTGCGAGAACGTCCAGTTCAGGTAATTGTCGCCGAAGAACGTGCCCGGGTCGATTGTCTTGATCTTGACCGTGACTCCGGCCGCCGCCGCCTGCTCGGCCAGCACGGTGGCCATCGCCACGGTGCCGGTCGCGATGGGCGACGTCGTGAGCGTCACCGTCAGGTTCTCCTTGCCGGCCTGCTTGAGCAGGAACTTGGCCTGGGGAATGTCTTGCTGGCGGTGCAGCGAGGCGTCGAAGCCGGCGTCGTACGGGGCGAAGATATCGTTGGCCACCACCCCGAAGCCGCCGAGCGCCGAGTCGATCAGCTGCTGCCGTCCGACCAGCAGGCGGAAGGCCTGGCGGACCTTATTGTCGTTGAACGGCGCCTGATCGACGCGCATGGTGAACGGCTTGAACTGCCCGGTGTGCGAGGCGACGGCCTTGACCCCGGCGGTGTTCGCCAGCGCCGCCATCTGCGGCGGGTCGAGCTGCCCGGCGGCCTGGATGACGTTGGTGGTCAGGGCGTCCTGGACCGCGGTGTTGTTGGCGAAGTCGGTGATCGTCAGGGTGTCGACGTAGGGCAGGCCGGCCTTCCAGTAGTTCTTGTTGCGGACGAAGACGCTGCGCTGCCCGGGCGTGAAGCTCTGGTAGGCGAACGGCCCGGTCCCGTCCGGGGTCTTCCCGGTGAAGCCGGTGGGCACCACGTACAGGTAGTACCAGCCCCCGGCGAGCTGGTCGACGAAGCTCCCGAAGGGAGCCGACATCGGGACCGTGACCGTGAGCTTGTCGACCGCCTTCACGCCCTTGAGGTCGATCGGGCCGAAGAACAGCGTCCCGCTGTAGCTGTTCGAGATGATCCGGTGAATGGTGTAGACCACGTCGGCGGACGTGAGGGGCTTGCCGCTGTGGAACGTGACGCCCGGGCGGAGCTTGATGGTCCATTCCGTCAGCGCTGAGTTCGGGGTGATGGACTCGGCCAGCACGTACTCGACCGTGGCCTCGTGGCCCAGCTTGACCAGGGGCTGGTACAGCGCCTCGAACCGGCCGGTGTCGAGATAGGTCAGCCCCTGATGCGGGTCGAGCGTGTCCGAGGTCGACCCGCCGGACAGGCCCACCTGGAGGTTGCCCCCGCGCCGGGGCTTGGCGGCGGCACTGGGGCTGGCGGCGGCCGAGCTCTTGGGACTGCTGGTGCAGGCGGCGAGCAAGCCGCCCGTGCCGACGGCCGCACCGGTAACGGCGATCCCGCGAAGAAAATCGCGCCGTCCGAGCATCCCCGTCAGCGCGGGCGTCGAGCGCTCATCCGAACGGCCCACAGAAACTACCTCCCCATTGTCAACGTCCTCGAGCAATGCAGATTACCTACCGCCGCGCGCTGACCAGGCCCATCACCCGTAGCGGCAGCGGGGACGAACCGGATCAACCATGGCAAGGAGCCTAGAGGGCGGCAAACCGGGCTGTCCCGCTTATTGATCACTAGTTACTCCATCGATGTCGATCGTCCCACCCGCGCCACCGGCCCCATGCCCCGCAGAGCTACGCTGCAAAGACACGCTGCAAACACGGTCGGAACGGGGTTAGCATGCACCCGTCGGCGCCTGCCTGCTCAGACGAACGATCCGACGAACGATCCGACGAACGATCCGACGAACCCCAAGCCAAGGAGCCGGACATCCGCGACGCTCACCCGATCCTGCGCCTGGTCCGCCGCAGGCTCGCCGTCGGGGTGCTCACCTTGTTCCTGGTCTCGGTGGTGGTGTTCCTGGCCACCGAAGTGCTGCCAGGTAACGCCGCCTATGCCATCTTGGGGCGCAACGCCAACCCGGTGCGGCTGCGGACGCTGGAGAACACGCTGCACCTGAACCGCGGCCTCCTCGATCAGTACTGGGTCTGGATATCCGGCCTGTTCGAGGGCAGGCTGGGCGATTCCCTGCTCAACCGGGAGTCCGTGTGGTCCCTGGTCGAGCCCCGGCTGATCAACTCCGCCTTCCTGGTCCTGCTGGCCGGGGTGATCGGCTCGCTCCTGGGCATGGCGCTGGGCGCGCTCGCCGCCGTGCGCAAGGACGGCTGGTTCGATCACGTCACCTCGCTGGTCCTGCTGGCCGCGACGTCCCTGCCCGAGTTCGTCGTCGCCATCGGCCTGATCATCGTGTTCGCCACCGTGGTCTGGCACCTGCTGCCCGGCGTCTCGCTGCTGCCCCCGGGCACCTACGCCTGGGACCAGCCGCAACTGCTCATCCTGCCGGTGGCCACGCTCGTCATCGTGATCGTGCCGTACACCATGCGCATGATGCGCGCGGCCATGGTCGAGGCCCTCGAGTCCGACTACGTCGAGATGGCCCAGCTCAAGGGCGTGCCGCAGTGGCGGGTGGTGCTCGTGCACGCCTTGCCGAACGCCATCGCGCCCACCATCCAGGTCATCGGGCTCGGCTTCCTGTACCTGGCGGGCGGGATCGTCATCGTCGAGAACGTCTTCAACTTCCCGGGTATCGGCGCGGGCCTGGTGGACGCGGTCAACGGCCGCGACGTCCCGGTGCTCCAGTTCATCGTGGTCGTCCTGGCCGCGTTCTACGTCGTCGTGAACATCCTCACGGACGTCATCGCGCTGCTGGCCACGCCCCGGCGCCGGATCGCCAGGTAACCGCCCATGACCGTGGACACGCCCGCCGCACCTGCCCCCGCCCCGGCCGCCCGGCCGCGAGCCAAGCGCCGCAAGCCGGCGTCCACGCTGCTGGCGGCGGTGCGCACGCCGCGCGGCGCGATCGGGCTCGGGCTGGCCGCCGTCGTCGTGCTGATCGCGGTCATCGGCCCGCTGGTGGCCCCGTACGCCTCCGACGCACCGCTCACCCTGGCGTTCGGCCAGCCTTCCGGGCAGTACCTGCTCGGCGGCGACTTCCTCGGGCGCGACGTGCTGTCCCGGGTGCTGGACGGCGGCTGGGTGCTGCTGGTCATGGCCGCCTGCGCGACCGCCCTCGGCGTCTGCGCCGGCGCCCTGGCCGGCGTCTCGGCCGCCTACCTGCGCGGCATCAGCGACGGGTTCATCATGCGGGTGGTGGACGTCATCCTGGCGTTTCCGCAGGTGGTGTTCGCACTGCTACTGCTGAGCCTGCTCGGGCCCAAGCTCTGGCTGATCACGCTGGCGGTCGGCGTCTCGCACGCCCCGCAGGTCGCCCGGGTGCTGCGGTCGGCCACCCTGGACATCTCCGAACGGGACTTCGTCAAGGCGGCCGAGCTGCAGGGGATGCGGCCGGTCAAGGTCATGAGAAAGGAGATCCTGCCCAACCTGATCAGCCCGCTCATGGTCGAGGCGGGCCTGCGGCTGACCTATTCCATCGTCATCATCGCGGGCCTGGCCTTCCTCGGGTTCGGCCAGCCGCCGCCCGCGCCGAGCTGGGGCACGATGATCTACGAGGACCGGATCGGCCTGTCACTGAACCCGTGGGCCGTCATCGTCCCGGCCACGCTGATCGCGCTGCTGACGATCGGGACCAACACGTTCACCGACGCGTTCGCGCGGGTCGCGATCGGCGTCGACCGTCGGCCGGAAGAGGCGGCGCTGATCGACGACCTGGGCCAGGGGGCGGGCCAGTGAACGGGCCAGTGAACGGGCCAGTGAACGGGCCAGTGAACGGCACGCAGCGGCTCCAGGTCACCGGCCTGGAAGTCCGGCTGGGCCGGTCCGGCCCCGACGTGGTGCGCGACGTCTCGTTCGCGGTCCCGGCCGGCCAGGTGCTCGGCCTGGTCGGCGAGTCGGGCTCGGGCAAGACCACGGTCGCCCTGGCCCTGCTCGGCCACGCCCGTCGCGGGCTGCGCATCACCGCCGGGCAGGTCCGGCTGGACGGGATCGACCTGCTGGCCCTGAGCCCGCGCGGGCTGCGGGAGGCGCGCGGCGCCCGGGTCAGCTACGTGCCCCAGGACCCGTCCTCGGCGCTCAACCCCACGCTCCGGGTGGGTACCCAGGTCCGCGAGGTGCTGAAGGTCCATCCGGGAGCCCTCGGCGATCCCGCTGACCGGGTGGCCGAAGTGATGCGCGATGTCTACCTCGACCCCACGCCGGAACTGCTGCACCGGTACCCGCACCAGCTCTCCGGCGGTCAGCAGCAGCGCGTCGCCCTGGCCATGGCGTTCGCGTGCCGGCCGTCCCTGATCGTGCTGGACGAACCCACCACCGGCCTCGACGTCTCCACCCAGCGCCATGTCCTGGACACGGTGCGCGGCCTGTGCCGTTCCTACGGCGTGGCCGCCGTCTACGTGAGCCACGACCTGGCCGCCGTCAGCGGCCTGGTGTCCGACGTCGCGGTCATGTACGCGGGGCGGCTGGTGGAGTACGGGTCCACCAGCCGGCTGTTCGGTGCGCCGGTGCACCCGTACACCCGCGGCCTGCTCGGGGCCGTCCCGTCGCCCGAGCGCGCCGAGGTGCTGACCGGCATCGACGGCCAGCAGCCCCGGCCCGGCCACCGCGGGGCCGGCTGCTCGTTCGCCGCGCGCTGCGGCTACGTCGTCGAAAGCTGCACCACGCAGGCGCCGGAACCGGTGATCGTGGCCGGCCGCTCGGTGCGCTGCCTGCGCGCCCAGGACATCCAGGCTACCCAGTCCGGCCGCCAGCTCGCCGTGACCACCCCGCCCGCCGTGACCGGCACCCCCGCCCTGTCCGTCCGGGGCGTCACCGCCAGCTACGGCAGCACGCGCGTGCTGTCCGGCGTCGACCTCGAGGTCCCGCCGCGCACCTGCGTCGCCGTCGTCGGCGAGTCCGGTTCCGGCAAGACCACGCTGGCCCGCTGCGTGGCCGGGCTGCACAGCAACTGGACCGGCGAGATCACCTTCCAGGGCACCCCGCTGGCCCACGGCACCCGCCAGCGCGAGAAGGACGTGCTGCGCCGGGTCCAGTACATCTTCCAGAACCCCTACACCTCGCTCAACCCGCGCAAGACCATCGGCCAGATCATCGACCAGCAGCTCGAGCAGCTGACCGGAGTGTCCCGCCGGGAACGTTCGGCCCGGGTGGCCGGCGTCCTCGAGGACGTGTCGCTGGGCCCGGACCTGCTGACCAGCTACCCGGACCAGCTCTCGGGCGGGGAACGGCAGCGGGTCGCGATCGCCCGCGCCCTGGTCGTCGAGCCGGACCTGCTGATCTGCGACGAAGTCACCTCGTCGCTGGACGTCTCGGTCCAGGCGATCATCGTCGAACTGCTCCGCCGGATCCAGGCCGAACGGCACCTCGCCATGGTCTTCATCACGCACAACCTGGCCCTGGTCCGCAGCATCGCCCAGTCCGCCGTGGTCCTGCGCGAGGGCATGGTCGCCGAATCCGGCCCGGTCGAGCAGATCCTCGAGCACCCCGCCGACCCGTACACCCGCCGCCTGATCGACGACGTACCCAAACTCAGGCAATCCGAGCCCCAGGCCCGGCCGGCCCCGCGCCAGCTCCCGTCCGGAACGCCATGAAACCGGCCTTCCAGCACGTCAGAACGCACTGAGACCAGGGTTCCATAGCGCTCGTCGGCCCCCGGCTCTACCTGCCCGACGAGGAGATCCCCGTTCTCGTACCGGGTAGCCCAAAGAACCAAAAATCGAGCTAACGAACGAGACGAGCCTTTCCGCGTCCTATCGGCTCGGCGCGGGCACCGCATGCCCAGCCCGGCACCCCCACCCACACCGCCTTCACCCGCCACCTCTAGCCGACCCGAGGAGTAGCGTGGATGTCCATGACGGGACGAATTCAGCTGAGCATGCGGGGCTCGGAGCCTTACAAACAACTGCTCCAGTTGCATGCCCTAGTCGAGAAGGCGGCGGCCGACGCCGGGTTGGATCAGCGACTGATCGAACTGGTCAAGATCCGGGCTTCGATGCTCAACGGCTGCTCGTTCTGCCTGGATATGCACACCCGCGACGCCCGTAAGCTCGGCGAGACCGAACGGCGCCTGTACCTGCTCGGCGCCTGGCGCGAGGCCGACCTTTACTCCGCGCAAGAGCGAGCCGCGCTGGCACTCACCGACGCCATGACCCGGCTGCCCGAGACCCAGGATGTGCCCGACGAGGTCTACGAGCAGGCGACCGCCGTCTTCACCGAGGACCAGTACCGCGCCGTCGCCTGGGCCATCACGGTGATCAACGCCTTCAACCGCCTCGCCGTCACCAGCCGCAAGCCACTCCCGCCCGAACCCCAGTAAAAGCGAGGATGATTCCGATCCGTCCACGGCGAGCGGTCCCAAGGAAGAAATTCTCGCGGGTCCCCAGATGCGCCACCGGCGCCAAGCGACCGAGTAGCCGAGATCGGTAACGCGCACGCCCGAGATCATGGCACACCGCGCCCGGAGCTTGACCGGCGAGGAATGCCGTCCAAGCGGTTCGCGTTGACGCGCTGGTGAAGAAGATTGGCTTTCTGTCGTTCGGGCACTGGTCGCCGTCACCCGGCTCGCAAGCCAGGTCCGCGTCGGACGTGCTGCTGCAGTCGATCGACCTGGCGGTCGCCGCCGAGGAACTAGGCGCCGACGGCGCGTACTTCCGCGTGCACCACTTCGCGCGGCAGCTGGGATCTCCCTTCCCGCTGCTGGCGGCGGTCGGCGCGCGCACCAGCCGGATCGAGATCGGCACGGCCGTCATCGACATGCGCTACGAGAACCCGCTCTACATGGCCGAGGACGCCGGCGCGGCCGACCTCATCTCCGGCGGCCGCCTCCAGCTTGGTATCAGCCGCGGCTCACCGGAGCAGGTGATCGACGGCTGGCGGTACTTCGGCTACCAGCCGCAAGAAGGCCAGACCGACGCCGACATGGCCCGCGGGCACGCCCAGGTGCTGCTCGAGGTGCTGCGCGGCGAGGGCTTCGCCCAGCCCAATCCTCGTCCGATGTTCCCGAACCCGCCCGGCCTGCTGCGCCTCGAACCGCACTCACCGGGGCTGCGGGAGCGCATCTGGTGGGGTGCCGCGTCCCAGCAGACCGCCACGTGGGCGGCCGGACTGGGCCTGAACCTGCAGAGCTCGACGCTGATCAACAACGAGTCGGACAAGCCCTTCCACCTGCAGCAGGCTGAGCAGATCCAGGCCTACCGCGACGCCTGGCGCGAGGCTGGCCACGAGCGGGAGCCGCGGGTTTCTGTCAGCCGGAGCATCTTCGCCCTCGTCGATGACCGGGACCGGGCTTATTTCGGCCGCCAGGGCCAGGACACCGACCAGGTCGGGTTCATCGACGCGAAGACCGAGGCGATCTTCGGCCGCGGCTACGCGGCCGAGCCGGACGTGCTGATCCAGCAGCTCAAGGAAGACGAGGCGATCGCCGCCGCCGACACGCTGCTGCTCACCGTGCCCAGCCAGCTCGGCGTCGACTACAACGCCCACGTCATCGACAGCATCCTCACCCACGTAGCCCCCGCCCTCGGCTGGCGATGAGCCGATAGCGTCTCGGCTTCGCCGGGAGCCAGCACCCTTCCGACCTCGCTACCTGGACCGTTGGCTAACACGCTGACCGAGCGCATACTGATCACGACCTCGCCGGCGGGTGGATATTGTGCCAGCTTCTATCCAGCCCCGGCGAGGATCAAAGCCTGACGTGATGAGGGCGTAGGATGAGGAGACGTTTGATTTCTTTGTCAGTCTCGCTAGTGCTGACAGGTCACGGCTAGCGATCAGGCCGCAGGAGACGGGGATGACTGGCAGCGGGACGCCGAACAGTGACCCCAAGAAGAAATACCTGGGACTTTCTGCAGAGGCGTGGGGAGTCGTCGGCGCTATAGCTACGGTCGTGGCCGTTTTTATCGCACTGCTTCCTTACTTCGGGAGCAGTAGTGACGCACCGGGATCGCCGAGTTCATCGGCTCAGCCAAGTGGGATACAGTCAAGCTCCAGCCCTTCCGTGCCTGGATTCCGTTCCTCCTAATGTCAACAGTGACGGCGCGAGCGAGGACATGACCGTCTCGGCCGATGGCCAGCTTAGTGATTCAAGTCAGCTGGTCGCGTGGACGTCGGCGAGCAGGCCCACGGCGGCGGAATGCGCGAACCTGATCAGCACCCAGGGTGTCGCGGAACTGAAGCCGGTCAACGGAGAGGTGATCTGCGCGGGCACGGGCCAGGGGAACATCGCCGTTCTCGTGGTAGAACGCGTCGACGTGGACAGCGACGACTACCTCACCGCGGTCCTGGCCCAAGCCACCGTCTGGGCGAATAGTGAATGACCCAGCCGCTTAGTCGAGATCGAACTCGTTGCCCTCGATGTCCTGCATCACGATGCACGACTCGTTGTCCTCATCCGCGAGCAGCAGGCGCACGCGTACCGCGCCGAGCGCGATCAGCCGGGCGCATTCGGCCTCGAGTACGGCCAGGCGTTCGTCACCCACGAGCCCGGTGCCGACCCGCACGTCAAGGTGCACCCGGTTCTTGACGACCTTGCCTTCGGGCACGCGCTGGAAGTACAGCCGCGGCCCCACCCCGGAGGGATCAGCGCACGCGCACCACGAACCCCGATCCTCGGGCGGCACCGAGCGGCCGTACTCGTCCCAGGTCGCAAACCCCTCCGGCGGCGGCGCGACGTATCCAAGCACCTCGCACCAGAAACGAGCGACGCGCTCGGGTTCCGCGCAGTCGAAGGTGACCTGAAACTGCCTGACCGATGCCATCCGTCAACCATAGAGGCAACGAACGGCATAGCCTTCGCGCCCCGGTCCCCCTGCGTCGCGTCGCGCGGTTTTCTGTACGCCGGCGATATACACCGGCTCGTAGCATCGAGAGCATGCGCGTGCTGGTCGTCGAGGATGAACCCTACCTGGCGGATGCCATCCGCGATGGGCTGCGGCTGGCAGCGATCGCGGCCGACATCGCCGGTGACGGCGACACGGCGCTGGAACTGCTGGGCATCAACGCCTACGACATCGCCGTCCTCGACCGCGACATTCCCGGGCCCTCCGGGGACGAGGTCGCGATGAGCATCGTCGCTTCCGGCAGCGGCATGCCGATCCTGATGCTCACCGCGGCGGACCGGCTCGACGACAAGGCCTCCGGGTTCGGGCTCGGTGCCGACGACTACCTCACCAAGCCGTTCGAGTTGCAAGAGCTCGTGCTCAGGCTCAGGGCACTCGACCGCAGGCGGGCGAACCACCGGCCGCCGGTTTGGGAGATCGCGGGCCTGCGCCTGGACCCGTTCCGCCGCGAGGTCTACCGTGACGGCCGGTACGTCGCGCTGACCAGGAAGCAGTTCGCCGTGCTCGAAGTTCTCGTCGCCGCCGAAGGCGGTGTCGTCAGCGCCGAAGAGCTCCTGGAACGGGCCTGGGACGAGAACGCCGACCCGTTCACCAACGCCGTCCGCATCACGGTCTCGGGCCTGCGCAAGCGACTCGGTGAACCCTGGCTGATCGCCACCGTGGCCGGTGTCGGCTACCGCATCGACACCGCGCCCGGCGCCGGTCACGGGGGAGGGGACCATGGATAGGGCACCTGGTTTGAGCGCTCGCCTCAAACTCACCCTCAGCTATGCCGGGTTCCTCGTGCTGGCGGGTGCCTTGATGCTCGTTCTGTGGGTGGCCCTGCTGCACTTCTTCCCCCACACTCTGATCATCAATACCGCGAGATCCGGCATCGGCGGGGCGTTCGAACCAGGCCGCTCTCCCGTCCAGCGCGCCTTCGGCCAGGTGGCAGTCGCGGTGCTGGCGTTCCTGCTGGTGTTCGGTCTCGTGGGCGGGTGGCTGCTCGCCGGCCGGATGCTCGCCCCCCTGACCCGCATCGCGGACGCCACCCGCATGGCCGCGGACGGGTCGCTCTCCCACCGAATCCGGCTACCGGGCCGCAGGGACGAGTTCCGCGAACTCGCCGACGTGTTCGACGCCATGCTCGCGCGGCTCGAAGCGCACGTCGCCGAACAGCAGAGGTTCGCGGCCAACGCCTCCCACGAACTGCGCACTCCCTTGGCGATCACCCAGGCACTGCTCGATGTCGCCCGCCATGATCCGAATCGCGACACCGGCGTGCTCGACGAACGCCTCCGCGCCGTCAACACCCGCGCGATCGACCTCACCGAGGCGTTGCTCCTGCTCAGCCGGGCCGACCAGCGATCCTTCATCCGAGAACAGGTCGACTTGTCCCTTATCGCGGAAGAAGCCACGGAAACGCTCCTCCCCCTGGCAGGCAAGCACGGCGTCGCCATCCAGACCTACGGGGACTTCACCCCCGCCATCGGCTCACCCGCTCTCTTGCTGCAGCTGACGACGAACCTCCTGCACAACGCCGTCGTCCACAACCTTCCTCGACACGGGATCGTGCAGGTCGAGACCGTCACCGGGCCCGGGTCGGTCATGCTCACGGTCGAGAACACCGGCGAGAAGCTCACTTCGCAGCTGGTCTCGACCCTCACCGAACCGTTCCAGCGCGGCGCCGAACGCAGGCGTGGCGACCATGCGGGCGTCGGCCTCGGCCTGGCCATCGTCAAGAGCATCACCCAAGCCCACGACGGCACCCTCACCCTCACCCCCCGGGCCGCCGGGGGGCTCCGCGTCACGGTGCGGCTGCCCGCCGCGCCGCCGCAACCGCCGTGAGCACATGCCGGGCCAGGACGACGCCCGCGTCGGCTACGCCGGCCGCCGCCGCGCGGGCCGACATGCCCGCGAGCCGCCCGGGATCGGTGAGCACCGGGATCAGGGTGGCCTCGATCCAGGCCGGGTCGAGGCCGGCGTTATCGACGAGCAGTGCCCCGCCCGCCGCGACGGCGGGCTCGGCGTTCAGTCGCTGCTCACCGCCGCGCAGTGGCAGCGGGACGTACGCGGCCGGCAAGCCCACCGCGGCCAGTTCGGCGCACGTCATCGCCCCCGAGCGGCAGATCACGAGGTCGGCCGCGGCGTACGCGTACTGCATCTCGTCGACGTAGGGGACGACGACGTAGGGCGGGTCGGCGGGGGAGCCGTCCGGAACCTCGACCAGGTGCCGCGGCCCGGCGATGTGCAGCACCTGCACGCCGGCCGCGCGCAACGCCCCGGCCGCGCCGGACACCGCGACGTTGATCGCCCCGGCGCCCTGCGAACCGCCGGTGACCATCAGGACCGGCCCGTGGGGTCGCAGGCCGAACCGCTGCCGGGCCACGCCGCGCAGCGCGGGCCGGTCGAGCCCGGTGATCGCCGGCCGCAGCGGGATCCCGATCGCGGTGGCGTGAGCCAGCCGGACACCCGGCGCGGCGGTGAACACGTGCGTCGTCATCCGGGCCGCCAGCCGGTTGGCCGCCCCGGGCCGGGCGTTCGCCTCGTGGACGACGACCGGCAGGCCCCGCCTGCGAGCGGCGAGGTAAGCCGGCCCGGCCACGTAGCCGCCGAAACCCACCACGACCTCGGCCCGCACGCGGTCGAGCACCGCCCCGGCCGCCCGCACCGCGTCACGCAGCCGGCCCGGCGCCTGCAGCAGGGCCCAGTCCAGTGTGCGCGGCAGCGGCGCCGGCGGGATGAGTTCGAGCGGGTAGCCCCGAGCCGGGATGAGCGTGGTGTCCAGGCCGCGGACGGTGCCGAGCGCGGTGATCTGGGCCGTGGGCTCCAGCAGGCGCAGCGCGTCGGCGAAGTTCATCGCGGGCTCGATGTGCCCGGCCGAATGGCCGCCGGCCACCGCAACACGCGGCGCCGTCACGCGATGGGAAAATCGAAATAGGTGTCCGGGTAGGGTTCGTCTCTCAGTGTGTAATGCCACCACTCACAAGCGTATGAGCTGAAACCGCAGGCCGCCATGATGGAACAAAGGCACTGGCGGTTTCTCGCTTCGACGGGCGTGATCCCTTTCGCTCCATGATGCGAGATTGAATCCATCAGATCATGGTCGCCCCCCATGGGAGCAAGCTCACCGGTAGCCAGGTGGTAGAGCGTCAGGTCGACGGTGCTGCCCCGGCTGTGGCCCGACTTGGCCGCCACATACCCTTTATCGAACATCTCGGCTCGGCTGATATTCGGATAGTGCCGCGGCTTCGTCCGGCCGTCCTCCGGCTGCTTCGACCAGCGCAGGAAGCGATCTACGGCGCGTTGCGGGCGGTAGCCATCCCAGAGCAGCAGGCCGAAGCCAAGGGATGCGGCCTCTTCTCGCGCTCTTCTGAGGGCGGCGCACAAGTCCTTCGTGCCGACAATCCGGTTGGCCAGGTATCCGTCCAGCGGCTTGCCGGTAAAGTTATCCCAGGTGGCGTACTTGGCATCCCAGCGCACGCCGGATACAAGCTCGTCGACGAAGGCAAAATCAGCTTTCATCGGGTTTTCCGGTCAGCGCCAGCGATATCACCCGGTCGATCACGTCGGCTAGCGGCAGCCCGGCCGCTGCCATCATTCTCGGGTAACGGCTGTACGAGGTCAGGCCGGGCAAGGTGTTAACCTCGTTGAGTACCACTGCTCCGTCTTCCTTCAGGAACATATCGACCCGTGCTAGTCCCCGGCACCCCAGGGCGCGATAGAGGGCTTTTGCCGTCTGCTGCACGAGCGAGCGCGACTCGGCCGGAATGTCGGCCGGCACGATGAACGCCGAGTTCTCGGAACCGCTTTCCGGGTTACTCTCCTGGTGGATCCTGAAAAACCCATGAGAGAGGGCGATCCGGTCTACCTCACCCGCGATCAAATCCGGACTGTTCCCTAGTATCGCGCATCCGATCTCGCTGCCGACGACAGCCTCTTCGATCAGCACCTTCGAGTCGTACTGCCGCGCGGTTTCCACCGCCCTCGGCAGCTCTTCTTTCCTGGACACCTTGCTGACGCCGAACGATGACCCCGAGCGGGCCGGCTTCACGAAGACAGGAAAGGTAAGCCGGCTGGTATCAATAACCCCGTTCGGCATGATGGCCTGGAAGGTCGGCGTTGCGATTCCCGCGCTGCCGGCGACGATGTAGGCCAGGGATTTGTCCATGCACAGAGCGGAACTCTGGACGTCGCAGCCCACGTAGGGGATGCCGGAGAGGTCCAGCAGGCCCTGCACCGCACCGTCCTCGCCGAGTTTGCCGTGCAGCACGGGAAACACCAGGTCCAGGCGAATCGTCTCGTAATGTCCGTGCTCCAGGACGAGCAGTGCGCGGGCGTTGCTGTCCGGCGACAGCACGGCCGGACGGCCGCCGTCTTCCCGGTCCAGGTCCGGGCCGTCACAGAGCTTCCAGGCACCGCCCTTCGTGATCCCGATGTAGAACGGCTCGTACTTTTCCGCATCGAGGTTCTTGGCGACCTCTTGCGCGGACTTGACGGAGACGGGGTGCTCTTCTGAGCAGCCCCCGAATATGATTCCGATCTTCAGCTTATCCATGCTGATTTCTCCCTTCAAAGTCCAGGCAGTTGGCAATAGAATTTTCAACCATGTCGCTCAGGGCGTGGTCCGTGTAGTAGGCGGTGTGCGGGCTGATAATCACGTTCGGCAGCTCTTGCAGCCGCAACAACGGCTTGTTGCCAATAGGCTTGTTCCTGCAGTCGGCATAGAACAGTCCTTCCTCGCCCTCGAGGACATCCAGCGCCGCACCGCCCAGCCTGCCGCTTTCCAGTGCTGGAATAAGGGCCTCGGTGTCAAGCAGCGAACCGCGTCCGGTATTGATGATGAGGGCGCCGGGCTTCATCTGCTCGATACGCTGACGATCGAGGAGATGGCGCGTATCCGCGGTGAGCGGCGCATGGAGCGTTACGATGTCGCTCAGCCGCAGCAGTTCATCGAGGGGGACATAATCGACAGTGACCTTGGGCTGGCTGTCATAGGCGAGTATCCGGGTGCCGAAACCTCGCAGCCTGGCTACGACCGCTGCGCCAATACGTCCTGTTCCAACAACCCCGATGGTCAGATCGCGCAGTTCTCTCCCGCGCGCGTCAGGCAACCTGTAGTCGTGAATGTCGGCCCGGCGGATCATGGATTTAGCATTCCGCGCGGTCATCAGCATCAGCATCAGCGTGTAGTCGGCCACGCTATCGGGTGAATAGGCGACATTTTCAACCGAGATGCCGACGCTCTGTGCGTACTTCACGTCGATGTGGTTATACCCGATGCTCCTCGTGGAGATATACCTGACGCCGGCCCGGCTGAGCGCGAGCAGCGTGGAATTCGTGACCCGAGTTTTGTGGCCGACGCTGATGCACCGGTTCCCGAGCGCCAGTTCGCTATTAGCCTCGGCTACCGCTGCCGCCGTGATAGTCGGCGTTACGCCAAGGCGAGGTGCCATCTCGCGGAACAAGACGGCCTCGTCCCGCCCGCATCCGTAAATCGTCAATCCCATCGTCAGGATGGCCGGCTCGCTGAGGGTCATGCCGCCAGTCAAGACAGCGCGGCGTTGCCGGCCCGTATGCGGTTTCCGATACGCCGGCGATATGCGCCGGCCGGTAGCAGTGGAGGCATGATCGCGCTCAGCCTGGATGAGATCGCCGCGGTCACCGGCGGGACGGCCGGAGGCCACGGCGCCGTGACGGTGACCGCGCCGGCCGTACTCGACGGCCCACGGCGCTGCCCACGGTCGTCGTCGAGGACGTCGACCCGCGCGGGTGGGCGGGCGGTGGCACTGGCCGACAACGCCGCCGCCGTCGACTGGCTGCGCACCCACCTCGCCCCCGGCCAGGTGGTACTAGTCAAGGCCTCCCGCGCTGCCCGCCTCGACGAGGTCGCCGCCGCGCTCGCGTAGCAGCCATCCAATCCTTCGCCAGCCCGCCGGCCCCTAATCCGGGTAGAGCTGGTCCAGGCCGACGAGATGGATGTCGTGGCGCTGGCCGGCTTGCAACTCACGGTCGAAGCCCGCACCGGAGTAACAGGTGAGCACGGTGTCGCGGGTGTCGAATCCCCTGACCGCGAGCAGGTCCCGGGCCCGGCTCAGGCGCTCGACGTGGCCGAGGCTCATGACCCGATCCCACTTCACTTCCCCCAGGGACAGAACCCTGCGCGGACGCCCGTGCTCGGCCGGGGCGAGCACGGCGACGTCGATCTCGATCTGGGTCCGGTTGGCCGGATCCGGGACTACTCCGGAGCCCACCTCGCCCGGCGGGCCGCCGAAGACCGCGGGATCGGCCGTGATCGCGTAGGAGCGGCAGATCGTTTCGAAATGCGGCCCTGTCACCTGTGACAGGAAACGTGTACGGGCCCCGGGCCAGACCGCTGGCCCGCCGCCGAGCTCGAGGCGGGCCCATTCCCGGCTCATAATGGCCTGGTAGAAGGTGATGAGCGGCTCGGCGATCCGGTACCTTGCCCGTCCCGATCGGAACAGGTCCGGCTCCTTGATCAGCAGCCGGGAATCCTCCAGGACACGGAGAGGGTGCGCTACCTCGTTGGATTTACGGCCGATATAGCTGGCGATCCCCCCGGTGGTGTTGTTTCCCTCGGCCACGGCGGCGAGCGCCGAATGGTAGAGCGACGGGTCGCGGATCTCGGTCTCCTCGGCGAGCAGGTACCGGGCTTCCCGGAAGAGCGGTGTCTGCGGGTTCAGTACCGTCCGGATCACCCATGCATCGAAGTCGGCAAGGTCCGCGGGGTTGTCTTCGCGCAGGAGCTCCCGCCGGTAGGCGGGAGTTCCGCCTACCACCGAATGCACGAGTACGGCGAGCTTGGGGTCGGTAATCTCCCAGAACCGGGCCGCGTCCCGGTAGCCGAAAGGCTGGACGGCCAGCTCGAGGCCGGCCCGCCCCCGTAGCGGTGCCGAGCCGGAAAGCAGCCCGCCCATCACTGACATAGCTGAGCCGCAGAGCAGGAGCCGCACACGGCTCGCCGGTCCGCTCCCGCCCGGGCCTAGTTCCCGCTGGATGATCGACGGCAGGCCGGGTGATGCCTTGACTAGGTAGGGGAACTCGTCAAAGACCACCGGGACAACGCGATCCCCGGCGAGCCGGAACAGGTAGGGGATGGCGTCAAGCCAGTCACGGAACGGCGGGACCGGTGATCCGCTGAAGCGGATCAGTTCGTCGGCGAACAGCCGTAGCGAAACCGTCTCGGTCAGCTCCAGGGCCGGGAAGTAGATTCCGCCCAGGGCAGCTGCCAGCGCCTGGAGGAGATAGCTTTTCCCCTGCCGGCGCCGCCCGCTCACCACGCCCAGGGTGGCGCCGGGACGGGCATCGGCGGCGAAGCCCGCGAGCCCCGCCCATTCGGCATCCCGGCCGAAGAGGTGCTGCGGCTTAAGCGGCACCGCGCCAGGTGAAGCATTCATGATCGAAGTATACTTGACCGAAACATACTTCGATCAACTGTTGTTGAGCGGACTCGCCCACGTGGCCATCTCCTTCTCCGGGGCCGCATGAGCCGCGAGGTTACTCTAGGTGTTTAATTCAACTACTTAGGGTAACTAGATGGCGGAGAACCTGTGCTTCGGGGAGGCTGATCGTCACCGATGCCATCAGGGCATGAGGGGGGAACCGGGATGGTCCGGAAAATGGCCGTGATGGCCGCGGTGGGGGCGGCTGCGATAGTGGCAGGGGGGGTGATGCCGGCGGCGGCGGCAGCGGTGACAGTCGTGCGGTGCAGTACCCCCGCACTGGTCAGCGCGGTATCCGGGGCCGCCAGCGGGGCGACGCTGAGCCTGGCGAAGGGATGCACTTACGTGCTGACCGCGGCCCTGCCGGCGGTCGCGCAGGACCTGACCATCAACGGTAACGGGGCCACCCTGCACCGCGGCACCGCGGTCGGCACCCCCGCGTTCACCATCTTGACCATCACCGCGGGCACCGTCACGCTGAACCGCCTCAGCTTCACCAACGGCCACGGCGCGATCACGGTTGACGACCAAGCCACGCTGATCGTGACGGGCGGCGTGTTCCGCGGCAACACCGCCGCTGACGGCGGCGCCATCAACAACGCCGCCGCCACGGTCGTGCAGGTGACCGGTGCTTCTTTCATCGACAACACCGCTACCAGGGACGGCGGCGCGATGTACGTCTTCACCGCCCTCGGGAACCAGATCACCGATTGCACGTTCCGGGGGAACACCGCCGCCGGTTCGGGCGGTGCCTACTGGGAATGGAGCAACGGGACCTCGATAAGCCAGTCCACGTTCGAAGGAAACAAGGCCGCGACGGGCGGTGCCCTGTACCTCGACGATCAGGGGTCGGTAATTACCGCGACCGGGGTCCGCGGCAACGATGCCACCGGGGACGGCGGTGGCATCGTCGACGGTCCTGGCGGAGCCCCCGTCCCGATCCTTGGCAGCACGATCGCCGGGAATCACGCGGGCGGTGCGGGCGGCGGCCTCGACGAGGAATCGTCCGGCCTACTGGGCCAAGTGACCAACACGATCATCGCGGGCAACAGCGCGGCCGACGGTGGCGGCATCATCGACGGCGGCGGCGTCTCGATCGATTATGCCGGCGATACTATTGCCGGTAACCGGGCCAGCGGTGACGGCGGTGGCATCAACGCGAGCAGCAGCGTCCTCTTTGCCGGGCCCGTGCTTTTCCACCGCCATGCCGGCGGCATCCATTACGGCCGGGATTTGGCACCGGACTACCCGTCCGTGTCGTTTAATGACAGCACTATCTCGGGGAATTCCGCTGGCGGTCGCGGCGGCGGCATTCACAACCAGGGATCCTTCAGCGCGTCGCGAACCCGGATCACAGGTAACCGGGCGGCCCACGGGGGCGGGGGGATCTACGACGACGGCGCTGGGGCAACCGTGGCGCTGACGAAGTCGCTCCTGGCCGGCAACAAGCCGGACAACTGCGAACCGCTCAAATCGATCACCGGCTGCACGGGGTGAACGCCACCGGGCAGACAGGTCCGAACCACTCGCCGAGCGGAGCCGCCGCCGCACCACCACGCTAGCCGGGCGTCCCGTCGCGCTCGCTCCGTCGGGCGAGACGCTGGAGTTGCCCTGCGTGCACGTCGGCCACCCAGTCGTACGTGGCCGACGGGCCGACCCGCGGGTCGCTGAGAACAGGGTCGCTGAGAACGGGGGCGTCACGCACGGCGCCCAGCCGGGCGTGCCAGAGCAGGTGATCCCAATGCGGATGCGTAGAAAACCCTGCCACAACGGGCTGGCCCAGCTCGCGCAGGTCGTCCGCGAGGGCGGCCAGCCCATGGCCGAGCACTCCGGGGTCGATGAGCAGCACGCCAGCCCCGCCCTGCACGATAACGGCGTTGCTCTGGCAGAACTCGCTCTGGTGGACCAGCACGCCCGCCGCGACCTGCCTCAGCACGGGTAGCTCCTTCTGCTCGCGGTTTGCAATCTCTTTTCGAGACGGTGGTACCTGGCGATTGCAGGCGGCAAGCAGTCTTGCTGTCTGTAGTGACGAATGGCGAGCTTTGTGCAAGCTGTGGCCAGACGGAGCGGGCATACTGCTCGGACCGGTAATATTCCGCTCATCTCAGGCCCTTCGTGGATGGCGAGGCCCGCAGTGCGGAACGAACGATGGCTAGTTGCGGGGGCTGCCGCACTCGTGCTGGCGGGCGGGATCACGTATGTGGCGACGGCGCATCCGGTGACAGCGGTGCGTCCGGTCGCGCAGCAAGTGGCCAGCAAGCCTGTGCCGCCCGCGGTCGTGACCATGACGCCAGCTGACGGCGCGGCGAAAGTCGCTCCCGACACTCCGGTGCAGGTCGCGGCGTCAGGAGGCACGCTCACCCAGGTCACCGTACTGGCCGGCGACTCCGCCGCCACCGGCCAGTACGGGCCGGGCAACACGAGCTGGTCGACGGCGTGGGGGCTGATGCCCGCCACCTCCTACACCGTCACCGCGGTCGCCAAGAACAGCGAGGGCGTGGCGACGACCGAGGTCGCGCACTTCACCACCAAGAAAGTGGCTCGCATCCTTCAGGTCACCAGCATTACCCCCAACTCCGGTGAGACGGTCGGTATCGGCATGCCGATCATCGTCGACTTCAACTACGACGTGGCCCACTCGGACCGGGCCGCGGTGGAGCATGCCCTCGAGGTCGGCAGCGACGTCCCGGTCACCGGCGCGTGGTTCTGGGCCTCCGACAGCGAGGTTGTCTTCCGGACCCAGAGCTACTGGCCGGCCCACGAGCATGTGCTGCTCACCGCGCACCTGACCGGCGTTCCCGGCGGCCCGGGCCTGTGGGGCGCGGGCGACCTGAGCCGTTCGTTCATGATCGGCGACTCGCACGTCGTCGAGGTCAACCTGAAAACGGACTACGCCCGCTTCTATATCAACGGGTCGCTGGCCAGGAAGATCCCGGTCAGCGGCGGTATGGGCGGCTACGACTCCTTCGGCAACGACTTCTACACCACCAGCGGCGTTCACCTCACCATGGGCAGCTACGACTCGGTGGTGATGACCTCGCCTAACATCAAGCCAGGCCAGCCCGGTTACTATCACGAGCTCGTCTACCATGACGTGCAGATCTCCGACAGCGGCGAGTACCTGCACGAGAGCCCGGGGGCTTTGTGGTGCCTGGGCCATGAGAACTGCAGCCACGGCTGCGTCCGGATGACGGCCGATGGTGCCGCCTGGTGGCAGCACACCGCCTACCGGGGCGATCCGGTGACCATCACCGGGTCGCCGCGCGTGCTCGCCTGGGACAACGGCTGGGGCTACTGGCAGCAGTCCTGGTCAACCTGGCTGAAGGGCGGCTCCGACGGGTCGGTCACCACAACCGAGCTGACGGCGACCAGCCCCGCACCGGCGGCACCGGCCGGCCCCGCGTCTCCCGCCGCCAGCTCGCCCTCGCCCGGGCCGACAACCGCGGGCTGAAAGCAGGCTCAACGTGGGTGCGGGAAGCGGTGCACCTCCTGCGGCCAGCCGACCGCGACCGCGACCCGGCCGGCCCAGTACCGCGCCGCGGCGTCGTCGGGCACATCGACGACCGCGAAACCGCCGAGGTGCTCCTTGGTCTCGGTGAACGGCCCGTCGGTGAAGACGGGCGAGCCGCTGCCCGGGTCGACGCTGCATATAGCGGTCGACGCGTCCAGGCCGCCGTCGCTGAAGACGAAGACACCCGCAGCCGTCATCTCCTCGATCACGGCCCGGCCGGACGTGCCCCTCTCGCGCACCTCCTCCGGCGTGAGGTCGGGCACCCACTCGTCGTTGAAGGCGATCAGGTACAGCGCCATCTCGAGCTCCTCTGCTCACGGGCAGCCCGGGCGACTGCCGCTTACCTTCTCTACGAACGCACTCACGCCGATCGACATCCCCGCCAGGACTTTTCCAGGCCTTCTGCTCGGTCACGATGCCGGCCGGGCACCGGCGCACGCCGTCCCCGCCCGCTCCCGAACTGGCCCGTTACTACAAGATCTATGCCGAACGAGCCGCCGTCCCCGCCCCGCTCACCCCGCAAGCCCCGCCGGACCAGGCGCTCAGAATCCTGTCCGAAGTCCTGAACCGCGGGAGCCGTCCTCTATCCGAGCGTGAGCATCGCCTTGGTGACCTCGCCGACCGCCGCCTCGGGGATCGCAGTGGCGGCCTCCTCCAGGACGAGCAGTCGTGCCCCGGGGATCTCGCGCGCGATCGCCTCGCCGTTGCCGACGGGGAAGAACCGGTTGCGGCGGCCGTGGACGACGAGCGCGGGAACCTCGATCTCGGGCAGGCGCTCGCGCCAGCGGGGTTTGCAGTCGAGCCTGGAAAACACCAGGCCTATCTGGTTTGCCAGCTGGACCGGGGGTGCGGTACCGGGCGTGCGGTCCCAGCTGCGCGCGGCGATTGCGCGCGCGGCGACGGGGTCGTCGCCGAGGATCTCCGCGCCGGCGGCAGCGAACTCCGCCACCGCCTCGCGGTCGGTCCAATCGGGCATCGGACGCGCGAACAGCCGGCTCATCGTCGCCTGGTCATGGTCGGGGAGGTCATCGTCGGGCGGCCCAGGGGCGACCGCGCGGGTGCCGACCAGGGTGAGGGCCGAGAACGCGCCCGGATGGTCGAGCACGGCCACCTGGGCGACCATCCCGCCGACGCCGATCCCCGCGAGGTGCGCGGGCCCCCCGCCGAGTGCGTCAGCGAGGGCCGCTGCGTCGGCGGCGAGGTCGCGCAGGGTGTAGGCGGGCGCCTCCGGGTCCGTCGTCG